>NZ_BJUY01000014.1 GCF_007988865.1 Alkalibacterium kapii | reverse complement strand
AAAGAAAAAAACGGATGAACCCGAGAAGGTTCGTCCGCTTTTTGATCGTTTTAATTAATTGAACTGGGCTGACAATGGAGGAACCACTTGTTTTTTCCGTGATACGACTCCATCAAGTTCTATAGTAGACGCTTTGATCTCTTTATTGAAGGCCTTGGAAACATGTGCTTGTTCTTCTCCGTAAATAATGGCAATAGAATCACTATTCAAGACATCTGTCACAAGCAAAATAAATAAATCAATAGCATTCTCATCGCTTTCTTTAGCCATTTCATCAAGTAATTCCTGCTTGCGGTCAAGGATATCATTTACCTCTACCACATTGACCTGGCCAATGCGGACAGTCAGATCACCCATTGGAAAGTTTTTCGCATCATCATTGAGAATCATACTGGCATTTTTATTGGAGGTGTCTGTTCCGGCTTTAAGCAGTTCTTTACCGTAAGTTTCCATTTCGACACCGGCAATTTCTGCTAATTCTTCTGCAGCTTTTACGTCTTCTTCAGTACAGGTTGGCGATTTTAGAAGAAGTGTATCAGAAATGATAGCGGAAAGCATCAGACCTGCAATATGCTTAGGGATCTCCACATTATTTTCCTTATATAACTTGAAGATAATCGTATTTGTACAGCCTACAGGTTCAGCCCGGTAAAATAAAGGATTATCTGTCTGGAAATTAGCAATCCGGTGATGGTCAACAACGGCTAAAACTTTTACTTTATTGATATCAGGGACACTTTGCTGACTTTCATTATGATCCACCAGCATAACTTCCTGTGTTTCCTGTGCAGCAGTTGTGATGACTCTAGGTGTTTTGGTATCAAAATAATTTAAAGCAAACTGTGTTTCATCCGTGGGCTTACCCAAAGCCACAGCTTCTGTGTCTTTTCCTAATTCATTTTGTAAATATGAAAAGGTTATTGCAGAGGTGATAGCATCTGTGTCTGGACTTCGATGTCCAAAAATCAATATTTTATTCACTGTCATTCTCCTTTTAATTGCATTCTCTTCTATTAGAATATAGTAAAATGGATTAAATTTCAATAAATGAAAAAACTATATCGACCGAAAAACGAATGAGGCAATCACTCATTTCTAGTGTAGTCGACATAGTTTTTAGCACTATTTACTATACTTGGTATTTATATGTTTTCAAAATCCGATTGGCATTCTCAACGCGTTCTGCTGTTGGTGGATCGATATCTTTTAATTTATAAGGGATACCCAGCTCTTCGTACTTGTAGACCCCAAGACGATGATAAGGCAGTACTTCCACCTTTACAACACTGTCAAGTTGATCGATAAATGCGCTCAAACGCTCTAAATCTTCATCATAGTCGGAACGTTCCGGAACAAGCACATGTCTCAGCCACATCGGGATATTCTCTTTCGAGAGGTATTTGGCCATCTCCAATATACTTGTATTACCGTGCATTGTATATTTTTTATGGAATTCATTATCGATATGTTTTATATCCATCAGAACTAAATCAGTATAACTGATCAGTTCTTCGAAGCGACTGAAAAAAGGTTCATCATACGTAAAAGGTTGCCCACACGTATCGAGTGAAACGTTCACACCTTTAGCTTTAGCCAATTTGAAAAATTCAATCAGAAAGTCGATCTGAATAAGCGGTTCCCCACCACTGACCGTGATGCCTCCTTCTTCTCCCCAGTAATTTCTGTATCTCAAGGCCTTATCAAGAAGTTCCTGCGGAGTAAAAGGTGTCCCGCCACCCATATTCCAAGTGTCAGGGTTATGACAGAATTCACAACGCATGCGACACCCCTGCATAAAAACGACGAAGCGGATTCCCGGACCATCGACAGAGCCGAAGCTCTCTGTCGAATGGACATAACCTAGTGTTTGTTCTGTCATTATATTTCCCCCTGTTAAATTTAAATCTTTTTACATAGAGTCGTGGAATGTACGGCTCAGTACATCCATTTGCTGTTCTTTCGTCAATTTAATGAAGTTGACGGCATAACCGGAAACACGAATCGTAAGCTGCGGATATTCTTCTGGATGTTCCATAGCATCCACAAGTGTTTCACGGTTCAGAGCATTGACGTTCAAGTGGTGTCCGCCTGTTTTGACATACCCATCAAGCATTGTGGACAGGTTGTTTTGCTGGACACTGTCTTCTTTACCTAGAGCTTTCGGTACGATTGAGAAGGTATTGGAAATACCATCCAATGATTCTTTGTACGGAAGTTTGGCAACAGAGTTCAAACTTGCCAAGGCTCCATTAGTATCTCTTCCGTGAAGCGGGTTGGCTCCGGGTGCAAATGGTACGCCGGCACGACGTCCGTCCGGTGTATTACCTGTCTTCTTACCATAAACAACGTTTGATGTGATGGTCAAGATCGATGTTGTATGTGTAGCATCACGGTAAGTTGGGTGATTTCTCACTTTTTTCATAAATGTTTTGAGCAGTTCTACAGCAATGCTGTCTACTTTGTCATCATCATTACCGTATTTAGGATAGTCGCCTTCGATTTCGTAATCAACGGCCAGACCATCTTCATCACGGATCACTTTCACTTTAGCATGTTTGATTGCTGACAAGGAATCGACCGCAACAGAGAATCCGGCAATACCTGTGGCCATAGTTCTGGCAACATCTGAATCATGCAATGCCATTTCTACACTTTCATAGCTGTATTTATCATGCATGTAATGGATGATGTTCAAAGTATTGATATACATTTTAGCTAACCAGTCAAGGATATCATCATATTTTTCCATTACTTCATCATAGTCTAAATATTCGGATGTGATCGGACGGAAACGAGGCCCCACCTGTGCCTTAGTCTTTTCATCCACACCACCGTTGATAGCATAAAGTAAAGCTTTCGCCAAGTTCGCACGTGCACCAAAGAACTGCATTTGCTTACCGATCGGCATTGCTGAAACACAACAAGCTATGCCGTAATCGTCGCCCCACTCTTCGCGCATGATATCATCGTTTTCGTACTGAATGGCACTACTTTCGATAGATACACGTGAACAGTAATTTTTGAATGTCTGTGGAAGTTTTGTCGACCATAGAACAGTCAAGTTTGGCTCAGGAGCAGGCCCCAGGTTTGTTAAAGTATTCAAGAAACGGAAGCTGTTTTTAGTGACCATATGACGGCCGTCCAAGCCAACACCACCGATAACTTCAGTGACCCATGTCGGATCACCAGAGAATAATTCATTGTATTCTGGTGTACGGGCAAATTTAACTAAACGCAGTTTCATGACAAAGTGATCCACTAATTCCTGTGCTTCTTTCTCTGTCATCGTGCCGTTTTTGAGGTCTCTTTCAATAAAAATATCCAGGAATGTGGATGTACGGCCAAGAGACATCGCAGCGCCATTTTGTTCTTTAACAGCAGCAAGGTAGCCAAGATATAACCATTGGAAGGCTTCTGTAGCGTTTTTTGCTGGACGTGAAAGATCAAAGCCGTAAATATTACCAAGCTCTTTAAGTTCATGAAGAGCTTTCAGCTGATCGCTTAATTCTTCACGCTTTCTGATTGTATAATCGTTCATCATGGCAGTTTCTGAATCTGCTTTATCGGAAAGTTTTTCTTCGATAAGACGATCCACACCATACAACGCTACACGACGGTAGTCCCCAATGATTCGTCCACGACCATATGCATCAGGAAGTCCAGTGATGATACCTGTACGGCGAGCCTGACGCATTTCTGGTGTATATGCATCAAAAACCCCCTGATTGTGCGTTTTTCTCCAATCTCTGAATACATGAGATAAGAATGGATCGATTTCAAATCCGTAAGACTCAGCTGACTGTTCACTCATTCTTATGCCACCAAACGGCTGCAGAGAACGCTTGAAAGGTTTGTCTGTCTGGAAACCAACCACTTTCTCGATATCTTTAGAAAGATATCCTGGTCCATGAGATGTGATCGTTGAAACGACATCTGTATCCATATCTAAAACGCCGCCTGCTTCGCGTTCTTTTTTATTAAGATCCATGACTTGTGACCATAAGGCCTCTGTTTCTTTCGTTGGCCCTTCTAAAAAGGCTTCGTCTCCATCATAAGGAACGTAATTGGTTTGAATAAAGTTTCTGACGTTGATTTCTTCTTTCCATAATTTACCTGAGAAATCAGACCAGATGGAATCTAAAGAAAGCTCTTCTGCACGTTGTTTTTCCATAATATATTCTCCTTTGCGCTTCATTTATTTTTAACACTTTTCGACAAGTTCATATTATCACATTCACTCACTTTTAACAAGTTAAAGAGTGAACATTCTTTGACAGTTTCACTAAAAAAGTTTCTTTTTGAAAGTTTGTTAAAAGTGTCACAAATTAGACATAATTTAAGTTTATGTGAACGATTTCACTATGTTATTCTATAACTGTAGCAAGCAATGGATAAGAGCTATCCTCTTATCACATTGTTGAATGTCTTTTTCAAAATTCCCCGTGAACCATGAAAAAGATTAAATTTTTAAGTTAAATTGCTCATTACTTCACTAATAATAGGAGGAGAAAATTATGGTAAAGGTCTTAGATAAAAACAAGAAAGAAGCAAAAGTGCAGGATACGATCGATCAATTAGTCACGAAAGCTCACAAGGCATTGGATGAAATACGTGAACTTGATCAAAACAAGATTGATGAAATCGTCAAACAAATGGCGCTGGCAGGTTTGGATAATCATATGACCCTGGCGAAAATGGCTGTGGAAGAAACAGGACGAGGTATCTATGAAGACAAGATCATTAAGAACCTCTTTGCTTCTGAATACGTCTATCACAGTATAAAAGCGAATAAAACAATCGGCGTGATCAATGAGAATGTTCATGAAGGGACAGTAGAAATAGCTGAACCCATCGGTGTTGTAGCAGGCGTGACTCCTGTTACCAACCCTACATCGACCACAATATTCAAATCGATCATTTCAATTAAAACAGGAAACCCGATCATCTTTGCCTTCCATCCTTCAGCACAAAAATCCAGTGCTGCTGCTGCTAAGGCAATATATGAGGCAGCTGTCAAAGCCGGTGCACCAGAGCATTGTATTCAGTGGATCGAAAAGCCTTCTCTAGAAGCGACTCAGGCATTGATGAAGCACGACAATGTTGCAACGATTTTAGCTACCGGTGGTCCAGGCATGGTTAAATCAGCTTACAGTTCTGGTAAACCAGCTCTAGGCGTAGGCGCAGGTAATGTCCCTTGTTATATTGAGAAAACTGCACATGTTAAACGTGCGACGACAGATTTGATTCTTTCAAAAACCTTTGATAACGGCATGATCTGTGCGTCTGAGCAGGCAGTGATCGTAGACAAAGAAATTTATAATGACGTTAAAAAAGAAATGACTGATAACGGGTGTCATTACTTAACTAACGAAGAGCGTTTGAAAGTAGAAAAATTGATGGTATCTGAAGAAGGACAGTTGAATGCTGAAATCGTTGGACGTTCTGCTTATCAGATCGCCGATATGGCTGGTGTCAAAGTACCCAAAGATACCAAGATCCTGATCGCCGAGTACGCTGGCGTCGGTAAAAAGTATCCATTGTCCAGAGAAAAACTCAGTCCAGTTCTGGCGTCTTATAAAGTTAACAGCTCTGATGAAGGAATCAAACGGGCAGAAGAAATGCTGGCCTTTGGTGGCCTGGGACACTCTGCTGTTATCCACTCTCATAATGATGAAGTCATTCAGGAGTTCGACCGTCATATGAAAGCTGGACGATTGATCGTTAATGCACCCTCCAGTCAAGGAGCAATTGGTGACATTTACAACGCTTATATCCCTTCTCTTACATTAGGCTGTGGTTCATACGGAGGTAATTCAGTGTCATCAAACGTCAGTACTATGCATCTTATCAACGTTAAAAAACGTGCAAAACGCGCCAACAATATGCAGTGGTTCAAAGTTCCACCGAAAATTTATTTTGAGCGTAACTCTGTCCAGTACCTTGCTAAAATGCCAGACATCAAAAAAGCATTTATTGTGACGGACCCAATGATGGTAGAATTAGGATATGTAGACCGTGTCCTCTACCACCTGAGAAATCGCCCGGACTATGTACACTGTAAAATCTTCTCTGATGTTGAACCTGATCCTTCCAAAGAAACAGTAATGAAAGGTGCTCAGGCAATGGCAGAATTTCAACCGGACGTAATTATTGCTTTGGGCGGCGGCTCGCCAATGGATGCTGCTAAGGGCATGTGGTTATTCTATGAACAGCCTGAAACAGACTTCAATGGTATCAAACAGAAGTTTCTTGATATTAGAAAACGTGTATACAAATTCCCTAAACTTGGCGGCAAGTCGCAATTCGTTGCTATACCGACAACTTCAGGAACTGGATCTGAAGTCACATCATTCTCTGTTATTACTGACAATGAAACATCAACGAAGTATCCGTTAGCAGACTATGAACTGACTCCAGACGTTGCGATCATCGATCCTCAATTTGTAATGACTGTCCCGCCAGCTGTTACAGCAGATACAGGCATGGACGTTTTGACACATGCGATAGAAGCCTACGTTTCAAACATGGCTAACGACTATACAGATGGACTGGCAATCAAGGCGATTCAACTGGTCTTTGAATATCTGCCTACTGCTTATAAAAACGGCGCAGATGAAACAGCAAGAGAAAAAATGCATAATGCTTCGACAATGGCCGGTATGGCATTCGCTAATGCTTTCTTGGGAATAAATCATAGTCTGGCTCACAAATTGGGTGCCCAGTTCCACATCGCTCATGGCCGTTCCAACGCTATTCTGTTACCACATGTTATAAGATACAATGCTAAGAAACCAACAAAATTTGTGGCGTTTCCTAAATACGAACATTTCATTGCGGATAAACGCTATGCAGAGATTGCCAAAGCGTTACAATTGCCTGCTGAAACAACCGAGCAAGGTGTTGAAAGCTTAATTAAAGCCATTTACGACCTGGCAAAAGAAATGAATATTCAAATGAGTATTAGAGAAAACGGTGTAGATAAGAAAGAATTTGAAGATATTGTTGATGATTTAGCTGAGCGTGCATTTGAAGATCAATGTACAACTGCCAATCCTAAACTACCTCTGGTAAAAGAACTTGCACAGGTCTATCGGAATGCTTACAAAGGATAATATTATTTAAAAGGGTGAGACCGAGCGTGGTCTCACCCTTTTTTTAACTCCTCTTCCCTTTCTTTTCAAAGTATGAAACAAAATGCCTATCTTTTTCACTAATCATTAATAAAATGGTAAAATAAAAATAGGCTAATACGTTTCATGTCAGGAGTTGGATAGATGCAGCAAAACAAGCGTACCTTATATATTTTATATTTACTTATCGCAATTATTATCGTCGGTACAGGAGGTTATTATTTATTACTTGACATCAGTTTGATGGATTCTTTGTATATGACTGTCATCACCATATCTACAGTTGGTTTTCAGGAAGTGACCCCCCTTGACGCACCTGCTCAGCTTTTTACCATTATTCTGATATTTTTCAGTCTCGGTACATTAGGTTACACAGGCTCACAGCTGATCAGCTTTTTCTTCGGGGGCACATTACAAAAAGTCTGGAGGGAACAAAAAATGAAAGAACAGCTCGATGAATTAAACGATCACATTATCGTCTGTGGCGCTGGAGAAACGGGACAGCATATCATACAATCACTTGAAACAGAAGATGTTCAATTTGTTGTGATCGAATTTGAAGAAGATAAACTGGAAGCCATTCAGGAATATGATGACATCATCGCCTTTCAAGGAGATGCCACTCAGGATGAAGTTCTTTTAAAAGCAGGCATCGATCGGGCAAGAGGTTTGATCGCCGCACTGAATAATGATGCCAACAATCTATACACCGTACTTACAGCACGTCAATTAAAGCCGGACCTTCATATTGTCGCACGAGCGATCACACATAACTCTCATGAAAAACTGATCCGCGCCGGTGCGGACAAAACAGTTTCACCTAATGAAATCGGCGGACACCGTATGGCTTCCATGTTGTTAAAGCCTTCTGTCATTGCCTTTTTAGATACGATCACTCACTCTGGTCAAATCGATTTAAACTTAAATGAAGCGGTCATAAAACCCTCATCAGAAATCAGTCATAAAACTTTGATGGAAGCAAATATCCCTGAACAGACTGATCTTATCATCATTGCTATAAAAGACAAGGACGATGACAAAATCATTTTCAACCCAACGAAAGATCATTTATTGACGCCAGGTCAGACACTCATTGCCCTTGGTGACGATGATGATCTGAAAAAGCTAAAAAAACTGGCTGGTTCTTGATTCCATTTATAATATAATGCCGACAGCTTAACCCCTTCATCTAAAACTGAAACAGAGAAGAAAGACATTTCGCTCCTGGTGTCTTTCTTCTCTTTTTTATAACTTTTTTGTTAGCTTACTTTTTCTTATCTTCTCCTATCCTTATAAGATTTTCTTTATAAGCATCCACTGGCACCCCATCCTCATCTTCATCAAGAATAAATGAGCCATTGCTGTACCGGTCACTCAGTGAATAATCGTTCGCTTTAAGAATGAATTCTTTTCCTTTATCCGTAACGATCGTCCATGACTCATCGAGCGCTTTTACATCTATTATTAATGACATGTGATGCGGTTTGTTTTTCAACTCTCTTAAAACAAGCAAGCCGCGTTTGGCTCTGGAAATCACATCAAAGTCACTGACATTCATTCGTTTTACTGATCCTCGGTGCGTTACCATGAGCACACTCTTTGCGCCTTTTGAAGGATCAAAGACAATACCTCCTGCCACCTGGTCTTCTTTCTTCAAGTTGATTGATTTTACACCACTAGCCGTCGCTCCCACCGTTGAAACCTCTGCTAAAGCATAGCGTAGACCAAAGCCGAGCTGCGTCACGAGGAAGACATCATATAGCATTTCATCCTCGATGGCATAGACCGATAACAGCTCATCTGTATCAGTTTTCAGCTTAACAGCTGTCGCAGAACGCGAACGGTAAGTCCGCTTAGGCGCAAACTCAGACACTGGAGTTTGTTTGATGTAGCCGTTTTTTGTAATGAAAACGAATTTACGCTGTTCTGAAAATTCTTTCAGACCATATACACCAATAATCTTCTCATCAGGATCAACACTTATAGTCTGTGAAATATGCTCTCCTAAATCTTTCCACCTGATCTCCGGTAATTCATGGACCGGCCTGTTTATAACATTTCCTTTTGATGTAAACAGAACGATATGATCCAATGTCGAGATTTTTTCTGTGAAAATAGAGTGATCTCCGTCTCTCAGTGCAATTTCTTCAGGTTTTGATGCACCATAAGAACGCAAGCTGGTTCGTTTCAAGTAACCCTGTTTTGTTACAGATACGACAACGTCTTCTTCTGTGACAAGAACTTCTTTTTCAACTTTGAGTTCCTCTATTTTTTCTTCGATCACAGTTTGTCGTTCTATAGCATTCTCTTTCTTTACATCTCGCAATTCTTTTTTCATGACTGATTCCAGAGCTTTTTCATCAGTTAAAATATTATTATAGTCACTTATACGTCCAGCTAGTTCATTTGCCTCTTTTTCCAGTTGTGTAATATCTGTATTAGTTAAACGATAAAGCTGCAAATTAACGATAGCTTCAGCCTGCATGGGTGTAAAATCATAAGCATCGATTATATTATTTTTCGCATCACTTTTATTCTTGCTTCCTCGGATAGTCCTGATCACGTCATCCAATATAGAAATAGCCTTGATGAGCCCTTCTACGATATGTTCCCGTTTTTTATCTTTATTTAAAAGGAACCGTGTGCGTTTAGTTATAATATCTTTTTTGTGAGAAATATAGGCGGTCAATATTTTTTTCAAACCTACTTGTTGTGGCCGCCTGTCACTGATTGCGATCATATTAAGATTATAAGACACCTGCAGATCTGTATTTTTAAATAAATACGTCAAAATCCCTTGAGCCGGTGTTTCTTTTTTCAATTCAACAACAATGCGCAAGCCTGATCGGTCACTTTCATCCCGGACATCGGCAATGCCGTCGATTTTTTTATTGATGCGTATCTCATCTATTTTTCTGACCATCGTTGCTTTGTTTACTTCATAAGGAATCTCTGTGATGACGATTTGCTCTTTACCGCCCCTTATTTTCTCGATTTCCGTTTTCGAGCGGACAGCGATTTTTCCCTTACCCGTTTCATAAGCAGACTTGAGTCCTTTGATTCCCTGTATAATGCCACCCGTAGGAAAGTCAGGCCCTTTGATAAAGTCCATCAGTTTTGAGAGAGAGGCATTTGGATGCTGTATCAGATAAATACAAGCATCGATGACCTCTCCAAGGTTGTGGGAAGGGATGTCTGTTGCATAACCTGCCGATATCCCTGTTGCCCCATTTACAAGCAGATTAGGAAAACGCGCCGGAAGAACTGTGGGTTCATTGGTCGTATCATCAAAATTCAATACAAATTCGACAGTTTCTTTATCAATGTCTTTAAGCAATTCATTCGCTATTTTTGATAAACGGGCTTCGGTATAACGCATGGCTGCAGGTGGGTCTCCGTCCATACTCCCATTGTTTCCATGCATAGTGACAAGGGGCGTTTTCATTTTCCAGTCCTGACTCATTCGTACCATCGCTTCATACACACTGCTGTCACCATGAGGGTGGTAGTTCCCGATAACGTTCCCTACAGTTTTAGCTGATTTTCTGAAACCTTTATCATGGGTATTGCTATCGGAATACATTGCGTATAAAATACGACGCTGAACGGGTTTTAAACCATCCCTGATATCGGGAAGCGCCCGTTCTTGAATAATATACTTCGAGTACCTGCCAAACCGGTCACCCATGACTTCTTCTAGTGTTAATTCTTGAATTTCTTCACGTTCTTTTGCCATATCAATAAGTCAAACCTTTCTCACAACTCTACAGTATCTTCCATCTTATCAAGAAGCTCATTCGTTTCTAAAATACTGCCATCATCTTCAAGAGAGAACTCTACATTCTCTTCGATCCATTTCCTTCTTGGATCGACTTTATTACCCATAAGGACCGAGACACGACGTTCTGCTTGCGCCACATCGTCAATCGTGACCCTTATAAGCGTTCGCGATTCTGGATTCATCGTTGTATCCCAAAGCTGATCCGCATTCATTTCACCTAAACCTTTGTAACGCTGAATGGTATAGCCTTTGCCAAAAGTTTCAAGCAATTTATCCAGCTCCTCGTCTGTCCAGGCATATTCGACGACTTCTTTCTTGCCCTTGCCTTTAGACACTTTATATAGAGGTGGAAGAGCCAGATAGACTTTTCCTTCTTCGATCAAAGGTTTCATATAGCGGTAAAAGAAAGTCAGCAGCAGGACTTGTATATGGGCACCATCTGTATCCGCATCAGTCATGATCACCACTTTATCGTAGTTACAATCTTTGATTTCAAATTCAGGACCGACACCTGCACCGATCGTGTAGATCATCGTGCTGATCTCTTCATTTTTCAGAATGTCCTGTATATTTGCTTTTTCTGTGTTGATCACTTTTCCTCGCAAGGGCAGAATTGCCTGGAATTTTCGGTCTCGCCCCTGTTTAGCAGAACCACCGGCAGAATCGCCCTCGACAAGGTATAATTCATTCTTTTTTGCATTTTTACTTTGGGCTGGTGTCAACTTACCCGATAAGAGTGTTTCTTTACGTTTCTTTTTCTTGCCATTCCTGGATTCATCTTTTGCTTTTCGTGCTGCTTCACGTGCTTCTCTTGCTTTAATGGCTTTTCTGACGATCTGCTGACTCATTTCGCCGTTTTCTGCCAGCCAGAAATTGAATTGTTCGGAGATAATCGTATCACACGCAGCCCGCGCTTCGTTCGTTCCTAATTTACTCTTTGTTTGACCTTCGAATTGAAGAAGATCTTCAGGTATTCGAACAGAAAGGATAATCGCAATACCTTCTCTAACGTCAGAGCCTTCCAGATTTTTATCCCGTTCTTTAAGCAGGTTGACACGTTTTGCGTAATCATTGAATGTTTTTGTGATTGCAGTTTTTGTTCCGATCTCGTGCGTTCCACCATCTTTCGTGCGAACATTATTGACAAAACTCAGTAGATTTTCTGAGTAGCCGTCATTATACTGAAAGGCACATTCAACTTCGATGCCTTTGTATTCCCCTTCAAAATAAGCGATTGGTGTCAATGTATCTTTTTCTTCGTTAATGTATTTGACAAATTCTTTAATGCCTTCTTCATAGTGAAATACTTCTTCAGCATCTTCTTTCCGTTCGTCTTTTACAGTAATGATGACGTCTTTAAGCAAGAAAGCTGATTCTCTTAAGCGCTCACTGAGTAAGGTAAAGGAGTAATCAGTAGTAGAAAATATTGACGGATCCGGTTTAAAATGTACTCTCGTTCCTGTTACTTTCTTCGGGCCTTTTTTCTTAGTCAACTTGCCCGCTGGTTTCCCGCCGTTTTTAAAGACTTGCGTGTACTCATAGCCGTCTCGGGTCACTGTAACGGTTAATTCTTCAGATAAAGCATTAACGACAGATGCACCTACACCGTGCAGTCCTCCTGATGTTTTATACCCGCCGCTTTGTCCAAATTTCCCACCGGCATGCAGCACAGTGAAAATGACCTGGATCGTAGGTACGCCGGATTTATGTATCCCTATTGGCATGCCGCGTCCATTGTCTTTAACAGTGATGCTGTTATCTTTATGAATAATGACATCTATTTTTGATCCGTATCCTGCCAGCACCTCATCAACGGCGTTATCAACGATTTCATAGACTAAATGGTGAAGGCCCCTGGAATCTGTTGATCCAATATACATACCGGGACGTTTTCTGACTGCATCCAGCCCCTCCAAGACTTGTATAGAATTATCATCATATTTATTTTTAACCATAATCACAGATTCTCCCTTAATTCTAAAAATACGGCAATTTCAAATGTTTGATTTTGATAGTTTAAATAATTTCTCTATTATTTCATGCAAGCAGTATTAATCTTACCATAATTCAATAAGGATGTGTAAAAAACATTTGTTCTCATACAGTTTTTGAAGGCGTCAAAGTTTGCGATGTTCGATAAATATAGTGCTCATCCCAATTTGAATGCGCTGAAGGTGGATAAAATCAATCAATTCTACCTGGACCAATCTTATAAATACTGACATAGAACATATTTTAGGATTTGTTCCAAATAACTGAAATAACAAACCTTATTGTCGTTGCTGTTTTATCATGGTAAAATAAAAAAAGGTTTAATGAAACTTTAAGGAGGACATTCATTTGCTCGAAATCTTACTCATGGCAGCTGCGTATCTTCTAGGATCGATTCCTTCGGGCGTATGGATAGGTAAAGCTTTTTTCCAAACGGATATTAGAGAACACGGAAGCGGTAATTCGGGTACGACAAACACTTATCGTGTGTTAGGTAAATGGGCGGGTACGACTGTTTTAATCATGGATATTGCTAAAGGATCTATTGCGGCCCTGCTTCCCATCTGGTTCGGGTTAACGATCCATCCCATGATTATCGGGCTGTTTGCGATTATTGGACATGTTTATCCTATTTTCGCCAAGTTCAAAGGTGGAAAAGCTGTAGCCACGACTGCAGGGGTGGCTTTAGGAGCCCAGCCGCTCTTTGTCTTTGTCTTTATCCTGCTCTTTGGAGTAGTTTTATATACGTCAAGTATGGTGAGTCTTGCAAGTGTTTTGACTTTCATCCTTGCCGCTGTTGCTGCTCCACTTTTAGGCGACTGGATGTTTACTGTGATCGTCTGGTTAGCCATGATTCTTGTTGTGGTCAGACACCGGGAGAATATCGACAGAATACGCAAAGGGGAAGAAAATAAAGTACCCTTTGGTTTGAACAAGAAACGTAAATAACTAAGAAAGACCTTTTCCAGCTCCGTTTAAAAACGGATCATGGAAAAGGTCTTTTTTCAACTGGTTATTTTATTCTTACCAGCAGACTTTGCCTGGTACAATTTTTTATCTGCTTCTTTAATAACATCCTCATAATCTCCTTGTGAATAAAAAGTGTAGCCGCCACTGATCGTCACTGATTCGAGTTTCAGGAATTCGTTGGTTTCAATGGCTACTCGACATTCATTAAAAATTGTCTCCGCCATATCTTTTGATGTGTCAGGCAAAAGGATCAAAAACTCTTCACCTCCATACCGCCCAGCGATTCCGTCTTTACCTAAAGTATGTTCAAGTGTCATAGCGATTTCTTTCAGGACATAATCGCCAAACACATGCCCTTTTGTATCATTAAGTTGTTTAAAGTCATCGATATCCATCATACTTACGGCTAACTGTTTTTCTTTAACAGCCGAATCGATCAGATGGGTTTTCAACTCTCTAATAATCGCTCGCCGATTTCTTATCCCAGTCAGTTCATCCTTATCGACAAGAGTAATCAGAGATGAGGTCAATTCTTCCAGGTTTTCCATCTTACTTTTCTGTTTTGACACATCAAAAACGATACCGGCAGAAAAGAGTGGTGTTCCGTCTTCAGCTCGTTTAGTCACCTTGCCACGATCATAAAACCATTTCCAGGTTCCGTCTTTTGCCTGAATACGGTATTCGACTTCGTAAACCGGCGTAATCCCTTTAAGGTGTTGGCTCATATTTTTCATAACGGCATCGTAATCGTCTGGATGCAGTTTATTTGTAAAGAAAGAGAAAGGTATTTTTTCAGGTAATTCTTCCATCGTATAACCAATAGCTTCAACTTTCATAGGATTAAAAACGACATCATTGCTCTGTATATTCCAATACCAGTGACCAAGGTTCCCTTTCAAGGGATAATCTAATTTCACTTCTGCTTCTTTTTCGGCAAGCAATTCCTCTATCAGCAATTCTTGCTTTTTAACTTTCAAAAGCAACTCTTCTCGCGTCATCCTGTTTATTTTTTTGTTTGTCATCTCTGCACCCCAACCGTTTTATTACAGGATATAGCGGCTTAGATCCTTGTTCTCTACGATATGCCCGATTTTATCTTCCACGTATTTCTCAGTTATTTTTACTTCGCCCATCGACATGTCTGGTGATTCGAACAGCAGCTCTTCAAGCAGACGTTCAAGGATCGTATGCAAGCGACGCGCACCGATATTGTCAGTTGACTCATTGACTTCGTAAGCTATTTCAGCGATTTTTTCAATGGCTTCCATCGTGAATATAACGTCGATATTTTCCGTTTCAAGCAGGGCGCGGTACTGCTTGACCAAAGCATTTTCGGGTTCCGTCAGTATTTTAACAAAATCTTCTTTAGTTAAATCATTCAGTTCCACACGAATAGGAAAACGTCCCTGTAGTTCTGGTATCAGATCACTCGGTTTAGACATATGGAAAGCTCCAGAGCCTACAAACAGAATATGATCGGTATGCACTGTTCCATATTTTGTACGGACACTGGATCCTTCAACGATCGGCAAAATATCTCTTTGAACGCCTTCTCTGGAAACTTGACCGCTGTTGTTCTGTCCTTTAGAGGTTATTTTATCAATTTCATCAATGAAGATGATGCCTGAATTTTCTGTCAAGTGGATCGCGTCTGAGTAAATATCTTCAGTATTGATCAGTTTGTCTGCTTCTTCTTCGGTAAAGATTTTCACAGCTTCTTTCACTGAAACTTTACGCTTTACTTTTTTGGAAGGAGTCAGCTGGCCGAACGTTTCAGACAGATCGATACCCATTTGTTCTAATGGTTGACTCATAGGACTACTCGTTGTCTTTTTCTTTTCTTCAACTTTGATTTCAACTTCGCGAGAGTCAAGAATGCCGCGGTTGATCTGGTCGATCAGTGCATCACGTTTTGTAGCGATCTCTTCGGTGACTGTTTCTTCTTCCTCTGCAGCATTTTGATTAAATTGATTGGGATCTATTCCCATGCCTTTAAACATTCCGGCAAGCGGGTTGGAATCGTTGCTTGCTTTCTTCTTTTTAATTCCTGGTGCAAGAGCTTTCGCTACTCGTTCGATTGCTCTTCTTTCAGCTTGTCCGTGTACATTTTGACGGTACTCTTCTCGCACCAGCTGAATAGCAGATTCAGTCAAATCTCTAACCATTGATTCCACATCTCGACCAATGTAGCCGACCTCTGTAAACTTTGTTGCTTCTACTTTGATAAACGGCGCATCTACAATGTTGGCTAAGCGTCTGGCTATTTCGGTTTTACCGATACCTGTTGCACCGATCATTAAAATATTTTTAGGTGTGATGTCTTTTTGCATGTCCTCATCAAGCTTCAGTCGACGATAGCGATTACGTAAAGCAACCGCTACCGCTTTTTTTGCATCCGTTTGACCAACGATATATTTATCAAGTTTTGTAACGATTTCTCTTGGTGTTAAATCATTTCTTGTTTTCATCTCATCCGTCTCCTTACAGTGTCTCCGTTATTATATTATGATTCGTATACACACAAATATCTGCTGCGATAGTCAGACTGTCTTTGGCTATTTTTTCTGCAGATAATTTTTCTCCATGTTTTTTCAAAGCTCGAGCAGCAGACAGAGCAAAGTTTCCACCTGAACCGATACCCAGTATGCCATCATCTGGTTGAATGACTTCGCCGTTCCCTGAAACTAAAAGCATCTGTTCTTTGTTCATTACGATAAGGAGAGCTTCCAGATTCTTCATCATTTTGTCTGTCCGCCATTCCGTAGCGAGTTCCACAGCTGCACGCATCAAGTGTCCATTGTACTGATTAAGGTAGCCTTCAAATTTTTCTTCTAAGGTAAAAGCGTCGGCCACACTTCCCGCAAAACCGACTAACACTTCATTATTATATATTTTTCTGACTTTACGGGCTGAGCCCTTCATAATGACTTTTTCGCCCATCGTAACTTGACCATCCCCCGCCATGGCACACTCGCCATTATGCTGGATAGCTAAAATTGTTGTTGCATGAAATTCTGTCATTTGATATTCCTCCGTTTTTAAATAATCATTTTACGCTCTGGGATGATAAGAATTGTAATCTTTCTGTAAATGTTCCGTTGTTACATGAGTATAAATCTGGGTAGAAGATAAACTTTTATGTCCCAGTAATTCTTGTACTGTTCGAATATCGGCACCATTATTAAGCAAATGAGTCGCAAAGGTATGTCGAAGCATATGCGGACTGATATTGTGGGATAGAGAACTTTTTTTGATCAGCTGGTTCAGTACATACTGGATGCCACTTTGTGTAATTTGTTCTCCATGATGATTGATGAATAAAAAGTCGTGATTCTGTTTGTACTTGGACATTAAAATCCGTCTACCGTTTTCAATATAGGTCTTAATGGCCTGATTGGCATAGTGACCAAAAGGAACATAGCGCTCTTTCCGTCCTTTTCCTTTTACAAACAGCATTCCCAGTTCAAAATCAATATCCTCCAACCGGATCCCCTGACACTCACTTACTCTGATCCCGGTACCGTAAAGAATTTCCAAAAGAGCCTGGTTGCGTAGTTCAAGGGGAGTTTCGCCTTCTGACGCTTCAAACAGCCGGTTCATCTCTTCTTCATAAAAAAAGTTAGGCAAACGTGAGCCTCTTTTTTTCAGGTTCAAATAAGAAAAAGGATTGTCTTTAACGTGCTCGTTGTTAAGCAAAAATTGATAAAATGCTCTGATGCTGGAAATCTTTCTAGAAATTGATGCACGGGAATACTTTTTATCCGTCAAGTAACTCAGGTAAATTCTGGCATCAGCTAATTCTACTTCCAGAATGTCAGGTTCACCAGTCTCTTTTAAAAACGTCTCAAAGGCGATTACGTCGTCAGTATAAGCCTGATTTGTGTAATTTGAATAGTGACGCTCATTCAATAGATAATCTGAAAAAAGACCGATCCATTTATTCTCCATGCACATCTCTCCTCACTCTTTCTATTTTACCATATGTCAGTCACTCAAGCATATAAAGAAAATTGGATGAAAATATGAATTTTAAAATCATCTTTTTTATTAAGCTAAACACTAACTGGTAAGTAAATCGAAACCTGTAGAATCAGAACCAACTTAGATATGCTTATCTTAAAAGTCAGATCAATCAGTCAAAGGTTGTAACTATAACGGATACGCCAAGTGAAGCAATAAGAATCGGCTTAAAGTGCGCACTCATACTCTGTCAATTCGTCAGTTCGACATTTCTTTGTTGAATCTGCAGACTCATACACCGGTCACCCCGTGAGTTCGACATCTTGAGTTAGAAAGTGCACACTCATCTGTTGACCACCTCTTGAGTTCGACATTTCCTCACAGAATCTGCAGACTCATACACCGGTCACCCCGTGAGTTCGACATCTTGAGTTAGAAAGTGTACACTCATCTGTTGACCACCTCTTGAGTTCGACATTTCCTCACAGAAACTGTAGACTCACACACCGGACATCTCGCAAGTTAAACATCTTGAGACGAAAAGTGCACACTCATCTGTTAGCAACCTCCTGAGTGCGACATTTCGTCACAGAAACTGTAGACTCACACACCAGTCACCTCGCGAGTTCAACATCTCAAGTTAAAAACTGCACACTTATACACTAGCAGCCTCGTGACTTCGGCAATTCTTTACAGCTGCTGTCGTTGCCACATGATTTATTATCAATCTATGTTTCAGTAAAATAGCGATGAGCATTCATCTCGGCTATATATAAAAACAAATTAGCAGAAACGAAAAAGAGACCAGGAAAGTCATCGCTATCCCAGTCTCAATCCTTTAATATTTGATTTTACTTTTGAGGTTCTTCTTTGTAGTCACAATTTGAACAGATGACTTGACTTTGCTTTTTCGTTTTCTTTTGAACTAAATAATGCTCACATTTTGGACAATCTCTACCAATCGGTTTATCCCATGAAGTGAATTCGCAGTCAGGATAGTTTTCACATCCGTAGAAAATACGTTTTTTCTTGGATTTACGCTCAACGACTTCGCCTTTTTCACATACCGGACACGTCACACCGATTTTCTTAACAATCGGCTTCGTATTTCGGCAGTCAGGGAAATTGGAACAAGCATAAAACTTACCGTAGCGTCCCATCTTGATGACCATGGGTGATCCACATTTTTCACAATCAAATCCAGCCGGCTCATCTTCAATTTCCACTTCTTCAAGTTCTTTCTCGGCCGTTGTAACTTCCTCTTTAAACGGTTTATAAAACTGATCGATCACCTCGACCCATTGCTTTGTGCCTTCTTCAACAGCATCCAAGTCTTTTTCCATATCGGCTGTAAAGTTGACGTCAACGATATTCGGGAAAAATTCTCCAATGATGGTGTTCACAATAGTCCCCAGTTCTGTTGGTTCAAACCGCTTATTGGCTAGAGTAACGTAATAGCGACGCTGGATGGTTTCTAAAGTCGGCGCATATGTCGATGGGCGACCTACACCGTTTTCTTCAAGCGTTTTAATCAAGGTGGCTTCGCTAAAGCGGGCAGGCGGTTGAGTGAAGTGCTGGTTCGGTTCAATCGTTTTAAGTTTTATTTTATCGCCTTCAGCTAGGTCCGGTAGAATATTATCTTTGTCTTTCTTGGTTTCAGCATAGGCAAGCTGGTAACCTTTGAATTTTATTTGAGATCCATTTGCTCTGAACCTTACACCATTTTGTTCAATATCCACACGCACAGTGTCATAAATAGCAGGTTTCATCTGGCTGGCCACAAAACGGGACCAAATCAATGAATAAAGTTTATATTGATCTTTGGAAAGGTATTGCTTGATGTCAGCAGGTTTACGCATGGCACTCGTTGCTCTGATAGCTTCATGCGCATCTTGGGCAGATTGACTGTTTTTTTGTTTTTTAGGATTTTTTGCGGCATACTCAGAACCAAATTCACTCACAATCACTTCATGCGCTTCCTGCTTTGCCGTATCAGACAGCCGGGTGGAATCTGTACGCATGTAAGTGATCAATCCAGTTGTTCCGCCTTTACCAAGAGAAATACCTTCATAGAGCTGCTGGGCGATCATCATTGTTTTCCGGGTCCTGAAGTTCAACTTCCCAGCTGCTTCCTGCTGCAAACTACTGGTTGTAAAAGGTGCATATGGATTACGTTTGCGTTCTTTCTTAACCACTTTAGTAACATCAAAATCGCCTTTTTCATCCAGTTTTTCCAGCACATTCTCTACAGCTTTATTATCAGGTAATTTCGTCTTCTTTTTATCCAGGCCATAAAAATTGGCATCAAAAACATTTTTTGCTTTTTTGAATGTAGCTTCGATAGACCAGTATTCTTCAGGTTTAAAATTTTTGATTTCTTCTTCTCTGTCACAGATCATTTTCAAGGCGACAGACTGTACACGTCCGGCACTTAAGCCGCGTTTCACCTTTTTCCAAAGCAGCGGGCTGATCTGATAGCCAACGATACGGTCTAAAATCCGTCTGGCCTGCTGAGAGTCGATCAGGTCTTCATCCAGATTTCTTGGATTTTTAAGGGCATTTTTAACAGCATCTTTAGTGATTTCATTAAAAACGACTCTATTTTTTTCATCATTGTCCAGTTTCAATATATGACTTAAATGCCAGGCAATGGCTTCCCCTTCTCTATCCGGGTCGGCTGCGAGAAAGACTTTTTCAGCTTTCTTTGCATGTTTCTTTAAATCCTTGATAACAGGCCCTTTACCACGTATCGTAATATAATCAGGTTGATAATCATTTTCAAAATCCACACCCATACGACTCTTCGGCAAATCTCTGATATGGCCTAAACTGGCTACCACTTTATAATTCCTTCCAAGATATTTTTCAATTGTTTTTGCTTTAGCGGGCGATTCCACAATGACTAAATATTTATAAGCCAAATTGCAGGCTCCTTCCTCATGTACCTTATTTTTTGTATTTGTTTGCTTTAAACGTGTCTTGTTTTTGCTATCGTTAAGAATCGTAATCTATCATAGGGCATATGAATTCACTTTGTCAACTTTTAAAACACTATTTAATTATTTATTTCACAGATTCATATTCCATTCCGTTAAAATATCTTCTGCAGACTGACAAAGTATGGCCCCTGATTTGATCAAATCCAAGCAGCCTTTCGAAGTTGAACTGAATATGGATCCCGGGACTGAAAAGACATCCCGCCCTTCTTCCAAAGCCAGTCGGGCCGTGATCAGACTTCCACTGCGTTCTTTAGCTTCCACAACGAGCACTCCTCTTGAAAGTCCGGAAATAATACGATTCCTCAGGGGAAAGTAATGTCTTTTAGGTGTGGCATCCAGTGGATATTCGGAGAGGATTAAATGATCCTGGCTTATTATTTCCTGAAGTTTTCTGTTTTCTCGCGGATACGTATAATTGATCCCATTCCCTATGACTGCTATCGTTTTCCCTCCATTTTCAATCGTTTGTTTGTGCACCTGGGTATCGATCCCTTTGGCCAACCCACTCACAGTGACTAACCCCTGATCAATAATCGCCGGGATATGCTCCGAAAGAAAACGGTGGCCATAAGGTGTACATTCACGTGCACCAACGATTCCAAGAGTGCCTTTGTAAAGCAGCGAGATGTCGCCTTTATAAAACAAAACCATAGGAGGCTCATAGCTTTTTCCCAGGGCATACGGGTACCCTTCGTCACCTAGACAGAAAGCGTTAACCTTTGCTTTTTCATGCTCCTTTTTGATTCTGTCCAGGTCAAATGCTTTCAAATACTTCCAAAAGGCAATCTTTTTTTGATGCACGTGACATGTTGTCTGTTCCTGCATCAAAGTAAATTCACTGTACTTTGGATGATCAGTGATCAGTATTTTCCATTTTTCCTTATGACTTAAAAATGGACAGTGGGCCATAGCATATAAATAATTTTCCATTCGATTAGTCTGCATCTTATTCTCTCCTAAAATAAAAAAATTGAGTTCCTATCTCTTTTATTGTTAAAAGAAATAAAAACTCACTTTTTTTGTCAAAGTTTTTTTATAAACGTTCTTTGACTGGTCGATATGATTTTCGATGAATTGGCGTCACACCATATATTTTCAGGCTTTCAAGATGTTTTTTTGTCCCATATCCAGCATTTTCTTCAAAACCATACTCCGGATAGTCTCTGGCCAGTTTCTTCATTATATTATCGCGTATCACTTTTGCGACAATTGAAGCTGCCGCGATCGATATACTTTTAGCATCACCTTTAATAATTTTCACTTGTGGAATGCTACTGTCGATATGCATAGCATCAACTAATAAACAGTCAGGTTCTCTATTCAACCCTTCGACAGCCTCTTTCATCGAAACACGCGTTGCTTCATATATATTTAATTGATCGATCGTTTCAGGAGAAACCACGGAATAATTTATAGCTAAAGCCACATTCTTGATTCGAAGAAACCAGCTTTCCCGCTCTTTTTCGCTCAATTTCTTGGAATCATTGATCCCCAAAAGATCAGGTTCTTCTGGAAGGATGACTGCAGCAGAAACAACGGGGCCAGCTAATGGTCCTCTACCCACTTCATCGATCCCAGCGATATAAACATTACCTTCAGCTCTGCATGCTTGTTCATAAGTCTGCATATCGCGATACTTTTCTTTCAGCAATTTCTCTTTGAGTAATCTTTTTTCATATTGTTTAAGTGCTGTCTGAACGCCTTTTCGCTTATCCTGTTTTAATATATTCAGTTCATTGTCAGATAAAGGTATCTGGCTTTTCAATTGTTCTTTAATCTCTTTGATTGTTTGTTTCTTCTCTGTAGACTTCATCTGGTCGTTCAAGTGTGATCCTTCCTAACTGGCCGTTTCTTAATTCATGGATAATCATTTCTGCCCCACGTTCATAATCATCACGAAAACCTCTGATTTTGGTGATTTCCAGAAGTAGATCAGGCAGTTCCAGCTCCTGTTCCAAGTCTTCCTTCAGCTTATAGCGTGCTGTTATTGCTCCCGCGTAGTGTTCTCTCAAATAGTTCATGGCATATAGTGCAATATCATCCAGGTGTAGGAGGGTGTCTTTGATCGCTCCTGTTACAGCTAATTTTTTCCCAACGCTTTGATCTTCAAATTTCGGCCATAAAATACCAGGCGTGTCTAAAAGCTCGAGTTCTTTACCATATTTGATCCACTGCTGAGCTTTAGTGACTCCCGGCTTGTTTCCTGTCTGAGCAATATTTTTTCGAGCGAAGCGATTGATCAGTGTTGATTTTCCAACGTTTGGAATCCCTACGCACACTGCTCTAATGGCCCGTGGCTTCATTCCTTTTTCCTCTCGTTTTTCGAAAAAAGATTTCAAGACAGTCTTGGTAAGTTTCAGGATCTCCTTCAACCCTTGTCCTTTTTTGGCATTGATCGAGATGGCTGGGATACCTTTGCTTTTGTAATGCTTAAGCCAGGCATTAGTTTGACTGGGATCGGCCAAATCACCTTTCATCAGGATGACTACGTGCGGTTTGTCTCCAATCATATCGATGATATCTGGATTTTTACTTGAATAGGGTATTCTTGCGTCAATCAGCTCATAGACAACATCTACCATTTTAAGCTTTTCCAGAAATTGTCTTTTTGCTTTCGCCATATGCCCTGGATACCATTGTATCATGTTTTTGACCACTCCTTTCACTACAAATTTTCAAATTCAGTTATTCGGGACTGTCAATAAAGCCAATCCGGTCCAGAGGCCATATGCGCAAGCTGGTCTTGCCTGTCACGTTATCTTTATCAATAAAGCCAAAAGAACGGCTGTCTTTGGAATTTACCCGATTATCTCCTAAAACAAAATAAGAATCTTCCGGTACCTGTTCGACATCCTCTAATGAGTCCAGACTGAAATCACTATTAAGTGACTGCAGATCAGCGTCACTGACATTAGAAAGATCAATATAGTCTTCTTCGATCGTTTCACCGTTTATAAAAAGGGTCTGATCCTGAAATGTGATTTCATCTCCAGGAAGACCGATCACTCGTTTGATAAATTGCTTCCCATTTTCTTCAGGCGCCGGGAAAACAATTACGTCAAACCGATCAATGTCCCCAATTTTATTTAAAAGTAAATGATCGCCATCCTGTAAAGTCGGTTCCATCGATGACCCTTCGACACTGACAGGGGCCACTATATAAAGTCTGATAAGTAGAAAAACACCAGTAATAATGATGATATAAACGAATGTACTTAACAATTCCTGATATAAAGGTTTATCCTGTTTTTTATCTTTAATCGTTTCACTATTATTTTTATAAGAAGAATCTTTCATTTTTAGTGACCTTCTTTCTCATCTATGCTTTTAAAAAGATAGAGAAAGAAAATAATTAGGCTAAAATGCCCAAATTTTCTTTCTCTTCATTCTTAATTTTCCAACAAATACTCAACAGCTGCATTGTATTGTCTATCATTGTCGTCAATCAGCTCGCGCAATTTCTCAACAAGCGTCCGTGCTGTTGCACCAGTCACTACACCGTCTTTTTCAAGATCATTATCAGACTGGAACGTTTCTACAGCGGTTTCTGTCTCATTATCATAGGTGAAATCAACTGAGCCGACATCATAATCCAGAACATCAAGTATCTGTTCAAGGTTATAGACCTCTTCTGAGACATCCCCTGTTTCATATGTTTCTTCCTGATTAACAAGGAGCAGATTGATATAATCAGGCATTTCCACTTCAATATCAGGAGAGATTCCTTCTTCATTGATCCATGTGCCATTCGCAGTCAGCCATTTCCCGGCGGTGAATTTGATTTCACCGTCACCTGAAATATCCAGAACATTCTGAATCGTTCCTTTACCGAAAGTTGTTGTACCAACCAGCGGGATGTCTGCAGATTGACTCATCGCTCCAGCCAGGATTTCAGAAGCACTCGCACTCCCACCATTGATCAAAAGAACGCTTGGTTTATCGAATTTAAAATCACCGAGTTCATCTGAAGCATTATAGACATAAGGGTCTTCCCCGCGTCCTTGTGACTGCATCAGCGGCTCACCATTAGCTACAAAAACATTTGAAAGTTGGAGTGCAGAATCAAGCAGTCCACCGGGGTTTCCTCTAACATCAAAAATAAATTCCTCAGCACCATCTTCTTCCAGTGTTTCGATCGCATCGATGAGTTCCTGATAGGTTGGCCGGTTAAAGTTTGTGATGTGGATATAACCGATGGATGGATTTTTATCATCCTGTTCATAAATCACTGACTCTACCGGAATCGAGTCTCTGGTAAGATTTACTGTAAACGTATTATCTCCTCTGACGATCGACAGCTCTACCTCTGACCCTTCTGGTCCACGTATCAAGGCTACTGCTTCATTGATCGATAAATCGGCGACAGATTCTCCGTCAACTTGATCTATGAGATCGTTCGGCAGTAACCCTGCTTTCTCAGCTGGTGAGCCCGAAATCGGGGAAATAATGCGGACATATTCCCCCTCTTTCATGACTTCAGCTCCGATTCCTTCAAATGACCCTTCGATGTCTTCGTTTATTGAAGTAGACTCCACCTCATTGAGATAGGTTGTATAAGGATCTCCTACCGATTCAGCCATCCCTGATAAGGCGCCTTGAATCAAGGTATCAGACCCCACTTCCTCAAGATATTCTGTCATGAGGATCGAATAGACTTCATTTAATGGTTCAAATTGGTCTAAATCTAAAGATTCTTCTTCTGATTTTATATTGGAACGTTCAGCTATCGGCTCGGACTCATCATTATCATTTCCAGCAACAGTCATTACCAGAAATGTTCCGATCACGGATACGAAGAGTACAATCAGCAAGGAAATTATATACATGTTCAAACTGATTTTTTTCGTTTTTTTATTCTCTGGTTCATGCTGCATGAAAAACCTCTTCTCTTATATTTACTTGTTCTCTTCCATTCTTAAAGCAGCTTCTAGGGCAATGATCATCATGTCGTTGAACGTTGTCTGTCTTTCTTCAGACGTTGTTTCTTCACCTGTCAAAATGTGATCACTGATCGTAAGCAGGGCTAGAGCTCTCTTATTATGCTTAGCTGCAAGGGAGTATAATCCAGCTGCTTCCATTTCAACCGCCATGATACCATAATCAGCAAGTTTCTGCTTATCTAATTCTTCATTGTAGAAACGATCTGCACTTAGAACGTTTCCGACACGAATTGCCATGCCTTTTTCTTTACCAATATCATATGAATGTCTAAGCAGATTAAAGTCAGCAATCGGCGCAAAATCGACCTGATTATTAAAAATATGACGGTGGATACTTGAATCGGTCGTTGCTCCTTGAGCAAGAACAACATCACGAATTTTCACTTCTTTTTTCAGAGCGCCGGCAGATCCTACACGAATAAGGTTTTCCACCCCATATTCTTGAATAAGTTCTTCACCATAAATCATTAAAGAAGGGATACCCATCCCTGTTCCTTGAACAGATATCTCCTGCCCTTTATACGTTCCTGTATAACCAAAAGCATTTCTTACTGTATTGTATTGTTTAACATCTTCTAAAAACGTCTCTGCTATATACTTTGCACGAAGAGGATCTCCGGGCATCAGAACTGTTTTTGCGATTTCACCTTTTTTTGCTTCTAAATGTACACTCATTTGACATTCTCCTTTAAAGTTTTATTTGTTGTTATCTTTATACATTTGAAATACTTCATCAAACACTTCCATCGAAATGACATAGTCACCATTCATCTCCAGATAATCCGACAATTCATTATAGTGGGTTGAATGTTTAGGAAATGTACCATCGTTATCTACTGCGTTGGCAAAGAGAGTAATATTGTCTTTCTTATATGGGTCTCTCAAAGTTTTTACGTAGTGATAAAAAGACCGTCTCATGGCCTGACCTCCTAAGAATGTGATTCTGCCCATCGACGCCTTTGTTCGTTTTCTTCAGCATAAGCTTCAGGATTTTTCCGATAGAATTGCTGATGCTCTTCTTCCGCAGGGTAAAAATACCTGCTTTTTCTATCTTAGTAACGATAGGTTCAGCATAATCATTTGATTCCTGCAAACGAGCTTTTGATGCACTTGCCTTTTGTTTTTGGTGTTCATCATAATAAAAAATGACCGGACGATAACTGTCACCGCGATCCATGAATTGCCCCATAGCGTCAGTTGGATCAGTCTGCTGCCAATAAATCGTTAAAAGATCGTCATAAGAAAGTATCCTCTCATCATAATAAATAAGCACGGCTTCTGTATGACCGGTCTTTTGAGATTTTACTTGCTCATACGTAGGATCTTTGACATGACCACCGGTATATCCTGAAACAACTTTTTCTATCCCTTTCATCGTTTCAAAAGGCTGAACCATACACCAGAAACAACCACCTGCAAATAAAGCCTTCTCCACTAAAAAAATCCTTTCTATAATAAAATACACTACTCAATTATTATATCATTTTATAGCTTCTTCAGGCAAAATAATATTGATCCTGATATCATTTTCTGGAAGATCGATTTTTTTCATCTCAAACTGCACATTATTTTCTAGAGAAAATTGGTCAAATGCAACGAGAATATAGCCTTCTTCACTATTGATTCTAATCCATTCAGGCAATTCTAATTGTCGATCCAATATATTCATAGCTATATCCTGAGGAAGATCAAAAGATCCGAGCTGGATCCGCTGTATACGCAACTGCAAGTTTCCGTTATCCATAACAAGCGGTTCCATAAACAGACCAAAATCTACTTCAAAACCTAGAATATTTAAAGGTCCTTTTAGTTCTATTAAATCTTCGATTTCAAGAGTATAACCAGAAAATCGGTCATCTAGTTCTTTATCAAGAAAGATATTTGTGACTTTACTGACTTCTGATTTATCAGTAACCAGGTCAAAATCTATCCTGTCATTTGAATCGACGAGCGTCTCTGTCTCGCTAATATCTATCGTTTCAGATTCTGTAAAAAGATCAAGACGAACAGTAAGCCAGATGATGATGCCAATATTGATACCAAGTAATAAAATAAAGGCCCATTTCCACCCCGGACTTGTTTTTTTCACTGACCGACTCCCTCGTCTATCCGTCAAATGGCACTCCCTCCTTCTTAAGAATTTAAAATACGTAACGTATTTTTTGTGTGTCCGATTTTTTCTATGTTATAATAGATTGAAATCGGGAAAACGACTTTTCTTTCTATAGTAGTATAACAAAATTTTGTATATTCGTACAGAAAGTAACCGTTTTAAGGAGGAAGCTCATGTCAAATAGATCAAATACATCTTCACATACAAAAGCCTATCTTATAACTAATGAAGTACTTAATGCCGTGACACATGGTATAGGTGTAATTCTAAGTATCATCGGTCTAGTTTTTCTGATTCAAAAAGGCCTTGAGATGGGTGGCGCTTTGGAGGTCACTTCTTATACGATTTATGGTGTCTCCCTCATATTGCTTTATCTATCGAGCACTTTATATCACAGCTTCACTTTTACACGGGCCAGAAATATATTGCGTATCATTGATCACAGCAGCATTTTTCTACTCATTGCCGGTACGTACACTCCGTATACTCTAATTACGATAGGTGGTAAGTTAGGTGCTTTCCTGACAACACTCATATGGTCGATCGCTGTGTTCGGCGTTTTGTATAAAACGGTCTGGTTCGAAAAATTTCAGGGACTTTCCCTTTGGCTCTATATTGCAATGGGGTGGATTTCTCTGTTCTTTATCAATTATCTATACAGAGGACTCGGACCAAATGGTTTTGTCTGGCTTGTGGCAGGTGGACTGGCATTTACGGTGGGCGCTCTATTTTATAGATTAAAACATGTGAAATATATGCATGTCGTCTGGCATTTATTTGTTTTGACGGGCACGATATTTATGTTTTTCTCTATATACCTCTACACTTGATTTAAAACCAAACAGAGCATCATTCGCTTGCGAATGATGCTCTGTTTACTATTTTCTTTTAAAAATTTGAAAGGTATGCGGATACTTGTTCTTTACGTCAACCGTGCCTTCTTCCTCTTCAATCAGTTCAAATTCCGAGTAATCGATTTCCGGCATATAGGTTTCTCCTTCAAACGAGTCATGGATGACAGTCCGGTAAAGCATGTCTACGTCATCTATGAAAAGCTTAAACAATGATACGCCTCCAATAACATGAAGAGGTTTTTTTGAATGTTTCACTTCTTCCATAATCTCTTTTTTGGAATGGCAAATCACGCCTTCTTTGAAATCAAGATCATGTTTAGAAGTTAGCACAATATTTTTTCTGTTTTTTAAAGGTGGGTTTGGTATGCTTTCCAAAGTTTTTCTACCCATTACGACGTCACCAGTTAACGTCACCTTTTTAAAAAACTGCATATCAGCTGGCAGATGCCAGGGAAGATTGCCTTTACTGCCAATCAGTCCATTCTCATCTTCTGCCCAGACAAATGTTATCATATCAACACTCCTTTGGTTTTGTTGCATCAAGAAACTAATTAGTCTCTTGATGCAACTTTATGCTAGTTACACGGCAATTGGTGCTTTGATTCCTTTATGTGGATGGTAATCCACTACCTTGATATCATCCATCTCAAAATCAAAAATACTTTTATCTTTTGTCAACAATAATTTGGGCAATTCTCTCGGTTCTCTAGATAGCTGCTTGGTGATTTGTTCCATGTGATTTAAATAAAGGTGGGCATCACCCAATGTATGAATAAACTCTCCCACTTCCAAATTGGTCTCCTGGGCAATAAGATGTGTTAAAAGGGCATAACTGGCAATATTAAAGGGAACACCTAGGAACACATCTCCACTTCGCTGGTAGAGCTGGCAACTCAGCTTATTATCATCAACATAAAACTGAAACAATGTATGACAAGGCGGCAGAGCCATTGACGGAACTTCTTCAGGATTCCAGGCTGAAACAATGTGACGTCTGGACATAGGGTTTTCTTTAATCGATTCAATTACATTTTTAATTTGGTCGATCACTCCACCATCTTTTTTCTGCCAGGATCGCCACTGAGCACCATACACATTCCCCAGTGACCCATATTTAGCAGAAAAATCACCATCAGTCAGTATACGCTCTCTAAACAAAGCCATCTCATTCTTGTATACGTCATTGAAATCAGAGTCAGACTGCGAGCGCAGACCAAAATCTGTCATATCCGGGCCAGTATAATCCTTGCTCTCTACATATTTTTGAAAAGCCCATTCGTCCCAGATATGGTTATTATTTTCCAGTAAAAAGCGAATATTTGTATCTCCTTTCAAGAACCACAAAAGTTCACTTTTGATTAATTTGAAATAAACACGCTTCGTCGTAAGTAAAGGAAACCCTTTTTGAAGATCAAAGCGCATCTGATGACCGAATATAGATTTTGTACCAGTCCCTGTTCGATCATTTCTTTCTGTACCCTCATTCAGGATACGTTCTGCTAAATCCAAGTATTCTTTTTCCACCCTTAATCACTCCTCTAAACATATTGTGCCAGGTATTCCCATCTGCTGTATTTTTCTTCTAATTTTCGAGTCAATTCAGATTGTTTATCTGTCAATTCCTTTAATTTCATATGATCAGAAACAACGTCTTCCATCATTTTTTGCGTTTCTTCGATTTCCACTTCAAGGGTTTCTATTTCTGCTTCAATCGTTTCCCATTCTTTCTTTTCCATGTAAGTTAAAGTGGTTTTTTCTTTGACGGGTTTCTTTTCAGTTTGCTTAACCGTCTTCTTTTTTGTTTCACTATTTTTTTCTCTTTTACTCTGATTATGTTTTTCAAGATATTCAGTTAAAGAGTCAAAGGTTTCTTCGATCTCACCATTACCTTTGAAAACGAGTAATTTATTTGAAATCTTATCGATAAAATATCGATCATGTGATACTGCAATAACTGCTCCACCAAATTGATCAATAAATTCTTCTAGAATCGTCAGAGTCTGTACGTCGAGATCATTTGTTGGCTCATCGAGCAAGAGAACATTCGGCTGCTGCATCAGTATTTTCAAAAGGTACAAGCGTCTTTTTTCTCCACCTGACAGTTTATTTATCGGAGAGCCGTGCATTGAACGTTTAAAAAGAAAACGTTCGAGAAGCTGTGATACACTGATCGACGAACCATCCGATAGTTTGACTTCTTCTGCGATTTCTCTTAAATATGTGATCACTCGCTTATCTTCATCAAGCGCTTCATTGATCTGCTTGTAATAGCCTATTTTAACCGTTTCACCTATTGAGATGATACCTGCATAAAGTTCTTCTTCACCTGCTAGTATATTTAAAAAAGTTGTTTTTCCCGAGCCGTTGGTACCAGTGATACCAATTCTGTCAGTTTGCTGAATAAGTAAATTGAAATTATCTAAAATAAGAGTCGTTTCAATTTGTTTTGAAGCTTCTTTTAATTCAAGAACTTTTTTCCCTAATCGGGTTCCTGAAAGTTGAAGTTCAAGTTCTGACTCCTTCTCCTGGGATTTCACTTGACCCTCAAGTGTTTTAAAGCGTTGTTTGCGCGCTTCTTGTTTCGTCCCACGCGCTCTTACCCCTTCACGCATCCAGGCAAGTTCCTGCTTATATAATTGCTTCTGTTTATGAGCGATACGTTGCTCATCCATTTCTTTCTCAGCCTTCAACTCTATATACTGTTGATAATTACCAGGATAATTTTCCAGTTCTCCATTATTCAGTTCCACGATTTTATTAACGACCCTGTCCAGGAAGTAGCGATCGTGGGTAACCAATAAAAGCGATCCACGGTATCCTGAAAGATATCCCTCCAGCCATTCAATCATCTGAAAATCAAGATGGTTTGTCGGTTCATCAAGAATAAGCAGGTCCGGCTCTTGAATAAGCACTTGAGCTAAGGCTGCTCTTTTTTTCTGTCCGCCTGATAACTCTCCAATGCGTTTCCCGCTATCTTTGAGCCCCAATTTATTTAGTATAGAATTGGCTCGGGCGTTAATGTTCCAAGCATCTTCCTGGTTCATTTTTTTTTCTGCCTCAGTAAAAGACTCCTGTATTTTTGAATCAGTGGGATTATCACTTAACTTTTTCAGTATTTCCTCATAGTATTTCGCTGCTTTGATCATGGGAGTATCTCGGTCGAATACGACGTCAAAAATCGTTTTCTCAGCATCAAGCTCATTCTTCTGGCTTAAATAATTGATACTGTAGTCACCGGGACGTGTAATTTCTCCCTGGTCTGGCTTCTCTAAACCTGCAATGATTTTTAAAAAGGTTGTTTTACCCGTGCCATTCACTCCGATCAATCCAATTCTTTCTTTTTCTTGAATTGAAAAAGATACGTCCTCAAACAAGGTCTTTATACCATATGAATGCTTTAACTTTTCGATTTTCCATTCTTTCATAGCTCAATTCTCCTTAACGATAGACTCTTCCCCATTCTAGCATATCTACTGGTGCTTTTTCACTTAAACTTTTGAGTAATGCCATCGTTGACTCTGTAAGCGTTATACTTTATACTGGTAATTATAAGTACTTATATTAAAGGAATCATTAGGGGGAAAACGATGACTATAGGGACTGTAAAATGGTTTAATAATCAGAAAGGTTATGGCTTTATTGAGTATAATGAAGAAGATGATGTATTCGTTCATTTTACCGGATTAAACATGGAAGGATACAAAGCTTTGAATGAAGGCCAGACTGTAGAATTTGATATTGTGGAAGGCTCTCGTGGACCTCAAGCTACGAATGTAAGTGTCGTTGAAACCGTTAATGATAACAATTAAATAAACACCGAGCCAGTTTTCTTTTGAAGCTGGCTTTTTCTATTTAAAATCAATGGAGGGTTTTACATGCTGAAAATTTACAGCGATGCGGCTGTTTCTCCTAAAGAGCAGTTGACCGGGACAGGACTAATCATCGTCGGTAGAGATGTATACAAGCAATTAAGCTTTCCACTGCCATTCACTGAAGACAACCATTTGGCCGAACTTCAGGCTTTCAAATTTGCCGTTGACTGGCCGATCAGTAATGACCGCAAAGAAGAATGGGTGATTTTTCATACAGATAGTCAGCTTGTCGCCGATTCGATAGAGAAAAACTATATAAAAAATGAAAAATATAAGGCTGTTTTCCAGTCAATTATCGTTTCGCTAAATTCACTGTCCTTTTATGAAGTGAAACGGATACCTGAAAAAGAAAATAAAGGAGCAGACAATATGGCTAAGCAAGCTTTAGCTAAACAAAGAAAAGGTAGAAAGTGAGTCTTTCAACTCAACTTTCTACCTTTTTTTAGAGTAACTTTCTTCTTAAGTCTTCAGGACTTTCAGGTGAAAGATAGCCAGGAGCAATATCAAAAACAGTCTTGGCACCATATTGTCTTTCTTTCGCTAATCGGGCTGCCGCACGAGCATAAGCTATCGTAACTGCTGCTGTAAATTCTGGGTTGGAATCCAGGTCGAGACCAAACTGATAGATTGCAGTATTTTCATCTGTCGTCTTTCCTTGCCTGATTACTGTCCCACCATGAGGCATTCCCTGATGGTCCTTGTCGAGGGTATCCTGATCGAGTATCGTGATTTTTGTTTCATAACCTTGAAAATAATCAGGCATCGAGATAATCGCTTCTTTGACTTTACTTTCATCAGCACCTTCTTCTAAAACAAGATAAACGACGCGCTTATGCGCCTCTTTTTTATTATAATGAATAGGCTGCTTGTCTTTTACTTTATCGACCCGTTCTTTTTTGGGCACGGTATACTGGGCTGCGTTTTTAACCCCTTTTACACGTCTGACAGCATCGCTATGTCCCTGACTCAGCCCAGGACCCCAAAACGTGTACGTCTCTCCTTTTGGCATAATAGCTTCTGCAATCAATCGATTCAAAGAGAATAAGCCTGGATCCCAGCCGGTTGAAAGCACGGCTACCGTTTTGTTTTCTTTAGCAACCTTGTCAAGCCTTTCAAAGTGTACAGGTATCTCATTATGGTTGTCGTATGTGTCTACGGTATTAAATGTTTGAGCGAGTTCCGGCGCCTGCAATGGAATATCTTTTTGAGACCCTCCACAAAGAATCAGAACATCGATACTATTTTTAAAATCTATGAGCTTATCTATAGAATACGCAGGCGACAAGGTTTCCAGCTGATCCGGCTGACGTCTGGTAAATATTCCTGTCAACTCCAAGTCTGGTGAATGTTTGAGTCCTGCTTCTACGCCTTTACCTAAATTACCATAACCTACTATTCCAATTCGTGTTTTTTTCATAACATCACCTTTTTATTCAAATTTTCTTCCATCTTACTGTCCTTACTCTTAATTATAATACAACTTTTCATTCGGATAGACCGGGTCGTTTGTCACTTCCATTCCAAGCATTTTTAACGTCTGCTGGTTTTCATGATTCATGATCACCGTCGAATGAGCTTGGGTATCTTTTAGTTTGTCTAATTGATTGTAGGCAAGCTGTGCCGTCGGGTTCGTTACAGCACTGATGGCGAGAGCAATAAGGAGTTCGTTAGCAGACAAGGTCGGTACTTTACTGTTCAATTCCTCTGTTTTCAAACGCTGGATCGTTTCCAGTATCATAGGTGCCAGCAAATCAATCTCGTCGGAAATGTTAGCCAGTACTTTTAGACCATTGACTACGGCAGCAGCCGAGGCATCCATAAGTGCTGTTGTGCGTCCCGTAATGATTTCACCACTGTTTAATTCGATCGCTATAACCGCTTGAAGGTTGGTATCGTTTAGTCTTTTCTGTACTTTTCCGGCATAGTCACGCGCTATTTTAACAGGAGCACGGTGCTCTTTTTTTAAATCTGACTCTTCCAGGATCAACTGGATACGGCGAAGTGTGTCTTTATCAGCCAAACCTTTTTTGTAATCATTTTCTACAGCAAAGGCTCGTCTGATAATCTCTTCATTAGCAGCTTTTATAACGACCGCTTCATCTGTGATTCCAGATTTCAAACGGTTGACTCCCATATCTGTTGGGGATTTATAAACAGATGGTTTCCCAGTGATTTTTTCTATGATTCTTTTGATGACAGGAAACATTTCTACATCCCGGTTATAATTCACTGCAACTTCCCGGTATGCCTCGTAGTGATAGTTGTCCATCATATTGACGTCATTAAGATCCACTGTGGCCGCTTCGTAAGCAATGTTCACCGGATGCTTTATTGGCATATTCCAGACTGGAAATGTCTCGAATTTTGCATAACTGGCTTTATTCCCCTGAGCATATTCATGATAGAGCTGATTCAGACACGTTGCCAGTTTCCCGCTGCCTGCTCCAGGCGCTGTAATAACTACCAGTGGTTTAGTTGTTTCAATGTACGGATTTTTTGCAAATCCCTCTTCACCTACGATTGCTTCTACATTGGTCGGATATCCATAAATTTCTCGGTGGGTATGGACAACGATCCCGCTGCGTTCAAGCTTAGACATAAATATTTTAACATTTGGCTGTTCCTGATAACGCGTGATAAGAACACTGTTTACAGGAATGCCATACGCTCTATATTCATCGATTAGACGCAAGACATCCCGATCATAAGTTATTCCATAATCTCCCCTTATTTTATTCCGCTCAATATCTCCTGCATAGACACAGATAATGATTTCAGCTTTGTCTTTCAATGTAGCTAACAATTTCATCTTGGCATCTTCGTCAAATCCCGGAAGAACCCGTTTAGCATGTTTGTCGCCGATCAGTTTCCCACCGAACTCCAGGTATAATTTCTCGCTGTTTTCTACACGTTCAAGAATGTGTGCGGATTGTTCCTTCAAATATTTTTCTGTATCAAATCCTACATTATACATAATCGTCCTCCATTTCCCTTTTTCGCTCCGTTACATTATATCATTGATCGATAACAGTCCCTATACTTTTTATATTTTGTTTGCCACTCACACACCTTTATCTGATCATTTGTATATTTTGTACTCAGTTTTCTTCTGTGAAATTACACATCTATCCTTTTGTCTGTACAACTGATCTGCGAGTCAACAAAACTAAAAAAGGTGAAAACAGCTGCTTCGACTGTCTTCACCCTTTCACTGACTCAATTTGATTCGATAAAATTAAGGGCGACCCCTAAACAGATTTCTCTGTCTTCAATTAGCTATCTAACGTATGAACATCCATCTGCGGGTAAGGGATAGAAATATTCTCTTCGTCAAACTTGGTTTTGACTGTTTCCATTATATCAAAATGAACAACCCAGTAGTCTTCTGCCTTAGTCCAGACCCTAACGGTGTACTCCACTGCGCTGTCCCCATGTCCTGATAGCCGAATAAAGGGCTCAGGGTCAAGCAGCACATCCGGGTGTTCTGACACGATAGCTTGAAGTGTCTTCAGTACGTGCTGATTATCGGCCTCATACCCCACACCAAAGACGAAATCGGCCCGGCGCGTTTCATGTACAGAATAATTAACGATCCCTGAATTGGATAAATTGCCATTGGGCACATATATCATTTTATTATCTGGCGTAACTAATTCTGTGTAAAGTATCTGGATAGCTTTTACAGTTCCACTATATCCAGCACCATCAATATAATCTCCTACTTTGAAAGGACGCATAGTCAAAAGTAATACGCCTCCAGCTAAATTCGATAGCGAACCTTGAAAGGCTAGTCCCAAAGCTAATCCAAAAGAACCTAAAATAGCAACGAAAGAAGCAGTTGGTACGCCCAGTATCCCCACAACACTCACGACTAAAACAAGCTTCAATCCGATATTGATGACAGAGACAATGAAGGGCTTCAAACTTTCATCCAATTTTGACTTCGTTATCTGCTTACTGATAAAATTGACTAATACCTTTATCACTGCTAGTCCTACAAGCAAAGTGACGACTGCCAGACCCAGTGAGATTCCCATTTCTACAATACGATCAATCCAATCCATCTTTTACTCTCTCCTTAATATGTAATGAGTTATCAACTTTTTTATCATAACATAATTATCTTCTTTTTAATAAATAAACTGTCATTTCGTTTTGCATACGAGTCAAAAAAGCTTTTTTTGACCGATATACTATATTGAAGTAAAAATAATTGCAAAAACCCACTCACATCATTTGCATTTCGGTTGTGCACAAGTTATTATAGGATGGTCTCGTTTGACTTCAAAAGAATAAAACGGATAGAGTTTCGGAAAAAACGATATCTGGGGCCTTTAACCCTATGACATACCTTTTCTATAGAAAAGAAATTAAAGGAGAGATATTTTATGACAATCTTTGGAATAATTAGTGTGCTGATCGTTTTTGTTCTGATACTGTTCGGATTATGGAAACTTCAACAAAAACATGTCAAGTTTTCAACACGCGTATTTATCGGTCTAGGCGCAGGTATTCTGTTCGGCGGAGCTCTACAGCTCATCTTCGGAGCAGAAAACACGATTACAAATGGTGCAATGGAATGGATAAACATTGTAGGCAATGGTTATGTCGGCTTCTTACAGATGCTGATCATGCCTTTGATCTTTGTTTCGATTATCGGTGCCTTCACGAAAATTCAGGGAAGTAAAGACCTTGGTAAAATCAGTTCATCCGTCCTTGTCACTTTGATTGCCACCACTGCCGTTGCAGCATTGATCGGTGTATTGAGTGTGATGGCTTTCAACTTAGATGGTGCTGAATTCGTTCAAGGCGACCAGGAAAATGCACGTATTGAACAATTAAGGGAAAGTCAGACAGCCGTTGACGATTTGACTATTCCTGAACAGATCACAAGTTTCGTTCCCCGTAACGTTTTTGCAGATTTATCTAATTCGAGAAGTACGAGTACGATCGCGGTCGTAGTCTTTTCAGCGTTCGTAGGTACAGCTTATTTGGGCATCAAAAGAAAAGATCCTGAACAAGCAGAATTTTTCAAAAAAATAATTGACAGTTTGTATGCTATCGTCATGCGCATCGTCACGTTAGTGCTGCGCTTGTCTCCTTATGGTATCTTTGCTTTGATGACGAAAGCAATAGCTACCAGTAATTTCCAGGCATTAATCAATTTAGGCCTTTTTGTAGCAGCGTCCTATACAGCCATTGCGGTGATGTTTCTCATTCATTTGGCGATATTAGCTGGCTTCAAGGTGAATCCGATCACTTATGTGAAAAAAGTATGGCCAGTCCTCACTTTCGCTTTTACTTCACGATCAAGTGCAGGAACATTGCCATTGAATATTGAAACACAGACAAAGGTCCTGGGTGTTGATTATGCTTCGGCAAACTTTGCAGGTACTTTTGGTTTATCGATTGGACAAAACGGGTGTGCCGGTATCTATCCCGCTACACTGGTTGCTATTATTGCACCGACTGTGGGTATAGACATTACAGATCCTACCTATATCCTGACTATTATGGCAGTTGTCGCAATTAGTTCCTTTGGTGTTGCCGGTGTTGGGGGCGGTGCAACCTTTGCGGCACTGATTGTTTTAGGATCTCTGGGTTTACCTATTTCAATCGTCGGTCTCGTTATTTCTGTTGAGCCAATTATAGATATGGCTAGAACAATGTTAAATGTCAACGACAGCATCGTCGCAGGTGTTATTTCATCTAAGACCATCAAACAGTTTGATGAGTCAATGATGAATGATAAAAATCTTGTTCTTCAAGAAGAAATTTAAGCAAGTCATTCTTTATACAGAAAAAAAAGCAGTGCGTCTAAGATCTGACGCACTGCCTTTTTTATTTTCATCTTATCCAAGGTTATAGTATCTCGCTTGCAACTGTTTCACTTTTTCTGACAATTCTTCATCTGGTCCATCAACTTGCGTATCTTTTATAACCTCTTCGATAGCTAAGCCTTTTAGTCGTCCTTTGTCGACGCCCCATTCTTTCTTCCAGGCTTTCAATTGTTCAGTTGAACTCACGTATACGTTTCGTCCAAGGCCTACCAATCCATGAGCAGATGAGCACATGGAACAATGTTCACCAGACGTATAGACAACGGCCTCAGCTCGTTCTTCGGGTGAAAGATTTTCAGCTGCCCAGCGAGCGATGGCAAATTCTGGGTGACGTGTCGCATCGCCTCCGCCTATATGATTATGATTTTCGAATAAGATTTTTCCATCTGAAGATACAAGAACCGATCCAAAAGGCGCATCACCTTTATTCAGGCCTTCTTCAGCTAATTCATCACTTCGCTTTAAAAACGGTCGATCTTCTTTTGTAATCATTCGTTGGCCTCCTGTTTATTTACTCATATCGTATAATAATCGCCGACCAACTTCAAATTAATGAACTTCTGCTTCTCGATAAATATTTTATAAGAGATAAACTAGATAGCTCTTTATTTTCGTAAAGATACTAGCTTTACTGTTTGTGTTGCAGGTGATAGTGACACGTTTTTGTGCGTTTCATCGAATAACTTGTTCCTATATCGCTTTTACAATAAGTTTTTTGAAAATGTGAGATTTAAGTTGTTATAAAGGTCAAATAGTAGCTACTTTTCATCTTCTAAGTGAGCACACTTTACTCAATATGCTTCTGATTCAATTATTTCCACAAGTTTCAAGCGATCGGTCTCAGAGCTTTATAAGTAAAAAAGCACAAAGCGACTAAGAATAATCAGTCTCATTGTGCTTATAGCAGTTCTATTTACGTTTTCCCCAGTATTGGAAGTAATCTGTACGCAGGTAACCATTATAGAGTTTACGTTTCTTGGTTGCTTTTTTCCCGTAATGTTCTTCAAAGTCCAAGTCACTCGTTATAATGTATTTACTCCATGTCTCAAGGGGTTTGAAGGCTTTACCCATGTCACGGTAAATTTGATACGCTTCTTCAGGATCCCCCAACCGCTCACCATATGGTGGATTGGAAACGATGATTCCGAACTTCTTGTCGGTGGTAAAATCGGAGACCTGCATCTGCTTGAACTGGATGCTGTGCGAAAGACCTACCTCCAAAGCATTTTCTTTAGCGATCTCGATCATGCGACCATCGATATCTGTACCAAGAATATCCAGTTCTACATCATAATCTGCCTGTTCATCTGCTTCACGGCGCACCTTCTGCCATAAGTCTTTAGACATCCATTCCCAGTCTTCACATAAGAATGACCGATTGAATCCCGGAGCGATATTATGTCCGATGAGTGCTGCTTCGATCGGGATGGTGCCTGAACCACACGTTGGGTCGACGAATGGGCGGTCTTTACGCCAGGTCGTCAGCATGATCAAGGCTGCGGCCATATTCTCTTTGATAGGAGCGCCGCCTTTATCGATACGGTAACCGCGCTTAAATAAACTCGGGCCTGTTGTGTCGATTGTAAGCAGGACTTTGTCTTTTCTGATCGCTACTTCGATCGGGAATTTTGCACCCGTTTCCGGCAGCATCCCTCTTCTATGATAAACATCTTTGATTTTTTCAGCGATCGCTTTATTCACGATACGCTGCACGTCTGGAACACTGTAGAGCGTCGACTTGATCGATTTTCCACTGACAGGAAATGCCGCATCCATAGACAAATAATCATCCCAGGGCAGTGCCTTCGTCTGTTCAAACAGATCATCGAATGTATTAGCTTCAAACTCCCCTACAATGATTTTCACGCGATCAGCTGTCCGGAGCCATAAATTGGCTTTGGCAATATCTTCTTTACCACCTTCAAATCGTGCACGTCCGTTTTCTACTTGAACGGTATAGCCTAACTTTTTTAGTTCATCTCCAACAAGGGCCTCTAATCCACTTGCGGCTGTAGCGAGCAATTTATACGTCATCTATCTGCCACCTCTCTTAATTTCTACTTTCTAGTATGTCTTATCTTTATGTTTACGTAAAGAAATCCTCCCTTTAAAGAGAGGATTTCGCCACTATGTACATCACTGTAAGCCATGTTCTGTCTAGACAAGGCGGTAAGCCTCATCCGAGATGATCATCTGTCTGCACGAGCATAAATGCTCTGCCTCTTCTCTCTGTTCATTTCCAGGAGAAAAGTGCCCCGACCAAAGTTTGGGTTGCTCACTCGAGGGGTTTACCGCGTTCCACCAGACACGTTTCCAGGTCTGCTTCGTCACTGTGGCACTTTCAAGGGTACTCAAGCATAGGTTCTCCCCTTAGCTCTTTTTCCTGCCGTCATCCCATTCCTGGGAGCCGCAGCTTATTTTTTCGCTGCGCACGAACACTACAAGCATCGCAGCTTGTGTGAGCATGGACTTTCCTCACAGTTTAAAAACTGCGCGATCATCCGTGATGTACTATTATAAGCGTAACAAACCGCAATTACCTTTACAGAAATAGAGTATTCATCCTTCAAAAGAAACAATCCAGTCAGGACTCAAGCCTATTATTTATGTGAAAGTAAGCTTGTTAAGTTTTCCGCTTATATTTTTTCTTATTCATTATCTAATTTAGATCCGAAAACATGTCGCTCCAAATTAGATAGACGTTTGAGTATATCAAAATTTGATACTGCTGAACTCGTCTGGCCAGAACCTGAACTCTGAGTGCTCATCTGTTTAGCCTGCTCATCAACTTTATCAAGAAGCCGGTCATTCTCAATTTTCAGTTGTTCGATTTCTTTTTGAAAATTATCATAATCTCTGATGACAACATCAAGAAATTCGTCCACTTCTGCTGGATCATACCCACGCATTTTAGTTTTAAAATCTTTTTCCAGAATCTCTTTTTGGGTCAATTCTCTGTCCATACTTACACCCCATCTTATACTCTCAATAATATTATAAAGAAATAGTTGAAATCAATTGCATCATCTGAATCTACTACTGTAAGTATTATAGCAAATATAAGACTAAAAGTGAAGATTTGGTCTACTAAACTTGTTTTATTTCTTCTATTCTTACAATATTGCCTATTAAACTTGTCATTTTTCGAGGATTCCTTTAATTTTTTATTTTTGATATAATCCAGGATAGATAAACGTTACTAACCATATTTCTTATTTATTATTATAAAAGTAAATACTGTCAACTTTCCAGTCTCTAATGGCTGTTCATTTCGAGGTGTATCATTATCATATGACTCTGTATACTATCATATAACTTTAATACTGTTCCTCTTCAAAATGTTCTTCTTCCACTAAATCATTTACAAACCACTGCAATTCATCAAATGATATTGTTTCTATTCGATACTCATGTCTTTCTTGGTATTTCAAGGCTTGTTCATAAAAGTAAAGTGACTTGCCTTCATGCTCTGAGTCATAAAAAAGCAAACATCCATCTGTATTTCGGATAATAAACGTCTGATTATTCTTTAGTTGTCCCGGATTAGCATAATCTTCATTTGACGTATAATTCACGTAATCGGCACGCTCGATGATTGAATTATAGTACCCTTGATTGATTTCGTTCCACTTACTTGAAAAGTTTGTATAAGGAAGTAAGACGGCAAGCTTCAACTCTGGATAATCCATTTTTAATTTCAGAGCAGCGTCTCCCGCCCATAATTCTGTTCCTAAATTCCCTGAAATGATGACCCATTCCAACCCTTGTTCGATGTATTCAATGAGTTTTCTTTTGAAAAATTTTTTAATATAATCCACTTTAGGATCGTCGGCTTTGAAAATGGATAACTCATAAGAACGATAGCCGCTAACATATAAGTTTTTGATAAAATCGATCTCCTTTCTACATTCTTGTGTCTTTGTTTGGTAAACTGGGTATATATCATTTTAAGGCTGTGAACACAATGACTATTCGGTATCCAAACGGAAAACCTTATCGTACTAATAATGACAAAAAGCATAACAGAAATCAACTAAAGAAAAAGAAGGTATCCTTCAGCAAAAGGGGGATGACACTGGAAGAGGATTTAAATGTGACCAATGAGTATTATCTACAGAGCAATCAGGCAGTCATTCATAAAAAACCGATTCCTATTCAAGTCGTCAACGTTGACTATCCAAGAAGAAGTGCCGCAAAAATCACTGAAGCATACTACCGCCGCGCATCGACAACAGATTATAACGGCATATATAAAGGGCGTTATATCGATTTTGAGGCCAAGGAAACGCGGAACAAAACCTCCTTTCCTTTAAAAAACTTTCATGAACACCAGCTGGAACATATGCAAAAATGTTATGAACATGGGGGGATATGTTTCGTTATTATAAGATTCAGCACACTCAACCGTGTCTTTCTAATGGATTTTTCAACTATTTATAAATGGTGGCGTCAGCAGTTTGAAAACGACAGTCGGAAATCGATCCCTTTGGAGAACATCATAAGTGAAGGGGCTGAAATTCATTACGGCTTTTCTCCGCGCCTGCCCTACCTGGACGTCCTTGACCGTATGCTCACCAAATAAAAGCAGTAACGATCATAATACTCTTACGCTTGTTGACTATCTTCATATAATAGTGTAAAGTCATTCTCTAAAGAAATGACTCATCATTTTTTACTATATCAAATCTTGCATTTAATATTAAAGGAGCTTATTATGTCAGAAAAAAAAGGTATATCTAGAAAAGATTATAAAAAATCATCAAAAAAAAATAATGCAACAAAACCTAAGACGTGGTTGAAACGTATCATACTTGCTCTCATTACTGTCTTTTTACTAGTCATTATTGCTGGCGGAGCGCTATTCACCTACTATGCTTCCAATGCGCCCGAACTAACAGAAGAAGATTTAGTGGGAACATTCTCAACTGAATTAGTTGACCGAGATGGTGACATTTTCTATACGCTTGGCGGAGAGAACCGTGAATATGCAGAAGCGAACGAATACCCTGAAGTGATGATCGATGCTATGACGGCCATTGAAGATCAGCGCTTTCATGACCATATAGGAATCGACCCCATTGGTATTGCGCGCGCAGCTTTGGGCTATGTCACGAATCAAGGACAGATCGTCGGCGGCGGAAGTACTATAACCCAGCAATTAGTAAAATTATCTGTTTTCTCTACAGAACGAGCCGATCAGACGTTGGAGAGAAAAGCTCAGGAAGCCTGGCTCGCTCTGCAACTCGAAAGAGAAAAATCCAAAGAACAAATCATGACCTTGTATTTAAATAAAATCCATATGGCTGGAAATGTCTATGGAGTCGCAACAGCAGCTGAAGAATATTATGATAAACCGGTCAGCGAACTTGAAATACATGAGGCCGCCCTCTTTGCAGGTATGGCTAAGGCACCTAACCGATATAGTCCATACGCTAATCCTGAATTGGCAAAAGAAAGACGCGATACAGTTATCAGCGTAATGCTTGAAGAAGGTCATATCACAGATGAAGAGGCTCAAAAAGCTTATGATACGCCTATAGACGAAGGTCTCGTTGAACAGACGGAATCTGATAGCAATGCTTTAGTCATTGATGCTTATCTAATGAGGGTCTTGGACGAAGTCGGAGAAAAAACTAATTTAAATCCTAATACAGCTGGATTAACCATTCATACTAATATTGATATGGACGCACAAAAACATGTTTTTGATGTTTTGAATTCAGATGAATACGTCGATTACATCAAAGATGGTGTCGAAGCTGGCCTCTCTCTTGTAGAAGCAGATACAGGTAAAATAGCTGCATTAGGTGGTGGCCGGAACACACAAATTCTCTTAGGTCAAAACCGGGCAACTCAGATCAAACAAACAGGTTCAACAATAAAACCCTTGTCGACATACGGTCCGGCAATTGAATATTTAAAATACTCAACGTATCATCAAATCGTTGATGAAGAGTACACTATTCCCGGAACTGATTTTTCACCGCGCAACTATGACAGACAATACAAAGGTCAAATAAGCATGCGCGAATCGCTGGTCGATTCTCGAAATGTACCGACCGCAAAATTATTTAATGAAGATCTCGAAATGAATCAGATCGAAGCGTTCATGACGAATCTGGGCATTCCTATCGATCAAATGTCAAATGAAGGAGTACTGGTTCCACAGAACGCTTATAATGGTGAAATGAGCACGCTCCAAATGGCCTCTTCTTACGCTGCTTTTGCCAATGGTGGTCAGTATACTGAGCCCTATGCGGTGTCGAAAGTCATTACACAAGACGGACAGGAAATCGACTTGACTCCTGAAACAAATCAGGCAATGTCTGATTATACCGCTTATATGATTACAGACATGCTGAAAGACGTGGCTGATAACTACTCCAACTATGTAGGCCTGGGAAATATTCCCCAAGCTGGAAAGACTGGAACGACTAACTTTACCACTGACGAGCTTAACGAATTGGGGTACCCATCTGGAGCCGTTCCAGATTCCTGGTATACAGGTTATACAACTAACTACTCTTTAGCTGTCTGGACAGGTTTTGATAGTAAAAAAGATGGCTACCTTTCATTTGAGGACCAGTCCCGTCTAATTCCACGGCGTATCTACCAAGAGATTATGCAGTACGTTTCAAGGAATAAAGAAAACAAAGACTGGCAAAAACCTGCTTCTGTAAAAACCGTTACAGTTGAAAAAGGCACAGACCCTGCCAAGTTACCTGGTCCGAACACACCTGAAAGTCAGTTGATTACAGAATTATTTGTCGAAGGAAATATCCCTACTGAAAAGTCCCTTAATTATGGAAGAGAGCTTAATACTCCAACAGGTCTTAGTGCTGAATACGATAAAAATAACGACGAGCTGATAGTGTCTTGGGATGAATATACTTTAGAAAATGACGATGAAAACGTCTCGTATAATCTGTCTATCAACAACTCGGTCACTACACTAAATAATACTGAGTACCGGATGTCAGAACCACCAAGAGGAAATGTGGCAATTACATTGTCTGTATCGGCCTATAATACAACAGGGCCTGAAACCTCAGTGACCGTTGAAATTTCAGGGCCAGAAAATGATGAGGATACTGAAGACAAACCAAAAGACGATTCAGGCGAAGAGTCAGAAGATAACAGCGAAAATGAATCAGGAGAAAATCAGGATTCCAATGAAAATGAACCTAACTCAAATAATGATCAGAATACTGATGAAAAAGAAAATAACTCAAAAGAAGATTCCCCTTCTTCTTCAGATTCAGAAACTAATAAGGACGAAAATTCCGAAGATAATGAGCAAAGTTCGAATAACGAAAATAACGATAATAATAACAACAATAAAAAGCCCGACGATGCTAATGAAACATCAGAAGAGAATAACAATAACTAGCATATAAAAAAAGCGCAGTATTTCCTAGTAAATCGACAATTGTTTACTGGGAAATTCTTGCGTTTTTTTATTACTCTTAAGTACAAACTGTTAAAAAACCGATCTTATTTGCAATAAAAATAAGATCGGTTTTTTGGTTATTCAGTTTAACTTTTTGTCCTCATCATTTCAGAAAAGTCCATTCCGTTTATAAGGTGGCACTTGGTATTGACAGGATTCATTCGTCTTTTGACTCAAAAAACGATTTCCCCTTATGCGTTCTATAGCCCATCAGTATATTCCATAAGCCGATAAGAATTCCAACGCCTCCAATAATTGGATCTTTAAAAACGATATAAATTGAAAGGAGAAAAATCAAAATCCCCATTATAATGAAGAATTTTCCGTGTTTTTCAGTCACAACACTCACTCTTTCTTCTGAACTAAAATAAAAAGAAAACTCAATGCAACTGCACTGAGTTCATAAATAACTGGGCTACTAGGATTCGAACCTAGGAATGACGGGATCAAAACCCGCTGCCTTACCGCTTGGCTATAGCCCAATAT
>NZ_BJUY01000013.1 GCF_007988865.1 Alkalibacterium kapii | reverse complement strand
TGTCGAACTCACCGGTAATCTCTATGCTGAGTCTGCACTTTTATAAAAGCCAGAGTGTTTTTTCAGTACCTCTTAAAAAATCGATTTTTTTTAAAAAATAGCTCTGTCAAATACTATAATTTTATTTACTATAAAAAAATTCAGCTGGTTTTCGTTTAATAGAACGAAAGCCAGCTGTTTTTTTAGTAGTATTGTCTTTTCAGTAATCAAAAGATGTCGTCTCATAAATTAAATGATACGCTTAAAAGTAAATGACTTAACTGAAAGTTTATTTACTGAATTTCTGAACATCTCGAGCAATCATGACTTCTTCGTCCGTCGGTACTAATAAAACACTTACTTTAGAATCTTCTGTAGAGATTATTCTTTCTTTACCTCTAACGTTATTTTTTTCTTCATCGATATTTGCACCAAGGAAGGTTACTCGATCGATAATATTCTTACGCGTTTCAGTACCGTTCTCACCAATACCTGCAGTAAATACGATGGCATCCACACCATTCATCGCTGCTGCATACGATCCGATGTATTTCACTACTCTATCTTCGAAAATGCGTAAGGCCAAGGCTGCACGTTCATTAGTATCTTCAGCATCTTCAAGATCTCTCATGTCACTTGATATACCTGAGAGTCCTTTCAGCCCTGATTTATTGTTAAGGATGTAAATCATATCATTGATCGATTCGATTCCTTCTTTTTCCATCAAGAATGGCAGCAGTGAAGCATCGATGTCTCCAGAACGCGTCCCCATTGTTACACCTGCTAATGGAGTGAATCCCATAGACGTATCGATTGATTCTCCACCATCTACCGCTGTAATAGAAGCACCATTACCAAGATGACAAGTAATGATTTTTAAATCTTCGATCGGTTTTTCGAGCATTTCAGCTGCTCTAAAAGCAACATATTTATGGCTTGTTCCATGAGCACCATATTTACGCGCATTATACTTTTCGTAATATTCTAAGGGAATGCTGTACAAATAGTTTACTTTAGGCATTGTCTGGTGGAAGGATGTATCAAAAACAGCTACGCTAGTGATATCAGGTAAAATTTTTCTGAACGCTTTTATTCCGGTAGCGTTAGCAGGGTTATGCAAAGGTGCAAATTCAGATAGACTTTCAATTTGTTCGATTACTTCATCCGTTACAAGCGCAGAGTCTTGAAAAATTTCTCCTCCGGCTACGACCCGGTGACCAACACCTGTTATTTCGTTGAAGTCATTGATGATACCTAATTCTGTCAACTGTTTCAATAGCATTTCAACAGCTATTTCATGATCATCAATATCAACAATTTCTTCATATTTTTCCCCGTCGTTATATTTGATTGTAAATATTGAATCGTTCAATCCAATACGCTCAACGATTCCTGAAGCAAGGACGCTTTCCTCAGGCATTGTGAATAATTTCCATTTCAAACTTGAACTTCCTGCATTGATTGCGATAGTTTTTGACATATTAGTCACTCCTTATTCTAGATCGATTGTTTTTCTTTCCATTGTTTTATTTCTAAAAGGAAAGCATTGAAGGCTTTTTTATCTTTGACACTTGGAACATCAGCAACTAGGACTTCAGAAGCCTGTTTACTCTCTTCGCCTTTTTTCTGTACAATTAACAATGATTTTCTTGATTTTTCTGAGCTGAACCATTCCAGTGGCATATGAACGATTGCCTGTACATGGCCTACACTGTGAATATACCTCAATAAACCTTTTACTTCTGAAGCCTCAAATACACTTGTTGGCAAGACATAAAAAGCATAACCCTCATCTTTCAAGTAGTTGAACCCTTGTTCCATGAGCAAATAATGACTGTAAGAAAGCCCTTCTTCAAACGCCGTGTCAAATTGGTCTTCGTTTACTTGCTTTGGATAATATCCTACTGGAAGGTCTGAAACCACCAAATCAACTGGGTTTAAAAGTAGAGGCTGCAAAGCATCTTGATGCATCAGTTCTATAGGTATATTTAAAAGGGCAGAAAGAGTCGAGGCTAGTGCAATAAGCAGCTCATCATTCTCCACTCCAGTTAATTTTATGTCATCTGTATCTGAAGAAAGTGTTGTAAATATTGTATAGAGCAAGTTCCCGCTCCCAACTGACAAATCAGCCAGGTGTAGAGAGGTGTCTTTTTCAAAAAACAGGTCGATAAAATGCGATAGTATCACGCCTATCCCATCTGGTGTCGGCTGATGATTCATTTGCATCTGATCTTCTTTTACCATATTGATCAGTATCATCTGTACAGATTTTTTCTTTTCTTCCAGAGATAATTCTTCGATTGCTATCGATTCATATAACTTTTTCAACTTTTCTCTTGTTTCTGGCAGCGGTACATTATTTTCTACTTGTATCGTACCGTTGTCCAATATATTTTCTCCAGATTCAATAAACGCTTCTATGAAAGAAGTATCTAATTCTTCTTTTAGAAGGTTTGTTGATTCAAGTAACACAGTGTAAAATTTTTCTACTTTCGTTAAATCCACTGCAACAACCCCTTCTACTTTTTCCAGTTGCACCCATATAAAGCTGAAAATGGTTCACAGACATCCCTATGACTCTCATAAAACCAGGAAAACGATTTTATGTACAACTCATCGCTTTATAATAATTGTTATGACGATAGAAAAAAAGGAATCAAAATCCTTAAGATTTATGATTCCAAATTATATGATAATTAATTTGCTACAGGATAAACAGACACTTGCTTTTTGTTTTTTCCTTTACGTTCAAAACGGACAATACCGTCAACTTTAGCAAATAATGTATCGTCTCCACCTCGACCTACGTTTTCGCCAGGATGTATTTTTGTTCCTCTTTGACGGAATAAAATAGATCCACCTGAAACAACTTGTCCATCTCCACGTTTAGCTCCTAAACGTTTTGACTGTGAATCACGACCATTAGTTGTTGAACCGCCACCTTTTTTAGTAGCAAAAAATTGTAAATTCATTTTCAACATGTTCAATGCACCTCCATTACTTCTCTTTTAGAGAATTAATTTTCACATACTCTCTGTATTCTTCCTGTATACTATTTAAAGATAATTGAAGACTTTGCAGGAGTATCTGGCTTGTATCCAATTGTTTTTGAGTTATACCAGAAGGAATTTTAAATTCCAGATAGCCACCAGAATCTTCAGCAGAAATAACCTCTAAAGGTATCTCAGCTATTTCTGACAGACTATTTACGGTTCCGATACTTAAAGCTGAAACAGCAGCACACACAATATCATAGCCGTACGGTCCAGCGTCAGCGTGACCAGTTATTTTAACTGACCTGATCGTTGACCCTTTACTGCGAAATTGTATAGCTATCATTCCAGTTTCCTCTTCTCAAAGATTAATTTGATTTTATTGATGTGATAGAAACCTTTGTATAAGGTTGACGGTGTCCTTTTTTGTTGTGAGAATCTTTTCTGCGACGGTATTTATAAGTAGTCACTTTTTTAGCGCGACCTTGTTTTAAAATTTCGCCTTCGACAGTTGCGTCTTTGATGAAGGGATTTCCTACGACAGTATTATCTCCTCCAACAAACAAAACTTCATCAAAAGTCACTGAGTCTCCAGTTTCTCCGTCCAATTTCTCTACGAAAATCTCCTGGCCTTCTTCGACTTTGAACTGTTTTCCACCTGTTTTAATAATTGCGTACATGTTTGCTGCACCTCCTTTAGTTAATGAATAAAACGTTTTGTTTTATTCTTAAGCACTTAGACTCGCCGTTATAAGTAGTAATATTTTACTTTAAAAACTTATATACGAGCGGTTGTAGTTGTGGTGCTACACATTTACAACATTACTATCATAGCAAATCAAGGTCTTTTAGTCAATCTGAAACCAGGAAAAAATTGAAAAAATCTTCTATTTCTAAAAGGAGATACTAATTCAAAAACTGTTGTAACGAAATGATACGATCGCTGAATTTCTCAGCAAATCTTAAATCATGCGTAATCATTATAATACCAACGTTATTTTTAATAATCGATTTTAAAAGTTCTCCGAACCGATCAGCTGTTTCATAATCTAGTGCAGAAGTAGGCTCGTCCAGACATAAAATTTGTGGTTCCAGCATAAGTGACCGAGCTATAGCCACACGCTGTTTCTGTCCTCCCGAAAGCTCATCAGGATAAGCATCCCGCTTGTCAGAAATATCCAGCTTTCCCAATAAATCATTCACTTTAAGTTCGGCTTCTTTTTTACTGAGAGTTTTATTAAGCAATGGGCTCAGCATACAGTTCTCTTTAACTGTCAGATTAGGAAAAAGCTGAAAATCCTGGAAGACCATCCCTATTTTTGTCGATGCGCTCTTATTGCTTCGCTGGTCGGTAAATAGATGGTCATTATCCAGCTTGATCTGTCCTTCATCCGGTTTTTCCAATTGATTAAGCAAGCGTATAAAGGTCGTCTTTCCTGAACCTGATTCACCTACGATCGATACGATTTCTTTTCTTTTCACTTTTAATGAAAAATCTTTGATCAAATCTGTTCCATTCATCTGTTTCCCTAATCGGTCAATGACCAGCATCTTCCCACTCCTTATCTTTGATACCGTTTTTCGATTTTATTCAGCATATACGAAAGAACACCAGTAACAATCAGATATAAAACCCCCACGAATATAAAAGGGATGAGCGAAGCATATCTGTTAGCAGCGATCTGCCCCGCCCTCAGTACTTCTCCTAATCCTAATATATAAACAAGAGAGGTATCCTTAACTAAAGCGAGGACCTCATTGCCTATACTTGGCAGTGTCGTTTTTAAAACTTGAGGAAAGATCACTTTGCGGTACCCCTTAAAATGATCGATCCTAAGGACTTTCATTGCTTCAAATTGGCCAGCCGGCACTCCTACCATGCCACCTCTGAAAATTTCTGCGAAGTATGCTGCATAATTTAAAACAAAGGCAAATACTGCTGCTGGAAAGCGGTCAAGTGTTATACCAATATAAGGAAGACCGAAAAAAACAAACATTAATTGGAGAAGCAGAGGTGTCCCCCGCATCACATAGATGTATAATGTGATGAACCATTGAACAACAGTTGGTCCATAAACCTTTACAACGGCGACTATAAGACCAAGTGGCAGGGATAATGCCAGGACTAGTCCAAATAACTTCAATGTTAATTCAAGGCCTCCAACAATTGACGGTAATGCTGACTATAACATAATGTACACTCCTATCGCTTACTTTTAATCTTTAAACCACGTTTTATAAATATTATCGTAAGTATCTTCTTCCATGACTTTTTCAAGCGAACGATTGAACTCTTCTCTTAATTCATCGTCTTCTTGTCTAAATCCTACGGCATACTCTTCTTTCTCGAAGTCATCCTCTAAAACCTTGTATTCAGGAGATGCGTTTTGAGACATGTAATATCTTCCAAGTGTTTCATCAACAACGATCGCTTCACTTCGACCAGAGATCAAATCATTGAAAACATCATTATTTGTAGGGAACTGTACAACTTCTCCGTTGTTGAATTCTTCCAGTATATTTGAAGGATCATCCTCTATGGCATTGACTGCGCTTGAAGACTGCTGGGCAGCAACTTTTTTCCCTGCCAAATCTTCTTTTGAATCAATATCGTTTCCTTCTAAAGTCACAATCATCTGGCTGTTTTTTAGATAAGGTGTACTGAAATCAACTTTTTCTGAGCGCTCTTCCGTGATTGTATATCCATTCCAGATCATATCAATATTGCCCGCATTTAATTCTGTTTCTTTCAAGGCCCAATCGATTGGTTGAAAGCTGAGGGAATAACCTAAATCGTCTGCTACGGCATTAGCTAAGTCGACATCAAACCCTACTAGGTCTCCCTCATTATTTCTGAATCCCATAGGTGCAAAAGTATCATCAAGACCAATAACGTACTCGCTTTTACTTTCACTTTCGCCTGTATTATCTGCTGCTTCATTTGATTGACAACCGGTCAAAACCATCCCTGATATGACTAATCCCATTAATAACATTTTTGTGTTTTTCATCTTTATTTCCTCCTGATATTTTATAAAATCATTTTTCACTGGTGAATTATATAAGGCTGCAGTCCCTATATAAAACAAAAAACGCCCTTTAATCCTCTCGTAAAAGAAGATTAAAGGACGATTAAATATCGTGGGCCCACCTTTGTTCGCAACACAAAAAATGTTGGCTCAGCACGTTCAAAACTACTAAACGCCGGCACGATAACGGGTGCATCCGTTCAAGCCTACTCGAGTTCAGCTTTAAGCTTAGAGATGTGTTTTCAAAGGTCTCCTTTAGTTACTCTCACCAACTGTAACCTCTCTGAAAAGGGATTGCTTTTACTTTTACTCATCATTGCTAAATTTATTGTTTTCATATCATAGCATACTTATTTTCCAAAGCCAAATATTTTTTTCCAAAAACTCACTTTTTCTTCTTTTAATGTCATTAAAGGTACGGTATCGCCTAGAATGCGTCTTGAAATATTACGGTACCCTTGAGAGGATGGGTGATCTGGATCCAGTACGACAGGGTTCCCTCTGTTTGATGCACGTACAACTTCGTCATCTTCATAAATAATTCCGAGTAGCTTTATCGATAGGTGACGTGTGATTTCCTCAACATCCATAACGTCTCCAGCTTCCATCATTCCTTTACGGATACGATTGATGACAAGTTGTGGAGCTTTTATCGGTGTTTGTTCAATAAGCCCAATGATTCTGTCAGCATCTCGGATAGCAGAAATTTCTGGTGTGGTAATCAATATGGCATCGTCAGCAGCAGCAATCGAATTTTTAAAGCCTTGTTCGATCCCGGCAGGACAGTCTATGAGAATATATTCAAAATCATTTTTCAATTCTTCGACCAAATCCACCATCTGTATTTCATTGATTGCATTTTTATCTGCATGCTGAGCAGCAGGTAAAAGAAACAACTGGTCATTGAATCGTTTATCTTTTATCAAGGCCTGATGAAGTTTAGCTCTGCCTTCCACGACATCTATAATGTCGTAGATGATTCTATTTTCCAGTCCTAAAATGACATCGAGATTTCTCAAGCCGATATCCATATCTACAAGACAGACTTTTTTTCCCTGCAGAGCCAGAGCTGTTCCAATATTTGCTGTAGACGTGGTTTTACCTACTCCACCTTTACCTGATGTTATAACGATGGCTTTACCCATTATAAATACCTCCTGCATAATTATCTAATTCAGGCCGGAGAGCTTTTAACTCCTCCAACTTAGATACTTCAATGATATGTAAATCATTAACATATACAAACTCTGTTGTATCCGCTTCTTCGTCTATTTGACGGTCTTTTTTTTCTATGACATGAACGTTGTCCCCTATTCGAACCTGAGCATTGTACCGGAAATTTGCTACTACAACAGCCGATTCTTTACCATTCACACCTGCATGGGCTGTCCCTTTCAGTTCACCGATAATGTATATGCTTCCGGATGCACGCACGATCCCTCCCGGATGAACGACACCTATAAGCAGCATGTCTCCTTCAGCTTCGACCATCTGTCCGCTTCTGACTGTCCTTACTTCCAAAGTTGGACTTGCTTCCTTTTGCCACCTTACACATTTTTCTCTAGTTATGACGTCTGATTCAAATGAGGAAATTTTAAAGTAATCATCTTCAACGATTTCTATGATTATATTTTTTTCTTTATCCGTAAGTTCTCTAAGTCCCGTCTTAACATGAAACTTGATTTCTCTTCTGTTATGAGAATCTTTTCTCATCTGGGAAGTCAGTGATTTCAGCTCTTCATAAGCATCTTCTAAAGAGGCTGAAGACTGAATGATCAATTGATAGCCTTCTTGAGTTCCTTTGAGTGATACTGTACCTTTCATTTTACTCCACCTCTAATTTTATCTAATCGATACATTGCTTTTTTTGGTCATTCCCGCTTTATTTTCATCTACTTTGACAAGCATTTTGATCCACTCTCTAAAAGGATAGCCAATGATCAAAAATACCACTGTATTAAAAATCAGGGTACCGCTTAAACGGTTCACTAAAAATAACTGAAGAGTCATATCAGCCAAACCAATAATCCGGTACGCTCCGAAGACGAATAATTCCATCAAGGATAAAATAACAATATTTACCAATAGGATAGTGTAAAAGTGAGGATTGATCATTTTTCGAATTTGAACGATCAAATACTGGATCATTATAAACGCTGCAATATAGATGCCTAAGACACCGCTGTAGTAACTATCATAAATAAACCCAGAAGCAAAAGCTAATATAAAAAGTTGTCTAGGTTCCAAGTAAAAAGAAAACATAATCAAAGTAAGAACAACGAGACGAGGGATAATCAATGTTGCAGCAGTACTCAACTGTTCACGAAATAAAAAAGTTAATCCTCCGTCTAAAAGTAATGTAAAAAACAAAAGAAAAATGGGGAGAGTAATTTTTTTCCAGTTAGCCACTACTCTTCACCACTTTCAGCCAGGCGGTGAATAATTGTTACAAATCTAATATTGTCAAAGTCAGCGGCAGGTTTCACATAAACCTGTTGAGCAAGCCCATATGAATCCATTGAAACTTCTTCAACTTCACCTATGACCAGTCCTCTTGGTATCGATCCACCTAAACCACTGGTCGTCACTTGTTCCCCTACTTGGATTTCAGATGTTGAAGTAATTTGAGACATGAGCAACTGATTTGTTTCTTCATTGTAATCACTGATTATTCCATAAATCGTTTTGTCTTCGGAGATGATTTCTGAAGAAACCTGGTTTGACGTTTGTTCAATATTAGTTAACAGAACCACTTTGGAACTTGTCGGATTTGTTTCTGATATCCGACCAATCAATCCGTTCCCAGACATTACGGGCATACCGACTGAAACGCCATCCTGACTTCCCCGGTCAATAATTACTTGATCGACCCAATTATCAGGATTTCTGGAAATGACCGCTCCAGAAATCGTTCGATAGTCAGTCAGAGACTGTTTCAATTCCAACTCTTCTTCGAGACGATCGTTTTCCTCTTTCAGCGTATTTAATTCTGCTTGACGTTCATATATACGGTCGATTTCCACTTTCAATCTTTGATTTTCTGTGTAAGTATCCTGCAGGTTATCTATAGAATCAAAAATACCGATAACTGCATTGGCAGGTTTTGAATAAATCCTTCCCAAAACCGCAGTGATATCATTAGATGCTTGTTGTATAAAAGGAATGCTGCTTGAATTTCTCATCGAAATTGAAATAAGTGAGACAAACAAAATCACACTGACAAGCAAAACGATTAATTTTTTATTTGTAAAAAACTGGTTCAATTGTTACACCTCATATAAATTAACTTCGCTTATTTTACCATAGATCACAGTAAGTTCGTAGAGATAGATCAAATTATTGCTGCTTAAGCGTCAGGTTTGATGCCATGAATCTACAAAGTTATTAAACTAGCGGGAAGACATCTTCCCGCTAGTTTAACTATTTACCTTGATTGTTTTCTGTATATATTCATATGATTCAGCGCTTCACCAGTTCCCACGGCTACACAATCTAATGGGTTGCTCGCTACAAATACCGGAACGTCTGTTTCTTCAGCGATAACATCACTTAAGTGTTTCAGCATCGCTCCACCCCCTGTAAGGACGATGCCGCGATCAATAACATCTGCTGAAATTTCTGGCGAGGTATCTTCCAGTGTTCCTTTAACAGCATGCAGAATGCTTTCAATAACTTCCCTGATAGCCTCAGCTACATCACTGGCTGGGATAGAAATAGTTTTAGGTAAGCCTGTCAAGAGGTCTCTTCCGCGAATATCCATCGTTCCCATATCACTAGCTGCTTCTATAGAGGCGCTGCCTAATTCCATTTTGACAGCTTCTGCAGTTCTTTCACCAATCAACAGGTTATATTTATTTCTAATATACTGGATAATGGACAGATCCATTTGATCCCCTGCCATTTTGATCGTCCGACTGCTGACGATGCCACCCAATGATATTGTGGCAACATCTGTTGTTCCGCCGCCTATATCTACTACCATACTGCCTGTCGGTTCATTCACCGGTAAACCGGCTCCAATAGCTGCAGCAAATGGTTCTTCGATTAAATAAGCATCTTTTGCGCCAGCCATTTTAGCGGCATCAATGACTGCTCTTTTTTCAACTTCGGTTCCGCCGCCAGGTACACATACAACGACTTCGGGTTTAGACCCACGTTTTCCCACAGCTTTGGTTATAAAATACTCAAGCATTGCGGCTGTTATATCAAAGTCAGCAATCACTCCATCTTTCATAGGACGCAAAGCGACAATGCTGCCAGGGGTACGACCAATCATTTTTTGTGCATCTTCACCAACAGAAACAACTTCATCATTCGTTTTATCTTTTGCTACTACGGAAGGCTCGCCTAGAACGATACCTTTTCCTTCTACATATACATTAGTATTGGCGGTACCTAAATCTATACCGACACCTTTTTTTCTAAACCCGAACACTAAAAAATCTCCCTTCAACACGTTACATACTTGAATTATTAATTGTAGACTTACATTATATAATTGTACCTTTTTCTTCAACAATATGCACTATCTAACGAGCAGTTTATTTTAAATTTAATATTTGAAATGTCACTTTAATTTTTCTTCAGTAAAATCAGTGTTTTTTTATTTTGATTCACACTAATTGAATCTAGACGGTACTCGCAGTAAAGTCAGTTAGTGACAGATGTTTGAGCATTAGAAAAAATACTCTGATTTAAAAGTATGGGATTTTATAAATCAGTAATGACGCTTTCTACTTTCAACCTCGTATTTTCTTATGGTATAAAACATTCGAATGTCTTCACTGACAGGAGTGTACTGCATTCGTAACCCTTTGGTCAGCTCGCAACTGAAAAGGTCAGAAGTATTCACTAAAACAGGATAGTTTTGCCTACTCACGGATATAATGTTTTTGAGATATCTTTACATACAGTATCTATTTACCACTGAAACGACATATATTTGGAGTAGTCATTAACAGAAGACGTTGACACGATCTCCAAGAATAAAATAGTCCGAGTAGAAACTAAAATCGTTATCTAATGACTGGTGAGCTAAAGAAAGCATTCAATTGTCAGAAAGTTAATTTAAGCTGACTCGCTCATTTTAATAATAGCTTTTGATCGCTCTTAAATAAAAACATAAAAGAGACACGGTATAATAACTGATCGTGTCTTAAACTGATATACAGTTAACATTAAGAAACACTTAAATTCGTGATTTTGACCACGAAAAAACCGAGCAGGATAAATATCCCACTCGGTCAAAAATTATAATAGTTTAGTATTAAGCTTTTTCTACGTTAGCTGCTTGAGGTCCGCGAGCGCCTTCTTCGATATCGAAAGTAACTTCTTGACCTTCTTCTAAAGATTTGAATCCTTCTTCATTGATAGCTGAGAAGTGTACAAATACATCGTCTGCACCTTCGCGCTCGATAAATCCGAATCCTTTTTCTGCGTTAAACCATTTTACTGTACCGTTTTCCATGTTTACTGTTTCCTCCTCGTGCCTTAAAGCACAAAATATTTCACATTATTGCTATAGGTACGAATCGGAATGTTATCAAACATTACTTTTTTCTTTCCCTAACAAAATGCTATATTTATAGTACCATGGTATATCAACTAATGCAAGTATTTAAACTTTTTTATTAAATTTTATATGATTTTATATGAGCTATCTTTTTGTTCCGAGTTATCTTACATAGCACCGTACTCTTTTAAACTTATGTAACATTCTTCACCGATTATAAAATGATCTAAGAGTTCAATACCAACGATTTTTCCAACTTCAACCATGCGTTTTGTAAACTCCAGGTCGGCCTCCGATGGTTCGGGATTTCCAGAAGGATGATTATGTGCAATGATCACCCGAGCCGATGAATACTTCATAGCCGCTTTAAATATTTCCCTTGGATGTGCAACGCTGGTATTCAAACTTCCTTTGAATATAGTTTCTTTTTTAATGATTTCATTTTTTGTATTTAAAAATAAACCTACGACCAGTTCCTGCTGCAGACCATTTAATTCTTCAAGTAGTAATTTCCCCACGTACTGACTTGATGTGACGACTCCTTCCTTTAATACTGTAGTTTTAGCTAAGCGTTTCCCTAACTCGATAGATGCGAGCAGTTCAAAAGCTTTAGCCTTACCTATCCCTGGTATTCCTAACAGTTCTTCAAGCGAGGCATTTCTGAATGTGTATAAATCATCAAAGTATGAAAACACCTGCATACTTAATTGCAACACATTGTATTCCTTGGTACCCGTTCGCAGCAAGATAGCCAACAGTTCGTGATTAGCCAGTGCCTCAGGTCCATATTCAGCCATACGCTCTCTTGGTCTTGATTGCTTTGGAACATCGACAAATTTTTGATTCCGCATGTTAACCCCTCCAGTAAAAAAAGAAGAGAAGATTTTATCTCCTCTTCAATATATACTGTCATTTAAAAAAAATTCTCACTTTTTATTTTGATAAGAATTTCTTCCAAATCCTCACATATTTCTAATGTTTTCTTTTCTGCTTCTTCTGTAGGCTGAATAAGATCTGGTATCATAACAACTTTATATCCAGCTGAGTGGGCGGCACGGATTCCGTTCAAAGAGTCTTCAAGGACTAGCACATCAGATTCTTTATTTCCAGCAAGGGCGACCGCTTTTTGGAATATCTCAGGATTCGGCTTTGATTCAGCAACTTCGTCTCCTCCGATATATCCATCGAAATAAGTTTTTAATCCGGTTATGTCGAGTAATTTCTCCACTAGTTTCCGTTCAGAACTGGAAGCGACGACTGTTTTATAACCCTGCTCTTTTAAATAAGTGAGAAGCTCCACCAGACCTTTTTTCATTACAGGCAGCTCAGCAAGTAAAAGATCTTCTACGTCTTTTTTACTGTCTATGGTGAATTGCTTAACATCATGTTCTGGAAAAGCCTGGTACATAGCATCAAAAAAATCTGCTTCACTTGCTCCTATATATTTTTCATAAAAAGGGTAGTCAAGGGGGATGTCAAATCTTTTAGCAGTTTTTTTATTGGCTTTGAAATAAATGGGTTCAGTGTCAAACATCAAACCGTCCATATCAAAAACGACAACCTTATTCATGTTTATCCTTCTCCAATATTTTTTAGTTTTTCGATCTGATTGGTTACTGCTTCAAATTTTTCTTTGTAATCTTTGCCTTTTTCTTTTTCAGCTTCAACGATATTCTCCGGTGCATTTTTTACAAATTTATCATTAGCCAGTTTTTTCTCTACTCGATTTATTTCTTGCTGCCACTTCTCTTTTTCTTTTTCCAATCGTTTTATTTCTTCTTTGACATCAACTAGACCAGCCAGAGGAATATAAACTTCAGCCCCTGAAATAACTGCCGATTTTACTTCGCCGGGTATTTCAATTTCAGTATCAATGACTAAATCATTCGGGTTGCAGAACCGTTCAATAAAGGAATGATTCTCACGTAAAAACTCTTTTTCTTTTTCACCTTTGGTTTTTATTAAAATATCTATCTCTTTGGATAATGGACGTTTAGCATCCAATCGGATTGTTCGAACGGAACGGATCAGTTCGATCAGCATGTTCATATTATCGATCGCTTCTTGATTTTTCAATCGGCTATCTGTTTCCGGGTAGTCGGCAGTAACCAGCGATTTTCCTTTATGAGGAATATGTTCCCAGATTTCTTCAGTGACGAATGGCATAATAGGATGAAGTAAGCGCAGAGTCTGATCCAGAACATACACAAGGACAGATTTAGTGGTTACTTTCTGTTTTTCTGTTCCCTGAATCAGTAGTTCCTTACTCATTTCAATATACCAGTCACAATAGTCATCCCAAATAAAGGTGTACAACTTCCTCCCGGCTTCGCCAAATTCAAACTTTTCAAAAAGCTCAGTCACTTGCTCGATCGTCTGATTCAAGCGGGCCAGGATCCATTTATCCGCAATCGTTTTGTCTCCACTCAAATCGATGGCATCGTATGAGAAATCACCGAGGTTCATCACTACATAACGGCTGGCATTCCAAATTTTATTGATAAAGTTCCATGAAGCGTCCATTTTTTCATAACTGAAACGAACGTCCTGACCTGGAGATGAGCCATTGGATAAGAACCATCTCAAGGCATCGGCACCGTACTGGTCGATGACATCCATTGGATCGATACCATTGCCCAAGGACTTGCTCATTTTTCTGCCTTGTTCATCTCGTATCAGTCCATGGATCAAAACGTTTTTAAATGGTGCTCTTCCAGTGAATTCCAGGCTCTGGAAGATCATGCGACTGATCCAGAAAAAGATGATATCATATCCGGTAACTAAAGTACTCGTCGGGAAGTATTTCTTGAAGTCTTCTGCATCGGGATCAGGCCACCCCATTGTCGAAAAAGGCCACAAGGCTGAACTGAACCATGTATCTAAAACATCATTGTCCTGTTCCCAGTTCTCACTGTCTTGAGGAGCTGTTTCTCCAACAAACAATTCACCGGTTTCCTTATGGTACCAGGCTGGTATGCGGTGTCCCCACCATAACTGTCTGGATATGACCCAGTCGTGGACATTTTCCATCCAGTTGTTGAATGTTTTCTCAAATCGCTCGGGAACGAAGGTCACCTTGTCTTCAGTCTGCTGATTTTTCAGTGCCTGTTCTGCCAGCGGCTGCATTTTAACAAACCATTGAGTAGACAGTCTTGGTTCGACGATTACTCCTGTACGTTCAGAATGACCAACGCTGTGTGTCATATCTTCTACTTTGATAAGATATCCGGCTTCTTTTAAATCTTTGACAAGTGCTTTTCGTGCCTCAAAGCGATCCATTCCTGCATAGTTTCCGGCATTTTCATTCATAGAGCCGTCTTTATTCATCACATTCATTTGTTCCAAATCATGACGCTTGCCGATCTCAAAATCGTTAGGGTCATGGGCTGGGGTTATTTTGACTACTCCCGTACCAAATTCTCTATCCACGTAATCGTCTGCTACGACGGTGAGCTCTCTGTTGACCAACGGCAGCAGTACTTTTTTACCTATAAGGTGCTGGTATCTCTCATCTTCAGGATGAACAGCGACCCCTGTATCTCCCAGCATCGTTTCAGGGCGTGTAGTTGCGATCTCTACTTCACCTTCTCCATCGACGATCGGATACTTGATATGGTAAAACGCACCGTTGACATCTTTATGGTCAACTTCAATGTCTGATAGAGCGGTCTGGGCTTTAGGATCCCAGTTGATGATATACTCGCCGCGGTAGATGAGCCCTTTGTTATACAGGTCGACGAAGACTTTATTCACAGCCTTATTGAGACCTTCATCCAAAGTGAAACGTTCTCTGGAATAATCAACTGAAACACCTACTTTAGACCATTGTTGACGAATATTATCTGCGTATTCTTCTTTCCAATCCCATACTTTTTCCAGAAATTTTTCTCTGCCTAAGTCATATTTAGAAATAGAATCCTGGGCAAGTTTTTCCTCGACCTTTGCCTGTGTGGCGATCCCGGCGTGATCCATCCCCGGCAGCCACAAGGTATCATATCCCTGCATTCTTTTTTGACGGATAATAATATCTTGAAGCGTCGTATCCCAAGCATGTCCCAGATGGAGTTTTCCTGTCACGTTAGGAGGCGGTATAACGACAGAATAAGGTTCTGTGCCTTTTTCATCCGGCCTGAATAAATCTTCTTCGAGCCATTTCTCATAGCGTCCTTCTTCTACTTTTGATGGTTCATATTTTTTTGACATATCTAATGATTCTTCCAAATTCATCTCTCCTTTTTTCTCATTAAAAAAGCATTCATCCTATACTCATAGGACGAATGCTTCGCGGTACCACCTAAATTATCACTGAATAGTAAACAGTGATCTCTTGAAAACAGATTTAATGTTCTGTCAGTCCATCAGCAGCTACTTTATCGTTCACTGCCAGAGCTCCCATGCTACTTCTCAAAAAGATCGATCAGGGATTTCCACCATACACCCATTCTCTTGGATCAATGTTATTGATACTACTCATGATCATCGCCTGTATTTATTATCAGATTATTTAACTCAATTCAGCTTCTTCTTTTTTTGCCGCTGCTACAGCCTTTTCATAATTTGGATCATCAGCCATTTCTTCTACAATCTCTCTGTAGACGATTTGTCCATTTCTATTTAATACAAAAACCGACCGGGCGATTTTATCGATGTCTTCGATGTAAAGACCGTATGCTTTAGCAAAAGTACGGTCACTGTCGTGAAGCAGGACTGTGTCGACATCTTTAGACTTGGCCCATTCTTCTTGCTCATTGACTGTATTTGCTGAAATAGACAAGACTGTCGTATTACTTAACTCTTTACCTTTTTCATTAAATGTATCGGTTTGTCTGGCACATGTACTTGTTTCTATATCAGGAAAGGTACTTAATATAACCACTTCTCCTTCATAGTCGGATAATTTCACGTCGGTATCATTTAAATTCTTAAGATTAAAGGAAGGAGCGTTATCCCCTACTTGTGGAGCAGTACCATTTGTCTGAAATTTTTCGCCTTTCAATGTTACATCCATTGTTATCCCTTCTTTCTTATAATATACCTTTAGTTTAACCTGTTTGAACAGGTCTTTGCAACTAAAACATTATAACAAAGAAGTAAATTCTTTTTCCATTTCTATTCGTTCGTTTGTTTCAGCACTGATTTTTTGAATAGTTATACCCTCTATTGCATTAATCATTAATGTTTCTACATCCAGGGCTTTTTCAAACCCTTTCACCTTCTGTAGCTGAGGTTTTGTTTTAGGTCTATTTGATGCGAAAATCGTGCAGCAGTCTTCAAAAGGCTGTATAGCTAACTCATAAGTGTCTATCTGTTCGGCGATTTTAATGATATCAGTTTTATCCATGGATATAAGTGGACGTAAGACAGGAGTATTCGTTACTTCATTGATTGCGGCCATACTTTCAAGCGTTTGAGACGCTACTTGACCTAATGATTCTCCATTTATGATGGCTAATCCATTGCGTTTTTTCCTGATTTCGTCAGTAAGCCTTAACATCATTCTTCTTGTGATAGTCATTGAATATTCTTCAGGGATCAGTTTTTTTATTTGTTCTTGTATTTCAGTAAAAGGCACTTCTATAAATGTTAATTCGTCTGCGTAATGTGATAGTTTTTCAGTCAAATCTTTTGCTTTTTTTAAAGCTTGGGGGCTAGTATACGGAGGACTGTGAAAATGGATTGCTTCGATCCTCATTCCTCTTCTAAGCGATAGATACCCAGCTATCGGCGAATCAATCCCCCCTGATAACATCAGCATCCCTGTGCCACCTGTTCCAACCGGCAGCCCTCCCAGGCCCTTGATGGTCTCAACAGATATAAAGAAACCCCGTTTTCTGACTTCTACTCTTACAGTAGTAGTAGGATTTTTCATTTTGACATGAATATCATCAAAAGTTTTCTCAACAGCAGTCCCTAGGAATCGATTGATCTCATTCGTATCATATAGAAAAGTGTGATCAGATCTTCTGGTATTGATTTTGAATGACATACCCGGTGTATAACTACTTTTGATCAATTCTATGACTGCTTCTTTTGCAGCCTCGATCGAACGATCCACCCTTATCACAGGGGAAAAAGACTGGATGCCGAAGACTTCTTTCAATTCTTTAATAACTGATTCAGCATCTTCTCCATTCAATTTCACATGCATGCGATCACGATCGTACCCTACTGATACCTGATCAAACTTTTTCAACTTTTCGACAACATTTTGATATAATTTTTTCAGGAATTTTTTTTTGTTTTTTCCTTTTGTTGATAGCTCTCCGTATCTAATTAGTAATTCTGTGATTTCCAACTCTTAACCTCGCTATTCTATTGCCTTTAATCGTTCATAAACTTTATTGAATGTCTTTTTGAATATTTCCACTTCATCTTTCGTATTCATATTGCTCAAACTTATTCGCACGGCAGATGCTGCCTGTTCTTTTGAATGCCCCATCTCTTTTATGGAGTGCACGCTTTTATTTTTCCTGCTTGAACAAGCACTTGTCGTCGATATATAAATGCCTTCTTTTTCAAGCGCATGGACAAGCACCTCGCCTCTGCTGTTTTTTATGCCAAATGATATAATATGCGGGGCACTCTCTTCCGGAGAAAAAACAGTCACTTTCTCCAGTTCACTGAAATAGTTCAATAATGACTGTTTCATACTAGACAGTCTGTCATTAGTTGCCTTTTTATTTTTCAACAACAATCGTAACGCTTTTGCCAAAGCTACATTCCCGGGTACATTTTCAGTCCCATTTCTAAGTCCACTTTCCTGACCCCCGCCACTTAATAATGGGGATAACTTCCTGCCTTTTCTCACATACATAAAACCAGTGCCTTTTGGTGCATGAAACTTGTGCCCGGAAAAGACAGCCATGTCGATTCTGGATTCGTTTAAATCCAAATCTACTTTACCCAATGCCTGGACAGCATCCACATGAAAATGAATAGAAGGATGATCCTCAAGCACTTCGCTGACTTCCTTCAACGGCTGCAGACTGCCCGTTTCGTTATTGACAGCCATCAAAGAAACCAGCACCGTATCTTTCCTTATAGCCGTTTTTAATTCGTTCAGATTTATTTTACCTTTTTTGTCTACAGAAAGATAAGTCACATCCCATCCTATACTCTCAAGCTGTTCCATGCTTTTGAGAACAGCAGGATGCTCTGTGATCGAGGTGATCATATGGCGGCCGTAACCTTTTTTAGCCATGGCAGTACCTTTAATGGCAAAGTTATCTCCCTCAGTTCCACCGCTAGTGAAAACTATTTCTTCCTTGTTTACACCCATTAGTTCTGCGATTTGCTTTCTTGACTGATCAAGAAGTTGCCTGGATCGTTCGCCCAGCTGATGCAAGCTTGATGGATTACCGAAATACTGTTCATTGACAGCTCGGTAAGTATCCAAGACAGATGCTTCTGTCCTGGTCGTCGCTGAATTATCAAAATATATCATTCCTGCACCTCTTTTATTTCTTCTCTTCCAACAAACTCTTTCTATTATAGCAGAATATGCGGCGGCTTCAAGCAATGTAAAAAAGATAACGTTTTTTATATAAAAAACTCTCAGACTTTGTATTTTGTCTGAGAGTTTCTTGTTATTCATTCTGCTTTTGCATCTCTTTCTTGTAGAGGTCTTTTACCGAATCAAAAGCTCCTGGCTCAATCGACTCGAGTTTTTCTCTTACCATCTTCAAGGCTGTTTCATAGTCATAATCATCGAGGAACAGCGATTCACTGTATTTGATCGTTTCTATGACTTCAGGATGTTCTTCCTTGTAACGATAAAGGCGCTGACTGGTTAATTCAGTAAGCAGTGCATTGTCTACGATTTCTTCCGTTTTGTCAGCGAGCTGCTCCACATCTTCGTCACACATAGAATGAAGTTCCAGTACCTTAGTCAAATCCAGTTTGTGTTTGGCTAGTTCAGTTGATAACTTCTCCAGCTGGTCAGTCGTGTAAAAAAATAAATCCAAATAATCATCAGGTAGGCCCGGCAGATGCTGCGCCTCTATATATTTTTTCATTTCACGCAAAGCATATTCCATCTCTTCCACGTCTTCTTTTATTTCTTTTTCTTTCTCCCGATAAGCATACAATCTTAGTCTGAATTCTTCGTAAGAATGTGAAAGAGTTTCTAATTTTTCAAACGATTCTTCCAGAGTTTCCAAAGCTACTGAATAGGAAATCTCGTTTTTTTCGATTTTATCAGAAACCTTGGCGATAAGTGTCTCTTGTTCTTCTAAAATACTTTTCATTACTAAATATTTCTTATGCTCCCCCTGATCAAGTTGGTAGCTTTGGCCTATTCGGTCAAGTTCCAACCCAAGTTCTTTATTTTCAGTTGTCAGGTAATACAGGATTTTTGGCATCTTCCGAGATAGTTTCGCTAATTCTCTCTTAGCGCTGATTTCTTTTTCCATTGCGTCATATAACTCATCGATTCGTTTTTCAACTTCAATTTGTTCTGACTCGATTTTCTTTAATTCAAGTTGGGCTAAAAGTTCTTTTAAATGATTTATTCCCTCAGTTAACTGCTCGGATTTTTTTTCAATATCTATAGATTCAGGAAATTTGTAGTCTTTTTCAATCAGTTTATTGTACCCCTGCTTTATTTCCTGAAGCTGCTTTTTATAATCATTTTCAATTTTATTATTGATTTCAGGTATACTAGCCATCATACTTTCCATTTCATTTAACTTTGCATCCAACTGATTTACGATTTTTTTTGCTTCTTCATGATCCCCAGAAGCTGTTAAATCTGAAAAAGACATAAATAACCCTTCCATTATGCCTAACTTATCTTCCAGACTATTTATGGAATCACCGAAAGTGAAACTCTTTGCCAACAGCTCCTTACGAACTTTATGATATCGCTTCTTTATGGAATCAATTTTTCTCAGGTTTGCCTGTTCTCTCTGAAGCAGCTCTTCTATTTTTTCTGAAGCAATTATTATATTCTCTTCAATTTTCTGAAGTAACTGCTCAGCTTGACTTTCAATTTTTGTTGATTGGCCGAAGCGATAACGATCTGTTGCCTGTTCCGCCTCAAATAAATAGGATTCAACTAATGGTAAATTCTCATCTTCGATCGTATCGATATCTGCCATCACGCTAGTCGCTACTTCTTTAGACTGTCCTGTTATCATCATTTTATCTAATGTCGATACTTTCTCAACCGGTATTTTAGTGTGCAATTCTTTTTTGACTTTATCCAACCCATCGATTCTTTCATAATGTTTCTTTCTGATAAAATATGTAAGAGTATAGATGAGTAAAATGAGTACGACAACACTCAATGTAATGATTAATTCAACTGACATGATTTGGCCTCCAACGCTTCTTTGCCATTTATGGCTCTCAAGTTATTTAGTACAGTATATCAAACTTAATTGAATTATGTTATACTAGCAAGCAAAATAAATAATTTTAATAAAGAAAGGAACACTATATGTCACACGAAATCAAGCACATGGTCAGCAAACAACTTGCGGCTATTATCGGAAAAGAAACAAATCTGATCGCAAATCTAAGCAATGCTTCTGCTTTGATATGGGAGCATTTCCCCAATATAAATTGGGCCGGCTTTTACCTTTGGGATAAAATCGATAGAGAATTAGTCCTGGGACCTTTCCAGGGCAAAGTTGCCTGTATCAGAATCGCAGAAGGTGCAGGGGTTTGCGGTACAGCATTGGAAAAAGAACAAACACTTATCGTTGATGATGTTGATCTTTTTCCTGGCCACATCGCTTGTGATGCAAACAGTCAGTCAGAGATCGTAGTGCCCCTTATAAAAGATGGTGTGAAAATTGGTGTACTGGACATTGATGCGCCAGTTAAAAATCGATTCACTAAAGCAGATCAGTTGATTCTGGAAGAATTTACCAACGTTTTAATGGAGCGTATATAACCTTCTTTTTTCCTTTTCCAAAAGAGAATCTCCCAATTTTACTATTTGAATCATAAAAAAAGCTGAGATATTAAAACATCTCAGCTTTTTTATTTTATTGATTATTATCTGTTGTAGTACTCAACGATAAATGCTTCTTCGATTTCAGCAGGCATTTCTTCACGCAATGGTAAACGTGTAAGCGTTCCTTCTAATTTTTCATCATCGAATGAAACAAAGTCAGGACGTCCAAAGAGTGATTCTACAGATTCTTTGATAATTTTCAAATCTTTAGATTTTTCTCTGACACCAACGACATCATTAACTGATACACGGAAAGATGGAATATCTACACGTTTACCGTTAACAGTAATGTGTCCGTGATTGACTAACTGACGTGCTTGACGACGAGTTGTGGCAAGTCCCAATCTGTAAACAACATTATCTAAACGCTGCTCAAGCAGGATCATGAAGTTGACACCATGTTTACCTTCACGAATTTTACCTGCTTCAATAAATAGATTGAAGAACTGACGCTCATTTAAACCGTACATGTAACGCAGTTTTTGTTTTTCTTTTAATTGAAGTCCGTATTCTGATAATTTAACACGTGCAGTAGGTCCATGTTGACCTGGTGCATAGGGACGACGTGCGATTTCTTTACCAGTACCTGTTAAAGAAATACCTAAACGTCTTGATTTTTTCCATGATGGTCCTGTATATCTTGACATAATAAAATTCCTCCATTGTTATAATATATGGAGTAAAATAACGTGTGAAAGCTCAGTAATACGTGCAGTTTCTTTTCAATCTTCACCTTTGCAGCCGCTGGTTACACAATTGCGCTCATATTGCATATGGCAAGAAACTGTTGACGCGGTTACCACTCTCTGCTGCGATATTTTACACAACGTCAAGTATACCAGTATTGTTTCAAGGAGTCAAGGAAAGAATAATTTTGTATTTTTATAAAAAGTACCTTCTGGATCCAATTCAGCTTATTGGTTCCAGAAGGTACAAGTTAAATAATCAAGAGAGTTTCAGCTCCAATGCTTAGAATCTAAGCAATGCAGCTATTCCAGTATCAGAAGGCATGCTGGCTTTTTCCAGTACATACACTTTTCCGTTGGCTTTCAATACATTATGAACTAACTGATTAACATAAATGTTCATTTCAGTCCCTTCATGGTATTGACCATTTTCATCGATACGTCCACGTACTTGGTAATGGTTTTCCAACAGCAATGTGTCGATTTTGCCCTGGATACTTGCCATAGCCAGATCATTATACTGTGCATCCAATTTGTATTCAGGAGTAGTTTCTTCATAGCGTTTTACCAGTGAATGATAGCGTCTGTTTACGATCTCATCAACAACTTCACTCGTTTTATCCTGTATTTCCTGATTTGAGAGTTGAGCAGGCGACGCTTCAACTTTTGTTTCATCCAGAAATTCATTTTTGGATATTTTTTCGAAGTCAGCGATATTTTCCGGCAAAGCAAATAAAACAAGTGGTAATTCTGTCGGTTTGGAGAAATTATCATAAATATACTTATCAACGACTCTGAAGTAATTTATCTGATCGATTTCCACTTCACCGCTTTTTTCATTATGCCCATGGAACATCCCCTGGCCGGCTCCATCGCCATAGCTACCTACGTTCAGTTTTCCGCCAGTAAGTTCATCGCCTAAGGCTTCAGTCAAGGTTGTAGGTGCATCATCTGGCAACTCGACTTCCTGAACTTTACTTCCACGACCATTAAATAGTCTGAATTTATCATGATTCAAGCAAAGCAAGTGGTAGTAGCTAATATACTGGAAGTTCGTTATCAGCGGTAGTATATACGGCTGATCAGAAACAACTGTTCCAGTACTGATCGGAACACTCAATCTGTAGAAATATACATTCTGGGGAGTAATATAAATGACGACACTTTCTGTCATTTTTCTCCAAAAATCAGTATTCTCTCTTAATCCATCGACTTTTTCAAGCAATGATTCACAAAACTTTTCGTCATACTTCTCGCAAAGTTTTTCTTTGGCTTCTTTTAATAAATTTTGAAATTGTATCTGATTTGCTTCTGTTTCAAAAGAGTTGGATTCTGAATTCAGTGATATTGAAACGACAACCTCTTTTTCCTCTAAAAGTTCATCAGTTGGAAACGTAAACAGTTCTTTCATGTGCTTCACCTTCCATTCATTATTTCTTCTAAAACACCAGTCTTACCGATACTGGCTTCAGAAGAGTTCTATACTTACATCATATCGAACTTAATAAAAATTGTCTAAAGATACGCTAAATATGAGCAGTTTAAATGGTGAGATGACGTTTATTTTTCAATCTGGATCAATCGTTTTTATGATTTTAGCAGGTACTCCGCCGACGACAACATTGTCAGGGAAAGAGTCTTTCACAACAGCACCGGCTGCGACAACGACATTATCCCCTAACGTTACTCCGCCAACGATCGTAGCGTCAGCACCTACCCAGCAGTTATCGCCGATCGTTATCGGTCTTCCAAATTCATATCCTGAATTACGTGCTGCTGCTTCTAGTGGGTGTTCCGGTGTAACTAAACTCACTCCTGGTCCAATCATTACATTTTTTCCTATTTTAATAGGACAGACATCTAAAAAAACACAATTGAAATTTGCATAGAAATTTTCGCCGACATGTATATTGAACCCGTAGTCCACTCTAATAGTGGGCTCGATCTTGATGTTCTCCCCGGTGCTTCCAAATAATTTTTTAATTATATCCATTCTTTTCTGATCACTCTCAACTTGATTGAAACGGTGTGCTTTTAGACGTGCTGATCTTCTTTTAATTACCAGTTCTTCATCTTCAGGTCTGTACAGTTCACCTGCAATCATTTTTTCGATCTCACTTTTCATCTGTTCTCCTCCTTGTGGTAAAGCTCAAGTAATGCTTTATATGCAGGAAGAAGTGTGACTAAAGTTTCCTTGAAAAAGCTTTCTTGACTTTCGCAGGTTTGTAGGTGCTCACTGTCAGGAGTCATAATCCTCCCGATCATAAATTCACCTTTTTTGACAGCATTCACATGCTGCAATGTTGTACTTATGCTGTAGTCATCAGCTTTTATTAGTGCTATCTTTGTATGGTCACGAGAAACATGATATTCTTCGCTCAATCCTGACCATAAAGAGGGGTTATCCAAAAGATATCTGGCCATTGTTTTCTCATGTCTGGGATTATCGATGATAGCAAGGAACATGAAAATATATTTTTCATTGATGCCTATCTGTATATGCGGATATTTTTTATACCCACGCTTATTCCCTCCGAATGCACTCCATGTTGATCCAGGTGGATTAACCGTCCGTCTTCTATGCTTTGCAATATGAAAACTCCCTGCATATCCAGTGTAGTCGTTGATACTTTCTAACAGTGTATCGCCAAAATACTGAAACACAGGCTGTATATTCTCTCTTATTGCTTTCATTCTTCCCTCTAAATCTTCAATATCAAAGATCTCAAAATCTTTATAATCAAAGCAAACCTTCATTTTATTCCTTCTTTCACTTTCTTAATATTAAAATCAATCGATAAGTGAAATAAATTCCAGCACTGTCTCTGCGGATTTCTTTCCTACTCTTTCGATAAATTCATCAAACGAATAAGAAGCTTCTGCATCCGAGACGTCCGATACAGCACGAATAACCACAAAGGGAGTATCAAATTGATAGCATGTCTGAGCCACGGCAGCGCCTTCCATTTCAGTTACTAAAGCATTTTCGAAATTTTTTCGAATCTCTCTAACCTTGCCTGCATCACTTATAAATGAATCTCCTGTAACAATAAGGCCTTCTTTAATCGTCCAACTTTTCTTTACAGCTGCCTGTTTAAACTTTTCAACTAATCCAGGATCAGATAAGTAGGTCACCGGCATCTGAGGTATTTGTCCATAAACGTAACCAAAAGCACGTGCATCCGCATCATTATAGGAAAGTTCATTTGAAATGACTAAATCTTCAACTGACAGATCCACTCCGATGCCGCCTGCAGAACCTGTATTGATTACAGCTTCGACTTTATAGCTTTCAATGAGTAATGTTGTCGCTATAGCTGCATTCACCTTCCCTATCCCTGACTGTACCAGAACGATATGTGCTTTACCTATATCTCCTTCATAAAACTGCTGATTAGCTTTTGTAGAACTTTTCAAATACTGCAGCCGATCAATAATTGTCTGTGCTTCTTGTTCCATAGCAGCAATAATACCTATTCTCATTCTAAAACTTCCTTTACATTATATGAAAAAAACATAAAATAAAACAATCAGCAATAGTAAAGCAACGATGATTATAGCAAGTGTCAATTGTTTTTCAACACGTCTATATTTACTCATTTCATTTGACCTTTTTTTAGCTGTCCGCCCGGTTTTATTTAATTTTTTTTCATTTTTTTTATCTGCTTTTCTCTTTTTCCTTTCAAGATTTCTTCTTTCTTTTTCCATCCTGTTTTCTTCCTGTTTTTTCTTGACTCTAGATGACATACTTATTCCCCTAGCTTTATATCTAACTTCTTCATTTTCCAGTAAAATAATGCAAAAACTGTTTTTGAATCTCTGAGTAATCCTTTATGGTAAAGGTCCCAGGCCTGCTCATAAGATGCGGTAATCAACTCTAGATTCTCATCTTCATCCTGACTCAGCGGATCTTCTGCAAGGTATAAGTCAGTCGCTTCATAAATTTCTAAAAATTCATCTGTAAAACCTGGAGTACTGTAAAAAGAAGTGACAAACGACCACTTTTTTGCTTTATAGCCTGTCTCTTCTTCTAATTCGCGCTTGGCTGTTTCCATCCCATCCTTGTCCGTTTTATCTTGTAGTCCTGCTGGGATTTCAATACTTATCTGATCGATGGCTTTACGGTACTGTTTAACTAATATAAGTTCTCCATCCTTAGTAAAAGGTAAAACCGCTGCTGCGCTGTCGTGACGCACTATTTCTCTTTTGGCCTGTTTTCCATCAGGTAATTTAACGTCTTCGACGACATATTCAGTGATGTTCCCTTTATAAATCGATGTACTCTTGATTGTCTCTTCGTAAAAAAGCATGATGTCATCTCCTTTAAATGTATTTTTATCATAACCCATTTAATCAAATAATTCATCCTATATAAAATCCATCTTAGGTCTTATATAACAATCAGGGTATTTTGTGATATTATAAATGCAGAAGATAATTATCTATTGACTGAAATGGAGGATTAAATTATGAAACGCTCAAATACTCGTTTGAATCTCATTTACGCACTCATTTTGTTTATTATCATGTTCATCTTTTTATTACTGGTAGGTTTTGAAATTAATATTCTGGTCTCCTTTTTATTAAGCATCGGAATAGGTATAGTCATGCTTAATGTTATGACTAATAAGACTGCAGTCCAGACTGATCAGAGACTCCCGCGGCTGTCTAAAGAGAAGGAAGCCTTTTATTTATCGAAAGGTCTATCAAAAGAAGATATCAGTTATTTCCGTCGTACAATGTCTCAGGCACACCAGCAAATCATTACTATAGATGAAAATATGAATCAGTCCGGAAAGTTAAAAGCCATTGAACATCGTAACAATACGGTTTCTTTAGCTAAAGAGTTATTCAAAAACATTACTAATGAACCCGACCGCCTTCATGATGTCGATAAATTTCTCTATGTTCATCTACCGTCACTGGCGGATCTGTCAAAAAAATATGTGGAAATAGAAAGTCATAAAGCTAAGAGCAAGACCACTTATGACATACTTCAAAAATCTGCCGATACAATCGATAAGATGTGTGAACAGATTGCTGAAGACTACGTCAGATTTAAAGAAGATGATATCGAGGATATGTCAGTCGAAATTGAGTCCGCTAAACAATCATTCAGTAAAGACAATACAACCAGCCACTCATTTGATGATACGATTTAAATAATAACTGACCAGCAAACAAATTTACAAGAGGTGTATAGTATGTCAGCCAATCAAAATGAAAATTTAGAAAATAATCGTTCGTCGGAAATAGATCACTTATTGTCCGATCCCTTCGGTACGAATGAAATGGATCCAAAAGCAAACAAATCAATTGTCACTAAATCTTCCAAATCAAAAAAAATCATTGATACGTTAAGTGAACAGCGTAAAGAACAGGCTTATGATTTGGCGAAACAGATCGATACGACAGACACAGATTCATTATTGAATTATGGCGCTCAAGCTCAAAAGAAATTAGGCGAATTTTCACATAGCGTGCTTAATCATGTTCAAAATCAGGAAACCAATCACATTGGTGAGACGTTGAATGATTTAATGTTTCGACTGAATGAAGCAGACCCTAATGAACTTAAAGCTGAAAATCAGAATATTTTCAAAAAGTTTTTCAGAAAAATCAATCGATCGATTTACGAAACCACAGCCAAATATCAGAAAATCGGTGCTCAAGTTGATAAAATAGCAGTGAAATTAGATAAGGAACGCGAACTCCTTTTAAAAGATAATGAAATGCTTGAAGAGTTATATGATAAAAACTACGAGTACTTTGAAGCTTTAAACGTTTACATTGCTGCCGGTGAAGTTAAAATGGAACAATTACAGAACGAAAGTATCCCTAAAGCAATCGAACAAGCCGAAACCAGCAACAATCAGATGGAAGTTCAAAAGGTGAATGATTTGAATCAGTTTTTGAGTCGACTCGATAAACGAGTCTATGACTTGAAAACCGCCCGTCAAATGACTATTCAACAAGCACCTCAGATCAGACTTATTCAAAATACAAACCAGGCTTTATCTGAAAAAATTCAGACGTCGATCAATACTGCCATTCCTTTGTGGAAAAACCAAATCGTTGTCGCTTTGACACTCCTTCGTCAAAAAGAAGCAGTGACAGCTCAAAGGCAAGTCTCTGAAACAACCAACGACTTGCTGAAGAAGAATTCTGAAATGCTTAAACAGTCTTCTATTGAGACAGCAAGAGAGAATGAGCGAAGTATCATTGATATAGAGACTCTTGAAAAAACGCAATCTGATTTGATCGAAACACTTGAAGAAACTTTAAATATACAAAAAGATGGCCGTTCTAAACGTAAAGAAGCCGAAGTACAGCTTACTCAATTAGAAAGCAGCCTGCGCAATCAGCTGCTTAAATTGACTGAGTCCAATGATTAAATCGACTGATTTGTGTAAGAAGCAAATTATTTGAATAAAATGTGGCAATATCCTATACTTGAAAAGTAAGATAATCAAGAAAAAGGAGAGGTTAATATGTTAGGATTTATATGGTCACTTATCATTGGAGGAATTATCGGGGCGATCGGTCAGGCAATAGTAGGCACGGATGTACCAGGCGGTATTATTGGTAATATAATCATTGGTTTTATCGGTGCTTGGGCAGGACAATTCCTATTCTCATGGGGGCCTCAACTAGCTGACTTTTATGTTATTCCAGCTATTATCGGAGCAATCATCGTCGTCTTCCTTTATGGTTTGATTGCAAGTCGTTTATAAAATAATTATAAAAAAAACTTCCTCGAACGAGGAAGTTTTTTATTTTACTCTTTATTTTTTGTTTAATACTTCTGGATAGTGTTCTTCACAGATATCGTAGCAGCGTTGACATAAAAATTCATCTTCAGAAAGTTTAATACCTTCTTCAGTTGTTATGCGACAACGTGTACATACCTCTCCAGGCATTTTTTCAACAAGAATCGAGACATCTTCAAAGTCTAAAATACGTTCATTCTCAGGTTTAGCTTCCAAATCTTTTATATTTACCTCAGAAGCAATCAATATTTGTCTGATATCACTATTCAAATCAGTCAATAGTTCTTTAATGGTTTCAGAGGCATAAATCGTTGTTTTGGCTTCGAAGTCTTTTCCAATGATCTTGTTTTCCCGAGCCACTTCGTTTGCCTTCAGTACTTTATCCCGAAGAGACATAAACTGACGCCACTGATTCATCAATTTCTCTGAATTTTCGTAATCTTTTACTTGTGGGAATTCAGACAACTGAACATAATTTTCCTCTTCTTCCAGATAGTTCCATATTTCTTCAGCTGTATGTGGAAGGATTGGAGTCAATAGTTTAGTCAATTCTGTTGTTATATGATAAAAGACCGTCTGCATCGCACGTCTATCGTAAGAATCCGGTGCATCGATATAAAGAACATCTTTGGCAAAGTTAGCATAAAAATTTGAAACGTCTAGCGTCAAGAAGTGATTGATCTCTTTGAATATATCCGAGAAGTTATAACGTTCATAACCGTCAGTCACATGCTCAACCGTCATATTCAGTTTATTCATTAAATACTGATCAACAGGTCTCAAGTCATCATATGCAATACCATTTTCTCTGATATTAAAGTCTTCAGTGTTTTGAATGAGAAAACGGATCGTATTTCTTATTTTTCTGTATACTTCTGATACTTGCTGCAGGATTTCCATACTTACCCTTACATCCGCTTGTGTGTCAACACTAGACACCCATAGACGGATAAGATCGGCACCCATCTGTTTGATCACTTTATTCGGATCAATAACATTTCCGATAGATTTACTCATTTTCTTCCCTTTTCCATCCAGAACCATCCCTTGTGACAGCACTGACTTATAAGGGGGAACTCCATTTATCGCTACAGACGTTGTCAAACTTGAATTGAACCAGCCTCTATACTGATCAGATCCCTCTAGATACATATCAGCAGGGAATTCAAGATTTTCTCTTTGACGCAGCACTGCCTGATGGGAAGAACCTGAATCGAACCAGACATCCATAATGTCCGTTTCCTTTTCAAAATGACCATTGGGACTTGCTTCGTGCTTGAATCCTTCTGGTAATAAATCTTTTGCTTCTCTTTCAAACCAGACATTGGAACCATACTCAGCAAACAGTTTGGCAACATGTTCAGTTGTCTCTGGTGTAATGATCGATTCGCCATTTTCTGCATAAAAAATAGGCAATGGAACCCCCCAGGCACGCTGTCTTGATATGACCCAGTCCCCACGATCTCGAACCATGTTATAGATGCGCTGCATCCCCCAAGGCTGGAGCCAGTCCACATCTTTTATAGAATCCAGGATATCTTGTCTGAAGTCTTTGATAGAAGCAAACCACTGAGGTGTTGCCCTGAAGATAACAGGTTTTTTAGTTCTCCAATCATGCGGATAACTATGCGTAAAGAAATCCAGTTTCAGTAGTGCATTATTCTCCTCCAACCATTCTGTAATGGTTTTATTTGCTTTATCATAAAACACACCCTCAAGACCAGGGGCTTCATCGGTAAAACATCCTTTACTGTCTACTGGAGATATAACTGGCAAATCATATTTCTGACAAACGATGTAATCATCTTCACCGTGGCCAGGTGCCGTGTGGACTAAACCTGTCCCGTCTTCCAGTGTGACATGGTCGCCAACAATGAGCAAGGAGTCCCGGTCATAAAATGGATGCTTGGCCTTTATTCCTTCCAATTCTTTACCTGAAACTTCTTTTATCAGTCTTATATTGTGCCATTCTAGTGTTTCTGCTACTTTATCCACTAGATCTACAGCAACAACAAATTTTCTTCCATCTACCTCATACACGCCATACTCAGCATCTGGCTTCACGGTAATAGCCAAGTTAGCTGGCAACGTCCATGGTGTCGTCGTCCAAATCACAAAAGAGGTTCCCTCTTCTAGCACCGAGTTTCCTTCTCTTACGTCGAAAGCGACATAGATATTTGGAGAACGAACATCATGGTATTCTATTTCAGCTTCAGCTAGTGCGGATTCACTTGACGGGGACCAGTAGATGGGTTTCAAGCCTCTGTATATATAACCTTTTTCAGCCATTTTTCCAAATACACGAATTTGTTCTGATTCATATTGTTTATTCAAAGTAACATAAGGATTATCCCATTCACCCGAAATACCTAATCGTTTAAAGTCATCGCGCTGTTTGTTTATTTGCTTCCAGGCATAATCTACACACAGTTTTCTGAACTCTGCAATCGACATTGATTTTCTGTCTACACCGGTATTAGTCAGAGCCTGTTCGATAGGAAGTCCGTGTGTATCCCATCCGGGCACATAGGGTGCGCGATAACCAGACATCGACTTATATCTTACAATGATATCTTTTGATATTTTATTTAATGCATGCCCGATGTGAATATTCCCATTAGCATAAGGAGGGCCATCGTGTAATATGAAAGCCGGTTTATCCTTGTTAAGTTCCTGTCTTTTAGTATAAATCTCTTGTTCGTTCCATTCTTTTTGTCTCTCTATTTCTTTATTTGGTAAATTTGCCCTCATTGGGAATTTGGTTTTCAGCAAATTCAATGTTTCTTTCATTTCCATATTATCACCCTTGATTTTTTATTTTAATAAAAAAAGACTCCATCCTGAAAGGACGAAATCTTCGTGGTACCACCTTAATTTAAAAAGTTTAAATACTTTTTCTTGATCCTTTAACGCAGGAATACGCAAATAACTACTCTATTCATCATATGTTTATTTTGAGTGATCGATCAAAGTTTCCGCCTGTCAAATTCTCAGCATTATTTGACTCTCTGTTAAGTTTTCACTTTAAAAGCTATCTCAAAAATTTTGTTGTTTATTTAAATTAATATTAATTTGCTGCAGGAGATATACTTTCTTCAAATGACTCATTAGCTGATATGTCTGTCATCTCACTGTCTATTTTTTCTGTTTCTTCATTTTTTTCATCTAATTCTTTTTTTACTTCTTTGATAGTCTCTATTTCAGCTTCATCCGAAAGCGGCGGCTGTAATATATCGTCCCATTCTTCTTTTTTTACTAACTCCAATTGAGATTCTATCATTAATTGAAGCCTTTGTCTAAATATTCTGCTTTGTTTTCTAAGTTCCTCTGTTTCCTGTTCGATCTTACGTGCTTTGTTTACTGCATTTTTCAATAACTCATCTGCATTGTTTTCAGCTTCATGGATGAGATTGGATGCATTTGTAGTTGCTTCTTTTGTGATCATTTCAGCTTCTTTTTCGGCATTCAGCTTCAATCTGTCTGCTGCTTCTTGAGCCACGAGGATCGATTTGTTTAAAGAATCATGCATCTGATCATAATTAGCTAGTTTTTCTTCAGACATGTCCAATTTTTTTTCAGTTTCTTTTTTCTGTTTTAAAAGCATTTCATAATCTTTAATGATCTGGTCAAGATAATCATTGACCTGATCCTGATCATAGCCTCTCATTTTAACAGGAAATTCTTTATTATGTATATCCATTGGTGTTAAAGCCATGGACAACACCTCCATATTTTATTAGTCTTTTTTATCTATTTCGATCCAAGATCCCCAACTTCAATCTGATTTTCTCTTTTTTTGTTTTCCCTTCCATCGCATTTATTCTTATGCGTCCATATTTCCTTATAGAAACAATATCATGGATGCCTAAAACGATATCCGGACGCATGACGTCAACCCAGTTTATTTTCACATTGTTCGATGAAATAAGTTCTTTGGATTTTTGTCTGGAAAAGTTGAATACACTGGCTAATACCACATCGAGTCGCAAAGAAGAAACAATGAGCGTCTGCTCATCCCAAGTATCTTTAGGTAAAAGGATATCTGTATAAGGAATTTCTTCAAGTTTGACAGTGATATTTCCGATTTTAGATAATGAAGAATATAGATACTCCATAATAGTCTGATCGATAAAGAACTGCCAGTCTTCTCCATCTGTTATAATGTCACCGATCATTTCACGCTTAAGGCCTGAACCCAAAAGAGAACCCAATATTTTACCGTGTGATAATTCTGCAAACTTTTTAGGATATCGGATTTCAGCAGTTTTTATTTCAAAATCGTCTTGAGCAGGTTCAAAGTATGATGGAGAAAGAAACAGCCGTTTTCTTTCTGCTGCTTCATAACCACCAAATGACTCCCATTTAATATCGTTATGTCGTCCAATCATCGATTCTACAATATATTGTTCCCTAGGATTTAAAAAAGGAGTGAGATAAGGTGAATATTGAAATTCAACTTTATGAATCCAGTCAATCACTTTATCTATGAAAACTTTCTCTTCTTCTCTAAAATGTTGATAAATCTCTTCCATTTAATCATCATCCAATTTAAATTAATAGATTAAAAACAAGTTGAAATACGGCTGTAACACCATACTCAATAAATCTCAAAGCGAAAAAGGCTACGATTCCTGCTAAACTGATCATACCGATCGGCGGAACAAACTGTCGAAAAATCCCAACATAAGGTTCGCAGATGCGAATAAGGAATTGCCCAAGCTTAGACTGGTACCCTCCCGGCATCCAGGACAATAGAAAATAAACGACCAGCGCTATTCTATAAAGGTCAATACCTTGCATCACCAATCTGTGTAGTGTTATTAAAATTTGTGCTGACATAGTATGAATTGGAACCCCATTCTAATTAAAAATCATTATTTTTTAGTGACTGCAGTTCTGAGCCATCGATTTCAAATGACTGAGGTGTGCAGATAAATATTTCTTCGCCTAGTCGTTCGATATCTCCTTTAACGGCATAGGTTGCCCCCATTAGAAAATCGAGCATTTTTTTCGCCTGATTTTTTTCCATCCTCCTGAAGTTGAGGATCACAGATTGATTATTTAATAATATATCTGCAATAGACTGAACGTCTGAGTATAAGCGTGGTTCAACCACCTTTATTTTAGGTTTTTTTATAGCCTGCTGCTGATTGATTGCCACGATATTTTGATTTAAACTTTTATGATTCATTTTTCTGTTTTCTACTGCTAAAGGTTTCGGTGATTTCTCTCTTTCTTTTTGGACCATATTTTCAGTGCTTTCAGTACTTTCATATTCAAAATCATCATCCGAGTCATTTAGAGAAAAATAATTATTGAATTTATCTTTTAAACTCATCTATATTCATCCTTTCCAATGAATTATTTACGTCTTCTTCTAAAGAAAGGCGGTGTGTCGATTTCATCATCAGCTTTGTTTTCTGATGAATCTTCTCGTTCGAAAAGATTTTTAGTTGAGTCTGTTTTGTTTTTATTTTTTTCGTCTAAATCGGCATTATGTCTATCTCTCAGATTCGGTTCTTTTCTAATATCCCAGTTACCGAATGGATCCTTTTCTTTGTTTACCGTTGAAGTCTGGTTAGCGCTTTTCTGTTTAGTCTGTTTGGACTGGGATCCTCGTTTTTCAGGGTCTATTCCCGTTGCTATAACTGTAACAACGACCTCATCCCCTAATTCTTCATTTACCGATGTACCGAAAATGATATTCACTTCATTAGTTGCTGCAGCTGAGACGATATCTGAAGCGTCCTGCGCTTCAAATAGTGTCAAATCAGAACCACCTGTAATATTGAGCAGAACATTTTCAGCTCCATCCAGAGATACCTCAAGAAGTGGAGAAGAAATCGCTTTTTTAGTTGCTTCTGCAGTTCTGTTTTCGCCCGTAGCTGTACCGATCCCCATTAAGGCTGATCCCTGATTTTCCATGACAGTCTTCACGTCAGCAAAGTCCAGATTGACATACCCAGGATTTGTGATCAGATCAGATATCCCCTGTACCCCTTGACGCAAGACATTGTCTGCTTCTCTAAAAGCTTCCATCATTGGTGTCTTTTTATCAACGATTTCAAGGAGACGGTTATTTGAAATAGTTACCAGTGTATCCACATGTTCACGCATGGAAGCGATTCCTTCGGCAGCAAAGCGTCCTTTTTTCGGCCCTTCAAATGTAAACGGTCGAGTGATCACGCCCACTGTCAATGCACCTTGTTCTTTGGCAATTCTTGCAACGATTCCGGCAGCACCTGTCCCTGTTCCGCCACCCATTCCAGCAGTTACGAAAACCATATCTGCGCCACTTAAAGCTTCAGCGATAGCTTCTTCACTTTCTTCAGCAGATTTCTTCCCCACTTCAGGATTGGCACCTGCACCCAGTCCACGCGTCAGCTTAGGTCCGAGCTGTATTTTAGTTTCAGCACTCATCATATCTAAAGCCTGCAGGTCTGTATTGGCTACAATAAATTCCACACCTTCAACGCCATCTTCGATCATGCGATTGACAGCATTACCACCTGCTCCACCTACACCAATTACTTTTAACTTTGCTCCATTTGCAGCAAAAGAGTCAAATTCTAGATCCATATTGTTTATCCTCCTGTAGAAAATTAATTACTAATCAAAAAAATGCTTCAAGAATTTTTTGAATTTATCCATAAATGTTTCGCTTTTATCTTGGGTATCCTTGTATTGTTGAACAGATAACTCTGATGTACCGTTTTCCTGCGCTTTCATCATTTTTTTGGGTGGTTCTTTCTCGTTGAACAGCGCATAATGATTCATCATCTCATGAAGATCGTCCATGCTTGATTTATAATAGACTAGTGAGATTCCGTTCGTAAACGATGGGTAGCGCACCCCCATAAAATCAGGGACATATTTTTTGACATTGACTTCAAATATGTCTTCAGCCAGTTCTTCTATTAATGGAATAGCTGATGTTCCACCTGTCAGTATAACGCCGCCCGGAAGTTCTAAAGCACCTATTTCATCAAGCTCTGCTTTGACTTGCTCAAAAATTTGTGCCGCTCTTGCTTCAATGATTTCAGCTATATATGATTCTTTTACTTGAGACTTTTGGTCCTGTCCCACCACATCTATAGAAATAGACTGGCTGTTGTTTAAATCATTTTCGTCAACAAACGCATAGCCCACTTCTCTTTTAATTTTTTCTGCATTTTTCAAAGATGTATTCAAAACGACCGATATGTCTTTAGTAATGTTATATCCGCCTTCTTTGATCATTTTAGAGAATTTGACTTGCTGGTCATGAACAGCAGAAACCGTCGTTTGTCCGCCTCCCATATCAATCTGTATCGTGCCAAAACGTCTCTCATCCTCTGACATTATCAGTTCAGACATCGCTTTAGGCTGGAAAAGTAAATCATCGATGACATAGCCTGCATTGTTGATACTTTTTTTGATATTGTGCAGCACAGTTTTTGAAATAGTCAATACCGTGCCATAACATTCTATCTGATCACCAACCATTTTTCTCGGGTCTTTGATTCCATCAAATCCGTCTATTATAAATTCTTCGATCATTATGGAAAGTAGCGTCTGATCTGAAGAAACTTTTTTTTCACGGATCTGTTTCACCATAGTATGGATGACTTCATCATTAATTTCCTGATTAGTGCTTGAAACGTTGACATTAACGTGAAAGGGTTCGATTTCAATATTTACGGCAGGTACGCCTATGATCAGTGAATCGATGGAAATACCTGCTTTTTCTTCTGCCTGATTGACAGCTTTTTTGATTGATTGAGCCGTTTCATCTATATCAACGATTAATCCCTTACTTATACCGTCTGTTCGTTCGCTTCCAACTCCAATAACATTCATCTGATTATTTATAACTTCAGAAACAATGACTTTAATTGAAGTGGTTCCAATATCCAAGCTTGTATACACACCATTTTTCAATTTATTGAAACCTCCTATCTTCAATACTTATTCGTCTTCTAGATAATTTAAATTTTTTTATTATTAAAGTTATTACTCCAATTCATTTTACCATAAAATGAGTCTTATAATGAAGTGTGTTTACTGATTTATCAGTTTTTTTCGATTACTTTTATGTAACAGCCCATAATAAATGATACATAACAGATAGCAAGAACCTTATAATGGGCTATTCTTTCTGTCTATTCATTATTTTTTTCTTCATTTTCTTCTTCATCAGAAAATGGCTTGAAATACGCACCGGCTTCTAAATCAAACAATCCTTTTCTTTTATCCACTGCTCCCTTCATTTCTTGATAATAATTGAGCCGCTCAGAAAAGTCAGGCACAGTGACCAGAACCTCGTTGCCATCATTCATGAAGATATAAATGAGTCTTTTCCCTGGTTTATTTTTCATGTACTCTATCTCTGAAATCTGATCTTTGACTTTCTTATCCACCTGTTTATATTCTTCAAGAAACTGTTCTAGAACTCTTCCTTTTTTAAAATCATGAAGTATTGGATATTCGGCGTCCATGTTGGCTGTAGACGCAGTCAAAATATCCCCGTTTTCCAATATCTTTTTATACTTATCTTCTTCAGTCAGATAAGCAACTGTTTCGTACTCTTCAACAGCTAAGGTGTAATCTTGCAATCCAGATAATGACAATTCAACATTTTTTATTTGAGGATCAGAATTCATAACCTGTTCTTCTATTTCGCTTTTGTCAAAATAATATTCCCAAATCGACTCCCCGGATTTCAACCCACTGGAATCGAGAATTTTCTGATCATAAACTTCATTTGCCCCGGTTACATAGATGTTCTCCACAAGCCGGTAAGGACTGATAAAATAAACCGAGATGAGCAATATCAAAGTAAATAAGGTGACAAGCAGACCCCATTTTAAAAATCTATTTTTATTGTTTTTTAAATATATCACAGAAGACTCAGGACTTTTTTCAGTTTTTTTATATTCTTTCTTATTCTTCCCCATAGAACTATCTCCTAAAGTGACTCATTTTTTAATAGTTTCAAAATGATATTAATGATCAAATCTGATGCATTAGGTTTACCCAGTTCTTTAGATGCTTGGCTCATTTTAATTCTCTCAACCGCATTATTCATTAGAAAATCTATTTTATTCATCAAAATATCCTCATTCAGCTCAGACTCTCTGATCATTAAAGCAGCATTTTTGTCGACAAGACTTTGAGCATTTTTAGTTTGATGATCTTCTGTAACATTTGGACTAGGTATCAGGATGCTCGGTATTCCAAGCGAAGTCAACTCTGCAAGAGTTGTTGCGCCACTGCGAGAGACCACCAAGGATACCGATGCAAAAACTTGAGGCAATTCATTGATATATGGAACGATCGCCAGATTATTATTCCTATCTTTATTCATAAGTTTATCTTTGTCAAACTTCTCTTTTATGGACGCATAATGTTGTTTCCCAGTGATAAATAGTGTCTGATAAGATTTTTCCATTAATTTATCACCCATTTTTAGAACGGCTTCATTAATCTTGAGAGCTCCACGACTCCCGCCAAATATAAGTACTGTAGGTTTTTTTGGGTTTAAATTATATTTTTTCAATACATCTGTTTCTTTATATCCTGACACCTCTTGCGCACGTGGATTACCTGTATATACGATTTTATGTTGATATTTCCCAAATTGTTCCCGTGCCTCTTCAAAGCATACAGCAATAGCTGAGACATATCTGGAAAGGAATTTATTGGTCAATCCTACAACACTGTTCTGTTCATGAATGATCGTAGGTACTTTCAATTTAGCAGCTGCATAGCATACAGGAGCGCTGACATACCCTCCTGTGCCAATAACGATGTCCGGCTGAAACTTTCTCACTATTGCCTTGGCTTTGAATACTGACGACAGAAAGAGTTTCACTGTGTTCAGATTATACAAGATACCTTTAATGCTCATGTCTCGCTTAAATCCTTCGACTTTCAGTGGTTCAAACGCATAGCCTTGATCTGGGACAATCGTACTTTCCAGACCACGATGTGTTCCTACATATAAAAATTCAGTTTCCCCATCAAGTTCTTTCATTCTGTTCATTAATGCAAGAGCAGGATAAATGTGTCCCCCGGTTCCGCCGCCTGTAACTAATATTTTCATCATGTATGCACCTGAGTGCTTCCCCCTTTTCAGATTGACTGACTTATCTTTCTGACTGTTTCAATAAAATCATTCCCACGTTCTTCAAAATTCGCATATTGATCCCAGCTGGCACAAGCTGGTGATAACACTATAACATCGCCTTCCTCACTGTTTTTAAAGGCTTCTCTTGCAGCATTTGAAACAGTATCTTTAATAATCACTGTGTCTACGTGTGCTTTATTGGCTGCTTCGGCTAACTGACTTTTTGTTTCACCAAAGGTCACTACTGCTTTAACGTGTTTTTCGAGTACTGGAATCAACTCTTCGTGTGATTCTTTTCTATCTAATCCACCGGCAATTAAAATTACTGGGCGGGAAAAGCTTTCAAGAGCATGTTTGGTTGCCAGAACATTTGTCGCTTTGGAGTCATTGTAAAATGTTCTGCCATTGACTGTATCTACAAGCTGCAAACGATGTTTTACCCCTTTAAAACGATTGAATGCTTGTTTGATATCTTCATTTGGGACCCCCTTTAGCTTTGCTACCGTGATAGCTGCCAAAGCATTCTCCAAATTATGTTCGCCAGGTATCAGTAAATCATCAACGGGCATAACCTCTTCGTCATTAAACATTATCCTATTGTTTTTAATGAATGTCCCGTAGCCCAGTGCTTTTTTTCTTGAAAAAGGGATAGATTCAGCTTTAGCTCCTTGAGCTATTAATTGAGTAAGTTCTTCCTGATCTCGGTTAAAGACAATATAATCGGTCTCTTTCTGATTTTTTGTAATAGCCATTTTGGCCTCGACATATTCTTTCCGGTTTTTATGATAATCTAAATGCGCCGAATATATATTAGTAATGACCGCAATCGATGGATGAAACTTATCAGTACCCATTAATTGAAAACTTGAAACTTCCATGATCAAGTCATCTTTTTTTGAACTTTCTTGTGCTACAAGACTTGCAGGCACTCCGATATTCCCCACTGCATAAGCCTTTCCCTCTGAACGATTTTGATTCAAAAGTGCTTCACACATCATCGTTGTAGTTGTTTTACCATTTGTTCCAGTAATTGCGATGACCGGACTTTCGGAGATCATATCTGCAAGTTCCACTTCAGTAATGATTTTTATTTTTTTACTCATTGCCTTTTTAATCAGCGGATTTGAGTACGGTATTCCCGGATTTTTCACTATGAAATCCAATGGCTTCTCTAAAATGTTCATAGGATGTCCACCAGAAATCACTTTTATTCCTTTATTCTTCAAGTCCTCTGCTTCTTTATTATCGCTCAAATCTTTGAAATCGTTGACCACTACTTTAGCTCCTAAACGAAAAAGCAGTAACGCGGTATTATATCCTGAAACCGCAAGACCTAGAACTAAAACATTTTTATCATTGAAGTATGTTGTGTTTTTCATCTAAAAATCCCTCTTTTTTAACTATCTTATGTAAGATTGTACAGTGAATTTAAAAAAACTGGAAGTAGAAAGACTACTGCCAGTTTTTAATTTTGTTATAAAATCAGCAATGTCACTATTGAAGCAGCTAGAGTAATAAGTGAAAAGACGATAACTATCTTCCACTCTCCCCACCCAACCATTTCAAAGTGATGATGGATCGGGCTCATTTTGAATAATCTCTTACCTGTTAACTTGAAAGATGAGACTTGAAGCATCACACTCGCTGTTTCTGCAACAAATATTATCCCTATCAGCAATAACGTCCACTCTTGGTTCAATATGATAGACACACCGGCTAGTCCTGCGCCTAATGCCAGCGAGCCAACATCTCCCATGAATATTTGAGCTGGTTTTTTGTTGAATAAGAAAAAGCCTGCCAATGCACCCAATATAGCACTGGTGAAAATAGCCACTTCATATTGATCTTGGACGACAGCTATCACTGTGTAACTAAAATAGGCAATAAAAGCAGTGGTTGTCAGCAATCCATCAAGTCCATCTGTCAAATTCGTGGCATTTGAAAATCCAACAAGCCAAAAGAGTACGAAAACAAGGTAGAATATACCTAAATTCAAACTGACCCCAAAAGGTAATGCGATGCTCTCTATACCTAGTATTTGTGATACCCCAAGATAAAAAAGTACCGCCGCTATAATTTGGCCTATCAATTTCTGTAAACTCGTCAATCCTAAGTTACGCTTCATCATGACCTTGATGTAATCATCAATAAAGCCTATGCTTCCGTATATTAGTAATATAAATGTTAACAACAAAACGAGGTTGCTTCTAACCGGATATATCCGGCCGAAAAGCACTGTTATGATGGACACAGCAATGAGGATGGCTATTCCACCCATTGTAGGTGTCCCTGATTTAACTTGATGCCAAGAAGGTCCTTCGCCTCTAGTCGTTTGTCCCAGTTGTCTCTTTCTAAAAATTTTAATAAATACCGGTGTTAAACCCGCAACGATCAATCCACTTAAAATAAAGGGATAAAGTAATTCTGTGATCTGCACTATTTTTTTCCTTTCATGAAACTATTTTATTCGTTTGCTGATAAAGATACTGTGATTTCTGTCTCACTCTCTATAAAAGAATTGACAGGTAAATTCTGGGAATCAACAAATCCTTCCCCTTCAAAAGAAACTTTGATCCCTGTCATTTCTGATAGTTTAAGAACATCACTCCTGGACCAGCCTGTTAAATCCGGAAGAGTCATCGCTCCATTTGTCATAAGTATGATTCTATCAGATTTATTTATTTCAGAGCCAGGGATGGGATATTGTTGAACAATCGTATTGCCTGTACCGATAATACTGACATTTTTTTCTTCAAGATTCTGATCATCGAGCACTGTTTGAGTGTTTTTTTGAATCATATTATCGATGTTTTCGTACTCTAAATCAAAGGCGGTTCCGGTATTCTCTAAAGAATAGTATTCAAGAGCCCTTTTCATTACCGGATTAAATATTTTTTGGACAACATGACTTCCATGTCCTACCCCGTTTAATTCAGGTTTTTGTACCGTAACATAAAATATAAGCTCTGGATCCTCAACTGGTCCCATTCCTACGATAGAATACACGTAATTGGAGCCGCCTTTCAAGTAACTTCCGTTGTCACCCACGATTTGGGCAGTTCCGGTTTTAGCTGCTATTTTAAAGCCCTCTATTGCATAGCCTCTAGCTGTACCCACATCACTGTATACTGTTTCAGTTAAATATTCAAGTGTTTGATCAGCTGATTCTTCAGATATCAAAGTAGCTGTTTCAACTGGCTCGAATATTTCTTCCTCATGAGTCTGATTATCACTGATTTTTTTCACTAAATGCGGTCCAACCATTTTTCCTTTGTTAGTTACAGCAGAAAAAGCTTGAAGCATCTGCACAGGAGTAACAGAGATTCCTTGGCCAAAAGAGGTATTCACTTTTTGAAGAACGCCGCCAAACGGGTTTGCCCCAGCATATTCATTGGGTAATGATATACCTGTTTTCTTCCCGAAACCATAACTGTCCAGATGTTTTTTCCATGTATCCAGACCCATTTTCTGTACCTGATGGACAAAGGCTACGTTACTGGAACGCGCAACACCTTCAAGATATGATATTTGTCCCCAGCCTTCAGGTTTAACGTCGTGGACCGTTCCTCCACCAACTTGGATCTTGCCGGACTGATAATAATCATTCGGTTTGAATGTACCTTCTTCTATTGCTGAGGCCAAAGTCATTACTTTAAACGTAGATCCCGGATCGAATGTGTACTCAGTCAGATAATTCTGCCATGTCTGATCTATTCCTTCTTTTGTCGTACCATTGAATGTCGGGCGCTGGGTGGTTGCAATGATTGCGCCTGACTTGGCATTCATCAAAGTAGCAGTCAGAACTTCCGGTTCGTGTTCTTTGTTGACTTCTTCTACGATGCTCTCCAGAAAAATCTGCAGGCGTCTATCCAGTGTCAAGTGTATATCCTTTCCATCAGCAGGTTGGACCTCTTTGATTTCCTGGTTAGGTATTACATACCCGAACCGGTCCCTTTGATATTCGATCCAGCCATCCTCGCCGCTTAAAATATCATCAAATTCTTTTTCCAACCCAAGCACACCTTCAAGTGTTTGCTCTTTTTGGTTTTCTGTGTCGTTTTGTGCCAGTCCAATAGTGTGTGAAGCAAACACACCATTGGGATAAAGTCGGCTTTTCTTCTCTTCAAATGTTATGCCTGTCAAGTTTTCTTTTTCAAGCTCTTCTTTAATTGCATTAACTGTTTCAAAAGTTAAATTTTTACCGGCAGTCCCAAATTCAACCTGACTATTGTCCTTCGTCAGTTTTTCGAGCAGCGCTTCTTCACTCATCGGTAAATGTCTGGTTAAAATTTTTGCAACTTTTTCTGGTTTTTGAACATGAATGGGCCGCTCAGATGTAGACCATTCATCTGTCAAGACAGCTATCATTTTATAAGTATTGGAGTCCATAGCAATTGGATTCCCAAAAGCATCATATATCGTTCCGCGATTCGCTTTCAGGATATTATTTCTTGTATAAAGACTGTGTACATTTGAATCTAAATTTTCCCCATTGACCTCACCTTTGACCATTATCCATGCTAAACGAGAAAAAATACCGAAAAATAACAAAAAACAAAAAATATACAGCACGATCGCTATATATCTTCTATTACGAAAAGGGTTTGCTCCTTTTATCTTTCTCTTTAGCTGTTTCATTTAAATACATTCCTAATTTGCTCTTCGTTCATTTTGAGTTCATTCTTCTTAGCAATAGAATACACACGATCATATCGTGATAATTCCTGAACATTCTGTTCGTAATTAGTATTTTCAACTTGCATTAGAGATGACTCTGTTTTGATATCCTGAATACTTCTATTCATTGTGGATACTTGCATAGATAATGTAATATGTCCTGCCGCCATAATAAAAAGCACAGATAAGAACAAACTGCTGACAATCATCTCAATACGAGTAAGTCCTTTTTTATATGTTTTTTCCGGTATGTCTTTATTCTGGTTATATTTTTGATCAGCATAGGGTTGTGGTTTATGTTGCGTTTCATCTATCAAAGGCCTTGCTAGATTATCATTCATCATTGTAATCGTCTCCTTTCTACAACTATATTTAATGTCTATTAATTTTCTCTCTGTTTTTCTGCAATTCGCAGTTTAGCACTTCGTGAGCGATTATTCTGGTTCAGTTCGTCTGCTTCTGGCAGTATAGGTTTTTTATTTATCATTTTTAATACAGGTTGTTTATCATCTGGTATAACCGGTAACCCGCGAGGCAAGTCAGGCAGTTCTGAATAACTTTTATATAGCTGTTTCACGATACGGTCTTCCAAGGAATGGAAAGTGATCACACTTATTCGGCCACCAACTTTCAACATGTCTACAGCCTGTTCAAGTGAATCCTCTAGTGCACCAAGTTCGTCATTAACTGCTATACGCAGAGCTTGAAAGATTCGTTTTGCAGGATGTCCGCCTTTTCTTCTAGCAGGTGCAGGGATTGCATCTTTTATAATATCTACTAAATCATGTGTTGTATCTATCGTTTGTTCGGCTCGCTTACTTTCAATCTTCCGTGCAATTTGTTTTGAAAATTTTTCTTCGCCGTAGCGGAAAAAAATACGGACCAGACTGCTGTAATCCCATTGATTGACAATATCATGTGCAGTAAGTTTTTGATTCTGGTTCATTCTCATATCTAATCGGGCATTTCTATGATAACTGAAACCTCGTTCTGTAACGTCTAGTTGTGGAGAAGAAACCCCTAAATCATAAAGTATACCGTCTATTTTAAATATATTTTCATCTTGAAGTGCTTTTTTTAAATTTCTAAAATTATCATGAATAAATACTAGTTTCCCGCTTTCATATTCATCCGATAACTCTTTGCGAGCATTCTGTATTGCGATCATATCTTGATCAAATGCATAAACACGCTCATCCGATCCAAGCTTGTCCAGCAAAAGTGCCGTATGGCCGGCACCGCCTAAGGTACAGTCTACATAAATACCGTCAGGCTTTATACTTAGCCCATCTACTGTTTCGTTTAATAATACTGTTTCATGTTCAAATTTCAACATTGTGGTACTCCTCTGCTCCTAAGGTATTTAAAAACCAAAGTCGATCATTTCCTCAGCGATTTCTTCAAAAGATTCATTTGCCTCTTCTGCAAATGATGTCCATCTTTCTTCACTCCAAATTTCTATTCGATCTGACACACCAATGATGTAGCATGTTTTTTTTAGCCCAGCATGCTTAATTAATGTGCTGGGTAGATTTATACGTCCTTGTTTATCAAAAGAACATTCAGTCGCTGCAGAATAAAGAAAGCGTGTAAACGCTCTCGTTTCTTTTTTTGCAAGTGGCAGCTGTTTTAATTTTTGTTCGAGCTGCTGCCACTCGTTTATAGGATATCCAAAGAGACAACCGTCCAGACCTCTAGTCACAATGAAGTTAGTTCCTAAGTCATCTCTAAATTTAGAAGGGACGATCAATCGTCCTTTAGTATCAATAGAGTGCTTATACTCGCCTAATAACAATATGATGTCCCTCCTTCCACTTATATGTTAAAGTCTACCACAATTCCCCACTTTCCACCACAAAATATAAGTTAAAAAATCTTGCTTTTATTTTTCAACATAAAAAAAACCAGCCGCTTATGGAAACGGCTAGGGAACAAGCGTTTATTAAATTTTCATGACTGAAACCTTCATAGATTTTTACAAATAAATGATCCATATTCCTGTTGCTATGTAAAAAATCAGACAAACGATAAAGACAATACGCCACCAGATTCTGATAAAGAAATATACGCTTAATTTTTTTTTAAAAAAGGTGAAATACGTCGATAATATTATACCCACAATTGAGATGACAATAAAAATATACGGAATAAGATTTATTGGTAAATACATCTGACTCATAATAAACAAAAGCATGAACATATACGGAATGATAAGATCAACTAATTTTACTGATATCCTCAGCCGTTTGAAGTAGCTACTGACCCATCTGGAAAAGAACAGAATAACGAAAGGGACTAAATAAAATCCGATCATCGGGAACAACTCTCTAATTGTGTACATGAACTCACTTCCATTTCTTGTAGATTTTCAGTATATTAACCAGGAATTATTATACCACAGAAAATATTAAAAAAGTGCTTATAGCATTCGCCATAAGCACTTTTTTAATAATTAATATCCAGACTGGATTACGCTTCTTTATTGATAACTTCTTTACCAGCGTAATGTCCACATGAAGGACAAACGTGATGATTACGTTTTACTTCTCCACAGTTTGGACAATCACTCATGTTTGGAAGATCCAATTTGATATGAGTACGTCTTTTTGCTTTTCTACTAGTAGATGTTCTTCTTTTAGGTACTGCCATTTTCCAACACACCTCCTTAAAAGGTTTCTGTTTCTACTTATCACTCGTTATTGTCTTTAATGAGATCTTCAAGAACTGCAAACCTGGGATCTCCGTTACCATCAGTTGAAAACATAGCATTGCTATGCTGATCTTCCGGCAAAACGACCCAATCTTTACCTTTAGGCATTTCATCTGACAAACGTTCTTCTGATGTGAAGATTTGACTTGGTTTGCTTGCCAATATCGCATCTTCAATCGGTTTTTTCAGATCTAATACTTCAGACTGTAATTGTTCGACCAATTCTTCTTCTCCAAATTGCTCTAGACTAGCTGAAGTATCAGCTGCCAGATATATTTCTGAAAAAGGTATAGTCATCTTCAATTCGACCGGCTCTAATGAGCGTGAAGAAGGTAAGGTGACAGTGACTTCAATCGTCATATCAACATAATAAACGGATTTTTCGTCCACTGTGAGTAACCCTTTTAAAGAAACCGGACTTGCCGCAATGATATCATCGTCTCTTTCTTTTAAAGACTTCTCTAAATCGACAGACCCGTCTAAAGTCAGCGAAGAATCTTGGTGTTTTTTCAATTCATTTAATGCCCATTTTATTTTCACAGACTTCACCTCAGTGCTTAACGTCTTTTATTAATTGAGCAACAAAAATAATTATACTAGTTTAAAAAGCTTATGTCAATCTATTTTTATATTT
>NZ_BJUY01000012.1 GCF_007988865.1 Alkalibacterium kapii | reverse complement strand
TTCAATAAGTGAGACATGCTTTTTTATATCTTTATTTTACTGCTCTTCTTTTTCTTTCAAAACAGCTTTACGTGACAAGTTAACTCGTCCACGGTTGTCGATCTCAGTTACTTTGACATCGATTTTATCACCGAGAGAGATAACATCTGAAACATTTTTGATGTATTTATCAGATAATTCAGATACATGTACTAACCCATCCGTACCCTTGATGATTTCAACAAAAGCACCAAAGTTTTCAATACGTTTAACGGTTCCTGTATAGACTTTTCCTACTTCGACCTCTTCTGTTAATTCTTCGATTATTTCAATTGCCCGTTTGATACCATCAGCATCCTGACCATAGATAGAAACATTGCCTTCTTCATCGATATCGATTTTAACACCTGTTTCATCGATAATGTTATTGATGGTCTCTCCACCTTTACCGATAACGACTTTGATTTGAGCCGGCTTGATTTTGATCGATTCTATTTTAGGTGCGTATTGGCTTAATTCAGCACGCGGCTGATCGATCGTCGCTTCCAGATTATCGAGAATTTCATGTCTGGCTTTTTTAGCTTGAACAAGAGCTTCTTCAAGAATTTCTTTTGTGATTCCTTCGATCTTGATGTCCATTTGCAAAGCAGTGATCCCTTGACGGGTACCCGCTACTTTAAAGTCCATGTCTCCCAAGTGATCTTCCAGTCCTTGAATGTCTGTTAGAACAGTATAGTTGTCATCTTCCATAACCAGACCCATAGCGATTCCACCGACCGGCGCTTTGATCGGCACCCCTGCATCCATTAAAGCGAGGGTCCCAGCACAAATACTTGCCTGAGATGAAGAACCATTTGATTCCAATACTTCTGCTACCAGACGTATGGTATATGGGAAGTCTTCCTCATTAGGAATGATTGGCAGCAAGGCACGTTCCCCCAGTGCTCCGTGACCGATCTCACGACGCCCCGGACCTCTTACCGGTCCAGTTTCACCGACCGAGTAATTAGGGAAATTATAGTGATGCATGAATCGTTTACTGTCTTCGCTGCTTAATCCGTCGATGTGCTGATGTTCATTAAGCGGACCAAGTGTTGCCACAGACAGTGCCTGAGTCTGTCCTCTCGTAAACAATCCTGACCCGTGAACTCGAGGCAGAAGCGTCACTTCTGAATCGAGTGATCTGATTTCATCCACTTTACGTCCGTCTGGCCGAGTATTCTCTTCAGTGATCAAACGACGTACTTCGTCTTTTTCCATTCCGTCAATGATCGTTTTTACATCTTTGATGATCGATTCATAATCTGGTGCATCGATATATTCACTTTCATAGTATTCTACGATTTCATTTTTAACTTCTTCTGTTCTTTCAGCACGTTCCTGCTTATCAAATGTTTGAATTGCTTTTTTCATCTTATCATTATGCTGACTGACGATTTCGTTTTTCAATTCTTGATCTGGTAAAAGTAACGTAACATCCATTTTCTCTTTTCCAGCAGCTTTCATAACTTCTTCCTGGAATGCAACGAGATCTTTGATTGCTTCATGACCAAACAGTAAAGCTTCAAGCATGTCTTCTTCAGCAACTTGATCTGCTCCACTTTCAACCATGTTGATAGCTTCTTTAGTTCCGGCAACAGTCAGCTCTATATCTGATTCTTTCATTTCTTCCTCAGTTGGATTTATAATAAATTTACCATCTATACGTCCAACATTCACTCCTGCAATTGGCCCGTTGAAAGGTATATCAGATACACATAGAGCCAGGGAAGATCCAAACATTGCTGTCATTTCAGGAGAATTGTCAGGATCAACAGACAATACCGTGTTCATAACCTGCACTTCATTTCGAAATCCTTCAGCAAACATCGGGCGGATCGGTCTATCGATAAGACGAGCCGTCAATGTCGCATTTTCAGAAGGTCTCCCTTCACGTTTAATGAACCCTCCAGGGATTTTCCCTACAGAATACATTTTTTCTTCATAATTGACCATCAACGGGAAGAATGGCAGGGTACTTGCTTTTTTACTTGCAACAGCAGCAGTCAGAACTGCTGTATCTTCATAGCGGACCAGTACAGCGCCGTTTGCCTGTTTTGCCATCTTGCCAATTTCAACTGTCAATTTACGTCCACCAATTTCAGTTGTGAAAACTTTTTTTTCAGTCATTCGTTTCTCTCCTTATGTCACAGGAAGCCATACCTACTAAACAAACGTCATTCTTCTGACTTATCAGACTCATCACGTTTGGTTAGTAAAAAAGGCATCCTGTTCTTTTTTATAAATAAAGCGAGATTCCAGGGAATCCCGCTTTTGTATTTATCGTGATCAATAAATATGTCTAGAATAATCAAGCATACAGACACATTTAAACTAATAATTAACGACGTAAACCTAATTTCTGGATCAATTCACGGTAACGTGTGATATCTTTGTTACGTAAATAAGCCAGCAAGTTACGACGGTGACCAATTTTCTTCATCAATCCACGCATTGAATGAAAATCTTTTTTATGTGTTTTAGCATGCTCATTCAATTCGTTGATTTCAGCAGTTAAAACTGCGATTTGTACTTCAGGAGAACCAGTATCACCTTCATGACGGGCATATTCATTGATGATTTCAGTTTTTCTTTCTTTTGAAACTGCCATTTTTTCCACCTCTTTCCTTGTTATGAATCCTGTTACTGAGTAAGCGCTGGTGATGCGGCAAACCAAGTAACGGTCTGTGCGGTTTGCACACTCTAAAGACTACACTATAATTGATTGAAAATCAAGAGGGATCACTACCAAGTTACAGACACTCTGGTTCGTTTTTATTTTTTATATTTTGTTTTCAGCTCCATTACTACATCCCGTAAATCTGCTGCTTTTTCAAAGTTCAAATCTTTAGCAGCTTCTTTCATTTCAAGTTCAATTGTTTCAATAAGCTCCATTCGTTCTCTTTGAGATAATTTTTTGATCGTTTCTTCAGATAAGTTCTTTTCCTCTTCGTCAACAGCTGTTGATATTTTGATCAGATCTCTTACTTCTTTCTTGATCGTTGTCGGTGTGATCCCATGCGCCTCATTGTATGCTTCTTGTATCGCTCGACGTCTTTCTGTTTCATCGATCGCGTTTCTCATAGAATCAGTAATGTGATCGGCGTACATAATCACTTTCCCATTTTCATTCCGGGCCGCACGTCCCATGGTTTGGATCAGTGCACGGGAACTTCTGAGAAAGCCTTCTTTATCAGCATCCAGAATGGTTACCAGTGACACTTCAGGCACATCGAGACCTTCACGCAGCAAGTTGATTCCGATTAAAACGTCAAATTTCCCCACACGAAGGTCTCGGATGATCTGTGTCCGTTCAAGTGTCTTAACATCACTGTGCAGGTACTGGACTTTGATCCCTACTTCTTTTAGATAATCAGTCAGATCCTCAGACATCTTTTTGGTCAATGTTGTAATAAATACCCGCTCATTTTTTTCAATGCGTTTATTTATCTCTTCAATAATATCGTCTATCTGTCCCTTGATAGGCCGGACTTCCACTATTGGATCTAATAAACCCGTCGGACGGATGATTTGTTCAACGATCTGACTCGAGCGGCTTGTTTCATATTCAGCTGGTGTAGCTGAAATATAAGTGATTTGAGGAACCCGTTCTTCAAATTCTTCTAAGCGTAAGGGACGATTGTCAAGTGCACTGGGTAATCTGAATCCATGTTCGATCAGACGTTCTTTACGCGCCCTGTCACCTTTATACATCCCACTGATCTGCGGCATCGTCATATGAGACTCATCAATAATGAAAAGTGAATCCTCCGGGAAAAAGTCAAGTAATGTATAAGGCGCTTCGCCTGGGGCACGTCCATCTAAATGCCGTGAATAATTCTCGATGCCTGAACAATAGCCCATCTCCATCATCATCTCAATGTCGTAATTGGTACGCTGCTCGAGCCGCTGAGCTTCCAGCAATTTGTTTTCTTTGTGCAACTCTTCAAGCCTTGCTTTTAGTTCCACCTGGATCGATTCAATAGCAGATCGGGTTTGCTCATCATTAGCCACAAAGTGAGTCGCGGGGAAGATCGCAGCGTGAGCCAGATCCGCTTTAACTTCTCCTGTTAAGACATCCACTTCTCTTATCCTGTCGATTTCATCACCGAAGAATTCAACACGGATCGCTTCACTTTCCCTTGAAGCCAGGAATATTTCCACGATGTCACCGCGTACTCTGAAGCGTCCACGCTGAAAATCGATATCATTTCTCTCGAATTGCATATCCACTAGTCGGCGCAGTAAATCTTCTCTGCTGATCTCCATACCTGAGCGTAGTGACAAGACATGTTCCGCGTAATCTTTTGGATTAACTAATCCATAGATACATGAGACCGATGATACAACGATGACATCTCGTCTTTCAAGCAAAGCACTTGTTGCCGAATGCCTCAGTTTATCGATTTCGTCATTGATGCTGGCATCTTTTTCAATAAAAGTATCTGTTGATGGGACATAGGCCTCTGGCTGATAGTAGTCATAATAGCTGACAAAATATTCCACTGCATTGTCAGGAAAAAATTCTTTGAATTCTGTATACAGTTGCCCTGCAAGTGTTTTGTTATGCGCCATCACAAGTGTTGGTTTGTTGACTTGCTGAATAACGTTGGACATCGTAAAAGTTTTACCAGTCCCTGTGGCTCCAAGAAGGACCTGTTCTTTTTGCCCCTCGCGTATGCCTTTCGTCAGTTCTTTGATTGCTTCTGGCTGATCCCCACTTGGCTTATACAGCGATTTTAGATCAAATTTCTGTTCCACTATTCTAACACTCCTCACTTAATCACTCACCACTATCAGTTTATCATAAAAAAAGTATTCTCAAAGACTTAGGTCTCTAGAGAATACTTTTCCATTTATTCTAATTATTTTGCTATTTTTTTACTTAAACGTGATTTGTCACGTGCTGCTTTGTTTTCGTGGATCAAACCTTTAGATACAGCTTTATCGATTGCTTTTACTGCATCTTCGTACAATTCTTTTTTGTTTTCAGCATCGGTATCCACTGCTGTCAAGAATTTTTTCTTAGCTGATCTCATTGATGTCAATTGACCGCGGTTGTTTTCTCTTTTTTTCTCATCTTGTCTTTGACGCTTAATTGTTTGATCTATATTTGGCATTGTAAAACACTCCTTATTTAATAAACACGTAGTTAAAATGAAATAATGACTGTGATTAAACAGTATGATTTGAAACTACTCTAAGTTGATTAGTTCAACATTCACCATTTTACACCACACCAGTCGCATTTTCAATGAAAACTTTTGTTTATTCTCTGTTTACTCTGGCATTGAGGAAAATTTCCATATAAACAGTTCGATCTGGAGTTTAGGATCCACTTTCCCGCTCTTGATTTTATAATCAGCATTAATTAAATACCTGTGAGCATTCGACAATGTTTCTTGTTTAAATAATCTCTCAGTCTGCAGCGCCAGTTTCACACGATACGGATGTATTTTCAAAATCCCCGCTATATCCGCTTGCTGGTACCCCTTTTTCTTCAAAATCTTAACTTGTAAAAGTAATCTGAACTGACCGATCATCAGTGCGAGCATCTTTATAGGATCTTCTTTTTGATGAAGGAGATCCTGATAAAGTTCTATCGACTGTTTAATATTTTTTTTCAATACTTTTTCGTTTAATTCAAAGATATTCTGCTCCAACGATTTAGAGACTAATTTATCAACAGATTCCAATGTTATCGTCTTATCCTCTGCATGATAGATCATCAGTTTATCCAATTCATTTTTAGCTTTTGATAAATTCCTGTCAGTAAGTTCTAATAGTCGTTGAAATGTTTCCTTAGACATCTTGTAGTCGTTATTTTGTAAATGATTCTTTAAATAAACAGAAGTATCTTTCTCAGAGGAAGGTGAAACATCTATGACTTCTGCTGATTTCAATAAAACTTTCGTTATTTTTTTTCGTTTATCCAGCTTATCGTATGAAACTAAAAAGACCAGTACTGTAAATGCCGACGGATCATTCAAGTATTTTTCCAGTAAAGCCGTGTTGTGCTTAATTTTAGTGGTAACTTTTTTACCAGTAAATATATAACTTGAATGCACAAATATAAGTTTCTGCTCTCCCAAAAATGGCAGACTTTCGGCTTCATAAATAACATCATCTATACTGGAGTCTTCAAGATCGAAATGAATCATATTCATTTCATCCTCTTTCCTGTCTTTAAAGACTTGAGTTAAAGAAGTAATGACTTCATCTACCAGTATTCTTTCAGTTCCATTGATGGCGTAAACAGGTGCAATGTCGCCATTTTTTATTTGATCGATTTGCTTTGATACATTCTTCATTCTATTCTCCTCTCTGTTTTCTATTATACTCAAAAGAAAACAGATAACTGTCTATATATTTGGCGTATGGCCAATCAGTAAATCTATATTTAATTGCCCCGTTGATATCTGTACGAAAAGTGGATATCCCCCGATCTGAGAGTTTTTGGATAACAGAATCATGAGGATGACCATATCGATTAGCCGTACCTGAAGAAATCAGTGCTGCTTCAGGCTCAAGTTGGTCTAAAAATACATTATGGGTTGATGTGTCGCTGCCATGGTGACCTACTTTCAGAATGTCGGCTTTTATATTGGGATATTTTAAAAGCAAGGATTTTTCACCGCTAATCTCCAGGTCGCCGGTAAAAAGCCATCTCTTCCCACCAATCAAACCATATAACGCGAGTGAATTATCGTTTTTCGACAGATCATTTATTGTTCTTTGTGACAGGAGAGCGAACGTCTTATCTGGAAGATTTAAGTTGCTTCCCTCAGTTACTTCTTTTATTATTGTGCCATAACTTTCAATGGAAGGAAACATTGCCTGAAAATTTTCTTGCCAGAAAGTGACTTTTGATGATACCACTTGTTTCGTTGGTAGATGGCCTATTATGCCTAAAAGCCCTCCATAATGATCGATATCAGGGTGAGAAATGATGATCGATTCAAGTTTATTTACTCCTTCAGATTTCAGTACTGGCAGTACGATGTTTTTGCCTACATCAAATTCACTTTCTCTTTCTTCCCATTTTTCAACTGGATAATTTATTTGTCCCCCAGTGTCAATAAGATAGTTCCCTTTCCCCCAGGGTTTTTTTATCAGAATCGATTCTCCCTGACCCACATCGATCATCAGCACTTGACCCACAGGTGAAAATCTTACAGAATATACACATAATAAAAAAACGATAAAAAGAATATAAAAATATTTTTTTGTTAAACGTTTTTCAATAAGGATAAATAAAAGCATTATAGTCACAACAAGCAGTAAGTATATTCCCGGGGAAAGTCTGCCTGTGATAATATTAAAATTCATTTTAAAAGCAACTTCCCCAGCAATCATTTCCAGTAATCGAATCAGTTGTTCTGCTATATATAAAACCATTTGGAACAGTAATGATCGGGGGACAATAAATGATAATAACAATGCGATCAATAGCAACGGGAGCAGTAAACCGGATACAACAGGTATGAAAAGACTGTTTAGCACTAAGACTCCCCATGAGAATTCATAGAAATGATAACTCAATACAGGTATTGAGGTGGTAAGCAGCAACATATTCAACACAATATAAGCTTTGACTTTAGTTAAACGTAGAAAGTATGACTGCCGGGATAAAACAATAATGACAAAACTGATGAGATAACTTAATTGTAAGCTGATCGTGTAAATACTGTACGGGGAGATGATAAGAGTAATCATCAGCATCAAAGACCAGCTGTCTAAAGTAGTTAATGAAAAAGCAAACTTCTCTCCAAAAAGTTTCAGCCATATTTGCCCCACAGCTCTCAACACACTAATTCCAAATCCGGTAACTATTCCATACACCGGCAATCCAAGCAGTAAAGAAGTCGCAGTCGACTCTCTGCTGACCTGCATTTTGAGTAACAAACGTTTGATGATGCTAACAAGCAAGGACACATGAAGACCTGAAATGCTCAGTAAATGAATGACTCCAAGTTCTTTATAAGCATCGATAACTTCATGTTTAAATGTACGTTTATCGGCAAACAAGAGCGTTTTAGTGTACACACTCGGTCGGGCACTCATCAATTGATCGATATGGGATAATAGCTTCTGTCTAAAAGAATCGAGCACATACCCCAGTGGTCTTTCTTTTAGGTTATCTTTTAATACAGTCAGATCTGAAGCTTTTAAAACACAGAATATATTTTTAGTTTTTAAATACGTCTGGTAATTGAACTGATTGAAATTAGACGGAGGTTCTGGTGTAGTCAGTGCACCTTTGACTTTGACAGTTAAAGGTATCTGTTCAATCAACTGCTGTTTTTCTTTTTCACTGCTGATATAATAGTTGATCATCAGTTTTTCATTCGTTTTATCGTTATTTGCTGATCCCTCAAATTCCAGTTTGTTTCCATCCACTTTCCAGCTCGTTTCTTTGACAGCTAAAATCATTTCTGCATCTTCTGTCAATTCCAGGGTTGTATCTTTTTGCAGAAAATAATTATATCTTATTCCAAATAACAGAATAGCAGTAATGGATATGAAGAATAATCGACAGTCTTTTTGGACGAGCAGTCTCCACCATGAAAATATCAAAGCGATGATCACTATGGGAGTAAAACCATGAACTATCCCAGCAACAGAGGTCAATAACGCAATGGCTGAAAAAATCAGCTTCCTTGAACTCATTTCACTGCAACTATCCAATTGTTCAAATAACCCCCATCATCTCTATTGTTTTCCTTATTGATCCAAAACATTGCAGTCCACCATTCTTATAAAATCCTATGGAATTTATTTAATTTCAATCGATCGTTACTGCTGTTTTTATTCTATCAAAAGTCTTTTTTCCTATCCCACTTACATTCAGTAAATCTTCGACTGTTTTAAATAAACCATGTTCATCTCTATAATTTATTATTGCCGCTGCTTTACTTGGTCCTATCCCATCTAAAACAAGGAAATCTGTTTCATCAGCCTGATTGATGTTGACCAGCGATGTTTTATCTTGTAATGATTCCTCAGTTTCTATGATTTCTGGTATATTTTCGCCATTTTCCGGGATGTAAATGTACATCTCATCGTTCAGGATTTGAGCAAAGTTTATATGTTTTGTATCAGCATTCTCTAAAACACCTCCTGCCGCATTAACAGCATCGATTATCCTGTCTGATGATTTCAATGAAAAAACGCCTGGAGTTTTCACAGCACCTTTTATATCTATGACAACTTCTACAATTTCATCCGCTGCCTCTTCAATTCGTAATTCTTTATCATCACTCCCACTTTTTTCTTCTGTGAGGTTTTGGGGATTCTCTTCGATCAAATTTTCCAGGGTTACTATGTTTTCATTGCTATCTGTATCATTAAAATCTTTGAAAATCATAAAATAAATAACAATCAGAAGTCCGGCAATCAATATTCCTGTAACTATTTTTTTTAAATACTTGAATTGGCTCATTCTCTACCCAGGCCTCCCCTCAATGTCTTACTTATTATATTACCTAAAAAAATTAAAAATCACTTTTATTGTTCTGTTTATGAGAGAATTAACATAAAAAAAGACAGGGAACGGCTCCCTGCCTTTTTCATTCAACTATTGTAACTCATCTAAATAGTTTATCGCATCATCAATATTTTTAACGGGTACGATCCGCATATCGGTCTCGATATCTTCTGCGGTTTCAAGAGCTGTTTTGTAGTTCGATTCAAGTTCAGGGTATTCTTCCAATACTTTGTCATCGATTTCGTCATCTGGCGCAAAAAATATATCGGCACCTTCTTCATCTGCAGCAATAATTTTTTTATCAATGCCTCCGATACGACCGACCTCACCATTTTCAGCAATGGTACCTGTCCCTGCAACAATTAAATCATCAGCAAGTTCTTCTTCAACAAGCATTCTATAAATCTGCAGGGAAAACATAAGTCCTGCAGAAGGTCCGCCGATACGTCCAGCATCTATTGAGACCTCAGGTGTTGTAGTAACAGAGGATTGAGTAGCTAAAGTGATCCCTATTCCAGGTTTTCCGGTTTCTTTGACCCGGATGAGTTCACCGCTGATTTTTTCTACCGTATCATTCCTGACAACTGTAAGTGTAACATTATCACCTACAGACTGATTGCTAACATAGTCAATAAATTCATCCGTGTTCTCAAATGCTTCCCCATTGATATGAGTAATACTATCGCCCATTTTCAATTTTCCATAAAAATCCGATTCCTGTGTGACCGACATGACATAGACACCCTCATAGTTAATATCGTAGGGTAAATCCGCCGCATTAAAAGCTGCAGCTTTAGCAGTATCAATAGAATAATCCATATAGTAATTCTGAAGTTCACGATACTGGCCATAATCATCATAATCACCTAACAGTTCAGATTCACTTACAATGGAATAATAGGGCAGGATCTGAAAAAGTGAAGAGAACGGCGTTGCTTTAAACATTTCAACAGTTGTCAGCATGAACGGACTCCCAGACTTATCAGTCTGTCCGCTGACCTCGACTTTATCATTGATTACTACTGCACTTCCGGGACGTTCAATATAATAAGGTATGGGCAGCAAGAATACTAGATAGGCAACTAATCCCACTAAAAATGATTTCAAAATAAACCGTTTTTTATTCACTTTTATGTTCACCTAATTTCATTATCCGTTTTATCTCAGCCGCGACGTTTTGAGGGACTAATGACTTTAAATCACCTTTATAAAAAGCAATTTCTTTAACCATAGTGGAGCTGATATGCTGATATTTTGGATCCGAAAACAGACACAGCGTTTCTATATTTTTATTTTGCGTCTTATTTAGATTGGCAATATCCCGTTCGTATTCAAAATCTTTAACTGAACGGATTGCACGAATCAAAATATCAGCGTCATTTTCTTCAGCCACTTCAACAGTCAAACCATCATAAACTATCACTCGACAATTCATCACATTATTAACATTTAAACTCTCTTTGACCATCTCACGACGCTCTTGTGCAGAAAATAAGTATTTTTTTGCCGTACTGGCACTCACTACAATGATCAATTCATCTACTAATCTTGCAGCTCTTTTAATAACATCTAAATGACCATACGTTAAAGGATCGAAACTCCCGGCATAAAGTGCCTTTCTCATTGGCTTGACTCCTTTTTGTAAATTGAAAGTCGTGTGGAGGCATATACTTTTTCTTTGACGAAAATCAAAGACTGCTCTTTTACAGGTAAAGCAACGTCTTTATCAGTTTCACACACTATTATTGACTGCTCGTTGAGCAAATTATAGTCTACAAGTTTTTTCAATATTTCGTTTAATTTTTGCTTGTCATAAGGTGGATCGAGGAAAACAAGATCGAAAGATATATCCAGCTGCTTTAATCTCTCCAGTGCCAGCATATCTTTTTCTTTCCACACCGTGAATTTCTCAGGTTTTTTCGTTATTTTGACATTTTCATTGATTACTTTTATTGCCTGATAATTATAATCTATAAGGAATGCATGATCCATTCCTCTGGAAACAGCTTCTATACCGAGTGCTCCACTCCCGGAATACAGGTCTAAAACGTTCCTTCCATCAAAATAAGGACCGATCATATGAAACAACGATTCTTTGACTTTATCAGATGTAGGACGTGTATTTTTCCCGGGAATCGTTTTAAGTCTTCGTCCTCCGTATTCTCCTGATATAATTCTCATACATTTTCACCCTTTACCGTTAGTTGAAGATGACTTTAACCAAATTGTCTTCATCGTCATCTTCATTGGAGAGCGCTCTTACTTCATCCAGAACACCATCGAATGTATCAGGCATGTCACAGCGATAAGAGTGTTCCACTTTTCTGACAAAATGTTGTTTGGAAATAGTACTGATCAAAGTATCTATTTGCTCGCGGTCAACATAAATAATCGCATAGTTCATATTTTTTGATACGAAATGAATCAGACCGTAGCGTTTCAATTTATTGATATATTTTGTAGTATAAAGCCAGACTACTAACCCCGCTCTAGAACTTTGTTTCTCTTCCAAAAAATTCACCTTCTTTTTGTTTTAATTATTATAACAAAAAAACCCCTCTAAACGAGAGGGATTTTTAATTAAGATAAAACTCTCCAAAAAAGCATCTATATAAAGCTATGAGAGTCATAACCTTTAAACTTTAGCTTTTATTTGAACGTTTTGCTGCTTTTTCACGTTCATTTTTATTTAAAATTTTCTTTCTTAATCGGATGGATTCCGGCGTTACTTCACAGTACTCATCATCAGCCAGAAATTCCAGCGATTCCTCAAGAGTCATTACACGTGGACGCTTGATTACATTCGTCTGATCCTTATTAGCTGAGCGCACATTAGTCTTTTGCTTTTCTTTAGTAACGTTGACAGCAATATCATTGTCTCTATTGTGCTGACCGACAATCATACCTTCATATATTTCTGTTCCCGGCTCAACAAAAATTGTCCCACGGTCTTCCAAGTTCATTATACTATATGTGGTTGCTGCGCCATTTTCCATAGAAACAAGCGCACCATAGCGACGTTCGCCTGTTTTACCTGGAAGTAATGGTAAATATTGATCGAAAGTATGGTTCATAATACCATAGCCATGAGTCAGAGATAAAAAGTCATTGGTAAACCCGATCAAACCACGAGCAGGCGCAAGGAATATCAGACGTACTTGGCCATTACCAGTATGGATCATATCCTGCATTTCACCTTTTCGCTGACTTAGATTCTCGATGACAGATCCCATGTATTCCTCAGGTGTATCGATCTGCACACGTTCAAACGGTTCACATTTCACTCCGTCTATTTCTTTTACAATAACTTCCGGCTTAGACACCTGCAATTCGAAACCTTCGCGACGCAAATTCTCAATCAAAATGGAAAGGTGTAACTCTCCTCTACCGGATACAGTCCATGCGTCTGGAGAATCTGTCTGCTCAACGCGAAGCGAGACGTCTGTCTGCAATTGCATCATAAGGCGTTCTTCGATTTTTCTGGATGTGATCCACTTCCCTTCCCTGCCTGCAAATGGAGAATTATTAACTAAAAATGTCATCTGTAAGGTAGGTTCATCGATGTGAAGGATAGGTAAAGGATCCACATGATCTGCTGGCGTCACTGTTTCGCCTACGAAGATATCTTCGAACCCTGAGACAGCGATCAGATCGCCAGCCTTAGCTTCTTCGATTTCCATTCGTTCAAGCCCAAAGAAGCCAAACAGTTTGGTTACGCGAAAGTTTTTAGTAGATCCATCAAGCTTACTTAACGTCACGTTGTCTCCAACTTTAATCTTACCTCTAAAGACGCGACCGATACCGATTCTTCCAACATAGTCATTGTAATCAAGCAAAGAAACTTGAAATTGTAACGGTTCATCACTGTTATCTATCGGAGCCGGAATTTCTCTTAGAATGCTTTCGAAAACTGGTTCCATTGTATCCTGCTGATCTTCTACATTATCAGACAGACTACTTGTTCCATTTATAGCAGAGGCATAGATGACCGGGAATTCCAGCTGGTCTTCATCAGCATCCAATTCAATAAGCAAATCGACAACTTCATCTACCACTTCTGCGGGTCTAGCTGTTTCTTTGTCTATTTTATTAACGACGACTATTGGGATCAATTTCATTTCAAGTGCTTTTTTCAGAACAAAGCGGGTTTGTGGCATCGTACCTTCGTAGGCATCGACGACAAGTATAACTCCATCCACCATTTTCATTATTCGTTCAACTTCTCCGCCGAAGTCCGCGTGACCAGGCGTATCGAGTATATTAATGTTATGATTTTTGTATTTTACAGCTGTATTTTTAGCAAGGATGGTAATGCCCCGCTCTTTTTCGATATCATTAGAATCCATCGCTCTTTCATTCAATTCGTTATGGGCGTCCAGAGTATCAGACTGCTTAAGCAACTCATCCACCAGCGTTGTTTTGCCGTGGTCAACGTGAGCGATGATGGCAATATTCCTTATATCTTCTCTTCTATTCATTTTTTTCCTCCAAATTCGTTACTCTAGAATCTAATTGTTCTGTCTATGCTTTCATAGGACTTTTCAAATATGTTCATAAAAAAAGCACTTATTCTTGATAGATTCACACTCAAGAATAAATGCTCTCCAATCATCCTAAAATGTTGCACAAGGTATTATAACAGTAATTCAAACTAGATTACAAGTTAAACCTGTTTATTCATGGATGAGATCCATTATTTCTTTATGTGCTTTGGGAACGGCAAATATAATGTTATTGTTTTTCATTAAATCAACAGGCTCATTATCGAACTGAGTAGCTTTTAATCCCAGTTCTTTCATAAAAAGGATCCCTGGAGCAATGTCCCAAGGCTTTAGATTGGTAGCAATATAAGCAACGATGCTTCCCTTGGCTACTTCAATTGTTTCAAGTCCCGCAGAGCCCACAAGTCTCAGACCTAAACTTTTCCTGGCAATTTTTCTGATTCCATCATATTTGTCTTTTGTCATTATACTAGAGTTTGTCGCTAAAAGTCCTTCATTTAAACAACGGTTAGCTGGGATTTCTACTGGTTGACCATTACAAGTAACTCCGCCATCTTTGATTGCTGCGTACAACTCGTTGGTTGTAACATTATATATATAGCTTTGAACCGGTATTCCTTCTTCATAGATGGCAAGCATTAAGGCAAAATTTTCATTCTGCAAGACAAAATTCAATGTCCCGTCGATAGGATCTAACAGCCAAACTGTTCCCTCCATATTTTTTACGGAATCCCCAAAACCTTCTTCTCCTAAAATGCGGTCTTTCGAATAAGCCGTGCGAATTCTTTCCACCAATTCTTTTTCTACCCACTTATCCATATTAGTCACTAAATCGTTAGCTGCTGTCTTTTGTTCAACCTCTAAATAACTATCTTTCTCTTTAATGATAACTTGGCCGATATCATGGATCCATTTTTTAATTGTTTTATCTCTGGCTTGTATGTGATCAGTCATATATTTTCTCCTCATTTCATACTCCTTTACTCCAGTTTAAATGAGTAGACACTTTTTTGCAAAAAAACTGGAGATTCTACATGTTCTAGAATCTCCAGCATCTTATTATTTTACATGTGAATAGGTAGTCCTAAAGCTGCTTCAGCTGCATCCATCACTACTTCACCGAGTGAAGGATGACCATGAATGGTTAAAGCAATATCTTCAGCATTCATACCACTCTCGATAGCCAAACCAAGCTCAGCAATAATATCTGAAGCGCTGACTCCAGCTACTTGAGCACCTACTATGACATTGTCTTCTTTCATTGTAACGAGTCGGACGAATCCTTCTGTCGCATTAAGTGAAAGAGCACGTCCATTACCACCTAAGAAGAATTTTGTAACTTTTACATCAAGTCCCTCTGCTTTTGCTTCACTTTCAGTATAACCAACAGATGCAATTTCTGGGTCTGTAAAGGCAACAGCAGGTAATGCTCGATAGTCCACTGCAACTTTTTTACCAGAAATAGCTTCGGCTGCTATCTTTGCTTCATAACTCGCTTTATGCGCTAATGCAGGTCCAGGAACAACGTCGCCAATAGCATAAATGCTTTCAGTGCTTGTTCGACCTTGTCTGTTGACTTTGATCAGGCCGCGCTCATCCATTTCTACTCCGGCTGATTCCAGACCTATATCATCAGTATTTGGTTTACGTCCAACAGTTACCAGTACGTAATCCACATCCAGAGATTTTTCTTCTCCTTTAGCTTCATACTTAACAGTTACACCACTATCTGTAACCTGGGATTCTTTAGCCATTGCATTAGTCACAATATTAACGCCACGGTTCTTAAAGTTTTTCTCAACCAGCTTGACCATATCTTTGTCAAAACCATTCAAGATAGAAGGCAAACCTTCTAAAATAGTTACTTCTGTACCTAAGTTGGCGTACACGCCAGCTAACTCAGAACCAATATAACCTCCGCCGACGATAGCCATCTTTTTAGGGATCTCTGTCAAGTTAAGCGCGCCTGTTGAATCTAATATACGCTCACTGAATTTGAATCCAGGGATTTCAATTGGACGGCTTCCTGTTGCAACGATTGCATTTTCGAAGGAATACGTTTGAGCACTGTCTTCAGTCATGACGCGCATGGTATTTTCATCATTAAAATATGCTTCACCGCGCAGTATTTCGACTTTATTCTTTTTAAGAAGGCCTTCAACGCCTTTTGTTAATTTACTTACAACCTGATTATTTTTCCATTCCTGTGTCTTTTTGAAATCTATTTTAACGTTTTCAGAAGTCACACCAAATGTAGATGAATCAAGGGATTCTTGATATTTATGCCCGGCAGTGATGAGTGCTTTAGAAGGAATACAACCAACGTTCAAGCACACCCCACCGATAAATTCTTTTTCTACAATAGCTACTTTCTGACCCATCTGAGCAGCACGAATGGCTGCTACATATCCACCTGGGCCAGCTCCAACAACTACTGTATCTAATTCAATTGCGAAATCTCCTACTACCATTTGTGTTTCACCTTATCCTTCCATTAATAACAATTCAGGATCTGCTAACAGACGTTTCAGTTCGTTCATTGCTTTTTGACCCGTTGCTCCGTCGATCACACGGTGATCAAATACTAATGACAAGGCAAGCATTGGAGCTGAAACGACTTCGCCTTCGTCATTTACGATTGCTTTTTTAGCGATGCGGCCAACACCTAGTATAGCCACTTCTGGGTGGTTGATGATCGGTGTGAACCAGCCGCCCCCTACAGAACCGATATTGGAAATCGAGATAGAGCCATCAGCCATATCACTTGATTTCAATTTGCCTTCATGCGCTTTAGCACCTAATTCTGAAATTTCGGAAGCGATATTGAACATTGATTTCTTGTCAGCATCTGAAACAACCGGAACGTAAAGTCCTTGTTCAGTATCTGCGGCGATACCAATGTTATAGTAATTTTTGTATACCACTTCATCAGTCGTATCATCGATAGATGAATTAAGTGCCGGGAATTTCTTCATTACAGAGATGATTGCTTTAACAATGTAAGGTAAGAATGTTAACTTAACATTCTGTTCAGCTGCAATCGTTTTGAATTTAGTACGATGTTCCATCAACTTCGTGACATCTACTTCGTCAAATAGTGAAACGGAAGGAATAGTCAAACTGCTGTTGACCATTGCTTTAGCGATAGCTTTACGTGTTGTAGTCATTTTCTCTCTGGTTTCTTCGTCAGAACGACCAGATTTAAATGGTTTGACGTCAGCAGATACAGAAGCCGTTTTGCCTTTAGATGAAGCTGATGTTTCCTTAACTGCGGATTTTATGCTTTCTTTAGATGATGTGTCTTTGGCTGATACTTCTTTTGCAGCAGCAGCTTTTCCGCCACCTTGAAGGAATGTATCGATATCCTCACGTGTTGTACGTCCACCTTTACCTGATGCTTCAACCAAACTGATGTCGACACCTTTTTCGCGTGCATATTGTCTGACAGATGGCATTGCGAGAACACGCTTATTAGGATCAGATGTTTTAACTACCTCATCAGAGACTTTTTCTACATCTTGAGCCGGATCAGTTTTTTCTGCCCCTGCTTGTGCTTCTTCAGAAGACATCTCAGTAGAAGCAGTTACTTCCTCTGTTTCACCTGCATGTCCTTCAGCATCAATCTCAACGATAGGGTCCCCTACTGACGCTACTGTTCCTGGTTCTACCAAGAATTGCTTGATCGTTCCATCAACGGGAGATGCCAGTTCCTCAACTGACTTGTCGTTTTGGATCTCAGCAATAGAATCGCCTTCTTCAATAGTGTCTCCTTCTGAAACTAACCAGCTGACGATTTCTCCTTCAGCCATACCTTCTCCTACATCAGGGAGTTTGAATGTAAAGAGACTTTTAGAAGCTGTTGCTTCAGTTGTACCTTCTGATGAATCTCCTCCAGCATCGGAGTGTCCTTCAGCATCGATCTCAACGATAGGATCCCCCACAGAAGCTACTGTGCCAGGTTCCACCAGGAATTTCTTGATTGTTCCATCTACTGGAGAGGCCAGTTCCTCAACTGACTTGTCGTTTTGGATTTCTGCGATCGAATCGCCTTCTTCTACGGTATCTCCTTCTGAAACTAACCAGCTGACGATTTCTCCTTCAGCCATACCTTCCCCTACATCAGGGAGTTTAAATGTAAAAGCCATAGTTATTTTCTTCCCTTCTATAAATGATTTCACTTTTATTGTTTTGAGTTATCATTTAATAATGAACAAACTCTAAACGGTATAAACCATATAGAGATTGTTCATTATCATCTATTAAGTTGTTACTAAAACTCTACTGCTTTTTTAGCAGCCGCTGTTATATCTTTTGCATTCGGCAACCATGTGTTTTCGATCTGTCCGAATGGGTAGACAGTGTCAGGTGCTGAAACAAAGCCGACAGGAGCTTCCAGTGAAAGGATCGCACGTTGAGAAACCTCAGAAATCACTACGTTACCCACACCAGCTTGACGCTGAGCCTCTTGAACCATGACCATATGTCCAGTTTTTTCTACAGATTTAACGATTGTTTCATAGTCAATAGGAGATACTGTTCGCAAGTCGATAACCTCAGCAGAGACATTATCTTTTTCTAACTGTTCTGCAGCTTTAAGTGCTTCTCTTACCATGTAACCATAAGCTACAATAGTAATATCGGAACCTTCTTTAGCAACCGCAGCTTTACCAAGCGGCACAGTGTACTGCTCTTCTGGTACTTCGTCACGGAACGAGCGATACAACTTCATGTGCTCAAGGAAAACAACAGGATCTTCATCACGAATAGCTGAAGTCAGTAGCCCTTTAGCATCATACGGGTTTGAAGGGATAACGACTTTGAGACCTGGTGACTGTGCCATTAAACCTTCCAAACTGTCAGCGTGCATTTCCGGAGTGTGCACTCCGCCGCCGAATGGTGAACGGATAACAGCCGGTAAGTTTAACTTCCCACCAGTACGGTAGCGTGTACGAGCCATCTGCCCAACAATAGAGTCCATTACTTCAAATACAAATCCAAAGAATTGGATTTCCATTACTGGACGAAAACCTTGAACAGCCAAACCAAATGCCATCCCACCGATCCCAGATTCAGCAAGTGGAGTATCATTCACACGGTTTTCTCCGTATTTATCAAAGAGACCTTGAGTTGCACGGAAAACACCACCATTTTTACCTACGTCTTCACCGAAAATCAAGACTTTTTCATCACGAGCCATTTCTTGATCAAGGGATTCAGTGATTGCTTGAATCATTGTAAGATTCGCCATGATTATTTACTCTCCTTTGCTTCATATTTCTCAATCTGCTCAATAATGTTCTGACCAGGCTCGCCATGCATGTTTTTCAGAAATTCTGAAACTTTCATTTTTGGAGCTTGATCCGCCTCTTTGGCAGCTTGTTTGATTTCTTCTTTCGTTTTTTCGATCAGTTCTTCTTCTTTCTCGTCATTCCACAAGCCTTTTTCTTTCAAATAATTGCGGAAGCGTACTAGAGGATCTCTCTGTGCCCAGTAGTCAAAAGATTCTTGTTCACGGTAACGTGTTGGGTCATCTCCAGAAGTTGAGTGTGGTCCGAAACGAGAGGTGATCGTCTCGATCAATACGGGTCCATTCCCTGCTGCTGCCCATTCACGCGCCTGTTTAGATACAGCGTATACTGCAAGTGGATCCATTCCATCAACCTGAACCCCAGGTATACCAGCTGCTGCAGCTTTTTGAGCTAAGGTATTAGCTGCTGACTGTTTGTGTCGAGGAGTAGAGATGGCATAGCCGTTGTTTTGAATATAGAACACAATAGGCGCTTTATATCGTCCTGCAAAGTTCATGCCCTCATAGACATCTCCCTGCGAAGATCCGCCGTCACCTGTATAAGTGAACGTCACTTCATCTTCTTTACCAGCAAATTTTTGTCCTACTGCATTACCCATCGCTTGGATGTACTGCGCACCGATGATGATTTGAGGTGCCATAGCGTGCAGATCCTCTGGGTAGTTATTACCTTCTACATGACCTCTAGACCATAAGAAAGCCTTAGGTACCGATAGTCCATGTTGAATCAGTTGTGGAATATCACGGTATCCCGGATAGAGCCAGTCCTGTTTTTTAAATGCAAAATGACTGGCTAGCTGTGACGCTTCCTGTCCCATAGTTGGTGCATAGAATCCTAATCTTCCCTGACGGGCCAGCGCCATTGAACGCTCATGGAGAACACGAGACCATACCATTCTTGTCATTAACTCTACTAATTCGTCATCCGATAAATCAGGCATAATGTCCTTATTCACAACATTACCGTCTTTATCTAAAATTTGAACCATCGGAAACGAAGCTTCAATTGAACTCAAAAGTGCCTCGTAATCAACTGGTTGCTTTGCCATAGATTACCCATTCCTCTCTGTTTGTATAATCGAATGTAACAGTGTATTTGAACTGTTATAATTTTATCTATTCCTTTTATAACTTATCATGGTTTCTAGTTTATTGCAAGCATAAACGTTTGAAGTAATCGTATTTAAAAGCCGGTATAAAAGGGATTCGGTCTAATTGTGATTAAAAATGCAATCAATCTGTTATACTCCTTTATCATCTTATTTTATTCATAAAAGAACAATGGAGTAACACAGACATTTAATCTGTTATATAAGAGAGCCTGAAAACGTAAGGTGTACCAGCGGATGGCTGAAAAAAAATAACATGTGAAACACATCACTTCAAAAATAAGAACTATCTCATCGCACACATCATATTCTAATTGAATCTAATGCAAAACTTTTGAAAAACTGTTAGAATACTAGAGAACCAGTATCTTGTACAAGGAGGAATTTGATGTTAACAATGACAGATGTCATCCGTGAAGGTCACCCTACTTTACGTAAAGTGGCGGACCCCCTGATCTTACCCTTAACTGATGACGAAAAGAAATTAGCTTATGATATGCTTGAATTTTTAAAAAATAGTCAAGACGCAGAAACAGCTGAAAAATATGACCTCAGACCAGGTGTTGGTATAGCCGCACCTCAACTGAATGTTTCTAAACGTATGATTGCAGTACACGTGCCTTCAGATTTACCTGATGAAACAGAGCCGCAATTCAGTGACATATTGATCAATCCTAAAATCATCAGTCACTCTGTTAAACAAACCTGCCTATCTGAAGGCGAAGGGTGTTTGTCTGTCGACCGTGAAGTAGAGGGGTATGTTCCCAGAAACAAACGTATTCGTATAGAGTATGTCGATACTGAAGGTAATAGACAAAGCAGACGTTTAAAAGATTTTCCTGCTATTGTCGTTCAGCATGAAATCGATCACTTGAATGGCATCATGTTTTTCGATCGTATCGATCCAGATAACCCAATGGCCCTTCCAAAAGATTTGGAAGTTCTAGGATATGAAGAGGATTAATACCCTAAATACTAAAGTAAGACGACTGTTCTTTTCGTTTTTTTTTTTTGATCTCAAGAAAGCAAAACAACCTGACCTAAATCTTAAGGTCAGGTTGTTTTGTATGTTAAAGTCCAGCGTAAGTATTAAATAAGAGACTGGGTCTGCCTGACGAATGATTTTTTTCCCTACTCATTACTTTTAACTTCTTTGGCAGGATCCACAGGTTCTCTAAGTTTTTTCCTTTTCTCCTTATGATAATGAAAAGCCTCCAGTAATGGAATCATTATTGCTGCTACAAAGCCTCCTGAAAAACCATTATTGTAAAGATTGATTCCCCCATGCAGATTGTCAGTATTACTCACTAAACTTAAGTGTAAGGCTCCAGCCAACATCCCCGCCCATTTTCCGTACCTTCCAGCAATCGGTGCAATCGTTGTCCCGAACAATCCGGCTGTCACTACTCCAGTGTCGCTCATATCATAATCATTGACGACACCCATCAAAGAAACTCCAAGCAATATAGGGATGACATTTCTGATATGTTTACCAAAGGCTCCAAAGCCTACTACTGTTAAAATTCCGCCAATCACTGGTCCATTAAGTTCTCCTCCGTGAAGGTGAACATAACCTAGTGAAAGAAAACCTAATAATGACATATTTATTAAAGTGACCTGGAATCCATTCGTTTTCAAAAAATCAGTTGATAGCTGCCCAGTATGCTTCAGCAAATCTTTGTACCCTTTAAAAGACCAGGAATTCAGATATAAGCCTGCACCCAGCATCACTGTATACAAAAATAAAAAAATAAGAGTAAAATACTCATTATTACCTGAAGATAATATTGAGACCGGTTCAACCTCTTTCCCTGTACTACGAATAACAGATATAAATAGGGTCCCTATTATCCCGCATGTAAATCCTACGTTGTATACGCTGAAGCCTTTTGTGAAATCAACTACGTGATTAGCAATAGGAGGGATGAAGAAGCCAGCAAAAAATCCGGCTGCATAACCATACAAGATCCCTTGTGCCAACGGCAAGCCAAGATTAAACGAAATCTCACTTACAAGTGGACCAAGAGCTGTTCCAAAAAGAGCAGCAAGTAACGATTTTTCCGCAGGCATTCGGGTCACCCATGCATAAGCAAATGCTCCTATGACGATCGGTGTAGAATTATACAAGTTTTTACCAAAAAAAGAAAAAGCAGCTACAGTTAATACACCAGCTATTACTGCTCCATTAATTTGAGCTTTAGAAATCTTAATGATCGCAATTGAATGGGCAGTCAATAAGGCCGAATTAAATAATGTGGCACCCACATTAGAAATCGCAAAATAATCGGTAACTAAATTAGACGGTGACAATAAAATTGAGATTTGTCCCATTAGGATTTCTTCAGGAGAATTAAATAAAAAAGCCAGAGAACCAAATACAATGACTATAATCCAAAAAAAGCTATAATTTAACTGTTGTGTATTTATTTTATATTTAAAGTAATTGTTTGTTTTTTCTAATATCATCCACTATCCTCCCCAGGTTGTCGTTTGAAATTTGTTTTCTCATATTAAAATACCATTTTATCATTAAAAAAAACAACATATTTATTGATTTTTTATCAGTAGTGTGTTTATTTTGTTTTCAATTTGCTCTGTTTTGTCTGACTGTCCACCGGATAAATCAGATTAGTGACTTGAGCGATTCCAGGTGACATATTGTTTTCTTTTGACTCTTTTAAAAGCTGTTTGAGCTCTTTTATTTGCTCGTCAGTCAACACTTCCTCGCCTCCAATAAAATATTAATTACAGTAAGTGTAGAGTATATATTAAAATTGTAAGCGTTTCAATAACATTACATGAAATTTTTGTTTTTTTTAATAAAAGTAAAAGTGTGAGGGGCAAAAAGCGTTTAAAGCTGTAACATAGGGGAGAATCGTCACAAAACTATCACATTTCATTAAACTTATTTATGAAGTGGTATGAAGTGGACGGCAGGTCTATTTTATGGAGCATATTTATAAAACATTCATTAATAACGCTAAACAGATTGATTTACCGTCCCAGCCTCAGGCGCTTACGAAAAAAACTACAGAACCTATCACATTGATCGTGATAAATTCTGTAGTTAAAAAGAATAGTATGGAGATAATCGGGCTCGAACCGATGACCTCTTCGCTGCCAGCGAAGCGCTCTCCCAACTGAGCTATACCCCCCAAAAATACGTCCTCCATTATTATTACTTATTTTCAGACATTTGTCTATAGTAAAATTCTTATTTATACGTATTTTTTTAAATTTTTTTTAAATATACAAAATTCATACAAATTCATTCAAATTTATTTAATATAATTCAATTCTCGCAGTGCATTTGAAATACCATTATTTTCATTAGAATCTGTTATCATATCGGCAACATTCTTAACTTCTGTTCTAGCGTTTCCCATCGCCACTCCTAAGCCCGCTTGTTTGATCATTTCGATATCATTCATTCCATCACCAAAAGCTATAACATTATTCAAATTGATTCCCATGTGATTCGCGAGTATTTTAATAGTCAAAAACTTTGATCCATCTACCGGGAGTACGTCAATACCTTCTTTATACCAGCGGACGAATCTGAAATGAGGAAACTTATCCGCGTAAATATCCATCTCTTCTTCTGAAACAAAAAGGAGACATTGAACCAATGCGTTTTCTTTATGGAATTCTTTATCATATTCTGGAACATCGAAGCCTACAAATTTCATACCATCACTCATTCTTGCATTTGGTATTTTATTTCTGCGTTTCAAATCATCAATCGTTTCATAGACGAGTTGATGGTTGTGATTATCGGCTGTTTTTAATAATCTTTCAAGATCTTCTTTATTTAAATGATTCGTGTAAATATTTTCGTTTTTGTAATAGGCCGCCGCTCCATTACATACGATGTAATGAGAGATACCAAGTTCTTTGATTACCTCTTTGGCCATCGATCGATTTCTACCCGTTGCAATAGCTACATCATGGGATTCACTTAGTTCTTTAATTGCCTCTTTAGTTTCTTTCGGTATCTCTTTATCATCATTCAACACTGTCCCATCGATATCAAAAATAAATAATTTTTTATTTTCCAATTCTGTTCGCCCTTTCCCGATTTATATGTCGTCATTTCCTACTATATATAAATTAATGCAAAACTACAAATAAATTTTAAAGTTTGCTGTTCTCATATCACTTGTCCCGCTTTCATTATTCTATACTTATTATTTTTAGTATGGTAGAATAGTTATATCAGTGGTTTCTTACACCACGCACCGAGCGGAGAATTTAAGTAATAGCACATTTGTTATACCATTATATACGACAGTTTTGCAAAGTAAGATTTTAATGATTAATACTAATACAAGGGAGTTTAACAATGAAATCAAATATAAAGAATAACGAGACCGCCATATTTGCTTTAGGTGGTTTAAACGAAATAGGTAAAAATACCTATGCAATACAATTTCAAGACGAAATCATCTTGATCGATGCTGGAATCAAATTTCCTGAGGACAATTTATTAGGTATTGATTACGTCATTCCTGACTACTCATATCTAGTGGAAAACAAGGATAAGATCCAGGGTCTGTTTATTACCCACGGCCACGAAGACCACGTTGGAGGAACACCTTATCTTTTGAGAGAACTTAACATCCCCATCTATGCAGGTAAACTTGCACTTGCATTGATCAGAAATAAATTAAATGAACATCATTTATTGCGTGATGCTACTTTAAACGAAATAAATGAAGAAACGGTCGTTAAGTTCAGAAAGACTCAAGTGTCATTTTTCAGAACGACACACAGTGTTCCAGAAGCATATGGTATTGTTGTGAAAACGCCTAACGGAAATATTGTGGAGACTGGAGATTTCAAATTTGATTTCACCCCAGTTGGAGACCCCGCTAATCTTCACAAGATGGCTCGTATTGGCGAAGAAGGTGTGTTGGCCTTGCTTTCAGACAGTACAAATGCTGAAATCCCTAATTTCACACAATCTGAAAGAATGGTCGGCGACTCGATAAGAAATTTATTCAACAATATTGATGGGCGCATTATTTTCGCTACTTTTGCTTCAAACATTACCAGAGTGCAACAAGCCATTGAAGCAGCCAATAGAACAGGACGAAAAGTCGCTGTTTTTGGTAGAAGCATGGTCAACAACTTGGAAACTGGTAAAGAGTTAGGGTATATCCAGGCTGATGAAGGAACATTTATTCATCCAAATGAAATAAAAAATTATAAAGCAAACGAAGTACTGATTCTATGTACAGGCTCTCAGGGTGAACCTATGGCTGCTTTAAGCAGGATCGCAAACAGCACACATAGACAAATTTCTATCCAGCCGGGAGATAACGTGATTTTCTCAAGTTCTCCGATACCCGGTAATACAATCAGCGTCAATCGAGTAATCAACCAGCTGCTCGAGGCCGGGGCAAATGTTGTTCATGGAAAAATAAACAATATCCATACTTCAGGACACGGTGGACAACAGGAACAGAAGTTAATGCTGCAGCTAATGAAACCAAAGTACTTTGTACCGATCCACGGAGAGCACCGCATGCAACGTATTCATGCAAAAATGGCTCAAGAAACTGGTGTTCCAAAAGAAAATTGTTTCATATTGGATAATGGAGAAGTTCTTGCTTTCACCGAAAACTCCGCCAGACGCGCAGGCGAAGTTGAAGCTGGTGATGTTTATGTCGATGGTAGTGGAATCGGAGATATTGGCAACGTGGTGCTTCGAGACCGAAAAATTCTTTCTGACAATGGACTCGTTGTTATAGTTGCTACAATCGATACAGACAAGAAACAGATCCTGGCTGGACCAGATATTATTTCCAGAGGGTTTATTTACATGAGAGAATCTGAGGCTCTCATTCAAGAAGCGCAAAAAGTCGCATATAGAAGTATTCAGCGATCATTTAAACATAAGCAGCTTAATGAATACAAGATGAGAAACGCATTGATCAATGACGTTAAAACATTCCTCTTTTCTGAAACAGAACGACAACCTATCATTCTTCCTGTAATATTGACAAATTAATAGAAATCAAAAGCCCCGGGGAACTAACAATGTTTCTCCCCCCGGGGCTTTTTTACTTTACTTTCATTGATTCTCTACGATATCATGCCTGAAAGCATAAATAGCTACTTGGGTGCGATCTTCTACTTCCAGCTTGGATAAAATATTGGATACATGCGTTTTTACAGTCTTTAAAGTGATAAAGAGTTCATCTGCAATATCCTGATTCGTATAGCCTTTAGCGATGAGCTGAACGACATCATTTTCACGGCTCGTGAGTCTATCATGTAAAAACACTGAGTTTTTTTCGATTCTTTTTTCTTCAAGTATATTCGATACTTCATCCTCTATATAATTATGACCATTGTATGTTTCTCTAACAGCTTCGGCTATTTCTGTTGCTGTAGATGTTTTCAGTATATAACCACAAGCTCCTGCTTCCATAGCTGGATATACTTTCTCATCATCGATAAAACTTGTCAAAATAATTATTTTGGCTTCAGGCCATTTTTTCATTATTTCAATCGTGGCTTCTGTGCCATCCATCACTTCCATGACCAGATCCATCAAAATAATATCCGGTTTTGTTTCTAGTGCTAATGTTACACTATCCTTTCCGTCTGCAGCTTCTGCTACAACCTGGAAATCTTTCTGAATTGAAAAAAAAGATGATAAACCTAAGCGCACCATTTCATGGTCATCCACCAGCATCAATCGTATCATGCAATCACTCTCCTAATATTAAAGGTACATTTATTTCTATACGGGTTCCAAAGTCTGGGAGTGACACAACATTGACACTTCCACCCATGCCTTCTATTCTCTCTTTTATGTTATGTAAGCCATAACTGCCTGACTTTTGATCATTGACATTAAAACCAACACCATCATCATTAACTCTCAATTGAATCATATTTTTATTTTGTGTTAAATATACTTCTAAAACTTTTGCTTTTGCATGTCTCAACACATTTGACAGCAACTCCTGTACTATACGGAAAAAATGATCCTCCATAATGATTGGCATTGTCGTTTTTTCAATCTCATAATGGATCTCCACATCAATTTTAGATGTTAATTCCTTAAGAAGGTTCTCTATCCCCTGTTTTAAAGATTTGCCATCCAATTGAACCGGTCTCAGGTGTAAAAGCAGCGCCCGCATTTCAGTTTGAGAAGCATTGATTGTTTCTTCTACCATCTTTAATTGGTTCGCTAAGGATTCTGGGATATCTTCGACTTGCTGATTAACAGCGGATAACATCATTGATGCAGCAAATAACTGCTGAGATACAGAATCATGTAACTCTCTTGCGATACGTTTACGTTCATTCTCAAGTATATCGTTTTTTGTTTCTTCATTAAGTATTTTATCTTCTTCAGCATTTTTCAATGCTTCATCAGCCATGAACATCAGTTTTTCATGCAGTTTCAAAAACTGACGATCAATATCTTCATTGATTTGAAGGGGTGTATCTAAAGAGTACATGTCAAGAAAAATAGAAGCTGAATAATGTCCTTGGCTCATCATTCTCAGGCCTTCTTCTACTTTTCTCAGTTTTTTTTTCTCAAAAGTCCTCAAATATGTCAGCGTTATTACAGCTAGAACAAAAGAGAACAAAATGAGAAAAAAGAGCAAAGGAATACCAATGATATCAGTCTCATATAAAGCAAAGAGCGCTTTTTCTGGAGATAAAGACAGTAAAATCAAAGCTGTAATGAATAAAAACATAAAAAGAAATAATAGAAAAAACTTGATTAATTGAGAAAAGGTATTTTTCATAAATAAACTACCTCAATTTCTCCTATAACTGTGCTGCAGACGACTTTTATTTTTCGCAAAGCAGTGTCATAGTTTTCTGTTTGCCATTTTACAGTCTCATTCTTCAAATCAAAGACTTCCCCATCAATAATAAGTTTTCCTAATATAATATTGACGTTGAGCGACAGTGCAACATCTTTAGGTATAAAGAGCTTGGTGTCTCCGAATCCTTTTCTAACCATGAGAATATTTTCTTTTATTGGTAGAATAGTATTTCCTAAATCGAAAAAGGTATCCCCTATTAATTTCTGATGATTATGATCTTCCCATTTGAAAATATCTTTTCCTACGGCGTCATCACCAAGCCATTTATTACGATACAACTTTAATTCAGTTTTTTCAACTTCGCTCCACTGTATTGAAATATATTCTTTATCACGCCAATATTGTTTTTTTCGAAAGAATGGGTCACGGACAGTATCAAGCAGCTTTTCATCTGAACTTAATTGAAAGAGCAGAAACAGTAAAAGCAATATCCAAAAAGCACTGGTAAAAATAAATGAACTAATAAAGAATACAAGACTTATCCAAAAGTATTTTATATGTTTTTGTTTATCTTTAGAAGTATTATATAAACTGAAGAATAACAGAGCTAACAAAAGAAATATGAAAAAAATCGGATTATGAACGATTTGATATAATAGCCATATGAATAGTACTGTTAGTACAGCTTTAAAAGCATAGTTACTCATTCTCTCTCTCCTTTACTCAACCTATCACAATTATATAGAAATCAAGACAAAATAGCATCACTTCTATTGAAAATAGGTCTTAAGTCTGATTAAAAATCATCTTTAAAAGTTAACACTTAAAAAAGAGTTAAAAAGGTTATAAAACTTACAACCTTTTTAACTCTTTTACACCACTTTAAAGATAGATCACAAGAAAATCCTTTATGTGCATATTACTGATTACTTTCAGCTTTTCATTTATACCACTTTAGTGATTTCCACTGACATTGTCCCACCAGGTGTTTCTATATCTACTTTATCTCCAACTTTTTTACCTAAAAGCGCTTGAGCTATCGGTGATTCATTTGAAATTTTACCTGAAAAAGGATCAGCTTCGGCTTTACCTACTATCGCGTATTCTTCAAGGATACCGTCAGGCAGCTCTTTAAATATAACCGTACGGCCTAAAGTGACCTCGCCCTCTTTTGATTTAGAACTGTCAATGATTTCAGCGTTCTGAAGCATATTTTCTAATGTACTTATACGTCCTTCGATAAAGGCCTGCTCATCTTTGGCTGACTCATATTCTGAGTTCTCTGATAAATCGCCAAATCCTCTCGCAATTTTAATGCGCTCAACAACTTCTTTTCTTTTTACAGTTTTTAATTCTTTCAATTCATTTTCCAATTTTTCTTTTCCTTGAATCGTCATTGGATAAACTTTTTCTGTCACCACTTCTACTCACCTCATAAAATTCTTTAGTAATGTAAAATTTTGTATATCATTAGATTTTTTACTCACTAATTATTCAATGCAATTAAGATACCACGAACATTAAAGCTTGTAAAGCGTTTTTATAAATTAAAGATTTACTTTACAAAGAGCGTTCCTGAAAGATGGTATGTATTTTCGTGGTCATTAAATCAATGGCTACTTGATTTCTTCCGCCTTCAGGAATAATAATATCAGCATATTTTTTTGTAGGTTCAATAAACTGAGTATGCATTGGTTTTACCACCGTCAGATATTGTTCAATGACATTATCTAGTGTTCTGCCACGTTCTTCAATGTCACGCTTGATGCGGCGTATAATTCTGATGTCATCATCCGTATCGACATAGACTTTGATATCCATCAAATCTCTCAACCTGGCATCTTCAAGAATTAAAATACCCTCCAGTATAATGACTTCTTTCGGTTCTTGTACAACTGTTTCTTCACTCCGTGTGTGACGGGTATAGTCATATACGGGCTTATTGATTTTTTTATAATTCAACAAGTCATGTAGATGTTCTATAATCAATTCTGTGTCAAAGGCAAAAGGATGGTCGTAGTTCGTCTTTAAACGTTCTTCAAAACTTAAATGATCCTGGTTTTTATAGTAAGAGTCCTGTTCGAGCATCATGATTGATTTCCCTGGAAAATAATTATAAATGGCCTGGCTGACGCTTGTTTTTCCGCTTCCCGAACCACCCGTTACTCCGATAACGATCGGCTTGTTTTTCTGATTTTTATTCATTACACTACTCCTTCTTTCTTTAACTACCGGCTTATTTATCTGAACAAAAGCACTGAGCCGATAAAGACTCAATGCTTTTATTTACTATTTCAAATATTTATTTTTATATTCCAGGTGCTGTTCGTAGGTTTCTGAAAAATAGACTTCTCTTGTTGATAGATCAGCGAGGAAGTACATATAATCAGTTTCAGCTGGATAAAGTGTAGCTAATATGGCATCCTCAGATGGATTATTAACTGGCCCCGGTCCAAGTCCTCTGTATTCATACAGGTTATAAGGAGAATCAACATCTAAATCATCATAAGTTATTCTTTCCTGGTGCTCGCCTAGAGCGTAAGTAACACTTACATCGGTTTGGAGCGGCATTCCCTCATTCAGCCGATTATAAAAGACACCTGCGATTTTCTCCCGGTCTTCATAGGTTATCCCTTCACGTTCCACAAAAGAAGCCAAGGTCAAAATATTGTGCACCGTTGTTTCTTTATTTTCTATTTCCGTATAATGTTCATTCAAGACCTGATCCATACGATCGATCATTTGAGTGATTAGTCCATCTAATGATGTGTCATCTAAGAATTCATAGGTAGCAGGATAAAGATATCCTTCCAGTGTGTACAAAGTGTCATCTTTGACTTCCATAGCCTTGTCAAGAAGTTCTGGATATTCTTCCGCCTTTGCTTCTAGAAAATCATCGCTTTCGATTAGCTCAAAGAAATCATCCACTGAATAATCGGTCTGCTGTTCAATAACGATTGCGACTTGCTCCACCGTGAATCCTTCAGGTATCGTCAGCTTTCCTGCTGACTCTTCCATGATCGGTGTGCCCCCCTCTTGAAGCTGGGTTACAATCTCCTCTGTAGACATTGAAGGGGAAAACAGATAATATCCTGCCTGAAACCCTTCTTCACCGGAAAATCTTAAATGGTAGTTGAAGACAAAGGCACTCTTTATAATGTCATTTTCTTCAAGAATACGTGCAATATCTGTGCGTGATGAGCCGATGGGGATTTCTATCGGAACATCAGTATTGCTTTCTGGATCCAAAGGTTCCAGTGACGAAGTATAATATTTATATCCCGATACAAAAAGTACGATAATCAGGATAATTAAAATTGAGACAATACTTAATACAATTTTTCTGACCGTTTTTGTTGAATTTTTATCAGGCACGAATGTTCCATCCTTTTTTATTTAGATCATTATCTTAGTCATTATACACAATATAATAAGTTTAGAAAAGCTAATTCTATTTTCAATTCACTTTTTCCGTTTCCTTTCACTCACTGAAAAAATAATAACTAAGATCGCTGCACGAAAAAAGATGGATAGTCGTGGGGCTTTCATATAAGACTCTTAATGAAAGTGACTCACCATATAATATCCATCTTTCTGACCGATGTTTTAGTTATTCTTCTTCTTCGCTGATAAAAGTATTCAACACTTCTTCGACCATTTCCCATTCTTCATCTGAATCAATGGAACTTAGGGTGCCTTCCAGGCCACCTTCTGACTCTTTATAGGAGAATGCAGACAATTCAACCTCATCGCCTTCGCCAGTTCCAGCTGGATATACCAGCACATATGATTTATCAAAATCTTCTGACTCAAATGTAAAAAGGATTTCGTATAATTCTTCATTGCCCTCTTCATCTATAATAGTAATGTGTTCGTGATCGTGGTCATGCTCGTGTGTGTGATCATTGGTCACAATTAATTCCTCCTTTATTATTCGCTTGCTGATCCAAATAATTTTGTAATATCATTACAGCAGCGAGTTTATCGATAACTTTTTTTCTTTTTCTTCGTGACGTGTTCCCCTCTTCGATCAACATTCGATTAGCCTGCATAGTAGTTAATCGCTCATCAACATACACTACAGGCAAATCAAAGCGTTCTTCGATTTTATTTCCATATTCCATTGAGATTTCCGCACGTTCCCCGATCGAGCCGTCCATATTCTTAGGTAAGCCCACAACGAAAGAATCGACTTCATATTCTTTGATAAGTTCATCTATGCGATCCAAACCAAATTCTTCTTTGGATTCATTTATTTTTATCGTTTCTATTCCCTGTGCGGTCCAGCCGAAGTAATCACTGACCGCTACGCCTACAGTTTTAGAACCGACATCCAGGCCCATTATCCGCATCTTATTTTTTTGTCTCGATATATCGTGTCACAAGTTCATCCAGCACTTCATCTCGTTCATGACGTTTGATTAAATTACGAGCATCGTTATGCCTTGGTATATAAGCTGGATCTCCTGATAAAAGGTAACCGACTATTTGATTGATGGGATTATATCCTTTTTCCTCCAACGCTTTATAGACAAGTCTCAATGTTTCTTCTACATCGTGTTCTTCCACATTATCTACACTAAATCGAACAGTATGATCATTTGAAGTCATCTGATTTTCCCTCCGTCTTTTAATATGAACAAATATATTACTTACTCTATTCATTATTAATTCCATTGTAACCATTTTACTAGAAATCAAATCAAAGTACAATGTGTCCAGGAAGACTTCCTAGAATAACTATATTTATTTGACAGGTTATCGTTTAAAGAGTTGCTTCTATCCATGTTGATACAGACTGCAGAGCTTTCTCAAGTCCTTCAGGATTCTTTCCTCCCGCTTGAGCAAAATCATCGCGACCGCCTCCGCCACCTTTTATATATGGTGAAATTGTTTTGATCAAATCTTTCGCTTTCAAATTATTCTGGGTTGCTTTTTCAGTCAATGCGGCAATCAGATTCACTTTACCTTCGTTTCTAAGACCAAGAACCAATATATCTGAGTAATCGTTCTGTTTCCATTTATCGGCCAGTTTTCGCAGTTGATTCATATCTTTGGCTTTAATTTCTTCAGCAATAACTGTGAAGCCTTCAACTGTTGAAATATTTTTGAAGGTATCTTCCGCTTGAGCTTCAGCTAGTTTGGCAGACAGTGACTCATTCATTTGATTGATATCTTTCAGTTCCTTCTGCAGACCTTCCACTTTGACCGGCAGCTCATTCAATGACTGCAGTTTCATTAATTTCGTCGTTTGGTTCAAAACGCTCAACTGTTCATCGATCCATTGATAAGCTCCTTGACTCGTCCGAGCAATGATGCGGCGCGTCCCTGCACCTATCCCTGATTCAGATAAAATCTTGAATAATCCGATCTCAGAAGTGGTTTTGACATGTGTCCCGCCACATAATTCTTTGGAATAATCATTTATTGAAATGACACGAACATGCTTGCCATATTTTTCCCCGAACAAAGCGATCGCACCCATCTCTTTAGCCTTGTCTATGGTGGTTTCCACCGTTTCTACGCTAATATTTTCCAGTATTTTCTGATTGACTTGCTTTTCCATTTCTTTCAGTTCTTTTTCAGTGACTTGATTGAAATGTGTAAAGTCAAACCTCAGCTGGCTGTCTTCTACTAATGAGCCTGCCTGATTGACATGACTGCCAAGAATATCTTTTAAAGCCTGATGCAACAAGTGAGTGGCTGTGTGATTACGCTCAATAAGTCTCCTCCTATGCTTATCTATGATAAGGTGGTATGTGTTGTTATTGTGTAATTTATTTCTGACTTTAACTTCATGTATGGGTTGCCCCTCTGGTCCTGACTTGACATTTAATACTTCAGCCATGACATTATTATCTTTATCCAGAACAAGGCCCGTATCCCCCACCTGTCCTCCTTTTTCAGCGTAGAAAGGACTTTCGTTGAATATAAGTCGAACAGCTTCTCCTGGCTCAGCTTCTTCGACGAACGCATCATTTTTAATCAATTTAATCAGTTCACTTGATGCCTCATCGTGATCATAACCGATAAACGCACTATCCACAGATACTTCACTCAACAATGAAGATTGAACCGCCATAGAATTTTCAGCTTGTCGTGCAGAACGGGCACGTTCCCGCTGTTTTTGCATTTCTACCTCAAACTCTGTGTAATTTATAGTAATGTCTTCTTCTTCAACGACTTCCTCTGTTAACTCTAAAGGAAAACCATAGGTATCATATAATTGAAAAACATCCTTACCTGAGATTTCTGATTGTCCATTTGCTTTTAACTCTTCTACGATCTCTTTCACCTTATTCAATCCGTCTGAGAGCGTTTCGTGGAATCTTTTTTCCTCACTCAAGATGACTTTTTCAATGAGGTTACTGTTTTCACTTACCTCTGGATAATAAACCCCCATGATTTCCACTACAACAGGAACTAATTGAGTCAAAAATGGTTTTTCAATTGATAATCTTCTGCCGTGCATAACACTTCTTCTAAGCAATCGTCTTAAAACATAGCCACGCCCTTCATTTGAAGGTAACGCACCATCACTGATAGCAAAAACCAGTGTCCGGATGTGATCAGCAATGACTTTGAAACTGACTTTATTCTTCTCTTTTTCATAATTTTTTCCGGATAATTTTTCTACTTTATGAATGATCGGCATGAAAAGGTCTGTTTCAAAATTCGTTGGAGCATTTTGCATAACTGAAACGATACGTTCAAGTCCCATCCCCGTATCAATATTTTTGTTAGGTAAAGGAGCGTACGTATCATCTGCTTTATGATTGAATTCTGAAAAAACCAGATTCCATATTTCAAGCCAGCGTTCATTCTCCCCGCCCGGATAATTTTCCTCATGGCCTTCCGGAAGATTACTGAATGCTTCTCCTCTATCAAAAAATATTTCCGTATCCGGGCCACATGGACCTTCTCCTATATCCCAGAAGTTTCCTTCTTCTTGAATAAGATGTGATTCAGCCACCCCAATTTTATCTCGCCAGATCGAATATGTTTCTACATCTTCAGGATAGACTGTGATATAAAGCTTTTTGGGATCCAGTGCCAGCCATTTTTCTCCTGTTAAAAATTCCCATGCCCATTCGATTGCTTCTTCTTTAAAATAATCTCCGATCGAAAAGTTACCCAGCATTTCAAATAATGTGTGATGTCTTGCTGTTACGCCGACGTTTTCAATATCATTCGTTCGAATACTCTTTTGAGAACTGGCAATTCTTGGGTTCTCTGGCTTAACAGATCCGTCAAAATATTTTTTCATTGTAGCTACCCCAGAGTTTATCCAAAGTAATGTCGGATCCTCAACTGGAACGAGCGAGGCGCTTTTTTCAATGTGATGACCTTTTTCTTTGAAAAAATCTAGAAATAGTTGCCTTAATTCTGAACTTGATAATTTTTTCATTTTTAATTTCTCCTTTTAAATAAACAGTAATACAAAAAAACTGAATAAATCACTACAGACAAGGACGAGTAGTCGCGGTACCACCTTGTTTGCAATAACTTATTCAGTCAGTCATTACCTCTTTAGACTTGTTAACGCCAAGTAACGTTATACTTTCGTATAAAGGTTTTAAAGGTAGCACTAAAGTGTAGGATATTCTTTCACCATGTGAATATCTCTCTTTATTCACGCTTTAGCATGTCCTTTTATGAATGATAAAATTATAGCGCAAACCAGTTGAATAGTCAATGTTTTATACACCCCACTGATCAGAACTGCTTAAAAAGCTTCAACGATAATCGATTTGATTTTACTTTTCATCTGTCCATTCTGTTTCATTTACTGGAAAATATTTGTGCAGTGAAAAGCCGCGCCCCAGTACTTCACTCGCTGGCATAGCAACAACAAAAGCATCTGCATCTGCTTTGAGTACCACTTCTTTGAGTAAAGTGAATTCTCTTTCTTGTATAACCGCCATAAGCATATCTTTATCCGAATTCCCATAACCTCCGCGGATACCTAAGTTCGTCACACCACGTTCCATTGAATGTAAAATTTCGTCTCTGATATCTCCGGGGTTGTCGGATATAATGAAAACATTTTTATTCCGGTTGAATCCAAGCTGTACTAAGTCGATGGTTCGAGAAACTATGTACAATGCGATCATTGAGAACATTACAGTTTCAGCATCAAATACAAGCAAAGCAACTAAAATGACGACTCCATCTACTAATAATGTACTGATCCCAAGAGGAAGGTGTAAATACTGATAGAGGACTTGTATAAGGATACTTGTTCCTCCTGTGGATGATTTAGCTCGAAAAACGATTCCGATACCTAATCCTGTCACTCCCCCACCAAATATTGCAGCCAGCAGCGGTTCTTTTGTAACTGGATCCCAGTCACCGATAAAACTCAGGAAAAAAGGCAGAAGCAGGCTGCTTAATATCGTTTTATACCCTGCTTCTTTTCCTAATGCCACAAAGCAAAAAATCAGCAGTGGAATATTCAGTCCATACTGAAAAAATGCAGGATCCCATCCAAAAACGGCATTGGCTGATACAGACAGACCTGTTACACCTCCTGATACGATATTATTGGGTAAGAGAAATACCTGGAATGAAACTGCCGCTAAAAATGAGCCAAAAATAATATAGACATAATCAACCAAACTCAGTGTGTACTTTTTTGCTATGCGTAACATTTAACTCCTCCTTTAAATCATTTAACTCGAGCTATTCTAACATTTTGAGTATCAAATTTACAAGCGCTCATTCAATATATTTAATTCTTCCATACTTTCTTTTGAAGCTGTATTTCAAGTATACTAATGTTATTAAAATAAGTTTGGTGATTATATGACTAATAGACACTTGATTTTTATCGTTAATGAATTTTCCGGAAGTGGAAAAAAAACAGTATCCACATTACATAAGTCGATGCAAAATTTTGATTGCACTTATGAGATACACCCAACCAGTCATTCGAAACATGCAATTCTATTGACAGAGGATTTAGCGAAAAACAAGAAGGCAGAAAGCCTCATTGTTGCTGTGGGAGGCGATGGAACTTTGAATGAAGTTTTGGAGGGATTATTAGAAACCGAAACCACACATCCGATCCCACTTGCTTATATACCGACTGGTTCAGGAAACGACTTCGCTCGCTCGTTGAAGTTGCCGCTCACATTCAAAGATTCTATCCATAATATATTGAAAACAAAAGAACCTACGCTACTTGATGTGATTACAGAGACAGCAAATCAAAAAACCATCGTAGCCGTAAACAGTATCGGTTTTGGACTAGATGGTATGGTGATGAATAAATTAGGAAAGAATAAAAATAAACAGATCATTGGAAAATCATCTTATCTTTTGTCTATTTTATCTGCTTATTTTTCTCAAAAAGCTTTCCCCCTTAAACTGAAAACACCTGATCAGACCTATGTCTATGGACAGACATTACTTGTTGTCTGTACGAATAACAAATTTTTCGGTGGTGGAATTTCAATTCATCCAGAGGCTGATCCGTCAGATGGGTTCATCGATTTGATCATAGCTGAAAAAGTAACCATCTGGGAATTATTTACTATTTTGTTCTCTTTGTTCACCACTAAAAAACATTTAGAACATAAAAAGCTGCACAGCCACCGAATAACAGCTTGTGATCTAGTGATCTATACTCCTCAGTATGGTCAATACGATGGCGAACTTATTGACAAGGATGTACATAAGCTTTCCTTCAAATTGACCACACATCCTTTTTGGATTTAATTTCTAAAATATATGCAGCTGTGTGTCCGCTTTTTCAAGGCTTAACACCTTTCATGCCGATCATAGGATCCACAGAGTGAGCATCAACGTCTGAAGGAGTCAAAATATATTTCGTCTTTGCTTTATTCTTTATGCTGACTTCTTTTTCTTCTGAGTGCGTTCCCAATCGTCTGGCCAAAGATGTTTGCCGCTCTGTCGTGTTTTCTGAAATACTCTTTGAAAATGCTTCTTGCTGCCCACACAGCAATAAGGTTTGACTGGCACGGGTAAGTGCTGTATAGATAATGTCTTTTTTCAGCATTCTTCCATATCCATATACTACAGGAAGGATCACCATGGGATATTCACTACCTTGAGATTTATGAATAGAACAGCAGTAAGAAAGCGTAATTTTATTCCATTCGTTTCTCAAATAATTGACTTCACTTCCATCAAAGTCAATGATGAGTTCCTCTGTATTATTCTCAGATTCTTTTTTGGAAACGATACCCCTTATAATACCTATATCCCCATTAAAGACATTTCTTTCAGGATCGTTGATAAGTTGTAAAACTTTATCTCCTATACGATAAACCTTATCCATAAATTCTACTTCTTTCGCCTCAGGCTTTTTAGGGTTAAACAACTCTTGAAGTTTTGTGTTGAGGCGATCGATTCCCGCTTCACCTTTGTAAATTGGAGCAAGCACCTGAATATCTTGAGCTGTATAGCCTTTTTCAATTGCTTTCCCTACGAGCAGTGAGACAACGTCCACAACCTGATTGGTGTGGCAGGGGAAAAAATTACGATCTTGTTTCTTTTCAGAAAAATTGTCAGGCAGCTTCCCTTTTTTAACTTCATGTGCCAGAGACACGATCGAGGATCCGTCGTCTTGGCGGTATATTTCAGTCAGTTCTTTTTTTTCTATTTCATCACTTGAGATTAAATCTCTGAGAACTTGTCCGGGACCTACTGATGGAAGCTGATCTTTGTCTCCTACCATGATGACTTTCATATGATCGGGAATAGATTTTAGTAATTGATAAGCCAGCCAGGTATCGACCATTGACATTTCATCAATAATCAGTAGTGAACCTTTTAACTTTCTATCTGATTCCTGCAATGGCTCATCATCTGATCCCGTCAAACCCAATAGTCGATGAATGGTACTTGATGGCAGTCCAGTCGTTTCTTTCATTCGTTTAGCTGCACGACCCGTTGGAGCAGCCAGCAAAACTGGAAAAGGTTCGTTTTGATAATCAGATGTCTCTAAACTGATTTCATTTAATTCAGCATAGATAGATACGATAACTTCCAATACCGTTGTTTTGCCTGTACCCGGTCCCCCTGTCAAGATGAAAACTGGGGAGGTCAACGCCCTTACTATTGCTTCTTTTTGAGAAACCCCAAACGTAATGCCGCGACTTTTTTCAAACTTTTTTATTTTTTTATTAATTATAGACGTTTTTATTTTTTCTTTATCATTGTTTATCTTTAAACGTTCCAGTCCGTTAGCTATCCCCCATTCAGAAGCATATAAAGACGGTAAGTAAAAGCGGTTTTCATCTTTGATGATAGCTTGTGAATCAAGGAGTTCAATGATGTTTTCAGCAACAAGATCTGGATCAATAATAAAGGACCGGCTTTTTTCAAGTATCGAAAGACTGCTTTTCATTAATAAATCTGCGGCTATAAAAGTATCGCCCGTTTTGAGTATGTGTTCCTCTATCGCATAGATAATGCCTGCTTTCACTCGTTCTGGTGCATCACCTGAAATCTCCATTTCTTCAGCAATAGCATCGGCACGATTGAATCCAATCCCTTCAATTTCTTCTATTAACCGGTAAGGATCAGACTGAATCACAGTTAACGTTTCTTCCCCAAATTGTTTATATATTTTATAAGCTAGTTTATTAGTTATACCGTAATTATTTAACGCAATAATTACTTTCTGCATCCCCTGCTCTTTTTCTAATACAGAAAGGATCATTTCTTTTTTTGCTTTATTCAAGCCCTGTATACTATCCAGCACGGTTTCATCAGCAAGTATTTTATCAATGCTTGAAAGCCCCAGATTGTCCACTATTTTTTGAGCCGTTTTTTTACCTATCCCTTTAAAGCGAGGACTGGACAAGTAAGTGATGATAGCTTCTTGAGTAGAGGGTTTTTCTTTTAAGTATCTGGTAGATTGAAATTGCAGACCATATTTGGGGTGATCAGTCCATTTCCCAAAAAACTTATAGCAGTCTCCCTCTTGTATTTGACCAAACTCACCAGTAACGACCGTTTGAGATTCTTTTATATCTGTATTGGTATCGCTTATTTCTACTAGCATGACTTTATAATAATTAGAAGGACTCTTAAAAAATATTGTCATTACTTCTCCACTAATATAATTTTCAGATGCCATAATGTTTGATGTTTCCTGGTATTGCACGTCAAGCCCCCCCTTTACTCATTTTTTATTTCTCTAATAAATTCCGTTCGGTGAACGTATCACTTCCTGATTTAGTTTATCATAACAGTGCACTGAAAATGAAGAGACAAAGCAAAACCTTTATCAAATCCTGAACTATCTTATTGGCGTTGGCTTTATATGACACAGTATGTCAGTCCATAACAAATAAGAGCTACCCATTTGATGAGCAACTCTTATTCATTATTTAAATATATTGAAGCTGTTTACTTTCTTTATATGCTCGATCTATCGTGCCGCCGCCCAGACATTCTTCGCCATCATAAAAAACGATCGCTTGTCCTGGTGTGATAGCACGGGCCGGTTCATCAAATTCCACTACAGCACTATTTTCTTCTCTGTCGTAAAAAACAGTAACAGCTGCATCTTGTTGTCTGTATCGAAACTTGGCGGTACACCTGAATGAGTCAGGATACGTTTTGTTAGTTGTGAAAGAAAAGTCACTCGCCTCTAGATGCGTTGCATAAAGATGTGGATGAGTGAACCCTTGTCCGACGATCAGCTCATTATTTTCCATATTTTTACCAATAGCGAACCAGGGTTCATTTGACTGACCTGTACCGCCAATACCTAAACCTTTTCTCTGACCGATCGTATAATACATTAACCCGTCATGACGACCCATGACTTTTCCTTCTTCAGTGACCATGTTACCCGGTTGCGCCGGCAAGTAATTCATCAGAAACTCTTTGAAATCTTTTTCTCCAATAAAACAAATACCGGTGGAATCTTTTTTATTCGCTGTTGAAAGTCCCGCTTCTTCAGCTATTTTTCTTACTTCGCTTTTATCCATTTCACCTAATGGGAACATCACCTTAGATAACTGTTCTTGAGACAGCTGGTTAAGGAAATATGTCTGATCTTTATTATTATCTACACCTCGAAGCATATGTGTCACACCAGACTCATCTCTTTTAACCCGAGCATAATGACCTGTGGCTACATAATCGGCCCCAAGACTCATTGCATACTCCAGAAATGCTTTGAATTTGATTTCTTTATTACACATGACATCCGGATTTGGTGTTCGTCCTTTTTTATATTCATCTAAAAAATACTGAAATACCTTATCCCAATATTCTTCCTCAAAATTGATCGAATAATAAGGGATACCAATTTTATTTGCCACAAGGCCGACATCTTTATAATCCTCTGTTGCTGTACAGACGCCATTTTCATCAGTGTCATCCCAGTTTTTCATAAAAACCCCGATGACATCATATCCTTGTTCTTTAAGCAGTAAAGCAGTAAGAGAAGAATCTACGCCACCACTCATACCTACGACTACTCTTGTCTCTGCATTCGACATTTTTTCACCATCGTTTCTTTAAAAATTCTGTACTTGAACGAATTGAAGGTTCGTATGTTTCCAGTCTGTACTATTATACTTCCTATAACTTATAAATCAAGGGCTATTTTCATCAGTCACCATAAACAAGGTATCTTTAATTTTTGCCTGAGACGTCTTTTGGAATCAAACTCGTACATCATTTTATATATCCTGGATCACTCCAAAGACATTTTTGGAGGAGGGAGTTTCAAAGAAAATCAAAAAAAGATCCAGAGAAAAAAGGTCAGGACTTATTATCGTCCCAACCTTTGAGTTAGTTATAGATTATTGACTCAAGAGAGATTGTATCAATAATACTTTAAACCTTTTCGAGTACTTTAGCGTCAACTAAGGACTTGATAATGCCTTCAGCAAATTCACGTTCTTCTTTTAACTGATCTGATTTATATAAATCCACTTTTTTCAAGCCATTTGAGGTGACCGCAGATAACTTCAACTCATCGATACCTTTAGAGACTACAATTTTCAATTTAGGTATACTTTTATTCTGAGTATGCAAAGAAAGTGTTCTTTCATATTGAAACGACCCATTCTTACTCTCCACAAAACCATTATCCCTCAGTGTGTATCTTTTCGCCTCTTCATGCACCTTATAATAGTCACTGCTGCCCAATAATTGATCTTTTTTATATGTCGCCAAAATTTTCTTCCTCCCTCGTATAATAAGATTAGTCTTAAATGGCTAATCTTTTTTATTATATTTGTCATTTAAGGCTGACTTAAACCTATAACTCGAATGAGTTATACTTGTTTCGTATAGATAGAGGTCGTAGGTTCCCTCCTTGAAGCTATGTCTTCCAAAAAAAGACTGACGCCTCTTCTCTACGGACAGTATATGTATGAGCTGGATAGAACAATGTTTCTGAATCTCACACGAGGATATATCGTCCCTAGAGTATAAGAGGATAACCCCTATCTAAATATTTATTAGAAAGGTTGATTCTTATGTTTTTTGTAGGTATTGACATCGGTAAACGAAATCACGAAGCAGCGATTATTGACGAACAAGGAAAGCCCATAGGTAAACCTATACGGTTTAGTAACACGAAAGCCGGCAGTGAAACGTTATTACAATTCATCAATGGCCATGATTTATTACCTGATAACGCTATGATTGGGTTAGAGGCGACTGGTCATTATTGGCTTTCTGTATTCTCTTTTCTAACCGCTTTAGAGTTTAATGTGGTTCCTTTTAATCCCATTCAATCTGATACTCTCCGTAACTTCTATATCCGCAAAACAAAAACGGATACAATTGATGCCGTGTTAATCGCACAAGTGGTTCGAATGGATCTACCCGAACAACCGTATTTGCCTTCTGAAGATATTGTTCGCTTAAAGCAATTATCCCGTTTTCGTTATAGTATCGTTGACCAAACTTCTGATCTCAAAAGAAAAGTAATTGCCTCTTTAGACCAAGTGTTTCCTGAATATGAAAAACTTTTTTCAGATATGTTTGGAAAGTCGTCGACTCAACTCTTACTTCAATCTCCTTTGCCTGAAGATTTACTAGAGATTGACGCTCAGAAGTTGATTGTCCTTCTGAACGAAACCAGCAGTGGTCGTTTAACCATAAAAAAATCAACCGAGAAAGTCCATCGTCTCAGAGAATTGGCTCAAGAATCCTTTGGAATCCGTGTCGCAACCGACGTCTACAAACTTCAAATTCAATTACTGCTTCAACAGATTCTTCTTTTAGAAGAACAATTAAAAACGATTGAAAACGAAATGGCTGAACTGGTTAACGCTCAAAACCAATATCTCACCACCATTACAGGCATTGGGCCCGTCACAGCCGCGGTAATTCTCTCCGAAGTCGGAGACATTCACCGCTTTGAACGTCCTAATCAGCTGCTTGCCTTTGCGGGATTAGATGCGTCTGTTCATCAATCCGGTGATTTCACCGGCACCAGGAACAAACTCTCAAAGCGAGGATCCCCATATCTTCGTAGAGCTATTTGGCAAGCGGCCTTCATCGCTTCTAATCGTGATCCAGCGCTATCTCTGTATTACCAAAACTTACGAAAACGCGGAAAGCATCATGGAACAGCTATTGGAGCTGTGTGTCGGAAGCTTGTCAATATCATCTTCGCGGTTTGGACAAAAGAAAAGCCCTATGAAATCCATATCAATCCTGACTTAAAAGATAATTAATTTTTTAAAACAGCCTTTTAAAGGCTTCTTTGGGTTGCCCTTTTTTAAAAATTAAATTTCTCTGTACTATCTGAATATTTATTTGGAATATTCACCTACTTATCTAACTTATTCCTTGACATCTTTATAGCTGGCTTTTATCCTTATTTATTTTATTATACTTTTTTGTTTTTCAAAAAAACAACTGCCTGTTTGATTTTATCCACTGTTTTCATTATATCTTCTTCCTTGACACCTATGCCAAAGCTTATACGTAAGGTCTCTCCTATCGCCGGATCGTCTTCACCATGCAAAGCGGTTAAAACATGACTTGGACCCACAGTCCCGGCTGAACAAGCTGATCCGGTAGAGACTGCTATATTTGCTAAATCCAAGTGAATGAGCAGCTTACTGGATGGGACACCTGTTAAATGCAGGCTTATTATATGTGCCAGACTTCCTTCGATAGAACCATTGATACTGAAGTCTACATGGTTTTCTTTCAGTTTGCTGAGCAATAATTTTTTAAAATAAAGATTTGTCGCTTTTAATTCTTCTTTATTGTCTTTTCTCAATTCAACGGCCTTTTTAAATCCAGCGATTGCCGGCAAGTTCTCTGTTCCAGCTCGCATATTTTTTTCCTGCTCTCCTCCTCTTATCAGGGGGTTCAAAGTAATGTTGTCACTTTTGTATAAAAATCCTATACCCTTAGGTCCATTGATTTTATGCGCTGATACTGACAGCAAATCGATTTCAGACGCTTTAACATCGATATCTTCAGTTCCATAGGCTTGCACGGCGTCCGTATGAAATATAATTTTGGGATCAACTTCTTTTAGATACTGGCCTATTTCTTGTATTGGCATAAGGCTGCCTATTTCATTATTTCCATACATAATAGAGACAAGAACAGTCTCTTGCCGGACGGCATTTTTTATTTGTTCAAGAGTCACTTGACCCTTTTCATTAACAGGCAGATAAGTGATATCATAACCTTGTTCACTTAAATATTTTAAAGGCTCCAGTACAGCCGGGTGTTCTATTGCTGTTGTAATGATATGATTCCCTTTAAGCTTTTCCACAGACTTCAAAATGGCTATATTGTCACTTTCTGTTCCTCCACTAGTGATAATGATTTCTTGAGATCGAGCGTGGATGCTTTCAGCAAATGTTCTGCGCGCTTCTTCTATGATTCCTCTGCTTTCACGTCCCAGCTGATGGATGCTTGACGCATTTCCAAAATGCTTCTTCATCGTTTCATACATAACTTCTATCACTTCAGGGTGCATGGGTGTTGTGGCCGCATGATCTAAATAAATCGTTTCACTCATCATTTATCCTTTCTAAATTAAGAGAGTTCGACATTGGGATATAACATTTCCAGCACTTTCATTGATAAACGCCTGCCTTTTCCTTTCTCCACATAAGCATGCATATTCATCGCTGGATTAAAGTTTGCTTCGATAACACTATAACCTTTGTTGTTTTTTGAACTGGGTCTAAAAAGTTCCGGAATGATCAGATCCAATCCGGTTACTTTAACATCCAATGTACGTGCGATTTCTTCAGCTACAACTTTGTAACTTGCGTGCATGTCATCAGTTACATCAATCGGATCTCCGCCTGTTGAAATATTTGAATTTTCCCGCAGGTACACTTTTTTATCCTTGTCTATAATACTATCAAAAGTATATCCTTGCTCTTTAAGCATCATAGCTTCCAATTCACCTATATTGATTTTAGCTAATGGTGCCCGATGCTTTTCTCCTCGGTAAGGGTGCTGATTTTTAATGTTTATTAATTCTTCAACACTGTGCTTCCCGTCACCTACAATATTAGCTGGCTCACGAAACAATACTGCTTCGACTTTTCCATTCAATACAAAAAAGCGATATTCTGACCCTTCAATGTACTCTTCAATAAGAATGCTGTCGTCTTCTTTGAAAGCAAAGTTTAACGCTTCTAAATAGTCGGCTTTTTTTGGCTTCTGTTTGAAAATAGTGATGCCTACACCGTAATTTGTTGATTTAGGTTTTATAACGAAAGCTTTCTCAGTTGCTATGTCATAATAATTTTCTGCCTCTTCCAAATCAGAAAACTCACTGCCATCAGGAACAGAAAAGTTGTTTTTTCTCAGCAGTTTTTTTGTCACTGTTTTGTTTGCCATTATCCAGTGTGAGATATAAGAATCTTTAGAAGTCATATTTCCATTTCTGACATATTCTTTTTTCCCTTTATAATCAAAAGCTAAGAACTGATCATTTGCGTCAAGGACTTCTGTTTTTATACCTAACTGTAAAGCATCAAACATCAAAAGTTGCGTACTCATTTCCATCGATTCAAAACCACTTAGTAGAAATGGTTTTTCCATAGAGAGCTGCTTGTGTTTTTTACCTAGTTCGTTTCCAAGTTCAATATACGAATAATTACTTTTCAACTTATCCATAACCTTTGCTGACAATGTTTCTTCTGGGTGATGAAATAAGTGTGTCGCTTTATCAATAGCAGGAGTGTATTCCTCATTTAAAGCTAGTTCTTGACTCGTTTCTCTTACTTTTTCAATAATCGACAGGCCTTCTTCTTTAAACTTAGAGTAACTATAAGGATTCTCAAGAGACGTTTCTGCATTCATTTCTAAGCCTCTTTTTATATCTTCGTCTCTATTATCCTCATCCATCCACACCATTGTCAGTAAAAATGCATGCACGAATAACGATTGTTCATAGGAAAAACCCATTGGATTAAATGGATTGAGGTCAAAAGACCGGAGTTCAACGTAACGTGTGCCATTATTCAACAAATGTCGAACATTTTTTCCTGTTCCTCTTAAACGAGACGATCCATAATATTCTCTTTCCTCATATAAGATCTCTTTTTCAACTAATTCTTCAATATCACGTATATAATTTTCAATGGATTCATAAGACACATTTTTACTGAATGTATTATGATAGCCGTATTTACTGTTTCTAAGGCTTCTGACCGGTCCTATTCCACTACTATCCAGTAAGGAAGGATGACTGACTGGGGAAGCCCCAAATAAATACGTCAGGATCCACTGATATCTGAAAAAGTTTCGGGACATTTTTAGATAGATATCATTTACCCATTCGCTCCTGGTCGTATCTGAGTCACTGTGTTTATTTATCAAATCAAGCAGTTCAGTTGTAAATGAAAAATTAAAGTGGACACCACTTATCATCTGTTTCTTTTTACCATATTTTTCCGCAAGTTTTTCCCGGTATCTCATTTCACTCTGATCATTTACTTTTATTATAGGTATCCAAGCTTCTTCCGGCAGAATGTTTGCCATGCTGAACGGCCACAAAAATTCATCTTCAGCAATCGTTTGATTGACCACATCATGTAATGCTTTCAACCACTCATACTGGTGCGCTAGGGTTTCTTGAGGGGGTGTGACCAGTTCGAGCTGTGCTTCACTAAAATCTGTCTGCACATAAGGATGATGGCTGCGACTCCCAAAAGCTTTCGGATGGTCAGTCATAGCCAGATTACCTTTTTCATCTGTTCTGAGGCCTTCTTTCTCGATGCCAAAATACCCTTTTTTAAAATGAGCTTCAAGATGGTTGTTTGTAATTATATTTTTTAGATTCATTTTATACTTCCTCTTATCTATTAAGCTTTCACATTAAATTATAGCATATCACAAAACACCTTTACCAACACAAATATATCTCTGTTGACCACCGATCATCGTCATCTTACATTTTATTGTCCGAAAAAGAATGCTATAATAATGTCACTCGAAATCAAGCAATTTTTATAAGGAGAATACGATTGAACAAACCATTAGCCTATCGCATGAGGCCAAAATCAATTGATACCATCGTTGGACAGGCACATCTTGTCGGAGAAAATAAAATTATCTGGAGAATGGTAAAGGCAAGACAACTTTCTTCTATGATTTTATATGGTCCACCAGGAATAGGAAAGACGAGCATAGCCAGTGCTATAGCCGGTTCCACTAAATATGCCTTCCGAACACTGAACGCAGCCACTGATAAGAAAAAAGATTTAGAAATCGTTGTGGAAGAAGCAAAAATGAGTGGGACCGTTATCTTACTGCTTGATGAGGTGCACCGACTGGATAAACCAAAACAGGACTTTTTACTCCCCCATCTTGAAAATGGACGAATCGTGCTGATTGGTGCGACGACTGAAAATCCATATATATCGATCCATCCGGCAATAAGAAGTCGGGCACAAATATTTGAATTAAAGCCTTTAACGCACAGTGATATTCAGACTGCTTTGCGTAGAGCTATAAATGATGAGGAAAATGGACTTGGTAATTTCTCTCTAACCGTAGAAGAAAATGTACTGGAATACTTTGCCAGTGCAACTCAGGGAGATTTGAGAAGCGCTTTGAATGCATTAGAATTAGCAGTAAAATCAACAGCACCTAACGAAGATGGCTCTATCGTTATTACAAAAGAAATCGCTGAAGAATGCCTACAAAAAAAATCTTTGACCCATGATAAAGATGGGGATGCCCATTACAACGCTATTTCAGCATTTCAAAAATCCATACGTGGGAGCGACGTCCACGCCGCTCTTCATTACCTGGCTCGTTTGATTGAAGCAGGAGAATTAAAAGTAATTATTCGCCGATTAATCGTCACTGCTTACGAAGACATCGGTCTAGCCAATCCAGCTGGCGTCGCCCGCGTTGTGACTGCTGCTGAAGCTGCCGAGAAAATAGGATTTCCTGAAGCGCGCATCCCTTTAGCTAATGCAGTGATCGAAATGTGCTTATCACCTAAGTCCAACAGTGCTATCAGTGCTGTAGATAGCGCATTGCAGGATGTCAGAAATGGTCTTTCCGGAGATATTCCAGCTCATCTTAAAGATGCCCACTATCAAGGAGCAAAAGAGTTGGGCAGCGGCGTCAATTATAAATATCCTCATAATCATGAAGACCATTGGATCAAGCAACAGTACCTTCCAGACAGCATAAAAAGTAAAAAGTATTACGAACCTTCAGAAACTTCTAAATTTGAAAATGCTTTAAAGAACCAACTGGCTAGATATGACAATAAATAAAATATTTGTGTTTATTGAGCACTCATCATTGACTAAATAACGGCTGAGTGATAATATAAGGATAAGAATTCTGAGGTGTACGCGATGCCTACAAACTGTGTTGACCGAACATTTTATTAAAACATTGGGATTCTAAAGGAAAAATTGCTGACATGCCTTATCACTTGGAAGTCAAATATTTTTCTGGTGAAGCCCACCTGCCAATAGCGGGTTCAACCTAACATGGCATTCAACCGGCACCATCGGATTTCTTATACTTAGATAAGTAAAGAGAGTCAGGACTTTTATGTCCCGGCTCTTTTTTATTAGGTTATTTTTCTCTTTTTCAGTATAATAGAAGTAAGATAAAAGGAAGGGTTGTGTTTGATATGTTACAAGAATATAATAAAATATTAGTAGCTATAGATGGTTCATCGCAGGCGGAAAAAGCTTTCAAGAAGGCTGTGGAAGTAGCTAAAAGAAACGATGCTGTGCTTGTTCTTGCTCATGTCATTGATACGCGGGCTTATCAGTCATTCAGTACGTTTGATGGATCGATTGCTGACAATGCTCGAGAAGAAGCAAAAAATACTTTGAACGATTACAAGGAATACGCCGAAAAAGAAGGCTTGACGCATATAAAAAAAGTCCTGGAATACGGTTCTCCTAAAATAATGATCGCAAAACAAATTCCTGAAGCAGAAGATATCGATTTGATTATGCTTGGCGCTACAGGTCTGAATGCTGTTGAACGTATATTTGTCGGCTCCGTTTCTGAATACGTTATTCGTCAAGCTGAGTGTGATGTATTGATTGTGCGCACTGATTTGACTAATAAATACACCAAAGATTCATGATAATGTAATGGTTGGGACCAGTAATTGATATGATAACTTTTTCAAGTTTGTACACCTGTATTGACAACTAAGAAAACGATAATTGTTTGTTTTACTTGAGTAACTATCATGCTCAATAGTTAACTTCGTGGTGAGTCTGCACTTTCTTGTACGAAATGTCGAACTCACCGGCCACTTGTCGTCTGAGTCTGCATTTTCCCGAGCGAAA
>NZ_BJUY01000011.1 GCF_007988865.1 Alkalibacterium kapii | reverse complement strand
CCTACAAGCATGGTACACTTGGGACGGTAGTCCACAGTGTTTCATTTTCAAAGGATTGTTGCTTCTTTAGAAGCTTACAAGCACTTGAGGGTAAGCCCACAGTGTCTCATCTCAAGAGTGATTGTTGTGCTTTAGCGAATACAGATTAAGTAGGTCCCGTAGTGTAGCGGTTATCACGCCTGCCTGTCACGCAGGAGATCGCGGGTTCGATTCCCGTCGGGACCGTTAATAGATTAATATTTTGGCGCAGTAGCTCAGTTGGTAGAGCAACGGATTGAAGCTCCGTGTGTCGGCAGTTCGATTCTGTCTTGCGCCATCAATTAGAGAAGAGTTTGGGATTTTCCCAGACTCTTTTTTTATGAACTTTTTTGTATATTTATGAGTGATGACACTAGTTTTATTTTTTCTAGTAAATATTTTAATATAAATATAAAAAACGGTTACAATCCCTGCGAAAATTAAAATGGTTGGACTTGTATAAAAGCCAGTGATTCTTGTGATGATATATGTTAGAATGATAGAGGTTTACAATGAATTCCCGATAGGACGGCCAGAAAAGGTCAGACGCCTTGTAACCGAAAATGAAGGGGGAATAGTAATGTTTGAAAAAAAATTATTCACATCTGAATCTGTCACTGAGGGTCATCCGGATAAAATAGCTGATCAAATCAGTGATGCTATTTTAGACGCAATTATTTCGAAAGATCCAGAAGCACGCGTAGCATGCGAAACAATCGTAACGACTGGTCTAGTGTTGATAGCAGGTGAAATAAGAACTGAAACATATGTGGACATGCAAAAAATTGCTAGAGATACGATTCGCGAGATTGGTTATACTCGCGCAAAATATGGTTTTGATGCGGATACTTGCGCTGTACTGGTTTCGATTGACGATCAATCGCCCGATATTGCAATTGGAGTTGATGATTCTGTAGAGTACAAATCTGAGGAGCATGACGAACTGGATAAAATTGGCGCAGGAGACCAAGGTTTAATGTTTGGTTATGCGACAAATGAAACAGAAGAGTTGATGCCGCTACCTATCTCTTTAAGTCATAAACTGACTAAACAGTTGGCATTAGTCAGAAAGTCCGAAGAATTAAATTTTTTGAGGCCGGATGGAAAAGCCCAAGTGACTGTAGAGTATGACAGCGATGACAGACCACTGCGCGTAGATGCTATAGTTGTCAGTACACAACATCACCCGGATATAACGCATGACTTATTGAAGGAACGTTTATTGGAAAAAGTAATAAAGCCGGTTATTCCTGAAGAATACATTGATGCAGATACCAAATTTTATATTAATCCCACCGGTCGTTTTGTTATTGGAGGGCCTCAGGGAGATGCAGGTTTAACGGGAAGGAAAATCATTGTCGATACTTACGGTGGATATGCACGTCACGGTGGAGGCGCTTTTTCAGGAAAAGATGGCACCAAAGTTGACCGTTCTGCCAGCTATGCTGCCAGATATATTGCCAAGAATATTGTTGCTGCGAAGCTTGCTGAAAAAGTAGAGGTTCAATTAGCCTATGCAATCGGAGTTGCACAACCCGTATCTATCTCTATCGATACATTTAAAACAGGTAAAGTTTCCAGTTCAGTACTAATCAATGCGATCAGAGAAATATTTGATTTAAGGCCTGCTGGTATTATTAAAATGCTTGATCTTAAACGTCCTATTTATAAACAAACGGCTGCGTATGGACATTTTGGCAGAACAGATATCTTATTACCTTGGGAAATGACAGATAAAGTAGACGACTTGTTAACCTATGTAGAATCAAATGAAAAACGAGATTTTTAAATCTCGTTTTTTTTATCGTTACGTACATATTTTAAGCGCTTGTATGATAGATAATAGTCGTTCTCTCCAAACAAAGTTATTAGTTGAATATAAATGTTATTATGTTAGTATGTAAAAAGATTAAAATGGTTTATTGCATCAGATATTAAATAAATAACTGAAAAATTTCAATATAAAAAAAATTCTAAATCTAAGAGCAACCCACTGACTTTAATCTGGTAGATGCTCTATACTCGACTTATGTCGTGTGGTATACTTTTAGATAAAGAGGTTAATTAAAAAATCTGTTATTTACTTTATTAATTAAACGAGTAGACTAAAGTATTATGGTAGGTAGGTGAAATCGATTGAATGAAATTGGAGATAGACTTAAAGAAGCTAGAAAAGCGAAAGGTTATTCGCTTGATGATCTACAACAAAAAACTAAAATTCAAAAACGCTATCTGATTGCTGTTGAAGAAGGAAATTTTGATATTTTACCTGGGGATTTTTATGCCCGGGCTTTTATAAAGCAGTATGCAGACTCTGTAGGCCTGAACGGTGAGGACTTAATGAATGAACATATGGATGTATTACCGGAAACCAGTAAGAAAAATTACAGTAAAAGCATACAAAAAACCCAGACACGTAAAAAAGCAAAAGACAGTGGCTTTGTTGCTACAATTAAAGATAGTTTCCCGACAATACTCATTGTAGTCTTGGTAATAGCAATCATATTTGCTATTTACTTGGCAGTCACAGCTGGAGACAATACATCGCTGGACTCTTTTATCAATGAAGATGAGTCTTCAGAAGTTATAGAAGTTGACAATAATGAAGAAGCAGCCAGCAACCAAGATGAAGCAGCTGACGATCAAGAAACGGCTGAAGAGCAGACAGATGATAAAGAAACCGCTGACGAAGAAAAAGCAGGGGAAAATGCTGCAGAAAATCAGGAACAGGTTCTGACTGAAGTTAGCAGTACAGAAACTGCAACGACCTATACTGTATCTGGCGCCCTTCCACTTGAACAAACGATCGTCTTAAGGGCAGAAGGTGGTCAGTCCTGGTCAAGTATCAATGTAGACGGTGAAACTTCTGCAGGCCTTATTGTTGATGGCGAGACGCTTTCAGCTCAATTCGATGATACAGTTAATAGGATCGACATTGTTATTGGTAATGCCTCTGTAACTGATATTACACTTAACGACCAACAAGTGCCTTATAATACATCGGGAACCGAAGCAGTCAGACAAGAAGTTACCATAGAGTTTGAATAAGTAATATCTTTAGACCAGTTTTACACTGAGATAACTGGTCTATTTTTTAGGAATCAGGAGGCTTTTTAGAGTGAATTTACCAAACAAAATAACACTTTTCCGTATTTTTTTAATTCCCGTATTTATTATAGTTTTGATTTTGCCCTTTGAGTGGGAAACAATTGAAGTATTGTCTTCTTCTATCGAACTTGATTTATTGCTTGCTGCTATAGTTTTTTCTGTCGCAAGTTTTACTGACTGGCTGGATGGATACTTAGCAAGAAAATTGAACGTCGTCTCTAATTTTGGAAAATTTGCCGATCCTCTTGCAGATAAAATGTTAGTCATGACAGCTTTGGTCTTTTTAATAGAATTGTCACTGGCTCCCGCTTGGATCGTTGCCATTATTGTTTCCAGAGAATTAGCTGTGACGGGTTTACGTTTATTATTAGTTGAGCAAGGCGGGCAAGTCATGGCTGCCGGCTGGCCGGGAAAAATAAAAACAAATACTCAGATGCTGGCTATCATTTTCCTGTTTCTTGATAACTTCCCAGTTGCATTTACAGGAATTCCGATTGGTATCATACTATTGTATATTTGTTTGTTTTTCACTATTTATTCAGGAATATTATATTTCTATGAAGCACGATTTGTGTTTAAAGGAACGTTCAAAAAAAAATAAAAAACAAAGGAGTTTAAAGGTATATGCTTTTAAACTCTTTTTTTGTGATCATCTAAAACTAAAAAAACGCACTTATGATAAAATAAAAAGTGAGAAATAATTTAAATTGACAATAGTTATACTAGGAGGAATTTTAGTGAAAGCTGAAATTATTTCAATAGGCACAGAACTTTTAACCGGAAAGGTAGTGAACTCAAATGCTGCATTTATATCCAATGAGTTAACGTCGCTAGGTATAGACGTTTGTAGTCAAGTTACTGTAGGAAGTTATACTCAGGATATAATTGCGTCTTTAAAAAAATCAGAAGAACGTGGAGAACTCATTATTCTGATTGGAGGGTTAGGGCCGTCTGAAGATGATATTACAAAACAGACGTTATCCAGTTATCTTGAAACAGATTTGATTTTACACAAAGAAACCGAAGAAAGAATTATTACTTATCACAAAAATTCAGAATTAAAAATGCCTGAAAATAATCAGCTTCAAGCTTTGATACTTGCTGGATCTACTCCGCTGAAGAATGATACCGGGATTGCCGTTGGGATGATACTGACTAAGGGGTCCCATCAATATGTACTTTTACCAGGTCCAGCAGATGAATTTCGTCCTATGGTAAAAAATTATTTGAAAGAGGAGTTGATCAAAAGATTTATAGATACTCAGGTGTTTGAGTCACGTAAGTTACGTTTTTTTGGAATAACTGAAGCCGAACTAGTTGAAAGAATAGGTGAGGATATTAATAAATACGAACAAGTGGTTGTAACCATCAACAGCTGTGAAGAAGAAGTCACCGTGAAAATCAACGTTCGAGCTGATACTAGAAAAGAAGCTGAAAATTATATCGATGAGATTCAAATGAAGGTATTGAATAAATTGAACAGTTATTTTTTTGGTTACGGTGAAAAAAAACTAACAGACGTGGTGAAGGATTTACTTTTAGAACGCAGCTTAACGATTACTGCAGCAGAAAGTCTCACTGGGGGAGCATTTATGAGCGCGATAACATCTGGAGAATCAGCTGGTTCAATATTTGAAGGAGGAGTTGTTGCCTATAGTGAGGATAAAAAACACCAAGTCTTGAATATAAATCAAGAAACGATAGATGAATTTGGCGTAGTCAGCAAACAATGTGCTGTAGAAATGGCGGAGAATGCTCGTAGAATATTTGATGCTGATATCGGCATAGGATTGACAGGTGTTGCAGGACCTGGTTCATTAGAAGGTCAGATTCCCGGCACCGTCTTTATAGGTTTGTCATATAAGGGTGAAGATACAAACGTTCAACGATTTCATTTTGATTATAGACGAAATAAAAATCGGAAATTAGCTGTTTTGAATGCACTGGATATGGTAAGACACTTTATACTAAACTTGCCAACAAAAAATGATGCTAAATGTGACAAGAATCTTTAAAGCGAATAAATGTTCGAAAAAGGCTTGATTTTTTGATTATGTAAGATTAGAATATAGAGAGTAAATAATATAGATGACTCGAAACAGTAAAGCATTAATCGAAAAAGTAATCCTAGGAGGAAAATTAATGGCAGATGATCGTGCAAAAGCTTTAGAAACAGCACTTAAAAAAATCGAAAAAGCATATGGTAAAGGTTCAATAATGAAAATGGGCGAAAAGGTAGATACACAAGTGAAGACTGTTCCCAGTGGCTCATTGGCATTAGATGTTGCTTTGGGTATAGGCGGGTATCCACGAGGACGAATTATTGAAGTGTATGGACCGGAAAGTTCAGGTAAAACGACAGTATCGCTGCACGCGATCGCTTCTGTTCAGGCAAATGGCGGAATTGCCGCATTTATTGATGCTGAGCACGCTTTGGATCCCAAATATGCCAGAGCTTTAGGCGTAGACGTTGATGAACTACTATTATCTCAGCCTGATACAGGAGAACAAGCATTGGAAATAGCAGATGCCCTAGTTTCTAGTGGAGCTGTAGACATTGTTGTCATCGACTCAGTAGCAGCTTTGGTACCTAGAGCTGAAATCGATGGAGAAATGGGCGATTCACACATTGGACTGCAGGCCCGTTTGATGTCTCAAGCTTTACGTAAGTTATCTGGTTCTATTAATAAAACAAAAACAATTGCTTTGTTCATCAACCAGATCCGTGAAAAAGTCGGTGTGATGTTTGGAAATCCAGAAACCACCCCAGGCGGTCGAGCATTAAAGTTCTATTCTTCTGTAAGACTTGAGGTACGCCGCGGCGAGTCCATTAAATCTGGATCTGATATGACGGGTAACCGCACTAAATTAAAAGTTGTCAAAAATAAAGTGGCTCCACCATTTAAAACGGCTTTAGTCGATATCATGTATGGAGAAGGAATTTCTCAAATCGGAGAAATCGTTGATATGGGGGCTGATGCCGATATCATTACTAAAGCCGGAGCATGGTATTCATACGGTGAAGAAAGAATTGGACAAGGACGGGAAAATGCGAAACAATATTTGAAAGATCATCCTGACTTAAGGATCGAAATTGAAAAACAAGTCAGAACTGCTTATGGTGTGGGTGATGAGTCTGACGTCGTAGAAAAAACCGAAGAGGAAGAAGCGATGGCTGAAACCTTGGAATTAGAGTAAGTATTCTGCACTGAATTGGATTGAATTTCTAGACTCACTAATGTGTGGGCAGGAATTCAATCTTTTTTTTAAAATATACTGATTCCCCGATATAAGATAGAATCAAAGAACGTATGCAAAATCAATGTTGACAGAAGAACGAAAGAACTATAAAATTAGTTTAGTGTGCTGCTTTGATTTTTTAAAGCAACCCATTATCGTGTACTACAAATTAAATATGATATTATCAGAAAATGAGATATCGAATTATTTTTAATGCATGAAAAAATCTAAAATAATGATACGGAGGTGATTAGATGGACTTACTTTCAATAGCCGCCGCTATCGTTACTTTAATTATTGGTTTAGTCGCAGGATCTTATTTTACGAAACAAAGTTTTGAAAAGAGATTAGCCGATTCCAAACAAACAGCTGAAAACATTATTGAAGACGCAAATAAAGAAGCTGAAACTTTGAAAAAAGAAGCGTTGCTGGAGGCAAAGGAAGAAATCCATTCTTATCGAACAGAAATAGAGTGGGAGCTAAAAGAACGCCGATCTGAAGTGTCTCGGCAAGAAAATCGAATTGCGCAGCGTGAAGATAATATAGAGCGTAAAGAGACAACGATAGATAAAAGAGAAAGTTCATTGCAAAGCAGGGAAGATAAATTAACTGCTCGTCAGAAAAAAGTGGAAGAGCTGGAAAAAGCCGCAGAAGAGTTATTAGAAGAACAAAATGAAAAACTCCTAACTATTGCGGGCTTATCAGAAGAAGAGGCAAAATCTATCGTCCTTAATCAGGCAGAACAAGAACTAACACGTGATATGGCAATTATGGTGAAACGCTACGAGGATCAGGCAAAATTCGAAGCTGATAAAAAAGCTAAGAATATTATTACTCAGGCAATTCAGCGTTGTGCTGCAGATCAGGTTACTGAATCAACGGTTAGTGTCATCAATTTACCAAATGATGATATGAAAGGCCGCATCATTGGACGCGAAGGTCGAAATATAAGGACACTCGAAAGTCTGACAGGCATGGATTTGATTATTGATGATACACCAGAAGCGGTCGTTCTAAGTGGATATGATCCAATTAGAAGAGAAATTGCTAAAATGGCGTTAGAAAAATTAATATCTGACGGTCGTATCCATCCTGGTAGAATCGAAGAAGCTGTAGAAAAATCACGTAAAGAAATGGATGAGAGAATTAGAGAAATTGGTGAAGAGACGATGTTCGAGTTAGGCATTCATTCAATTCACCCTGATTTAATGAAAATTATCGGACGTTTGCACTTTAGAACAAGCTATGGGCAAAATGTATTGAGTCATTCAATCGAGGTCGCAAAACTTGCTGGTATAATGGCAGCTGAGCTAGGTGAAGATGTTCAATTAGCTAAACGTGCCGGGTTGCTTCACGATATAGGAAAAGCTTTAGACAGTGAAGTCGAAGGTTCGCATGTCGAAATAGGCGCTCAGATAGCAATGAAATATCAAGAAAACGAAACAGTTATTAATACGATTGCATCTCATCATGGTGATGTTGATGCAACCTCAGTTATTGCTGTCCTAGTCGAATCAGCAGATTCTATTTCTTCTGCAAGACCGGGCGCAAGAAGTGAATCCTTGGAGAATTACTTACAAAGACTTGAAAATCTAGAGAGAATCTCTAACAGCTTTAAAGGTGTCAAGGAGAGTTATGCAATTCAAGCTGGGAGAGAAGTTAGAATTATCGTTAAACCAGATGAGCTGAATGACAACATGGCAGCCAAGTTATCTAGAGATGTACGCAAGCAGATCGAAAATGAGATGGACTATCCTGGCCATATTAAAGTAACGGTAATACGCGAAACAAGAGCAATCGAATATGCTAAATAAAAATTAATAAAAGGTCAGTCAAGAAAGTTTATCTTTTTGACTGACCTTTTTACTATCAGATTAAATTTTAAAATTTGAATAAAGATACAGTGAATAAAAAGACAAACATACTAACATAATAACTTGTAATCTTTAAAAACTCTATTTTGATTTCATCGTATGAGTACTGGTAAAATAGGCTAAGCGAGAAGAAAAGGGGAACAGTTATGAAAATATTGTTTGTCGGAGATATTGTTGGATCTTTGGGAAGGAAAAAGTTAAGTGAATGGCTTCCTAAATTGAAAGAGAAATACAAACCGCAAGCAACGATAGCCAATGGAGAGAACGCTGCGGATGGTCGGGGGATCACAGAAAAAAATTATAAAGAAATACTTCAATCAGGTGTTGATCTTGTAACACTTGGTAACCATACATGGGACAAAAGAGAGATTTTTGATTTCATCAATGATGCAAAGAAAATGATCAGACCAGCTAATTATCCTCAATCAGCCGATGTTCCGGGAAGAGGCATAGCTTATATCAAAATCAATCAGCTGGAGCTAGCTGTGATCAATTTACATGGCCGTTCTTTTATGGGGGAATATGAGGACCCTTTCCGGGTAGGTGGCGAGCTTGTCAAAGAAGCAGCTGAACGAACCAAACATATATTTATTGATTTTCATGCGGAGGCAACTAGTGAAAAGGAAGCGATAGGCTGGTTTATGGACGGTCAGGTATCTGCCGTTATCGGCACCCATACACATGTCCAGACGAATGATGGACGTATCCTTCCTAAGGGGACAGCTTATCTGACAGATGTCGGAATGACAGGGTTTTATGATGGTATCCTGGGAATGAAAAAAGAACCGATACTACATAAATTTACAACTCAGCTCCCGCAGAGATTTGAACTTCCAAGTCGTGGGAGAAGCAGACTCAATGCCTGTCTGATTGAAATAGATGATCAAACGGGTAAAGCAAAAAAAATAGAAACGATTCGCATCGATGATGATATGACATTATTTGAACTATAGAAATTAATGAGAGAGTGATAGCAGTGCCTCAAAAGACGAAACAAACACCTATGATGCAGCAATATCTAAATATAAAAAAACAGTATCCGCACGCCTATTTATTTTATCGATTAGGTGACTTTTATGAATTGTTTTTTGAAGATGCTGTGGAAGTGTCCCGCTTACTGGAATTGACGTTGACAAGTAGAAATAAAAATGCAGACGAGCAGATCCCTATGTGCGGTGTTCCCCATCATTCGGCAAAAGGGTATATCGATACATTAATAGGCATGGGACATAAAGTGGCTATCTGTGAACAAGTTGAAGACCCCAAAACGACCAAGGGGATGGTCAAACGTGAAGTGGTTCAGGTCATTACACCAGGGACCGTTATGCAATCGAAAACCGTTGATGCCAAAGAGAATAATTATATTGCTGCAGTAATGGAACTAAAAGACATTATGGGAATCACATTAGCCGATCTCACGACAGGAGAAATGAGAGTTACTCACGTAGAGGGGTTCAATGAAGTCATCAGAGAACTTACTTCTGTGAATTGCAGGGAGGTTGTTTTTCTGCCGGGAAAACTTTTGAGTTTGCAGGAAACACTGAAAAGCAGATGGAACGTATCCATTTCCCATGCATCAAACAAAAATAACTCGCATACTTTGACACACTTAACAGCACCTTTTGAGGAGTCAAAACTTAAGCCAGTGATCGATTTGATGCTCTCTTATTTAGCTGAAACGCAAATGAGACGATTGGATCATATTCAAGAGATCACGGAGTATGAAACGAATCAGTATTTGATCTTTGGCCAGGAAGCCAGAAGAAACTTGGAATTATCTGCGTCTTTGAGAGATGGGAATAAAAATGGCACACTTTTGTGGCTGCTGGATGAAACCAAAACTGCCATGGGTGGACGGATGTTGAAAACCTGGCTGGATAAACCGCTGATTCAAAAAAATAAAATCGAAGAAAGAATGGATTACGTAGAAAGCTTGCTTAATCACTTCTTTGAAAGAAATGATTTAAAAGATATACTGAAAAAAGTTTATGACTTGGAAAGACTGGCAGGACGAACGGCATTTGGTACAGTTAATGCACGTGATCTTGTTCAGCTAAAACAGTCACTGGAACAGATCCCGCTGATCAAAGACATCATACAGCTGCTTAATAAAGAAGATGGCTGGTCAGCTTACTTGGACAAGCTTGATCCCCTTCAAGATGTTAAGGAACTGATTGATCAGGCTATTGAAAACGAGCCGCCATTATCCATAACAGATGGCGAAATCATAAAAATTGGATACAATAAACAACTGGATAAATATAAAGAAGCCATGACCAGTGGTAAGCAGTGGATGGCCGAACTGGAACAAAAAGAGCGGAAAGCTACTGGGATAAAAAATTTGAAAATTGGTTTTAATAAGGTTTTTGGCTATTATATAGAGGTTTCCAAAGCTAATGTATCTAAACTTGAAGAAGGGCGCTATGAACGCAAACAGACATTAACGAATGCCGAGCGTTACAGCACACCTGAGTTGAAAGAAAAGGAAGCCTTGATCCTTGAAGCAGAAGAAAAATCTAAAAATCTGGAGTATGAATTATTCACTGGTGTTAGAGATCAGGTGAAGGATCAGATAGACCGTTTGCAAAAGTTAGCGAAAATCATTGCCCAGATTGATGTCCTTCAGAGTTTTGCTACAATTAGTGAAGAATATGATTATGTAAGACCTACATTCTCGCTTGATAGCCAGGATGTAGCAATTTATAAGGGCAGACATCCTGTTGTGGAAAAAGTGATGGGAGAACAGACCTATGTCCCAAATGATGTTGAGTTAGTGGATGACACAGCTGTCCTTTTAATAACCGGGCCGAATATGTCAGGTAAGAGTACGTATATGCGTCAACTGGCTCTCACAATCATTATGGCGCAGATGGGTTGTTTTGTACCCGCTGAAAAAGCCAGCTTACCGATTTTTGACCGCTTGTATACACGTATCGGTGCAATGGATGATCTGATTGGTGGTCAGAGTACCTTTATGGTAGAGATGACAGAAACCAATCAGGCTTTAATTAATGCCACACGTAAGAGTTTACTTTTGTTCGATGAGATCGGACGAGGGACAGCGACTTATGACGGGATGGCGCTTGCTGAAGCCATTATCGAATATGTTCACGATAAAATTAAAGCTAAAACACTGTTTTCCACACACTATCATGAACTGACTGTTCTGGATGAACGATTACCGGGACTGAAAAATGTTCATGTGGGTGCAGTAGAAGAAGACGGCGAACTTGTATTTCTTCATCAGATGCTTCCTGGTGCAGCTGATAAAAGTTATGGTGTACAAGTTGCTAAATTGGCAGGATTACCAGCTCCTTTATTAAAGCGTGCGGAAAGTATACTAAAAGAACTGGAAATGAAAGAAGAACATCTAGTTGACGCAGAAAAGGAAACACACATTGTTGAAGAAGAGAGTTCAGAAGGATCACAAAAACAGTTGGATTTATTTGAAGTGCCTGACAAGAAGGAGCAAGAAGTCATCGAAAAAATTGAAAAGATGAATATTTTAAACACAACTCCGCTGGATGCTATTCAGATCTTAAATGAACTGCAGCAGAAATTAACTGACAAGTAATGAAAGTTGGATGAATAAAATGACAACTAAAATTCAAATCATGTCCAAGACATTAGCCAATCAGATCGCAGCCGGTGAAGTCATCGAACGACCGGCTTCCGTTGTAAAAGAGCTTGTGGAGAATGCAATCGATGCTAAAAGTTCACGAATTGAAATATTTGTCGAAGAAGCAGGACTGAAAAGTATTCAGGTTATTGATGATGGTGAGGGGATTGCCAAAAAAGAAGTGATTTCAGCATTTGAACGTCATGCCACATCAAAACTAATAACAGACGAAGAGTTATTTAGAATACGAACACTTGGCTTCAGAGGTGAAGCCCTGCCCAGTATTGCTTCAGTTTCTAAAATAACGTTTGAATCTGCTGAAAAAGGTAAGGCTGGAACGCAAGTTATTCTGCATGGCGGCGAAGTGATCGAACAGAAAACTTCTTCGTCACGGCAAGGAGTAAATATAAAAGTAGAAGAGCTTTTTTACAATACGCCTGCACGATTAAAATACGTAAAAACCTTACAGACAGAACTTGCGCACATTAATGATACCATTAATCGCTTAGCCTTGGCTCATCCTGAAATAGCTTTTAAACTCGTTTCTGATGGAAACACGATGATCAAGACGGTCGGGAATGGTGAACAGAGACAAGCCATTGCAGGCGTATATGGAGTAAATATCGCAAAAAAAATGCGTGAAATCAAAGAAAGTTCATTTGATTTCAAAGTGACGGGGTATGTATCTTTACCGGAAGTGACGAGAGCCACCAACAAATATATTACGATTATCGTCAATGGAAGATATATCAAGAATTATGCACTGAACAAAGCGATCGTTGAAGGGTTTGGCTCGAAATTGATGATTGGCCGCTATCCTATCGCCATAATTAATGTTACGCTGGATCCGCAGCTTTTAGATGTCAATGTGCATCCAACCAAACATCAGATACGTATCAGTAATGAGAAAGAGCTTGGGATGCTGATCAGTTCTGCAATAAGGAAGCGGATGGATGAGGAAGTTAGGATACCCAATGCCCTGGATAACTTGAATCAGCGCAATAAACGTTCATGGAAAGAACCGAAAGATGAACAGACACGCTTTGATTTCAAAGAAAAAGAGACACGAGATACGTTAAGTCAAAAAGACGAACATAATATAGAACCTTTTTCAAATAGTGTAAACAAAGATGAAACAGCAAAAAGCCCTACTGGATTTAATCAGTTTGTGGATGAATCGTTTAATGATTATATGGATAAGCATGCTGATAGCCATAATGGAAACAGTAAATCCTATACGAGTGAGATGGGTCATAAAGAGCCAATACTCAAAACAGTCGAAAAAGAGAATGAAAAGACTGAGCAGACAAAACAGTTTCCTGATTTAGATTATATTGGTCAGATGCATGGGACGTATTTATTTGCTCAAAATGAAGAAGGCTTATACATCATTGATCAGCACGCTGCTCAGGAACGTATAAAATATGAATATTTTAGGGAAACGATCGATCAAACTGGGACAGAACTTCAGGAACTTCTTATTCCGATAGTTGTTGAGTATCCTTCTAATGAAGCGGTCATCATACGGGAGAACAAAGATAAGCTGGCAGAAGCTTCTGTCTATCTTGAAGATTTTGGTCAAAACAGTTTCATTATAAGACAGCACCCAACATGGATGCCGGCTGGGCAGGTAGAAGATACGATAAAAGAAATGATTGACTTTTTCCTGGAAAAAGCGACCCTGACCGTCAGTAAATTTCGTGAAGCCACTGCCATTATGATGAGCTGTAAACGATCGATCAAAGCCAATCATTATTTATCAGACGATGAAGCGAGAGTTCTTTTGGAGCAATTAAGTCAGACTAAAAACCCCTACAACTGTCCTCACGGTAGACCGGTTACAGTAAATTTCACCACGACCGATATGGAAAAGATGTTTAAACGTATCCAAGATTCTCATTGATTTCTGAGTCTTTTTTACTGTGATCCTCTTAATAAGGTTAAATCTTTGATAAAGTGTCGTCGGGTTCCTTATAATTATAATAGAACTATGACAATCATTAAGAAAGAGGGTTAGAGAAATGGATATTGTATCGATGATCATGAACCAGTTAGGAAACAAAGACACGATGAGTTCAGTAGCGAAACGAGCAAACACAGATACTTCAACCGTTCAGAAAATCGCTCAGATGGGTTTGCCGATGATTATGGACGGTTTGAATAAGCAAACAACGAAAGATACGAAAGTTTCTGAAGAACTTGCTAACAGCGCTTCAAGACATGCAGATGACAACACAGATAATTTGGATCACTTATTAAAAAACACAGACGAAAGTGAAGGGAACCGTTTACTAGATATGGCTTTCGGTTCAAAGAAAGAAAGTGTTGAAAAGAAAGTCGCTGAAAAAACGGGCACCGAGACATCAAAAGTTAAATCCGTTTTATCCATGCTGGCACCTTTGGCTTTAAGTATGATTGCTAAACGCAGTTCAAACAGCCAGTCACTCACTGGTTCTGGCGTATCCCAATTACTTGGTGGACTGACAGATAATGTTAAAAAGCAGTCATCAAACTCTGGCTATGGAGATATCTTGTCTTCAGTCTTCGGTGGCTCTGATGATTCCAGTGACTCCTCTGACAGTGGAAACAGTACAGTCGATAAAGCTAAAGATGCATTGGGGAATCTTTTCAAGTAAAAGGTTAAAGGAGAAAAAATATGGATAAATATAAAGATAAAGAACAATTAAAAAAAGAATTAACACCAGAACAATATGAAGTCACACAGAACAACGCAACAGAAAGACCGGGTACTGGAAAGTACAATGATTTTTACGAGGAAGGCATTTATGTCGATGTCGTCAGCGGAGAACCTCTATTTTCTTCGAAGGACAAATATGATGCTGATTGCGGATGGCCTTCTTTTACAAAACCGATCGAGAAACGAACGATAAAAGAAAAAAGAGACCGCACATTTGGTATGGAAAGAACAGAAGTGAGAAGTAAAGAAGCTGATTCTCACTTAGGGCATGTTTTTACAGACGGACCTAAGGCTGAAGGGGGACTGCGTTATTGCATCAATTCTGCAGCAATGCGGTTTATCCCTAAGAGTGAATTGGAAGAAAAAGGGTACGCTGTTTATTTAGCCGAATTTGAGTAAAAGACATATTAAAAGATCGAAAGAGAAACATCTGTTCAGAGAGTTATTTAATGGACAGGTGTTTTTATGTTATAATAGTATGGATCGACATTAGATGGAATGAGGAAATTTATATGTATGAATACATAAAGGGAGTCATTAAACATATTTATCCAAGCTATATTGTCTTGGAATCGAATGATATAGGGTACAAGGTATTGATGGCAAATCCTTTCCGGCTATCAGAAAAATTATATAGTGAGGTAATACTGTATATATATCATGATGTTAAACAGGATGCCATGAATCTTTTTGGATTTATTTCAACACAGGAAAAAAATCTGTTTTTAAAATTGATCAACGTTTCAGGAATCGGGCCCAAATCTGCCCTGGCTATTCTGGCGAATGAAGATCATAGTGGCTTTGTTAGAGCGATCGAAGAAGAAAACAAAACGTTTTTAACAAAATTTCCTGGAGTCGGCAAGAAGACAGCTGCTCAAATCGTCCTGGATTTAAAAGGGAAGCTACAGGAATTCGGTACATCAGATACAGACACTGTTCCCTCTAAAATGGCAGAAAATTATTCAAAGAATACCGCTTTTGAAGAAGCGATGGAGGCACTGCTAGCTCTAGGTTATACTAATCGGGACGTGAAAAGAGTACGTAAGCAGATAGATACAGAGACATCTCGTACGACAGATGGATATATACGGGAAGCACTAAGTAAATTAATGAAAAAGTAGCTATAGTCAAAGCGTATAAAGGAGAAAGATATGGAAGACAATCAGCACATTACCTCCGATGAGCTTTTAAATGAGAGTGAATTTTCTCTTGAAAAAACACTTCGACCGCAGTCACTTTCTGATTATTTAGGTCAGGAAAAGATAAAAAAAGAATTAGCCATTTATATCGAAGCGGCTAGAAAAAGAGAAGAAGCATTGGATCATGTTCTTCTATATGGGCCTCCCGGACTTGGGAAGACGACCATGGCCATGGTTGTTGCTAATGAAATGAAGGCTGATATAAGAACGACCAGTGGACCCGCGATCGAAAAGCCAGGAGACCTCGTTGCACTTTTAAATGATCTGGAGCCTGGAGGTATCCTCTTTATAGATGAGATTCACCGGATGCCGCGTATTGCTGAAGAAATGCTGTATTCAGCGATGGAAGATTTTTTTGTTGATATCATAATCGGACAAGGCGATACAGCACATCCTGTGCATTTTCCCTTACCCCCCTTTACTCTGATCGGAGCAACTACTCGAGCAGGAACGCTGTCTGCGCCTTTAAGAGATCGGTTTGGTATTCTTGCCCATATGGAGTATTATCAAATAGATGAGTTAAAAGATATCGTTATAAGATCAGCTCATGTATTACAATCACAAATCAATTTAGAAGGGGCTTATGAAGTTGCCCGCCGGTCTAGAGGGACGCCAAGGATCGCTAATCGCCTGCTAAAAAGAGTGCGTGATTATGCTGAAGTTAAAGGTCAAGGGGTCGTGACGGAAACGATTGCCAAAGAAGCACTTGATCTGCTTCGAGTGGATCATCAGGGATTGGATATCGTCGATCAGAAATTCCTGTCGACTTTGATCAAGCTTTATGATGGGGGACCTGTTGGTTTAAATACCTTATCGGCTAATATTGGTGAAGAGATTGATACGATCGAGGATATGGTAGAACCTTTTTTACTTCAAGAAGGATTTATCCAGCGTACGTCAAGAGGGAGAATGGCAACACAAAAAGCTTATGAGCATCTTGAATTGACTTTTTTAATGAATGATTGATTAGATTAAAAGGAGAGACAGAATGGGTTTATCTACCAAAGATTTTGATTTTCAGTTACCAGAAGAATTGATTGCACAAACACCTTTAAAAAACCGGTCAGCATCAAAAATGATGATCATCTCAAGAGAAAACAAAGAGATAAAAGACCAAAAGTTTGATGATATCATAGATGAATTGAATCCCGGCGATGCCTTGGTCATGAACAATACGCGAGTCCTTCCGGCTCGTTTACATGGAATTAAAGAGGAGACACATGCTCACCTTGAGCTGCTGCTGCTGAAAAACACAGACGGCGACAAATGGGAAACATTGATGAAACCTGCCAAGAAAGCCAAAAAAAATACTGTTATTTCTTTTGGAGATGGCAGACTTAAAGCAACAGTTGTTGAAGAATTGGAACACGGCGGCAGGATAGTAGAGTTCTCATACGATGGTGTGTTTCTTGAAATATTGGAAAGCCTGGGTGAAATGCCCTTGCCTCCATATATTAAAGAACGACTTGATGACCAGGAGCGGTATCAAACCGTTTATGCCAAAGAAAACGGATCTGCTGCTGCACCTACAGCGGGACTGCATTTTACAGAGGACATCCTCGATAAAATCAAACAAAAAGGTATCGAGATCGTTTTTCTCACCCTGCACGTTGGCTTAGGAACATTCAGGCCAGTGAGTGTTTCAGACATAGATCAACACGAGATGCATACGGAATTCTATCAGCTGTCAGAGGCAGCTGCAAAAAAATTAAATGAAACAAAGGAAAAGGGCGGACGCATCATTGCTGTGGGGACAACTTCCATACGCACACTGGAGACCATCGGAAGAGATAATGCAGGCACGTTGAAAGCAGCGAGTGGATGGACAGATATTTTCATCTCGCCAGGTTATACTTTTAATACAGTGGATGCTTTTTTAACTAATTTTCACCTGCCAAAATCGACCTTGCTTATGCTGGTCAGTGCCTTTGCCGGTAGAGATTTTACACTTGAAGCGTATAAACATGCAGTAGAAGAAAAATACCGGTTTTTCAGTTTTGGAGACGCTATGTTTGTTAAATAATATAGAAAAAAGATTAGGAGATATCGACATGAGTAATCATCCAGTCACATATAAATTAGAAAAAAAAGAAAAGCACACAGGTGCACGTCTAGGGACTATAACCACTCCACATGGCACCTTTGATACCCCTATGTTCATGCCTGTAGGAACTTTAGCGACAGTCAAAACGATTGCTCCTGAAGAACTGGAAGAAATGGGGGCAGGTATTATACTGAGCAATACCTATCATCTCTGGCTGCGACCGGGTTCAGATATTGTAGAAGAAGCCGGTGGTCTCCACCAATTCATGAACTGGGATAAGGGTATCCTCACAGATTCAGGCGGATTTCAAGTCTTTTCACTTTCAGACCTTAGAGATATAAAAGAAGAAGGTGTCCATTTTAGAAGTCATTTAGACGGCTCTAAACTCTTTTTATCACCCGAGAAAGCCATCAATGTTCAAAACCAGCTGGGCTCAGATATCATGATGAGTTTTGATGAATGCCCGCCTTTTGACGAAAGTTACGACTATGTCAAAAAATCGGTGGAACGGACCTCAAGATGGGCGGAAAGAGGCCTGGAAGCCCACAAAAGGAAAGACACTCAAGGCCTGTTCGGTATTGTACAGGGAGCAGGATTTGAAGATTTGAGGAAACAGTCAGCCAAAGACTTAACGAGTATGGATTTTGCCGGTTACTCTATCGGAGGGTTGTCTGTTGGGGAACCAAAATCGGAAATGTATCGGGTGCTAGATTTTACGACTCCGCTTTTGCCTGAAGATAAACCGCGTTACCTTATGGGAGTAGGCACACCTGACGCACTGATCGAAGGAGTCATGCGGGGGGTGGATATGTTTGACTGTGTCCTGCCGACACGAATCGCCAGAAATGGCACAACAATGACGAGCAAAGGGAGACTGGTTGTCAAGAATGCAGCATTTGCCAGAGACTTCAGGCCACTGGATGAAAAATGCGACTGCTATACATGTCGCAACTATACTCGCGCGTATTTAAGACACTTAATCAAATCCAATGAAACATTAGGGCTGAGATTGACGAGTTACCATAATCTGTATTTTCTGCTTAATTTGATGAAAAATGTCCGTCAGGCTATCCGGGAAGACAATCTTTTGGAGTTTAGAAATCAGTTTTTTGAAGAATACGGTTATAACGAACCGAATGCGAAAAACTTTTAAAGTTCGCTGTTTTTCCTAGTAATTTAGAGGAAAATTTGCTAAGGTATGTAATGACATATTAATCTGACCGATCAATATGTAAACAGTTGGAAACTTTTGACAAATACGAAATTAACGGAGGAGTGTTTAAATGGACCTAATTGGAGCAATGCTTCCTTTTATAGTTATTATGGGACTGATGTATGTACTGATGATCAGACCACAGCAAAAGAAAGCAAAAGAAACGCAAAACATGTTGAACTCACTGAAAAAAGGTGATTCGATCGTTACGATAGGTGGGTTACATGGCGTCGTAGATGAAATCATTGAACCGGATAATACAGTAGTCATTGACTGCGAAGGGATTTATTTGACCTTCGAACGTCGGGCAGTTGCACGGATCGTTACCATAGCCGATACTGTCTCAGCGCCACAAGTTGAAGAATTAGGAACAAATACCCCAGATGATTCAGCTGACGATGAATAGATAGAAAGGGCATTTGCGCAGATTCTTTTCTATTAGGCGAAGGAGGTAGACTCTTGAACTTGATATCTAAAGATTTTCACAGATACGATGTCTGGTTGAAACAGAAATTGAATGAGTTTGCTCAAAATGGATATAATCAAGTCAGTATTGAAGATTTGTGGGAATATTGCAACCATTTTTTGTGGAAGCATAAAAAACGGGAAAGATATTATCAGGAAGTTAGAGATATCATGTCTATAAATGTTAATGATTATTTCAATTATGCTTCACTCAAAGCGCAAGTCTATAGTGTATCCTCTCTCGACGAGATGGAATTTGATGACTTGTTAAGATGATAATAATATTGGAACAAGTAGAGTCATTATGTCTCTGCTTGTTTTTTCTTGTAATAAAAGGTTTAACTGGCGCCTTCTAGTAGATTCGTGATTTCATTTTATTTTTAGTATAATGTATTTATCGAATAAGATTGGAGGGAGAGCTGTGCGTTATGGTATTTTGATATTTGATGAACCTGAAAGGAATATTTCCAGAAAAATCATCCATATCGACATGGATGCATTTTATGCTTCTGTGGAAATCAGAGAGAATCCATCTCTTTCTGATAAGCCCGTAGTTATAGCCAAGCATCCCAAAGATACTGGGGGGCGGGGCGTTGTGACAACAGCTAATTATGAAGCCCGAAAATACGGCATTCATTCAGCTATGAGTGCACAGAAAGCTTTTGAGCTCTGCCCCAAAGCTCTTTTTGTTCCACCGAATTTTGAACTGTATAAAGAAGCATCTAGAAAAATGCATCAAATATTTCAGCGATATACAGATAAAATACAGCCTTTGTCTCTTGATGAGGCATACTTGGATGTAACGACTAACCATATCAACCACAAAAGTGCAACCATCATTGCTGAAAGAATAAGAAAAGAGATCTATACGGAATTGAATTTAACCTGTTCAGCAGGTGTTTCTTACAACAAATTTTTAGCTAAAATAGCTTCGGATTTCAACAAGCCAAATGGAATAACAGTGATACCACCGGATAAAGCACATGATTTTTTAATGAAACTACCTATAGAAAAATATCACGGTGTAGGAGAAAAATCTGTAGAAAAAATGCATGGAATAGGTATCTATACTGGCCAGGACTTATACAGCAAAGACGAACTTGAGCTGGTCGAACATTTCGGTAAGATGGGTCATTCGCTTTACAGAAAAGTACGTGGAATCGACAACAGTGAAGTGAAAAATAATCGCGAGCCAAAATCCGTAGGAAAAGAATCAACATTTTCTCATAACCTGGTATCAGAAAATGAAGTTATTGGTGCTTTAAGAGAGTTATCAGTTAAAGTAATGAAAAACTTAAATAAAAAACAGAAACATGGGAAAACAGTTGTGTTAAAGATACGATATGAAGATTTTCAAACGTATACAAGACGGCGAACTTTCCCGGATTTCATTGACAGTGAAGAGATGTTGTTTCAGATCGCTGTGTCAATATGGGAAGAAGAAAGTCAGGACTTAAGTATAAGACTTTTGGGTATAACAGTAACTGGTCTAGACTCTATCGTATTCGAGAATATCCCGTTACCTTTATGGGAGTAAACCCTGTAGAAAGGAAAAATGAGTTTAAATGAAAACAAAGCATGAACAGATTTTAGCATTTATCGAAGCCTTGCCTGTAGGAGAGAAACTATCTGTTCGATTGATAGCAAAAGAACTGAAAGTGAGTGAAGGAACAGCGTATCGTGCAATTAAAGAGGCAGACAACATTGGGCTCGTATCTACTATACAACGAGTAGGTACAGTCCGAATCGAACCAAAAAATAATGACAACATTGAAAATCTTACCTACAGAGAAATCGTAAAAGTTATTGATGGAGAAGTTCATGGCGGTTCTTTAGGATTGGATAAAACGTTGACAAAATTTACGATAGGCGCCATGACGGAAGAGGCGATGCTTCGTTATATTTCAGAAAAATCATTAATGATTGTCGGGAACAGAGACAAGGCGCAGGAGCTGTCATTACGCAATGGAGCCGCTGTATTGATTACTGGAGGGTTTAAACCCAGCAGCAGTGTCATTCAGCTCGCTAATCAGAAAAAACTTCCGTTACTCAGCACATCTTATGACACATTTACTGTGGGAACAATGATCAACCGGGCTATGACAGACCAATTAATAAAAAAAGAAATACTGCAGGTTCATACGATCTATACACCAATCGAAAGAACGCAGTATTTGAAAAAGGATGATACCGTTTATGCTTACCGTATATTGAATCAGGAAAGTAAACATTCCAGGTTTCCAGTCGTTTTACCGGATATGAGACTAGCTGGTATCGTTACTGCTAAAGACGTAGTAGGTCAGGAAGATACTGTTAAAGTCGAGAAAGTAATGACCAAAAATCCGGATTATGCAAAAAAATATATGAGTGTTGCATCAATTGCTCACACCATGATCTGGGATGGACTGGAAGTGATGCCGGTCGTTTCTGGAGACATGACCCTTGTTGGGATCATATCACGTCAGGACATCATGAAAGCCATGCAGACGATTCAAAAACAGCCCCAGTCGGGAGATACGATCGCTGATCAGATCAATCAGGTGATTCGTGAATCCGGTGACGACAATTATACATTTCAAGTGACTCCGCAGTCCATAGACAGTATGGGCACGATATCATTTGGCGTACTGAGTGAAGTGATCACGGAGTCTGTTTATAACTATTTATCAAAGCTGAAAAAGAAAAATTTAGTTGTAGAACAGATGAATCTCCATTATTTTAATATGATACACTTAGGTAACTCATTAAAGATAAAGCCAGTCATTTTCGATGAAAACAGACGTTCTGCCAGGCTGGATGTACAAATCTATTCAGAGAATGATTTAGCTGCCAAGGCAATGATCATCTGTCAGCTTATTCAGAAAAAGTAGTTTAAAAGAGGAGTAGAAAAATGAAATTGAAATCGGAAAATATACATGATTACGATATGAAAAAAGATATCTGGGACATTATAAAAAAGTGGGACACAATAATTATCCACAGACATGTCAGGCCGGATCCCGATGCTATTGGATCACAATGCGGTTTGAAAGAAATAATCAAAGCGACTTTTCCTGAAAAAACAGTTTATGCCGCAGGAACCTCTGTGGACCATCTTAATTATCTGGATACCATGGATAAAGTGGAAAGAGATCTATATGACCAAGCGCTCGTTATAGTTACTGACACAGCCAATATTGAGCGCATAGATGGGCAGCTTTACAAGATGGCTAAGCAATGGATCAAAATAGATCACCATCCCCTTGATGATCCATACGGGGAAGTGGAATGGGTCAACACGAGAGCAAGCAGCTGTAGTGAAATGATAGCTGATTTGTGGTTGACTTTTCCAGATGAGATCGAAATGACTGAAAAGGCTGCACGTCTTCTTTATGCCGGTATGGTGGGAGATACTAATCGCTTTTTGTATGATAATGTTACGCCATATACCATGAAAACGGCAGGAGAGTTGATGACATTCAATTTTTCTCATACAGAACTGAACAATAAAATGAATGAAATAGAGCCTCAGACTGGTAAACTGATGGGGTATGTTTTAGAAAACTTTACATTATCAGAAAAAGGGCTGCTGCACATCATTCTGACTCGGGATATTTTGAAGTCACTGGGCATTGAAGATGGAGATACCCATCCTATTGTACCTTTTCTCGGAAATATCGCTGGTGTAAGGATGTGGGTAGTGTTTGTTGAACAGCCTGAAGGTACTTACCGTGTACGTTTGAGATCTAAAGAAGTAGTTATCAATAAAATTGCAACAGAGCATAATGGCGGTGGTCATCCCTTAGCAAGTGGTGCTAGAGCGAAGAACAATGAAGAAATAAATCTTATTTTGGAAAAACTGACAAAAGCGTTAAATAAATAGATGATTTATCCTTCTTAGGTCGGATAGACAGTTGGTTTAAATATGTTAACCTGAATATAAAAGATAAAGAAACAGATCATTGAGGGATAATTATGAATGAAAATAACGTAAAAAATAAAATGAAGAATCACTTGAGTAATGTAAAAAAGCAGATCTCACCAAAAATCCGGCATCTATTCTTTTTGTTGGCTAAGAAGTGGAAAAAGCTGCATTTAACGAAGTGGATGATCCTGCTTTCTCTGACGACTGCTTTATTTTTCAGTGTCTATCTGGCCATTTTAGCAGAAAGCGCAGATGTTGACTCATTACATGCTGGACTAACCCAACCCACCACAGTGATAGATGATTCTGGTGAAGAAGCAGGAAGACTTTATGCTCAAAAAGGAACCTATGTCAAAACAGAAATGATATCAGAAAATATCAAAGATGCAGTGATTGCTACAGAGGATCAGCGCTTTAAAAAGCACAAAGGATTCGATCCGATTGGGTTAGGTCGCGCAGCTTTTGGTTATGTGATCAATAGGGGGCAGATTGTAGGCGGTGGAAGTACGATCACCCAGCAGCTTGCTAAGAATGCCTATCTTTCTGCTGATCAAACGGTTATGAGAAAACTCAAGGAGCTTTTTCTCGCGATTGAAATAGAGAAAAATTACAGTAAGGATTATATTCTTGAAATGTATCTAAACAATGCTTACTTCGGCAATGGTGTTTGGGGTGTTGAAGATGCTTCTTTAAAATATTTTGGAAAATCTGCTGATGAAGTCACTGTACCAGAAGCAGCTACGCTTGCTGCAATGCTGAAAGCTCCCAGTCATTATAATCCGATCGATGATTATGAAAGAGCAATCGAACGTCGGAATGTCGTCCTTAAACTAATGGAAAACACAGAGGTACTGACTGCTGAAGAGAAACAGACCTATCAGAATACAGGGCTTGATTTATCTGATAAATATGACCGTGAAGATAGTTATCGTTACCCTTATTACTTTGATGCAGTAATAAATGAAGCCAGTAATGACTATGGCATAGATGAAGAAGATTTACTGAATAATGGTTATACGATCTACACGTCTTTAAATCAAGCTTACCAGCAGGAAATGAATGCAGTATATGAGAAAGATCATTTATTTGAAACAGCTGCAGACGGAACCTTATCTCAGAGTGCATCGATTGCCTTGGATCCTAAAAGTGGAGGCGTAAAAGCGGTTGTTGGTGGAAGAGGCGAGTATACTTTTAGAGGATTGAATAGGGCAACACAAAGCTATAGGCAACCAGGTTCTGTAATCAAACCTTTAGGTGTTTATGCTCCTGCGATAGAAGAAGGTTATACTCCTTATTCAATGCTTATTGATGAAGAACTATCATACGGAGAAACAGAGTACACACCTACCAACTTGTCAGGCACGTATCAGGGTGAAGTGCCCATGTACGAGGCCTTGTCTAATAGTCTGAATGCGCCGACAGTCTGGCTGCTCAATGAAATCGGTATTGAGAAAAGTGTCAGCAAGCTGAAAAGGTTTGGCATAGATGTCGATAGTAGTGAACGGACTCTTGGGACACTCGCATTAGGTGGTGGGTGGAATAAAGGTGTCTCGCCTTTAGAAATAGCAAGTGCGTATAGTGTGTTCTCAAATGACGGAGTCAGAGCTGCGCCCCACTTTATCACAAAAATCGTTGATGCTACAGGAGCTATAGTCGTTGATAATACAGAAGTCAAAAAGACCCGCGTTCTCTCCCAATCTGTCGCTGATAAAATGAACAGTATGCTGTTAAGTGTTTTTGAATCTGGAACTGCCCGAAATAATCAGCCTGCTGGGTATAAAATCGCTGGTAAAACAGGAACCACTCAGACGGATACTGACGTTGGTGCCAATGATCAGTGGATTGTTGGCTATACACCGGATATCGTACTGGCCAGCTGGGCAGGATATGACCATAATGATCATCATCTAAGTACCTACAGCTCAAAAGGGATAGGGATGGTGCTGAAAGATCAAATGGAAAGCATACTTCCGTACACTGAAAAAACAACATTCCTGGTCGAAGAAGCCGGCGTAGAATATAAAGAAGAACAAGAGGAAACCTTCCTTGAACAAGTAACAGGCGGAATGGAAAAAGCAGGCGAGTTATTTAAAGAAGGCGCCTCACTATTCAAAGACAAAACAGAAAATATATTTGATCGATTCAGAAATAAAATGCGAGGCGAGTGAACCGAACTAAAACAAACTTTTCTGGTAACTGTTTTCTATTCATGATACACTTAAAAAGGAAGAAAAAACGTTCATTTAAGAACGTAAACTGAAGGGATGATAGAATGTCCGTAAATATTTATGACACGGCTAACCAACTAGAACAGGATTTAAGAAAGACTGATGAATTTCAAAGTCTCAAGTCTGCTTTCAAATCAGTAAAAGAAGATGAAGAAGCAAATAAAGTCTTCAATGAATTTAGACAAGTTCAGCAAATGATCCAGCAAAAGCAAATGAGTGGTCAGGAAATTACTGAAGAGGAAGCTCAACAGGCACAAGAAGTTTCAAAAAAGATTGGTGAGAATGCTCTGATCACTGATTTACTTGAAGCTGAAAAGCGTGTAGGACAAATGATAGATGACATCAATCAGACAGTCTTGAGACCCGTTTCAGAATTATATCAATAAAACTAACATGAAGGACTTGCTCTTTGAGTGAGTCCTTTTCCTAAAAACAGTTAAGAACATACGTGCCCCGTAAAAGGATGAATGAAAAATGGTGAAATACATACATGCAGCAGATATACATTTGGACAGTCCGTTCAAAGGATTGAAAAATATTCCTGAAGCACTATTTGATAGAATAAAAGCATCCACGTTTAATTCATTTAAAAATCTTATTGATGCTGCTCTTTATCATCAGGTAGACTTTGTTCTGCTAGCAGGCGATATTTATGATTTGGAGGACCGGAGTATTCGGGCTCAGGTCTTTTTGCGTAAAGAACTGGAACGCTTGAATGAGGCAGACATTGATGTGTTTATCATACATGGCAATCATGATTATTTGACCAATGATGAACTGCACTTATCACTGCCTGAGAATGTTTTTGTGTTCGGACCAAAAGTTGAAACAGAACTTATTGAGACACGACGTCATGAAAAAGTAGCAATCAGTGGTTTCAGTTATGACCGAAACTGGGTAAAAGAAAGAAAAATCACTGAGTATCCCTCTCGCGACCATACTAGTGATTTTCATATAGGTATACTGCACGGATTTATGGAAGGACATAATACAGCGCATGCACGTTATGCGCCTTTTACACTCAATGAACTTAGAGAGAAAGATTACGACTATTGGGCTCTGGGACATATCCATAAAAAACAACAGCTTTCTAAAGAACCGCTCATTTATTACAGTGGTAACACCCAGGGGAGACATAAAAATGAAACAGGCGAAAAGGGCTGTTTGCTGATCGAATTAAAAACAACTGGAGAAAGTGTCACGTTTATTCCTACTGCTGATATTAAATGGCAATCGATCGCATTAGATTTAACACTATTTAAGTCAATGGCTGAAATATTTGATGAAATAAAAAAATCACTCCCCAATAAAAAATACTCGGATACTCTTATCGATTTAAATTTGAAAATCTCCAAAAATACACCGGAAACAATAGTCGAAAGACTTCAGGATCCAGTTTTTTTAGACAATTTACAGGTGATTGAGGACACCTCGTTTACGTATATTGTTTCATCGAAAATCACACATGAAAATAACGAAGACCTGATTTCTTCGCTCGTTAACGCTTATCCAATGGCTTTCAGGAAAGCCTTGAAAGCTATCGATGAAGAAGATGAATTCAAAAAAATAACGCACGACTTTTTCTCGAAGTACGCCTATGCAAAATATGTTGAAAAAGATCAGGAAAATATAAAAGAAACCAGCTTGGATTTAGCAAAACAGATACTGATGCAGGATTTAGGAGAAGAAATCAGCCATGAAAATTAAAAAATTGATCATTTATGGATATGGAAAATGGATAGATACTGAATTCGATATCGACGCGTCGTTTCATTTGTTCTTTGGTGAAAATGAAGCAGGAAAATCAACCCTGATGTCTTTTATACACAGTGTATTTTTTGGCTTTCCTACCAGGCATAGTTCTTTAAAACGTTATGAGCCAAAAGAAAGTAGCCGCTATGGGGGGAAAATCATTATTTTGGATGAACGATACGGGGAAGTGAGTATCGAGCGTGTATCAGGAAAAGTAACGGGAGATGTCCATGTACAACTTGAAGATGGCACCACTGGAAGTGACTCACTTTTGCAGATGATTTTTCACAACAAATCCCGCTCATTCTATGAAAGCATCTATTCCTTTGACTTGAAAGGGATTGAAGATATCCAGAATATGGGGAGGGAACAATTGAGTCGCTTCTTTTTGAGCGTTGGAGCCTTAGGACATGAGAAGTATTTAAAGCAGGCAGATTACTACAATGCACAAGCCGATAAATTATTTAAACCGATGGGAAGAAATCCAAAGATCAATCAGCTTCAGCTGGAACTGAAAAATAGACAGATCGAGGTAGAAAAAGCAAAGGAAAGAAACGAAGCTTATATAAATTTAATAAAAAATCATTTAGAGAAAAAGGATCAAAGGGAAAAAATCGAACAAAAGCTGACTGGTATAGAAAAAGATTTGAATTATCTAATTGAATTATCGACGCATAAAGAAACCTTGGAAGAAGCTGAATCTATCGAACAGTATTTAAAAGGAAAATCTGACCTGAAGTTGCCGAAAGACGGCCTTTATCAATGGAAACAATTGAATAATGACATCGTAGAGTATCAAATGAAAATAGATGAACGTCAACTTAAACAAAAAAGTCTGCAGGATCAGTTTAAGCCTTCAAAAGAACTGATCCTGTATCAGGAAAATGAAGACAGCCTCAAACAATTCGAGAACAAGCTGGATTTCTGGGAAGATAAAGTCCATTTATTACAACTTAAAAAGAAAGATTTATCAAATGTTGAACAAACAATAACAGAGTTGAAAATAAGAGAAAATATCCCATTTTCTGATTCAATACCTGATGAACTCGAACCATCAGATATCGATTATTTGAATGCCTCACATGAACGATTGCAAAAATTAGACAAGTCACTCACAGAACTTCAGGAAAATAAAAAAAGTCTTCAATATAAAATCACTATCAATAATGAGATGATTGATAAAATCGAACCGAAGTTATTGCCCTTATCTGATTTTGCAGCATTGGATGAAATGAACAGTGAACAAGGATCTTTACAAGAAAAAAGAAGACTCACTTTCTTTTCAGTAATTCCTCTGTTGATACTTTTTATTTCAAGTGTTTATTTAGTCACAGTGGATTTATTGTATGCTGCCGTGACATTTGTATTGTTTCTGATGATTGCTTACGTAAGGCTGCGCAAATATATGAACTCAAAACAAAATGAGCAAAAAGATCAACAGCTCTTTTATGAACAAAGAAATCTGCGCCATCAATGGAAAGAGCTTTTGGCTATGAATGATGTCTATCAATCTGATCTCAGATCATCAGTAGACCAAATCAGCGAAATTGAAGCTGCGAAACAACAGATTCAGCAAGCTTTTAGCCAGTGGAAAAAAGATCATTCATTTGCAGAATCAATCTCACTTTTAAATATAAGCGAAAAACGAGCTATTTATAAAAATTTAAGAGGTCTTATTAAAAAAGCTTCAACGCTGAGACAAGAAGTAGAAGCGATAGAAACGCATTTAAATAAACAGTTGAACGAGTTTGAAAATACCTTGCACCGTACCTTCCTGGCAGAAAATGTGATAGAGAAATTTAAAGAGATGCGGAATATCTACAGAGAAATAAAAAAAGAACAACAAGCGATGCAGGATTATATTAAACAAACCGAAGCGGTTCAACATGACATCAATTATTTTGTTGAAAAAATAAATGATCTCAAGAAGGCAAAACAACAATTCCTGGAATCTCTGAATATTGAAAGGGAAGAAGATATATACGACCTTTATTCAGAACAAGAAACAATTCAGGAAAAAAAGAACAAGTTAGAAATACTGAAGGCAAAACTTCCTGTAAAGGAAGGGCAGGATGATATCAGAATTGAACTGACAAATCTGAATGCCAATAGGGACAGATTAAATAAAGATCGTGAAATGTTAGTCAAGCAGCAAAAAGATATTGAGAAAAAAATAATGTCAGATGAAATGAAAATAAAGCAGCTTGAAGATGGGGGGCTATACACGGATCTCCTTCAGAAATTTGAAAATGAAAAAAGTTATTATCAGGAGACCGTTGAACAGTGGACAGCACTTAAGACTGCAGCAGGGATTATTGAAAAAACACTGCATTATGCAAAAAAAGATAGTCTGCCTCAGGCATTATCAGTTGCTGAATCGTATTTCAAGTTTTTGACTGATAATAAATATCAGAAACTTTTCTTTGAGGGTGAGGATCTGTTTGCCGTCGATAAACTTGGCAAAAAATGGGGAAGTAAAGATTTATCCAGAGGGACAGTGGAACCTTTATATATTTCGCTTAGACTCGCTTTTATAAAAACAGCTAAAGATAAGCTGACATTTCCTATTCTGATCGATGATCCATTTGTCAATCTCGATAATCAGCGTGTCCAGAATATGTATCAACTGCTTTCTGAATTTGATGAAACGATTCAAGTCATTTTTTTCTCTTTTGATCCACGCGTAAAGTCTTTCACAAAAGAGTCGAAATGCGTATACTTAAACTAATAAGTTGACTAAGGAGCGATATGTTATGAAAAAGATATATGATTATCATAAAGACGAACAGGTAAGTCTGTATGTTCTTATAAAATCTGCAGAAGAAAAATTAACACGAACGAATAAGCCTTACTTATCTTTCATATTTCAGGATACAAGCGGTGAGATAAGCGCTAATTATTGGGATGCAAAGCCAAAAGATGTGGAAACTTTCAAACCTGGAACCGTCATTAAACTTGAAGGTAAGCGGGAGGAATATAAAGGAAATCCACAGATCCGTATCAAAGCCATTCGACTAGCGAAAAATGATGAACCCAATAATCCTGAATTGTATGTGGAACGCGCGCCAATCAATAAGGATAAAATGGTTGAAGAATTTAACCATGCTGTTTTTGATATCACTAATGCTAATATGAATCGGATCGTTCGTTTTATAATGAAAAAGTATCAGCATGATTTCTTTCAAAGTCCCGCTGCCAAAACGAATCATCATGCCTTCATGGGTGGGCTGGCCTATCATACAGTCAGTATGCTGCGTATCGCTCGCGCTTTATCTGAAATATACACCGAACTGGATATTTCCTTGTTATTTTCAGGGGTGATTTTGCATGATGTAGGAAAAGTGGTGGAATTAAGTGGGCCAACCGCTACAGAGTATACTCTAGAAGGTAAACTGCTGGGTCATATTGTGATGATCAATGAGGAGATCGTAAAAGCATGCAATGAGCTGAAAATCGACGAGAATAACGAGGATGTTTTACTGCTCAAGCATACCTTGCTCGCTCATCACGGTGAGCTGGAGTATGGTTCACCTGTCAGGCCACTTATACCTGAAGCTGAGATGATCCATTACATTGATCAGATCGATGCGAAAATGAATATGATTTCCTCCGCACTAAAGAAAACAGAACCCGGAGAATTTTCAGAACGTATATGGGCTATGAACAATCGCTCGTTCTATAAAAAGACATTTGCCCATCCTGATTCTTTATCAGAATAAAAAGCGAATGTTTTATGAAATGTTAGTGAAAAAATGAAAGTTTCGTTTATACGTTTTCATTTTTTTATCAGCTATGGTATATTTATCTAGGTACCGCTTGTTAATTCGTTAATAAGAGGAAATAAAAGTAAATTTAGGATGTGTATGAATGAGTATGAAAAAATGGTTAGTAGGCGCGATGGCCTGCTCGAGTTTGTTACTTGCCAGCTGTGCAAATGATGAAGGAGAAGAAGTCGCATCGACCGAAGCAGGGAAAATTCGTGAGAATGAATTATACGAACGAATGAAAAATGAACCAACACAAGGCGGTTTGACTTATGGACAGCAAATGCTTCAGCAAATGCTTCTGGAAGATATCTTGGAAAATGAATTCGAAGATGACGTAACAGATGAACAGGTAAATGCCGAATTTGAAGAAGAAGCAGAGCAATACGGTGGTGTTGATGCTTTTGAAGAAATGCTGGCTCAACAAGGATTATCTGCAGAAGATGTAAAAGAAAATATAAGAACGTCACTTTATGTTGAAGAAGCCATTATTCAAAATACAGATATGACTGAAGAAGAGGTTCAAAAAGCGTACGATGAATATGTTGTGGATGCCACAGTAGCCCATATTCTGGTTGAAGAAGAAGATCTTGCCAGAGATATCATTGATCAGTTAAATGATGGTGCAGACTTTAGTGAACTTGTAACTGAATATTCTACGGATACCGGTACGATCGATGCAGGTGGCGAATTGCCGCTGGAGCCTGGACGTTTCGTTCCTGAATTTGAAGAGGCTGCAGTTAAACTTGAAGAAGGCGAAATAACTCAGGAGCCTGTAAAGTCTGAATTTGGCTACCACATTATTAAAATGGTGGAAAAAGGAGAAAAAGGGACACTTGAAGAAGAACGAGAAACGATTGAAGACATGATCATTGAAGGTTACATGCAGGATCAGGAAATCGTTCAAGAGTCCATCAGCCAGGTCGTACAGAATGCCAACGTACAGATAGCTGATGATGAATTAGCTGGAGCTATGCAGCAGTTCTTACCAACTCCTGAAGTAGAAGAGACGGATGGTGAAGATTCAGAAACAGATGGAGATTCAGACACTGAGTCATCTGAAGAAGATTCAGAGAGTGCTGAGTAACCGGTACTTGTAAAAATACAATAAAATCAATAACACCTTTTCACCTCAGCACTTGTTACAAGGAGCTGGTAATGAAAAGGTGTTTTTAATGTAAGTGATAAATTTAGTTCGTAAGGTTATCAGTCGTTTTTTTAACTTCTGTCTGCATCTTTTCAGTTTTCTCCTGAATCCTGCGCAAACGTGGTTCAGCTTCATGCTGAAATTCTTTGGCTATCAGTGTCATTTCATCCATGACATCGTTTTGGACGAACGATATTTCTTTTTTAAGTGCATTAATGGAATCTTTCAAATCGTTTACATTATCAGAGACGACTGAAAGATGATCGGAAGTTTCATCTGCATAATTTTTCAACGCTTCCTGATTTTCTTTGCCGGAACGGGGAGTTTTGATCAAACCGTAAAGACCTCCCACAACTACACCGGATAGAGTACCTAACATAAAATGTTTCATATGAATCCTCCTTTATTCGTTTAATTCATTTTTAATATCGGTCATGATTTGGTCTAATTCTTTTTCAGAGTAATCGTCTGAATGGTCTTTCCATTTCAAGCCAAAACCGTCTGATTCACTGTACCTTGGTAATAAATGGATATGACTGTGGAAGACAGTTTGACCCGCTATTTCTTCATTGTTCATCAATACGTTTAAGCCCTTGCAGTCGGGGTCGAATTGCTTGACTGCTCTAGCTATTTTAGGAACTTTGCTGAAAACACGGGCAGCCATTTCATCTGAGTAATCCAGGATATTTCTGACATGCTCTTTTGAAATAACTAGTGTATGACCTTTAGTGACTTGAGATATATCTAAAATAGCAATTACATCATCATCTTCATATACTTTACGGGAAGGGATCTCTCCTTCAATAATTTTGCAGAAAATACAATCGTCCATATTAACCCTCTTTCAATCGTTTTGTCTGTATCCAGTTTATCATATAATAGAGGTAATTAATAAAAAGAAGCATGGAAATTAATTTTCTGACATTATAATATGGTAAAATAACTATAATAAGGAAAGAAAGGAACGTTTGGATGAGTCTGAGGATTGAAAATTTAACAGGTGGTTACAGCAGGACACCTGTGATCAAAGATGTGTCATTTAGTATAGGCGATGGAGAACTGGTTGGTCTCATTGGTTTGAATGGAGCCGGAAAAAGTACAACCATCAAACATATTATTGGATTAATGGAACCTTTCAATGGGCAGATGCAATTGGATGGAAAAACGTTGAAAGAAGACCCTGAACGATACAGGAAAAAAATCGGGTTTATTCCAGAGACCCCTCTACTTTACGATGAACTGACTCTGAAAGAGCATATTGAAATCACCGCCATGGCCTATGATGTCGAATTATCCACTGCTATGGAACGGGCGACTCCTTTGCTGAAAAAGTTCCGGCTGCAGGATCGACTGGAATGGTTTCCAAGTGATTTTTCCAAAGGGATGAAGCAAAAAGTGATGATTCTTTGCGCATTTATTACTGAACCGTCGCTTTATATTATTGATGAACCATTTTTGGGGCTTGATCCGATAGCGATACGAGATCTGATCCAGATGATGGAACAGAAAAAAAGAGAAGGTGCTTCACTGCTGATGTCAACGCATGTGCTGACTAATGCAGAAAAAATATGCGATAAATTTATAATTATCAATAACGGTGAGATTTATGCCAAGGGGACGCTGGAACAGCTGAGAAAAAAATTTGGCATGAGAGATGCCTCATTGGATGACATCTATACACGATTAGCAGATAAAGAAGGTTTTCTAAAATGACGATCACTGATTTATTCAAAGAAAGACAAACCAATTACTATAAAAGGATGTCTAAGTACTTAAAATATGTCTTGAATGATCACTTTGTCATATTGGTTCTCTTTCTAGGTGGGGCAACGGCTTTAGCCTACCAGAACTACTTGAAATCTATTCAAGTAGAGGCCGTTTTACCCAGGATGATCCTTATGATCATAACTGTCATTGCAGTATTTTCAGGCAGTATTCGAACACTTATTGAACCCGCCGACGCTGTTTTTTTGTTGCCGAAAGAAAAAGCGTTGAATAAGCTTATGAAAAAGAACATGGTTCACAGCCTAATTTTCCATAATTCCTACATGCTCCTATTGGGAGGGGTAGGGGCCCCCATACTTTTAGAGACTGATTATACAGGAAGGATTGGACTGGTTTTCTGGTTACTGTTTTTAGTGATCTGGAAAACTATTTACGGATTGTATATATATTATTCTTTGAAGCAGCATAAAAAGACAAACAATAAAAACGTTCTGATAAGCATGGTATCCGTTTTTCTGATTAGTCTCACGATCCTTCTTTTTTTCTCAGTTTCAATAGGCTTTATCACTTCTATTATATCATTCTTCTTATATTCATTTGTCGTGTTTAAATCCGATGAGAGAGAAAGCTGGAATTGGGAAAAATTAATTGAAACAGAACAAAAGCGTATTCAAAAAATTTATTCGATTATAAATCTATTTATAGAAACACCTTATTCTAAGCACAGAGTTAAACGATTAAAAAGTATGGATTTTCTGTACGCTATTCCTGTACTTAAAAAAGTTCCTGAAATATATTATCTCTCCCGCATGTTTATAAGAAATTATAACTTCAGCGGTTTGTATTTAAGATTACTCGTGATTGGAAGTATAGCTATATATTTCTCTGAGAACTGGATCATTAATAGCGTTATAAGTGTGCTTTTTCTCTATCTGACAGGCTTTCAGCTGGTTCCTTTAGAACAGATCATTAAAAAATCCATTCATTTCCGTCTATACCCAAACAGTGGCAATAAATTGAAGTCTGTTCAACAACTGATTTTAATGCTTTTAGTAATCAGTTCACTTGTATACAGTCTGTTTTCTTTTAACGCGGGGAATACCGCAGTGCTTGGGTTACTATTTTTGAACAGCGTCTTTACTTTATTCTTCACTTATCTTTATCTGCCGGCACGCTTAAAAGGATAGAGAAGAGCATCCATGTTAGAATACAAGAAAGTATTGAATGCAATAGTTCATGTGACCGTGTTTGGTTTCATATTGACTTTAAAAGATATGATAGTGCTTATATTATATTAAAAAAACTTTGAATACATTCAGCAAAATAATATACCAGGTTATTTACCATAAAAAGAACGTGCATGCGCTTGACGATAACTGAATTTCTTTTTACAATAGAGAGTGCATCAATGTCGTTACTATTGTTTGACTAATAAAAAAGGATTGAGTGAGTATGGAGCTGGAGAGAGAATCGGGGTGGCAACTACATCCTATTGGTGGAGATACAGGTCAGGCATATATGGGTACAAGAAATGAAGAACGTTTGTTTTTAAAACGCAATTCTTCTCCTTTTTTAGCAGCTTTATCGCTCGAAGGCATTTCTCCAAAACTTGTCTGGACAAAGAGAACAGGTAACGGAGATGTCTTGACTGCTCAGGAATGGTGCAGCGGACGTACACTTGATAAAAAGGAAATGTATAAGACCAATGTTTTTAATATTATAAAAAAAGTTCATGGGTCTCATAGTCTTAAACGTATGCTTATGAGATTAGGTGGCATCGTTCTGAACGCTGCGGATCTATATGAACAGACACTTTTCGATTTAGCTTTTGACCTTAGAAATCATCCTTTAATCAGAGAAACTTTAGTCTATATCAAGGAGAACATGCCTGAGGATAAAAACAGCGATGAAAAAGTCGTTTGTCATGGTGACATCTCGCATAAGAATTTATTGATGTCTACTGATAATCATCTTTATCTCGTTGACTGGGATTCAGTTGTCATATCGGACGCTTGTTTTGATATTAGTCAGCTCATGGAGCGCTATATTGATCCTCTGAATTGGGATAGCTGGCTTGATACTATCGAATTTTCCAGAGAGGAAATTTCAAGGAAAAAAATGTACTGGTATGGCTTGTTGAATCTGCTCAACGATTTAAAATATCACCACCAGAAACAGGATTATATAAGAATGAATAGTGAGTTACTCAAACTGCAGATGATATTAAATCAAATAAAAAATTAAAAGTAGGTCAGACCTCTGAGTCTGACTACTTTTTTAATGGAAGTAGAGGAGAATTAAAATGAGATTGCGTCACAAACCTTACGCAAAAGAAAAACTTGCTGAGTATGAGCAATATGTCGTTACTGAAGGGCTCGAACTTAAAGGACGATGGCAGGAAAGATTCGGGAATGAAAATCCTATCCATGTAGAAATCGGATGTGGAAAAGGACAGTTTATTATCAATATGGCAAAAAAACACCCAGAGATCAATTTCATTGGCATCGAGCTTCAGACTAGTGTCATAGTCAGTGCACTTGAAAAACAAATCGAGGAAAAACTGCCTAATGTCCAGCTGCTTCAGGCAAACGCCAGTGATTTAGCTGAATACTTTGAAAAAAACAAAGTTGACCGTATTTATCTGACTTTCTCAGATCCCTGGCCAAAAAATCGTCATGAGAAAAGACGCTTAACATACAAAACATTTTTAAACGTCTACGAGACGATACTAAATCCAGACGGAGAGCTTCATTTCAAAACAGACAACCAAAAATTATTTGAATACTCGCTGATCAGTTTTTCATCTTATTCTGCTGATTTGAAAGAAGTGTATCTGGACCTCCATCAAAGTGACGTAACTGAAAACGTCATGACTGAGTATGAAGAGAAATTTTCTAAAAAAGGGAACAGGATTTATAAAGCTGTTATTACATTTGACGGACAGTAAGAACAGAAAAGAGTCGAATCGCTTTGCAAAGCGATTCGACTCTTTTCATATTTCATTCAATGATTATACACGGTAAATATCTAATATACTGCCTGTGTAGGCATCAGCGATAAATTCATATTGTATCAATTCGTTATCTTCATAACGAGAGATACCACCGTAGTAAACATCTGTCTTATGGGCAAATTTTTTCCAGGGGACTTTGGTCAATTCTATCCAGGAACCGTCAATGGAACTTTCTTCGAGAAATTCTTTTTTCACCTTTTTTAAAATATCATCTGCTTTCAACGTCTTTCTTTTACTGTACATCTTGAATGAAAAAACGCCGAGCAGAAATGCCAAGGCAGAAACGATGTAAACAAATCCCCACTCTTCTGTAGAATAATCGGAATACTTTCTCTTTTTTGATTGGAACACAATGACTCCTCCTTTAATTTGTATGTTATGACCATTTTATCATACAAATGAGGCAAGTGTAACAGAAAACGAATACCAAAGCTTAAAATCCAGTGTGATTTTGTGTATAATAATTAAAAATGGAGCTTAAAATGCTCAATGAGAGGAACTGAAAAATGTCAAGGGAACAAAAAAGACTAAATACGAGAGAACTTATAAAAAGAACCACAGAATTGCAGGGAACAAGCGGCTTCGAGCATAATATACGTTCATTTATGCGTGAAGAAATGACGCCATTTGTGGATGACATAGATTATGATGGGCTAGGCGGTATTTTCGGCGTGAAAAAATCAGAAAATAAAGAGGCGCCAAAATTGATGGTCGCCGCCCATATGGATGAAGTGGGCTTTATGGTTTCTTCTATCACGGAAAAAGGGCTGATAAAAGTGCTCCCTTTAGGCGGATGGAATCCTTATGTAGTTTCCTCGCAGCGCTTTACTTTGCAGACAAGATCAGGAGATTATCCTGTGGTTTCATCTTCAGTCCCGCCGCATTTGCTCAAAAATAAAGAGTCTTCTAAATTAGCGATCGAGGATATTTTATTCGACGGCGGTTTCGAATCCAAAGAAGAAGCGGAATCTTTTGGAGTAAAACCCGGTGATCCGCTCGTACCTGATGTAGAAACGATCGAAACAGCCAACGGAAAATCTTTTATAGGAAAAGCATGGGATAATCGTTTTGGTGTGACACTGGTACTGGAACTTTTGAAAATGCTTGAGGGAGAATCCCTGCCGAACACCCTTATTGCCGGAGCAAATGTACAGGAAGAAGTAGGACTCCGCGGTACCAAAGGAGCGGTTAGGAAATTTGATCCAGATACATTTATAGCAGTGGATTGTTCACCTGCCAATGATTTAAACGGCAGCAAAGAAAGCTTCGGACGACTGGGGGAAGGCTTTTTACTGAGAATTCAGGATCCTGGAATGATACTGTCTAAAGAAATGAAAGAATTCTTACTTGATACAGCAGAAACGAATAACATCCCTTATCAGTATTTTGTTTCAAAAGGCGGCACAGATGCAGTGGCAGCACACCAGCTCAACCGGGGTATTCCGAGTGCGGTCATTGGTGTACCTGCGCGTTATATCCATACCCACCAATCCTTGTTCCGGATCGATGATTACGAAGCTGCAAGAGAAATGGTTTATCAGACGGTTAAAGCTTTTGACCGAAGCACTTTGGAGACGTTGAAAATCAGATAAGTGAAAATACGAAATTTAAGGAGAAATGAAATGTTTGTAAGTACGTACAATAACAACGGATTAAATGACACATTGATGATATTATTTGAAAAAAGCAGTAGTGATGAACAAGAATTTAGTAGAGTTGATGATTTAGTAGAGATAAAAAATAAAAAGACAAATAAAATAGTGGGATACAATTTATTTAATGCGTCCCAGACTATAAACAACTTAAAATCAGGACCTGTGTCTTTATCAAAAGAGGATATAAAAAAACTGAATGATATAATTAAAAAAGCCGGTTTCAACAAAATGATCGAACCGAAGGATGGTCCCGATTTTGTCGTGGGGTTCGTAAAGACTTGTGAACCAGTGGAAGGATCTGATCATCTAAACCTCACTCAGACCGAAATAGATAAAGGCAAGACTTTGCAAATCGTGTGTGGCGCTGACAATGTAAAAGAAAACATAAAAGTTGTTGTCGCTAAGGTTGGTGCGGTAATGCCTGATGGTATGATCATATGGCCCGGTGAGTTGAAAGGTGTTTCCAGTGAGGGAATGATCTGCTCTCAACGAGAACTTGGATTGCCTCAACAAAATAAAGGAATCATGATATTGGATGATAGCCATGATACAGGAGCTGAATTTCAAATCTAAACCATTTAGATTTAAGGAGGGAAACAATGTCTTCTAAATATACAGACTTTTTTGAAATGAAAAAGAGCAGTGAAAGAAATCAGAAAAATAAAAAAAAGAAGCAGGTTTCTTTTGACAGCTCCTATTCGCTTCCTGAAAATATAAAAAGTCGTGAAATTGTAGAAAAAGGATTTAAAGATTATTTAAGTAATCAGGATAATAAGAGAAGTAAGGGTTATATTTCTCCTCCTTTTGAAGCAAGTAAAGTTCCTTCTCCCATCTATGGGTATCATAAACCGAAAAAAGATACTCGACCAATCGTAGATTATAAGCAATTAAAAGATGAGATGAAAAAAGATAGACGTGATTTAATTTTATTTGAAGCGTTTATAACTGAAGAATTGAAAAGTGACTGGTTAGGTAAAATAAAAAATCAAGAGGACTTTGCAGAAAAAAAGCAAAACAGCAGAAAACAGCTCAAAGCAAAGAGAATACATGGTCTTAACCGTACGCTGGAGGATATTATTGAAGAAGAAAAAGGTGGAAAAAATCAGAAGCGAAACCACGTGCCTGGCTTTTTTAATAATAATGAGAATCTATATGAACCATAGTGTGTTTTCACAAAGTTGAAGCATGCCGATTTAAACTTTAACCTCGATGGACTAGCTTTTTTTAATCATTTATCATATAGTAGATAACGATATGATTTCAGCTTGTTTAGATACAATTGGAGGACTACTAAAATGAAACAGGACACGATATACCATTTTGTGGGGATAAAAGGGTCAGGCATGAGTGCCTTAGCGCTGATTCTTAATGATAAAGGCTACAAAGTGCAAGGTTCAGATATTAAAAAATATTTTTTCACTCAGAAAAATTTAGAAGAAGCCGGTATCCCGATGTATCTCTTTGATAAAGATAACATCAAAGAGAATATGACAGTGATTGCCGGTAATGCATTCCCAGACTCGCATGAGGAAATCGTACGTGCCAAGGAATTGGGACTTACTGTTACACGCTACCACGACTTTTTAGGTGAATTGAGCAACCAATATACGAGCATTGCTGTAACAGGATCCCACGGCAAAACAAGTACGACTGGACTTTTAGCTCATGTATTGAGTGGAATCAAAGAAACGAGCTATTTAATAGGTGACGGTACAGGCAGTGGTGTAAAAGATGCAGAATATTTTGCTTTGGAGGCATGTGAGTATAGACGACACTTTCTCGCGTATGAAACAGATTATGCTATCATCACAAATATTGACTTTGATCATCCTGATTATTTCGAAAGCATCGAAGATGTTGAGGATGCCTTTTCAGAGTTTTCTCAACAAATCAAAAAAGCGATATTTGCCTGCGGTGATGACGTAAGGTTGCAGAAACTTAATGCTAAAGTGCCGATTGTCTATTATGGGTTCGATGAAAGCAATGATTTTCAAGCAAAAAACATTGAACGTTCCATTCATGGATCATCATTTGATGTATATGTTCGAGGTGATTTTTATGGAAAATTCACGGTCCCGTCTTTTGGAAGACATAATATTCAAAATGCCTTATCCGTTATTGCCTTTGCTCATTATGAAGGATTAGATCAAGAAGAAGTTAAAGAACGCCTGCAGTCATTTGCAGGTGTGAAAAGACGCTTTACAGAAAAGAAAGTGATGAACACGGTCATCATCGATGATTACGCTCATCATCCTGCTGAGATAAAAGCAACATTAGATGCTGCCCACCAGAAATATCCCGATAAGGAGATCGTAGCTGTTTTTCAGCCTCACACATTCAGTCGAACGATCGCGTTGATGGATGAATTTGGAGAAGCACTTGATATGGCAGATGCCGTTTATCTTTGTGATATATTTACATCAGCCAGAGAACAAGAAGGAGCAGTAACCATACAGGATCTTCTGGAAAAAACGGAAAAAGGAAAAGAACTCATTAATCTGGAAGATATGTCGCCGCTGTTAAGGCATAAAAACGAAGTCGTAATTTTCATGGGTGCAGGGGATGTTGAAAAATTTGAACACGCCTTTGAACGTATCCTGAGTCAATCAGAAGCAATCAATTAAAAGTCATAGAGAAGGTACCATAAGAGCGGGAATGCCTGAAAAGCAGAGTATATTTCAGACATTATCGCAACTTCAAGGTACGTTCTCTTTTTCTATCTCACCAATTTTGGTACTATGGACTTAGGAAAAACAACTGGGAGTGGAATAAATTGTCCAATAATAAAAAACTGCTTTTAATAGATGGTCACAGTGTTGCGTTTCGTGCATTCTATGGCTTGCATAGTCAACTTGAACGAATGAAAAATAAAAATGGCCTGCACACCAATGCGTTATATGGTTTTCACAACATGCTTGAAGTTATTGTAGAAAAAGAAGCACCCACCCATGCACTTGTAGCATTCGATGCCGGAAAAACGACATTCAGGCATGAATACTTTGAAGAGTATAAAGGCGGCCGTTCCAAGATGCCTTCGGAATTTGCTGAGCAGATTCCCTACATGAAAGACTTGTTAAAAGGGTTCGGACTAAAAAGTTATGAACTGGTAAATTACGAAGCAGACGATATTATTGGAACATTATCTAAACAAGCAGAAGAACAAGGATTTGAGGTCGTAATTTTAACGGGTGACAGAGATTTGACTCAATTGGCATCAGATCATGTCCGTGTCGATATTACCAAAAAAGGAGTCAAAGATCTCAAAGAGTATACAAAAACCTCCATACAAGAAGAAATGGGAATAACTCCGGAACAGATAATAGATATGAAAGGACTCGCTGGAGATGCTTCAGATAATATACCTGGCGTGACGAAAATAGGTGAGAAAACTGCGCTGAAGCTGCTACATGAATACGGATCAGTGGAGAATCTGTATGAACACATTGATGAAATGAAAAAATCCAAACGAAAAGAGTATCTAATAAACGAGAAAGACACAGCTTTTCTAAGTAAAAAGCTTGCTTCAATCGACCGGGAAGCCCCTGTGACGCTATCACTTGATGAGCTGGACTATAGTGGTCAGAATATGGAAGCACTCATTTCTTTTTACAAAGAGATGGATTTCAATTCACATTTAAGTAAACTGGATACGAGCGAATACATGGAAGAGCTAGCCGAAGAAACTGTTGAAATCGATGTTACTTTTGTCAAAGAAATCGATGCATCCATGTTTAAAGAGGGGATGGCGCTTTATATTGAGATGCTGGACGAAAACTATCATTATGCCGAAATAATCAGTATCGGGTGGGGGAAAAAAGACAACCTCTATGTGACCGATCCACAAACAGCTTTTCGATCAGAAGCCTTTAAAGAGTGGATCGAAGATGAATCAATGCATAAAGTGGTCTATGATGCTAAACAAACCTATGTCTCTTTGAAAAAGAATGACTTTACAGTAAAAGGGATAGTTTTTGACATTATGCTTGCCTCTTATCTGCTTACAGCGGAAGACAGCAGTAGCGGAGATCTTGCGGATGTTGCCCTGAAACATGGTTATCAAGATGTGTCACCTGATGAAATGGTTTACGGCAAAGGCAAAAAAATAAGCAAACCGAAAGACGAAACGTTGATGCATGACCATGTAGCCCGAAAAGTTCTAGCAATAAATGTGCTTTCAGAAAAACTTGACAGTGAACTGAAAGAAAATGAACAAGAAGATTTATTGAAAAAAATGGAATTGCCTCTTGCTATGGTGCTTGCAGATATGGAGATACAAGGCATTACAGTGGATGCGAAACGACTTGAGAAGATGAAAGAGGAATTCCAGGAGACACTTGATAGAGTTGAAAAAGAAATATACAAAGAAGCCGGAGAAGAATTCAATATCAATTCACCTAAACAGTTAAGTGTCATTCTCTTTGAGAAAATGGGTTATCCAGTAATCAAAAAGACTAAAACAGGGTACTCAACCGCACAGGATGTTCTTGAAAAGTTGAAAGATCAGGCGCCAATTGTTAAATATATACTGGAATACCGTCAAATATCCAAGATCCAATCAACATATATTGAAGGCTTATTAAAAGTGATCGATCCAGAAACGAGTAAAATACATACCCGTTATCTGCAGACGGTTGCTCGCACAGGAAGATTAAGTTCAGTAGACCCTAATCTTCAAAATATACCGATCAGACTGGAAGAAGGCCGAAAAATACGCCAGGCCTTTGTTCCAAGAGAAAAAGGATGGAAAATTTATGCCTCCGATTATTCTCAAATAGAGCTGCGCATACTTGCTCATATATCAGAAGACGAACATTTTATCAAGGCATTTAATGATAATGAAGACATTCATACTACAACAGCTATGCGAGTGTTTGATATCGACAAGGCCTCTGATATTACAGCTAATATGCGCCGTGAAGCTAAAGCTGTTAATTTTGGGATCGTTTATGGAATCAGTGATTACGGTCTTTCTCAGAATCTGGACATTACAAGAAAAGAAGCACAGGAGTATATCGATACTTATTTTGATCGTTTCCCAGGAGTAAAGCAGTTTATCGATGATATCATTCGTCAGGCAAAAAATCAGGGATATGTTGAAACCTTATTTCACCGCAGACGGTACCTTCCTGAAATCAATTCAAGAAATTTCAATCTCAGATCATTCGCAGAACGCACTGCTATGAATACTCCTATCCAAGGGAGCGCTGCTGATATACTAAAAATGGCAATGATCGAGATGGATAAACGCATAAAAGAAGAGAATATGCAGGCAACGATGCTCCTGCAAGTGCACGATGAAGTCATATTTGAAGTGCCGGAAAATGAAATTGAAAAACTTGGAAAGCTTGTTGAAGAAGTTATGGAGAATACCGTTCGACTTTCGGTTCCGCTGAAAGTTGACAGTAATTACGGTGACAGCTGGTATGACGCAAAATAATAAATGATTTGAAGCGAGAATTATTCTCGCTTCTTTTACTCGATCAATAAAAAAGGAAGAGTTGAAGCATGCCTGAATTACCCGAAGTAGAAAGTGTAAAAAATGGACTAAAGCAATTAGTTGTCGGCAAATCGATAACTGAAACCCGGGTATACTGGGACAATATCATTAAAAACCCTTCTGTATCTGAGTTTAAACGCAGAACAACTGGACAAATAATCACTGATATAAAACGTCGGGGGAAATTTTTGCTGTTTATACTGGACAGTGATATTCTTATCAGTCATTTAAGAATGGAAGGGAAGTATCGACTGGAAAATAGGGATGAACCATTGACAAAACACACACATGTCGTTTTTGAATTAGATAACATAAAAGAACTCAGGTATCTTGACGTAAGGAAATTCGGAAAAATGAGTTTAGTAAAAAAAGGAAAGCTGAAAGATCACCCTTCTATTATAAATCTTGGACCGGAACCCACAGATGAGGCATTGACTGTCAGTCATTTAGTGAAGGCCTTGGAGAAGACAGGACGACCGATTAAAGCCTGTTTACTCGATCAGACGATCGTAGCTGGTATAGGTAATATTTATGCTGATGAAATCCTTTATGATGCGTATATCCATCCAGAGAAAAAAGGAAAGGAACTTGAATACGATGAAATCTGCCGCTTAAGAGAATCTATCATTAAAATAATACGATGTGCTGTAGAAAATGGTGGGACGACCATTCGAACGTATTCAAATGCCTACGGAACAGAAGGCAGTTATCAAACATATTTATCAGTATATGGAAAAACGAACGAGAAATGTTCCCGCTGCAGGAATACAATAGAAAAAATTAAAGTAGCCCAGCGGGGAACACACTATTGTCCGAATTGTCAAAAGATGTAAGGAGGGAATATCGCGTGCTTATTTTAGGATTGACTGGTGGGATTGCAAGTGGAAAGTCTACTGTCAGTCGATATTTTAGTGAACAGGGTTTTCCTGTTATAGATGCTGATATTATTGCCCGAAAAGTTTTGGAACCAGGAGAACCTGCCTATTTAAAAGTCATTGAGCACTTTGGTGAGGAAATACTTGACGCTGATAAATCAATCAATAGAAAACGGTTAGGTGATATTGTGTTCAATGATCAGGATAAACTTAAACGTTTAAATGAACTTGTCGAAAAAGAAATTTACAAGGAACTGATAAGAAAGAAAAAAGAATTGATGCAGAAGGATCACTCGCTGATAGTTGTTGATATTCCTCTGTTATATGAAGCGGGTTATGAAAAAGTCGTTGATAAAGTAATGGTCGTTTACACAGACAGCAGCACACAGTTGGAACGATTAAAAAAAAGGGATGAACTAAAAGAAGCAGATGCACTGAAACGTATAAGATCCCAGCAGCCGTTGAATGAAAAAAAAGAAAAAGCAGACATCGTAATAGATAATAACAGCACTTTAGAACAGACTAAAAAACAGGTAGATCAGTGGCTTGAAAAAAATAGACTGTCGTAACGATTCTGGTCATGTGATATAATTGATACAAGAAATCCAAAGTAAAGGGCTGAAATACATGTATTGTCCAAGATGCCGACACAATGGAAGCAGAGTGATAGATAGTCGTCCTGCTGAAGATGGACGGGCTATAAGAAGAAGACGCGAGTGTGACAACTGTTCTTTCAGATTTACTACATTTGAAAGGGTCGAACAAAGTGCTATTTTAGTTGTTAAAAAGAATGGAAACCGTGAAGAATTCAGTAGAGAAAAACTACTCCGGGGCATACGCCGGGCATGTGAGAAACGGCCAGTATCTGCAGAAGACCAGGAGAACATCGTGAATAAAGTGGAACGTAAACTCCGTGACCTGGGTGTCAGCGAAGTTCCTTCAACAAAAATCGGTGAATATGTTATGGAAGAACTTGTTGATTTAGATGACGTTGCCTATATCCGTTTTGCAAGCGTCTATCGTCAGTTCAAAGACATTGATGTTTTCATGCAGGAGATGAAAGAACTCGAAAAAAAAAGGAAAAAGAGTGAGTGAAAGGATAAAAGCATAAATGAGTTACCCGTGGAAAAATTTAAGTCCCAAAGATACGCTCATACTAACGAGGTCAGAGATTATATCTGATCTTGACGTATCGACCGTGCTCTCTTTATATCAGCCACTGATGGGTCTGAAGGCAGCTAGTCTGTATTTAGCAATCAAAGAGATCCTGAGTGCATCTGAGAGTAAAGAATTACCTCTTTCAGATATTCTTTCACACATAGATCTAGGAATAAGAGAATATTATGAAGCAAGAATCAAACTGGAAGCTTATGGTCTTGTTAAAGTATACAGACACAGAGAAAATGAAGAGGCATATTTAATCATCATCGAGTCACCTTTGACACCCAAACAATTCTTCAATGATACAATGTTAAAAATGATGCTTACTGAAAAACTAGGCGAACGACTAGTTTCAGATTTAAAAGCAAAGTATTTAAAAACGAGTCATTATATTGAGAAGTACAAAGAAATCACTAAGTCCTTCCATGAAGTGATCGATTTTAATATGGAGAATCACTTCGATGTCCTTAAAACCACTGATATACGTGATCAGCAAGATAAGCCTTCATCGTTAGGGGATAATGTGCTGAAAGAGAGTGATTTTGACTGGGAATTCTTTTTGGCAGGGCTCAACAAGCATTTTATAAGCCCACAATCACTGACTTCTGATGTGAAAAAATTAATAGAAACGTTTCATCTGATTTATTCTATCAATGAATTGACTATGCAGAAAATCGTGTTGGAATCAGCCGATATCACTTCTGGAGAAATCAGCGAAAAACAATTGACGCGTGTCGTTCATCAGCGATTTTTAGGTGAAACCAAAAAACATAAAAATGAACGGAACCACTCTCGATCCGAAGATAAAAGAGCCCGGCAATTAAAAGCAAAAGGGTTTAAACAAGAAGAAATCGAAATTCTACTCCACGCTGAAAAGACTCAACCGTATGCGTATCTGAAATCCATAAAACAGCAAAAAGGCGGTTATGTCACCTCTAATGAAAGATGGTTATTAAAAGAATTAGTTGAACGTTCGCCCCTGACTACAAGTGTCATCAACATATTGATGAATTATATATTGATTGTTAAAAATGCTCCGATGCTGGAAAAGAATTTAGCGAATAAAATTGCGAATGATTGGGCACAGAGTGATGTTGTATCACCAGAAGATGCAATGTTGAAGGTTAAAGGGTTTTACGATGATGTCAATGAAAAAAACAGCAAAAAACAGTACCGATCCAAAAAAAGTTATAAATCCAACGTATCCAGTCGAAGAGAAACGCTGCCTTCATGGGCAATGGAGTCTGAAGAAAAAGATGAACGGTTGAGTCAGGAAGAGGAAGAAGCGTTTAGAGAAAAACTGAAAAAAATTCGGCAACAGAAAAGTGGTGATAAATGATGGAGAGCCTAAAAAGTCAATTAGAAAAAATGATGGATGCAAAGAAACTGAATCAGACATTTAGAGATATCATGAAAAATCAGGTTTTCAGTGATCCCGATGTCAAAAAGTTTTTAGCAATGCATAAAGAAGTGTTAGATAAGAATGCGATCGAACGAAGTGCGGCTAAACTTTATGAATTTGTTTCTGAAAAACATAAGTCTCAAACAATGACCGGTGAACTGGCTCCAGGCTACACCCCAAAGCTGATATTGAATAATCACCGGATCGATGTGGTATATGAACCAACTACTGAACTGATCAATAAAAGAACAGAAGAAAAAATAAAGAATCGTATACACTCAGTTTTTATGCCTAAAGACTTGAAGAATGCCTCATTTGAAGCTTTCGATGTCACAAAAAGAAGGCAGCATGCTTTAGAAAAAGCCATGGTCTTTGTAGAAAGCTACCTCGATTCTCCCAATACTTTCCATAAAGGCTTATATCTATACGGAGCCTTTGGAGTGGGAAAAACCTATTTACTGGGTGCGATTGCTCATGAATTATCTGAACAGGGATACCCTTCCACAATCGTTCATTTCCCAACATTTGCTGTTGAAATGAAGAACTCAATAGGTAAAAACACAACAGAAGATAAACTGGACAGTTTTAAACGAGCCTCCATCCTGATGATCGACGATATTGGAGCGGATTCCATGTCATCATGGATCAGAGATGATATCCTTGGAGTGATATTACAATACCGTATGCAGCAGGAACTTCCAACATTTTTCACTTCCAATTTTGATATGGAGCAACTTGAAAATGAACATTTAACTCAATCACAGCGCGGAGAAAATGAACCATTGAAAGCCAAGCGTATCATGGAAAGAGTGAAATTTCTGACAGAAGAAGTTGAAATGTCCGGGGAAAACAGAAGACACAAATAAGCGGAAAGTATTGTGTTGACAGTGAACTTATGATACTATCGAAACAAATAAAACGAAGAAAAAGACACCTGTGTCAATGTATCTTTCCAGAGAGAGAATGAATGCTGGAACATTCTCAAGATTACCTGTCACAGACCACTTTTGAGTGCTGTTTTGAACGATGAGTAAAGATAGCCGTACTCCCGGCGTTAACGGGAAACGAAGATAGTTGGGGATTCTGTCCCTTTCTATGAAACTGGGTGGAACCACGTAAACTAAAGACGTCCCATTGAATGAATTCTTTCATTCAATGGGACGTCTTTAGTTATATAAGGAGGAATTAAAATGACAGATTATATCAAAGTGACTTTACCTGATGGTACAATCAAAGAAGTTGAGCAAGGGGCGACTCCCAAAGAAGTGGCTAAAAGCATAGCTAAGTCTCTGGAAAAAAAAGGATTAGCTGCAAAATGGAACGGAGAATTGATAGATTACAACCGATCCTTAAAAAATGATGGCTTTCTTGAAATCATCACACCTGATCATGAAGATGCCTTGTCTGTACTCAGGCACTCAGCCGCACATCTCATGGCTCAAGCAGTTAAACGGTTGTATCCTGATGCAAAATTTGGGGTAGGTCCGGCTATTGAAAACGGGTTCTATTATGACACAGATACAAGCGATCCCATCACCGATGAAGATTTAGGGAAAATTGAAAATGAAATGATGGCGATTGTAAAAGAAAATTTTCCAATCATAAGAAAAGAAATCAGTAGAGAAGATGCTTTGGAACGTTTTAAAAACGATCCATATAAAATCGAACTGATTAATGATTTACCCGAAGACGAAGTGATTACCATATATGAGCAAGGTGAATTCGCAGATCTTTGTCGTGGCGTCCATGTCCCATCAACCGGGCGCATACAAGTATTCAAACTGCTCTCTCTTGCTGGTGCCTATTGGCGAGGTAATTCAAATAATAAAATGATGCAGCGTATTTACGGGACAGCATTCTTTGATAAAAAATCCCTGAAAGAGTATTTGAAAATGCGGGAGGAAGCAAAGCAGAGAGATCACCGTAAACTAGGGAAAGAGCTTGATCTGTTCATGCTTAATCCTGAAGTGGGTTCAGGGCTGCCTTTCTGGCTTCCTAAAGGAGCAACGATCAGACGGATCATTGAGCGTTATATTACTGACAAAGAAATTAAACTGGGTTATGAACATGTTTATACACCAATAATGGCGAATGTTGATTTTTATAAAAAATCAGGACATTGGGATCATTATCATGAAGATATGTTTCCACCAATGGATATGGGAGACGGAGAAATGCTGGTCCTGCGTCCAATGAATTGTCCACATCACATGATGGTTTATAAAAATGGTATACGAAGTTATCGTGATTTGCCTATTCGCATAGCTGAGCTTGGTCAAATGCATCGCTATGAAAAAAGTGGCGCCTTATCTGGACTTCAGAGAGTACGCGAGATGACACTAAACGATGCACATGTATTTGTACGTCCAGACCAGATCAAGCAAGAGTTTAGAAGAGTGGTAAACTTGATGCTGGCGGTTTATGAAGATTTTGATATCAAAGACTACCGTTTCCGCCTGAGCTACCGCGATCCTGAAAATACTGAAAAATATTTTGATGACGATGCCATGTGGTTGAAAGCTGAGAGCATGCTGAAAGAAACGTTAGACGAGATGGGACTGGAATATTTTGAAGCGATGGGTGAGGCGGCTTTCTACGGACCTAAACTGGATGTCCAGGTGAAAACAGCTCTAGGCACAGAGGAAACACTCTCTACAGTACAACTGGACTTTTTACTGCCTGAACGTTTTGACTTAACCTATGTAGGAGAAGATGGTCAAGACAACCATCGGCCGGTTGTTATTCACAGAGGAATCGTTTCCACCATGGAAAGATTTGTTGCGTATCTGATTGAACGATACAAAGGCGCTTTTCCAGCATGGCTTGCTCCAGTCCAAGCTAAAATCATCCCTGTTAATTTAGACATCCATGGAGACTATGCAAGAGACTTGCAAGAAGAGCTTTCAAAAGAAGGCTTTAGAGTAGAAGTGGATATGCGGAATGAAAAAATGGGTTATAAAATAAGGGAAGCCCAGACACTTAAAATCCCTTATCAGCTTGTGATCGGGGATAGTGAGATTGAAGATAACAGTGTGTCTGTTCGCAAGTACGGGGAAAAGAAAACAGAAACGGTAGACATAAATGAGTTTGTTGAAATGCTGAAAAAAGAGATCAGCAAATAAACGTTTGACATCAACTTGAATTGATGTTAAGATATAAAAGTTGAGAAAACAAAGCAGGAGCTCCCGCTTCTCGCCTAAGTGACTTTAGTCTCTGGGCATATATGAACGTATATATAATTAAACGCAATGAGTTGTGTTTTTATGCGGAGATTAGGCGGGATTTCTATATGATATAGAAAATCCGCCTTTTTCTGTGTTTTTCTCGCAAATACTTTGGAGGTGACCACCATAGCTAAAGACATGATTGTCAACGATCGTATTCGCGCAAAAGAGGTACGATTGATAGGTAAAGACGGTGAACAGATAGGAGTCATTTCACGCAATAAAGCATTAAAATTAGCAGAAGATTCCAGTTTGGACTTAGTGCTCGTTTCTCCTAATGCTAAACCCCCAGTGGCTCGTATCATGGATTACGGTAAATATCGCTATGAACAACAGAAAAAAGAACGGGAAGCAAGAAAAAATCAAAAAGTGATCAACGTTAAAGAGATTCGTTTAAGCCCAACGATTGATGACCACGATTTCAACACTAAATTGCGCAACGCTCGAAAGTTCTTGGAAAAAGGCGATAAAGTAAAAGTTTCTATTCGTTTCCGAGGAAGAGCGATCACTCATAAAGAAATTGGACGTGACGTACTGGAACGTATGGCGGAAGAAACATCCGACGTTTCACAAGTTGAATCTAAAGCTAAAATGGATGGACGCAGCATGTTCTTAATGCTCGCACCAAAAAGTGAGAAGTAGTAACTAATAGAATCAGACTATAATTGACTCTGGTTAAAATCATAGACGAGAGTATTGGAGGAAAATATAATGCCTAAGCAAAAAACGCATAGAGGATCAGCAAAACGTTTCAAAAGAACAGGATCTGGAAAACTGAAAAGAAGTCATGCAAAACGTAGTCATATGTTTGCAAACAAAACACAGAAACAAAAGCGTAAATTACGTAAATCAGCACTTGTTTCTGACAGTGACTACAAACGCATCAAACAGCAAGTAGCTTACATGAAATAAAAATTTCGATTTAATAGGATTGTATTGAAGGAGGAAAAACAATGGCACGAGTAAAAGGTGGCGTCGTGACACGCAGACGTCGTAATCGCGTATTAAAATTAGCTAAAGGATATTATGGTGCTAAACATCGTTTGTTCAAAGTAGCAAAACAGCAAGTGATGAAATCATATATGTATTCATACAGAGACCGTAAACAGAACAAACGTAATTTCCGTAAACTATGGATCGCACGTATCAATGCCGCAGCACGTATGAATGGTTTGAGCTATTCTAAATTCATGCATGGATTGAAAGTGGCGGGTATCGATATGAACCGTAAAATGCTGGCTGATTTGGCAGTCAATGATGCTGAAGCATTCACAACACTAACTGATCAAGCTAAAGATGCAATAAACAAGTAATTGAAAATCAACCATATGACAGAAGGTGAAAACTTTTGCCATATGGTTTTTTTATTCTATTTGTTATTATTTTATTATCTTATGTTATTATTGGGTAATTGTTGAAAATTAATTTAATAAGCGTCTATTCTTCATGGTATAATAAAGGTGATTGAATCTTTAAATAGAAAAAGCAGTTATGGCAAATATAGAATATTATTTAAAATTTATGAGCTTGGTCTATAAATAACATTAAAGTTTGCGAGGGTATGTCTAGTGGATAAAAACAAAAAAAGAATTGCCATTATTGGGGCGGGTATCACTGGCCTTACTATTGCGTATCGCTTACAGCAGCAGATCGAGAAAGAGAATCTCCCGTTAGAACTTATTGTATTGGAGTCATCCATTCGCCCGGGGGGTAAATTTTATACCATGAAATTTGGTGAAGGTTTTATTGATTTAGGAGCAGAATCGATCGATACTCGTCACCCAGAAGCATTGGCACTGATCGAAGAATTAAATCTTATGGACAAGGTTGAATTCAGCCAGAACGGCAAGCAGGATATTTTTGCTTTCAACAAACTTTATAATTTTGACTGTCCAACGTATAAAGGGATTCCAGTAAAACGTACAGATATATGGAAATATGACTTGATATCATTCCAGGGCAAACTTGCTTTTTTGAAGAATACATATTTTTCTGGTTCAGATACGAAAGTAGAACTCACTACTAAAGAATATCTGGCTCAGCGTATTGGTGAAGAAATGGCTGAGTATGGAGCCGAACCTTATTTTTCAAAAATTTATACTAGTGATATAGATGAAATTGGCATTCATGGTTTTAATGAACCTTTGGTACACTTGGAACGTGCTCATGGGACTTGGTCTAAAGCGCTGGAAAATCATCCTGAGATATGGGACGGAGAGGGGGTGCATGCCACTTTCAACGAAGGATTAGAAGTTTTAACCAATGCATTGGCAGCAAAAGTCAACCCGGCCATACAGTATGCTAAGCAGGTTACTGAAATCAGGCAAAGTATCAATGGCACTTATTTACTTGATGTCAATAAAAAAGAACAGTTAAGAGTTGATTCCGTGATCGTCGCAACTGATCCTGATGCATATAAAGAATTATTCAAAAGTATTGCAGTCAGTGAGTATTTTAATGATATCAAAATGGGATCTATTGGGTTTTTATTATTCAGTTTTCCAAAAGGCTCTATAACGAATCCACCTATAGGGAATGGTGTGCTATCTGTTAGAAGAAATAATTCTTATATTCAAAGCGTAATCTGGTTGAATAAAAAATGGAATCACTTCAAGGATAAAGATGAAGAACTGCTGGGTGTATATTTTGGACGCAGTGGGGATGGTGTAGTAATGTCTTTAAGTAATAAACAAATAGAAATTGAAATCCTAAGTGATATCTCTGACATGCTGGGTGTAAATAGTCCTCCTAGTTATAAAATAATCAAACGATGGCCTAATGCGATTCCTCAGTTTTCTTTGATGCACGAAGAGAAAAGGAAAGATTTATTTAAATTTTTAAATGATAGACACCCGGGTTTATACCTCGCAGGGAATGGCATTAAAGGTTTCGGTATCAACAATTGTATAGCTCAGGCAAACGAAATCAGCCTTAAAGCTATTGATTACTTGAAATGATAGAGCATTTTTTTAACATGAATCAAAAAGGAAAGAAGGCGTGGATAATGAAAATAACAATACTTGGTTATTATGGAGGCTATCCGACGAAGGGTGTAGGAACAAGCGCTTACTTGATCGAGGCAGATGCGTTTCATCTTCTCTTGGATGCGGGGAGCAGTAGTCTGCTTATGCTTGAAAAATATATCGACCCGATGAAATTAGATGCCGTTCTGATCTCTCACTATCATCATGATCATGTTGCTGATCTTGGTGTTCTTCAATTTACACGACTATTAAAAAAAGATCAGCAGAACGAAGAACCAGAAATACTGCCCATATATGGACATTCACAAGACAAAGAGTATTTTTCAAAACTCACACTGGAGAATGTCAGCCAGGGGATCGATTATACGGACATGTCAGAGCTGCAGATCGGACCGTTTGAAATTGAAAAGATGAAGACGATCCATCCAGTTCCCTGCTATGCTTTTCGGGTGACGGAAAGAAAGACAGGTAAAAATTTTGTTTTTACTGCTGATACTGGATTTAAGAAAGATCTTATCTCCTTTTCAGAAAACACTGATCTACTTCTTGCAGATAGTAATTTTTATGCAGGTAAGGAAAACCATCACGTGCATATGACAGCGGGCGAATGCGGAAAAATTGCAAACGAAGCCAATGTGAAACATCTGGTGCTGACACATCTGCCGCAGTATGGTGATACAAAACAATTAGTAAAAGATGCAAAAGAAGAATGCCCAAGTGCTAAAGTAGAATTAGCACAAAAAGAAATGACACTAACGATATAAGCGAGGAGACAACGTATGTATTATGTAAAAAATGAACGCAATGGTAAAGAAATACATGATCCCAAAATCAATTTAGCTATTGAGTATTATTTATTGAACGAGATTAAATTAGATGAGCCTATCCTTCTATTTTATATTAATGATAATGCAATCATTATCGGGCGCAATCAGAATACCTATGAAGAGGTCAATACAGCCTATGTTGAAGAAAATGGCGTGGATGTCGTCCGTCGCTTTTCAGGAGGCGGAGCCGTCTACCACGATATGGGCGTTTTATGTTTCTGCTTCATAACTGAAGATGATGGCAATTCGTTCCGGGATTTCAAAAAATTTACCTCTCCTGTAATAGATGCTCTGCATCAAATGGGCGTTTCAGGAGCTGAATTAAAAGGTAGAAATGACCTAGTCATAAATGATAAAAAGTTTTCAGGGAATGCCATGTATTCGAAGAATGGACGGATGACTGCTCATGGAACATTGATGTTCGATTCAGAGATCGATGCCGTAGTCAAAGCGTTGAAGCCCAAAAAACACAAGCTTGAATCCAAAGGCATCAAATCGATCCGCAGCAGAGTTACGAATATAAAACCTTTCCTTGATGACTCTTACCAGCAGATGAACGCTAAAGACTTCAAAGAGAAGCTGCTCTTGTATCTTTACGATACGGATACGAAAGAAGATGTGAAAGAGTATGTTCTTACAGAAGATGATTGGGAAAAAATCGAAGCATTTGCTGATGAATATACAGCTAACTGGGATTGGAATTATGGAAAGTCTCCTGAATTCGATATGGAACGCAGCGAGAGACTGTCTGCCGGTACAGTGGAAGTGAAAATGAATGTCAGAAAAGGAAGAATCGACGATATTCGCATATATGGCGATTTCTTTGGCTTAGGTGAAATCGAAGATGTAGAAAATGAATTAAAGGGAATTCCTTATACACGAAAAGCAATAACTGAAGCAGTAAATACTATCGACATAAAAAAATATTTCGGTAATATGGATGCGGATGAACTGATCGAGCTTCTCTATTAAAAATATGGTTACATCATAATCAAAAACAGTCTAATTTATAATCATTATAAATTAGACTGTTTTTTCATTAACTGTAAAATGAAAAAATGCCGGTATATAAAGGTTTTGTTCTTGTTTTTATAAATAAGAACAAAAATTGACAAAAAAATGACAAAAGGACTTTACTTACTGTCACATTTAAGTTAGTATAATAATTGTAGAGAGCTTCATTAGGAAATAATAAATCATAAAATATCGAAGGGAGAAATACATAATGGTTACATTATTCACCACACCTAGCTGTACATCATGTAGAAAAGCGAAAGCTTGGTTAGAAGAGTACAACATTTCTTATACGGAAAAAAATATGTCTCATACTCCTTTGGAAATAAATGAAATCAAAGCAATCATGAGATTGACTGAAGACGGAACAGAAGATATCATATCTACTCGATCAAAAGCATTTAAAGAGTTGAACGTCGATCTTGATGAATTATCATTAAAAGAACTGTTCGTTCTGATTCAAGAAAATCCAACACTCATTAGAAGACCGATAATACTTGATGATAAAAGACTGCAGATTGGTTATAATGAAGATGAAATTCGTCAATTTGTACCACGTGAAATTAGAGAAATAGAACTTCAAAAAGCGCAACGATTAGTTTCAATCAAATAAAAGTAAAAAAGAATCGGCAATTATTTGTCGGTTCTTTTTATGAAAATTTAAAACTTTTTAAAACTTTCATCTTTGTTGAATAGTTGTGACTTGTTTTTGTAATATACCTTTTGTATAATAGTAAGAGTGCAGTCTATTTAAGTTAACGATCAAAGAATGAATTTATTCTATAAAAAGGGTTATTCCAATGAAATGTGAGGTGTGGAATAATGGAAATAGAACATATCAATGAAGATACAATACGTGTAACTATCGAAAATACTGACTTAGAAGAACGTGGTGTGACTTTTCTCGATCTTTTGGGTAACCAGAAGCAAATAGAAAAGTTCTTTTACAGCATATTAGAAGAAGTTGATATCGATGAGGAATTTCAGGAATCTGAAGCTGTTACTTTTCAAGTGATGCCCAATAATAATGGACTCGAATTATTTATCAGCAAGGGTGCAAACTTTAAAGAAGAAACCCATTCACTCAATGCATTAAAAAATAAACTGAATCAAAATCATGATCAGCAATTAACAGATGACGATGAAGACTATCAAAACGAGATCAGTCAGACAAAGGATTCAGTCGTCACTTTTGATAGCTTTGAAAAATTGATAACCTTATCCAAGTATTTGTATTTAGAAAGTGGCATATCGACGCTTTATAGCTACAAGGATGCGTACTATCTTCACATTGTATTCTTTGTAGAGGAAATGGCTCAAAATACAAGCGACGAAGAACTGGCTGTTGCGCTTGAATTTGGAGAAAAAACAAAAACAACACCTGAAGTTTTAAGTGAGTACGCTAGGACCATCATGAAAAATACTGCTCTGGAACAATTGCGGTATTATTTTAAGTAAGTTCAGAAAATATAAAAGACCTGTAGGATAATATTTCTGCAGGTCTTTTTTCATTTTTTTCGTGAAAAAATTTTTAAAATGTAAATATAATATATGAAGAAAAGGGGGGAAGGAATATATTTACAGCTATTGATAAAAAAGGTCACTTAGTAAAAGCTAAAACTTTTAAAAAAGAGGGACAATGCTACTGTCCAGGCTGTCACGAAGAAGTTATATTTAAAAAAGGATCGACCATCCAGTCTCACTTTGCCCATAAGAAAGAGGGCGAGTGTTGTTCGTTTTCGGAAGGAGAGTCAAGCGAACACATAAATGGGAAACTTCTGCTATATGAATGGTTTAAAAGAGAAGGGATAAAAGTAGAGTTGGAAAAGTTTCTGCCTGGAATGAATCAGCGTCCCGATTTACTCATTGACTATAACGGGACCACTGTGGCTATTGAATTTCAGTGTAGTCCGATATCCAAGAAAACAGTCAGGAGGAGAACACAGGGTTATATAGAAAATAATATAAAAGTCAAGTGGATACTGGGGGAAAAGTTGAAAGTCGATCGAAAATTATCGACGCGTCATTATGATTATCTGTCATTAAACCAACACGGGCAGTACAATCTACTGCAGCTAGATGAAAAAGAAAAAGAGATCATGATAATCACAAATATACGAAGCTTATATAAGAGCATTGACTTCAAAAAGGTCAGATTATCTTTCAATAGTGACAGAAAGTCTGTAGAGAAAATATTTTCTTTACAGTGTGATCAGAATCATACTGTAAAGAAACTTAAAACTGTGGAAACAAAAAAATTGTATCAGTTATCCTTTTATAAAGATGAAAGGACGAGACGTTTTTTTGAATTACTGTACCTTAATAAAATATCAATTCAAAGTTTACCCGATGTAGTATTTTGCACTGTTTCAACTGAGTGGATGATCCGAACTTTCTCTTATCAGTGGAAACTGTTACTTTATTTATGGGTCAAAAACATCCCGTATAATGAAATAATTACACCAAATAGATTGAGTCGTAAAATAACTGAATGGAAAAAACAAACCGATATCACCTTTCATTCATTACCTGAATTAGAAAAAATCGATACACTATTACCCTTTATGACATTTTTAAATATATTGACCCGTAAAGGGTATTTGACTGATTTAGGAGATTGCAGATGGGTAAGGACTCATAAAAATATAACTATTAATATTTGATGAGTAAAGCGTGTGTTAAATTAATAAAGCGAAAGACATTCTATTATTTTTCAAATTGTGTTATCATTAATTTATTGATAAATTCAAGGAGGATGACTAATGGCTGAAACAAAACGATTGCCGCTAAGAGAAGAAATACCTGCAGAACAGACGTGGGATCTGACTGTTATATATAAATCTGATGAAAAATGGGAAGAAGATTATAAACAAGTAGAAAAATCAGTGAAAGAAGTTAAAGCATACCAGGGGAAATTAGGAACAGGCAGTGCTGCTTTTTTAGAAGCGTTGACTAAAATTCTAGATTTATCAAGAAAAGTAAGCGCACTGTATGTCTATGCTCATTTAAAGAATGACCAGGATACGGGTAACAGTACATATCAGGCTATGAATGATCGGGCACGCTACCTGACCGTCTTATCACAAGAGGCAACATCTTGGTTTGAACCTGAGCTGATAGCTTTATCCGAAGAACAACTGAATCGTTATTTCCAGGAACAGAATGATTTAAAGCTGTACAGACACTATATCACTCAGCTTACTGCGAATAAAAAACATATTCTATCAGCAGAAATGGAGTCACTACTGGCAGCCGCGAGTGATGTCTTGACCTCTTCGAGCCAGACATTCAGTGTACTGAACAATGCCGATTTAGAATTTCCTATGGTAAAAGGAGAAGACGGTAAAGACGTCCAGTTGTCTCATGGACTATACGGGGAACTGCTCAAAAGTACTGATAGAGAAGTAAGAAAAGAAGCTTTTATGAAAATGTATGCCGTTTATGAAAATTTCAAAAATACGTTTGCCAGTACATTATCTGCAAATGTCAAACATCATAATTATCAAGCCAATGTTCATCATTATGAATCAGCAAGAGAAAGCGCGTTATCAGCTAATCATATTCCAGAATCTGTGCACGATACACTCATTGAGGTCGTCAATGCACATTTACCATTACTTCATAGATATATGGCGCTTAGAAAAAAAGTTTTAAAACTCGATAAACTGCATATGTATGATCTGTATACACCTATCACAGGCGAAGCCAGTCTGAAGTTCACTTATGAAGAAGCTAAGGAGAAAACCTTCGAAGGCCTTGATGCACTAGGTCCTGAGTATAAAGCAGTCCTTGACCAGGCGTTCAATAGTCGCTGGATAGATATTGTTGAAAACAAAGGTAAGCGAAGTGGAGCCTATTCTTCAGGTATGTACGATACCAATCCATATATCTTACTGAATTGGCATGATTCACTCAATCATCTCTATACACTAGTTCATGAGCTGGGACACAGTGCACATAGTTACTTTACCCGAAAAAACCAGCCATATGTTTATGGGAATTATTCTATATTCCTGGCTGAAATAGCTTCAACAACAAACGAAAACCTCTTGACAGACTATCTTCTGGAAAAAACCAAAGATCCTAAAGCCAGAGCTTATGTTTTGAATCACTACCTTGATGGGTTTAAAGGGACTGTTTTCCGCCAAACACAATTTGCGGAATTTGAACATTTTATGCATGAAGAAGCTGCAAAAGGGAAACCATTAACGGCTGATTATTTAAGCGAGAGTTACAGAAAACTAAACAATAAATATTATGGTGAGTCTGTAGAGGATGATGAGGCTATTCAATATGAATGGGCCCGGATTCCACATTTTTATTATAACTATTATGTTTATCAGTACTCGACAGGCTTCTGCGCAGCGACTGCTTTAGCCGACAAGATTTCAAATGAAGAAGAAGGAGCATTAGATAAATATTTATCCTATCTAAAAGCCGGCAGCAGCGATTACCCTATTGAAGTAATGAAAAAAGCTGGCGTTGATATGACAAATAAAGACTATTTAGAAAGAGCGATGAAAGTATTCAAGAATAGACTTGACGAGTTGGAACAAGCCTTATCTTCAATTTAGTCTCGTAAAAAAATATTAAATATAAAAAAGCCATCCTCCTTTAATGG
>NZ_BJUY01000010.1 GCF_007988865.1 Alkalibacterium kapii | reverse complement strand
TTATTATATGACACCAAACGAGATAGGTTTCAGTTTTTTAATGATCGGCGTATTTCTACTGGCAGGTAAGTTCATAAGGACACGAACAAAATGGCTGCAGAATCTCTTTTTACCAAGCTCGATCATCGGAGGTTTTTTGGCCCTGGCTCTTGGACCGGACGCTCTTGGACGCTTCACCTCTCAGTTTTTAAATGAGTCGTCAATTTTTTACAACGGACTGATTCCAGAGTTTATACTGGAAGTATGGCGGCCTTTGTCCGGGCTGTTCATCAATGTTATTTTTGCAGCGCTGCTTTTGGCTAAACCTGTTCCAAGTCTTAAGAAAATCTGGAACAACTCGGGGCCTCAAATCGTGATGGGGCACACTGTCGCCTGGGGACAATACGTAGTTGGGCTACTGTTGACACTGGTTGTCCTGACGCCGGTTTTTAATATGGATCCACTGACCGGTGCTTTGATCGAGATCGCCTTTGTCGGTGGTCACGGAACTGCCGCTGGTTTGTCAGGTACTTTTGCGACGCTCGGATTCGCAGAAGGAGCTGATCTTGCTTTAGGATTAGCGACGATGGGTATTTTCGGCGGTGTCATTTCTGGAATAGCGATTATCAATATAGGATTTCGCAGGGGATATGCAAAACCGCAGGAGGAAAGACCCCAGTTTACTGAAAAAGAAAGAGAAAAGATAACAGAATCTTATGGTTATGAGATCGAACAGGAAGTAAAGCAGCCTAAAGCCATCGAACCGCTGGCTTTTCATCTATCCTTGATTGCTGTCGCGATTTTATTCGGATATATTTTCCAGCAGGCCTTGATCATACTTGAAGCCTATACGTGGGGAGCCTGGACAGGAGTCTACCTTTTTACCTACTTACCACTTTTCCCGCTTGCCATGATCGGAGGAATCGTTGTGCAGATGATTTTTGGCAAATTAAATTTACGGAATTACATCGATCCGAATTTAGTCAGCATGATATCTGGCTTTGCGCTTGATATTTTACTGGTGTCTGCGCTGGCTACTTTATCGCTCGACGTTATCGGAGACAATATTATTCCGTTCCTGCTGATCTCTCTGGTGGGGATCCTTTGGAATTTATTTGCTTTCTTATACCTTGGTCCTCGAATGATACCTGACCACTGGTTCGAAAGAGGTCTGGGTGACTTTGGTCAGGCAACAGGTATGGCGGCAACGGGCTTGCTCCTGATGAAAATAGCAGACCCGGATAACAAAACACCGGCTTTGGAAGGGTTTGGCTACAAGCAAATCATGTTTGAACCTTTCGTTGGAGGAGGACTTGTCACATCAGCGTCACTTCCACTGATATATCAGTTTGGTCCAGTGACATTCCTGGTCATTACTACTGTGGTGACCTTAGCCTTTCTGATTTTTGGATTAGTTAAATTTAGACCTCAGAAATAACAGCTATAATCAATTAAAAAAGTGGAAGTATCCATCTTGAATAACAGTGCCCAAGATAAGCAAAATCCCGCTGATGAAAAAAGAAACGGGTTTATCAGTGGATAAGTGGATTATTACGATCAACCCGGTATCAAGGCACTTTAAATCTATTTCAATCTATTGAATGACGGCTTTACAGTAAAAAGTTATGATACAAATAAAAACACCAAGATAGAAAAATCCCAGTGTTTCATTTAGTCAAAGAGTTTCGATCCCACACATGATAAAGGGGAGCAAAGGTTTGATAAACTCTCCGGCAGTTTCATTCCCATCAGAATCTTTCCAGTCCAGACTGATCCCCCGCACAGTGAAAGTCAGCCAATTGGCCAGTTTATCCAGCAAACTTTGTTCAGTTAAGGGATTGGTCTCAATGAGCTTTGTTCTAAAGATATTAACTAATTCAAGCTTTATGATCGCATCGATTGCGTCTTTTTCTTCTTGTCCTGAAATGCTTGGCACTGAAGTCTCAAAACGAGTCAAAGACAGAAAAACCGTTTCAATGGTTTGTTCAATAGACATGCTTGTTTTCTGTTTGTCACAGCCTAAATTCAAATGCAGTTTCTCTTCAACTACTTTTTCCAATAAGTCATACTTATCAAGAAAGTGGTTGTAGAAGGTGGCACGATTGATCATTGCTTCTGTGGTGATATCTTTTACGGATATTTCCGAAAATGATTTAGTCTGGAAAATATTGATAAATGCCTCGGTGATTAATTTCCGTGTGCGCAATACACGTGGGTCTGTCTTTGTCTGCATGATATCCATCTGCCTCCGTAAAAAGGATAAGTAAATCAACGATAATAATAAAGTGTAACTTAAACAACACTTTTACTATACTGTTGGTTTCAGTTTTAGTCAAGATGCACTATAATAAACAAAGTAGAAAACTTACTAAAAGTTAGTTTAAAAGAATATAGTTTACAGGAGGAGTTTTATTATGGTAAATATTGGAATCATTATAGGTAGTACACGGGATGCACGTGTGAGCAGACAAGTAGCGGAATATATTTTAGAAAAATCTAAAGATGTTGAAACTGCGGAGTTTGAAATCGTAGATATCAAAGAATATGACTTACCGTTATTTAACGAAACAGTGCCACCGGCAATGGCAAATAAAAGTTATGAAAATTCCGAGCAGTCACGCTGGTCTAAAAAAGTCGATGAACTTGATGGCTTTATCTTTATTACACCTGAATACAACAATACTATTACACCCTCTTTAAAGAACGCTTTTGATTATCTGGGGTCAGAATGGGGAAATAAAGCAGCCGGGATCGTCACTTATGGCTCCACGCTAGGCATTGCCGCGCAGTTAAGCTTGCGTCATATTTTATCCAATTTCAATGTGGCAACAGTAGGACCAGCTGGTGCCTTCAGCTTATTTACCGATTTTGAAGAGATGGCGACATTCCGTCCATCAGATGTTCACAATCCAACGATTCAAGCCTTGCTTGAAACAACAGCTGCCTGGAGTAATGCGCTGAAATCTGTACGTGCGTAACAAGCAATTTAAAAAAGAGTAAAAGACTGAACAGAGCTTTACTGTTCGGTCTTTTTTAATGACAAATAAAAAGTAAAATCCGAAAGATTCATACCAGCAGTTGCATAAAAAAAGCATTTTCAAAACCAACGTGATACAATTAATTTAATGAATAGAGCAGTCAGATCATTTGGGAGGATGAATATGAAAACAATATCAATAGTGATTCCCATATACAATGAAGCAGAAGTCCTGCCTCAGCTGATTCGCCGTTTGGATGATATGAGCAAAACGCTGTCTGATTATAACTTTGAATTTTTATTTATCAACGATGGCAGTGTCGATATGTCGCTTGAAAGAATCAAAGATTTGTGCAAAAAAGATGCGAGAGTTGCTTATGTGGATTTATCCAGAAATTTTGGAAAAGAAGTGGCCATGCTGGCGGGGTTTGATCATGCCAAAGGGGATGCGGTGATTGTAATCGACGGCGATCTGCAGCAGCCACCTGAAATGATTTCTCAAATGGTTAAATGGTGGGAAGAGGGCTATGATGATGTGTATGCTGTACGTTTGGATAATGAAGGAGAAGGCACAGTAAAAAAATGGTTCTCCGATATGTACTATAAAATTGTTCAAAAGATGACCAGTGAAAAAATTTATCCCGCTGCTGGCGACTTTCGTCTACTTGATAAAAAATGTGTGAACGCACTGCGTGAATTACGGGAAAGCGCCCGTTATACAAAAGGGATGTATGGATGGATCGGTTTTAAAAAGAAAGAATTGACTTATATTGCGGATAAACGTGCAGCGGGGACGACAAAGTGGAAATTCACAAAGTTGTTTACACTTGCCATGGACGGTATTACCTCTTATAGTACGATACCGCTTAAAATCTGGTCTTACATTGGTTTCATCATATCCTTTTTCTCGTTTTTATTTTTGATCATCGAAGTGGCTAAAACACTTCTATGGGGGACTGACGCAGCAGGTTATCCAACCTTATTAGCGGGTATCTTATTTCTGGGAGGCATTCAGCTTATTTCTCTGGGAGTGATTGGAGAATATTTAGGCCGCGTGTTTATTGAGACAAAGAATCGTCCACCTTATTTTGTTAAAGAAAAATCCAAACATAGCGGACAACACAGTATTGACAAACACAGTGAGGTTCATTGAAATGAAAAAGCTGTACATCGAACATCAGGAAAAAATAGCCTACCTGATTGTAGGAGGACTAACGACCCTGGTTAACTTCGGCGTGTTTTATCTTTTAAATACTGTTTTTTCATTCTCATATTTAATAGCCAACGCCGTATCGATCCTTGCTGCCATTTTATTTGCCTTTCTATTGAATAAAATGTACGTATTTAAATCAGTTACCGCGACGGTTAAAGCCGTCGTTCGAGAATTTATTTTATTTACCGGCTTTCGTTTAGGATCGGGTCTCTTTGACATGTTAAGTATGTGGGTATTAGTCGGATTGGCTGATTTAAACACTAGTGTTGCTAAAGTATTGACAGGACTGATCATCATAATCATCAATTATGTGTTAAGTAAATTTATAGTGTTTAGAAAGAGTGAACCGTATGAGAGCGAATGAAAAACTGACAGTTGATGAAAAGCTTATTTCTACACGAACGTATCTAGTTTATACAGGACTTTTTCTAGTTATGACAGGCTTGATTTATAGTTATTTTATCTATACACAGACTTCTTTCATTTGGGAAAATGACGGGTTCACACAGCACTATCAATTATTTTTAGATTACATCACTAAAATCAGAACGTGGGTGAGCGAAGGCACGGTGACTTTATGGGACTGGCATATCGGTTTGGGTGCCGACGTTCTTTATTCTTACGGTTACTATGTCATTGGTGATCCTTTTGTCTATCTGGGCTTGCTTTTTCCGAGTCATTTGATGGAACTGGGCTATCATCTGCTTATTCTGCTCCGAATCTGGGCGATCGGTATCAGTTTTCTTTTTTTTCTTGGAAGTCAGAGAATCTCACACCATGCTGGTTTAGCTGCCGCTATTGCGTATGCCTTTACACATTTTGTTATTTTCAATGTCACCCGTCATCCTTTCTTTTTACTGCCGTTGATTTGGTACCCGCTTTTATGCTTAGGTATTGAAAGACTTTTAAAAAATAAGTCCAGCGGTTTATTTATCCTGGCTGTCATGATCAGTGCGTTAAGTAACTTTTATTTCTTTTATAAATTGACTCTGCTGGCTTTTCTCTATGCCCTGATCAGATTTTTTTATCTTAATCCTGACTGGAAGTGGAAAACTTTATTCAAGATATTTTTGAAGACGACATATGCTTACATCGTTGGATTATTGATGTCTGCAGTGCTTTTTTTGCCGATGGTTTATGGCTTTCTGAACTCTTCCCGTCAAGCAGGCGGCGTAGCGTTCAATCCTTATTTTTACACGGTGGAGTATTATATATCATTAATTATACATACACTGACACCCGGCAGTTACTTTTGGGTGATTGGCGGCTTTCCGATTTTGTCACTTTTCGGTATGGTTTTTATTTGGAAGAAACGACGTTACGGTTATATTCGCTGGATGGCTATAATCTTGCTGGTCATTTTAATGATTCCGTTTTTGGGATCGGTGATGAATGGTCTCTCAGGCCCGTATAACCGCTTTACATTTGTTCTTCCATTTATTTTCTCACTTGCACTGGCTTATTTTATAGATGCCAGGAAAGACTTAACAACAGTTGACTTAAAAAGAATGAAACGATTGCTGATCAGTTTTACAGGTCTATCTTTTTTTGGATATTTTCTGTTTGATGAAAAAAATGCTTTTTATATGTTTTTTCCTCTTGTTATAGGCTGGGGTTTATGGTTTTATTTTAAACGGCCCCTGCAAAAAAGGCTATCCTATAAAAAGGAAAGCTGGCTGGTCATTATCCTTGTTATGTTGAATATGACAGGAAATGCCGTCTACTATTATTCACCACTGGGAATGAATGCCATGTCAGGAAACCTCGACTATGGTGAAGCAGAAAAGCGGTATGGCGATGTTTTAGGAGGTAAGGAAGAATATTTACAGGAAATAAGTAACGAGCCTTATCGTGTAGGGGTTACTTCAAAAGACAATCACGTGAAAAATCAGTTTTTATACTTGAACCTGATGGGAGTTAATTCTTACTTGTCGCTGACGAATGGCTCTGTGGCAGATTTCGCCAGGGCTATCGAAACGGGTGGTTTTCAAATCATTCAGCCTTTAAGGAATGGCATAGACGACCGGCGTATAGCTAATCACCTCTTAGGTGTGAAGTCCATCATTACCCACGCGGATAATGAACCTTACCTTCCTTTTGGTTACGTTATAAATCAAACGATCAATGACGACGAAAATGAACGATTTATATTAGCGGAAACACAAGATGCTTATCCTTTTGCCTATACTATTGATCACGCACTTTCTGATACAGAGTTCATGAAAATGAATGCCGTAAAAAGAGAAGCGGTTTTGTCTAAAAATGTTGTACTAAAAGACGCTGTCCACGAAGAGCTTTCCCTTGATAAAGCGTCTGATGAACCATCAGTAAAAGAGCTGGCGTTTGATATATTCAGCAGTGAAGGGAATCCTGTTGCGTTATCTAAAGACACGTTCCGTGTAGACGAAGCAGATCAAAGGTTCACACTTCGTTTAAAAAATCCGAAGGCACTTTATGAAGCGGAACTATATCTTCGCTTTTCGGGTCTGGATTACCAACCTTTATCGCCAAGGCCCTTTCTCCGTCAATCGACACATTACCGTCTGACCGTTGATGATGGACGAAAAGCAAAAAGCATTTATCAGTCTGACAAAACCAGTTTCAGTTCCTACTTTCACCGTGAACACATGCTGTTTAATATGGGGGACGTTTCAGAAGAAGAACCAGTAAGTGAAATCCAGGTTTCAGTAGATCAGCCGGGGGTGTACCAGTTACAGGATATCACTATCTATGCCTTACCAGTAAATAAAGAAGTGGATGCACGACTCGCTGCTGAGAAAAGGGCGCACGCACTTGATATAGAATCCTTTGCAGATGACCAAGTGGAAGGATCTGTGACGGTGGACGAGAATGAAATATTAGTTACTTCTATTCCTTATTCAAAAGGTTGGACTGCAAGTGTCAATGGGAACGATCAAGATGTCTTGAAAGTAAACAAAGGGTTTGTAGGATTGACACTGGATGAAGGAGAAAACAGCATTCGGCTGACATATGACACTCCTTATCTGAAACAGGGCATGGTCCTTTCGTTAATCGGGGTGGCATTGGCCATTTTTCTCCGTATAAAGCCGTTGAAAAAACACAAGTGATGGCTGGATAACGACTTTAGCGGGGGTATCTTTTTAAGCTAAGGAGTTATGTCGATAACAGATGTTACTTATGAAGGAAACACATTTGCTTCATAAGTTTTGTTGAATTGGGAGAAACTACTGAAGAAAATATGTTTGCTTAAGAAGTTTCTCATAGATTGGGAGTAACTTCTGAAGAAAACATACTAGTTTAAGAAGTTTAACTTTGAAAAGGGTTACTGCTTAAGGTAAACTTTCTAAGGTATTTAAGCTGTGATGTGACATATGATATAACATATTAACCAAAGAAAGGAGCGGTTGAATGATACATTTCCAAAAAAATAATCTCACTGTCTTTCAAAGTGCGCTGTTTCAAACAACGTCAGCTGTTATTATAGGCGAAGAATCCATTATCTTAACAGATCCGACGTGGCTGCCTCATGAAATCAATGAAATAAAAGAGTATATAGACGAAGTCAAAAAGAATCGTCAGCTTTACATTATCTACACGCACAGTGACTTCGACCACATCATAGGTTCAGGTGCTTTTTCTAATGCGACAGTAATTGCTTCAAAAAACTTTCAGTTGAATTCAAATAAACAGGAAATTTTAAATGAAGTGGCTGCCTTTGATCAGGAATACTATATTGAACGTGACTATGACGTAACTTATCCCACTGTTGATAGAGTGATCAACGCTGATGGAGAAAGTATTAATTTAACTAGTATGACTTTGACTTTTTTTAATGCGCCAGGCCATACAGCAGATGGATTATTCATACTTGTTGAACCTTTTGGGATATTTCTCTCAGGCGACTATCTGTCTGATGTCGAATTTCCTTTTATCACAAGCAGTTTCAAAGATTACGAAACTACCCTTAGTAGGGCCGAATGGATATTAGACAATTACACAGTAAATGTCCACGTGCCGGGACATGGAAGTGTAACCGATAGAAAAGATGAAATGCGCAACCGCATTTCTTTTTCCAAAGATTACTTGAAAAGATTAAAAAAACATGACCAAACATTGGAAAGAGACTTGAGAAAAAAGTATCAATTTTTTGAAGGGATGAAGGATAACCACTATCAGAACTACAAGTATTTGGACGAATGAATAAGGGCTATTTGTTTAAAATACTAAAGTTTATGAACCCGTAAAATTTTTAATAAAAAGAAAACGCCTCATTGAATTAGAAAATACAACTGGTCCAGTGAGGCTTTTTCAGTAGATGCTCTATTTGGATGAAAATGAATTAGATCTCTTTAACATATTCCAGAATGTCTCCAGGCTGACAATCCAGTGCCTCACAAATCGCTTCCAAAGTTGAAAAGCGAACAGCGACGGCTTTTCCGGTTTTCAGCTTGGATAAATTAACGTTGGAAATACCAACTTTATCGGCTAAATCCTTGAGCATGATTTTTCTATCCGCCATGACTCGATCAAGTCTTACAACGATAGGCATTTAAATCGTCCTTTCTTTAAACTGTATCGTCAGCAAACTGCTGCAAGTTGATGGCGTAATTGAAAATTTCAGCTGCTGCATATAAAATGAGACCAATCAAGAAAGAAGCCCCCACGCCTACGATGTAATAGTAACCACTTTCCATCATGATAGTCACCAGCAGAGAGTATATGAGTGGAAAAAGAATATCCGAAACGATGAGAATCAGGCCTAATTTTTTAACTGATTGGGAAAAGGCTACAGAAAAAGGAGAGTGTCCGTCAGCCAGATATTTAAATAACTGACTGCCTTTCCATAAAACATAGCAGTTAACAATAACAATTAAGGGAACAACGAATGATGCAGCCTGCTTGAGGGGAAACAACTCGTTAGTTGTAGCTCCCCTTATACCGTTTAGTATCGTAAAATCCGGACTGGGGAAATTAAACCATACGTCCCTTGAGGTAAAGAAGTAAGAAAAGAACAGGGTTGCTACAGATAAGCCAAACCAAATAGCTGCAATTTTCAAAATGACTGAAGTAAAGCGACTGACTTTTTTAAACTGGTTAATATTCATATGAATCACTCCTGTTTATTTATTTAAATTAAGTATACGTGTAATTTATATAAAAAACAATAATTTATTATCGTTTATCGATAATTTAAAAAGATATTTATAAGTCAATATATTGAACGATTTATATTATCGAATTACTTTGGCAAATACGTGCCCTTTTGGAAGTAAACTCTCGAGTAAAAGTCACGCAAATGTTAAATACGTGCCCTTTTAGAAGTAAACTCTCGAGTAAAAGTCACGCAAACGTCAAATAAGTGCTCTTTTAGAAGTAAACTCTCGAGTAAAGGTCACGCAAACATCAAATGCGTGCCCTTTTGAGAGCTATCCCAACATAAAAGGTAACGCAAACGTCAAATACGTGCCCTTTTGGAAGTAGATCTCGAGAAAAGGTAACGCAAACGTCAAATGCGTGCCCTTTTGAGAGCTATCCCAACATAAAAGGTCACGCAAACGTCAAATGCGTGCCCTTTTAGAAGTAATCATCCAAGTAAAGGTCAGGCAAACGCCAAATGCGTGCCTTTTAGTAAGCTATCACCCTGGAAAAGGTCACGCAAGCGCCAGATACGTGCCCTTTTAGAAGTAACTACCCTACAATAGGTCACGCAAACGCCAAACGCGTGTCTGCAAGCACAAAATCGAACCGAATAAGGCACCCAATCACTAAACGCAGACAAAGATTTAATAATGAAAGTTAGCGCCATGCGCTAACTTCTAATCAAAGAAAATCAGAATACACATATGTACACATACTAGATAACTGAGTTTTAAAAATCAGAATTGAAATGTGCTATACTTGGGTCAGGATATCGGCCTAATTTACTGATAAGGTTATTCAATAACTGCAGCATTTATAGAGGAGGAATGTATGAAAGATAAAACGACAAAGTGGTTGATCATCGGGGTAATAATCAGTGTGGTAGTGATGATTGTCGGATTTGTACTTTGGACTAATCTTGATCCAGTTCAAGACGTTGAGAGCCTTTCCCCAAAAGAGCTGAGAAATATTCAGAAAGACAGAGCTATTCACTACCCATTGGGGAGTCTTCTCTTGAATATAGGATTTGTAGGTTTTACTTTCACGCTGCTGACACTTGTAATCAGACAACTTCTTTCTTTCTTTAAGAAAAAATAATAGAGTGTCCCATTTTGCAAAACAGAAGTTATTGGGTATCATTAGATTATAAGAGAGTAAAGTGGAGGGATGGAAATGTTCAATACGTATGAAAAGATATTTACAGTGAAAGAATCTGAAACAGCAGAAGCAGTGGGTTCTGGAAGTGTGCCTGTTTTATCTACGCCTCATATGATCGCATACATGGAAAACACAGCAATGGATTTGATCTCAGAAGAACTGAATGAAACAGATACATCAGTGGGTGTTTTAATCAACGTTAATCATTTAGCCCCAACTGCCGTCAATAAAGTCGTATCTGTTGAAGCTAAGCAAACAGATAAAAGCGGTAAAGAATACACCTATGAAATCAAAGCCTACGTTGATGAAAAGCTTATAGGCAAAGCAACACATAAAAGAATGATTGTTGATAAAGAAGAATTCATGAAAAAGTAAAGTAAAACAATAAAGAATGACAAACATAAATAGATCTGAATCAAACACGCGTGAAGAAAAGGAACGACTCGTCATAAAGTTAAAGTAAAAAGAAATAGAAAAGGTCGACTGAATAATGAAAACGTTTCAATACGAGGTGCGCTAAAGTTGTTTTCAATAAAGGAGTGAAGCGAATGGAACAGACGGTCTACACAAATTATTGGCAGAACCGGTTAACCGGCGTAAAGAAGGAACATGGAAGTTATAAAAGTGAAGAGGAAGCAGTAAACGGAATCAAGGCTTGGTGGGAACTGCATAAAGAAGACTATCCCGATGCTGAATATAACCGGACCAATACAGGAGCCCTGGAAATCATTTACAATGATGACCATTACTTTTACCGTGTAGAAAAACGCAAAACAGATAAACCGTTGCCTAAATCAAACGTCAAATTACGAAATAAAAATGAAGTGAGATCGATCAGAGAAAAATATGATCTGCATGAAGAAGCTTATTTATATGAAGAACTTGCTGAACCTTACCGTGACAGATTAATGCTGGCGATGAACGATGGACAGAAACTACTGCAGTACACCTTTGACTCCGAGGGTCGCCCTATAAGAAAATTAACTGATAAGTAAATGAAAAAACTTCGGAATGAAAAATTTCCGGAGTTTTTTCATCAGAAGATCCAATTATTAAAACTATACTCATCATAATGGTATACTTAAAATACTTAATTAATATCTAAAATCATTACATGATCAAGTAGAAAAATTCAACAAACTAATGAGAAGGATGATCAAAGATGGGAAGCAACTATCAGCGCTTTATGCATGCATTCAATGAATTACACAATGTCATTGCAAAAAAAGTAAACCGTGATCCCGATACCAATTTTGGTGAATTAATGGGTGCCGCTGCAAAAAAAAGAGATAAAGTCATAGAAAAATATGTAGACGAGATCGACTTTTACCGGGAACTGAGAAATTTACTGACACATAATACAATAAACGGGGATGAGGCAGCTGCAGAACCCAGTAATTCTTTGATAAAAGAAATAAAAATGGTCACCGAAAAAATAAAATACAGCAAGCGAGCAAAAGATCTGTTCTTAAAAAAGGTGCGCACCTTTGATATAAACGATCCACTGGAAGATGTACTAGATGTGATCAATCAAGTCCGCTACACTCAATTTCCAGTGTTTGACGGCAATCAGCTGGAAGGAATACTATCTTCGATCGGTGTGACCAAATACCTGGCAAAGGCAATGGATAAAGATCTCAATGCCATAAAAAAAGCGACAGTCAGACAAATACTGGAAGTGGAAGACGAACAGGAATTTTATGAAACGATTTCTGAAGATACATCCGTATTTGACATCGAAGAAATATTTTCGAAACGCATCAAAGAAGGGCGAACGACTTATGTCCTGCTTGTCGCAAAGGGAGAGAAAATAAACAAGCGGACTGATCTTATTGGGATCATCACACCGTGGGATCTGCCAAAAATCATAGCCAACAAATAAACGAAACAAACATAAACAAGCAATGCGTACGATTCGGCCCATTTAGTCAAGTGACTGGAGTGGGCTGACTTATACACCAATGTGAGAGGAGGATCCGGTATGTTTACTGACCGGCGATTAACCGAAGCCTATAAAAAAGCTGAAACCGTGTATTTTGATGACAATTCCCGTATCGTATTTATGAGTGATGCGCACCGTGGAGACGGAAGTTTATCTGATGAATTTTTAAAGAACCGAAATATATTTGTTCATGCTTTGAATGAATACTATGAGAATAACTACACCTTTATTGAAGTCGGCGATGGAGAAGAATTTTTAGAATACTCCAATTTTGAACATATAAAAAATGCCCATACAGATGTCTACGCTCTCATCAAGAAGTTCTTTGACAAGGACCGTTACATACGGATTTTTGGGAACCACGATATTTATCTTCAGAATCAGAGGTTCGTAAAAAAGAATTTCAGTATAAACTATGATAAATACACAGAAGAATATTTTGATTTTCTTAAGGGATTGAAACCTAAAGAAGCAATTATTCTCAAACATCGCTATACAAGTCAAGAGCTATTCACTATTCATGGCCATCAGGGAGATGCGCCGAATGACCAGTTCTGGTTTTTCACGATGCTGTCCATAAAATTTTTCTGGCGTTTCTTTCATCGCTTTGGAATAAAAAATCCGGCCAGTCCGTCTAAAAACATCAATAGACGTCATAAAATCGAACGCAACTATAGTAAGTGGATCGTTAAGCATCAGCGGCCGTTATTATGCGGGCACACCCATCGGTTCAAATTTCCAAAAAATAAATCGATCCCTTATTTCAATACCGGCTGCGGTGTCTATCCAGCAAGTATCACGGCCATTGAGCTGGCAGAGGGAATGATACGACTGGTACGCTGGAAAACATATGTCAATGACACGGGACTATTGTACATCAAGAGAGAAACAATGAGAGGACCCGAACCGATCGAAGCCTTTGACACAAGAAAGCCGCAAAAGGTTGTGGAATACCTCGCTTTGCGTAAAAAACAGCAATCGAAAGAAAAACGCGAAGAACGTGCTGCATTTAGAGAAGAGAAAATGAGTCAAGATAAAATCAATGGAGAACACTGATGACAGTGATAATAGATAATAACTGTTCTTTCATCTGATCTAAAAAACACGAGCCAACTGCAGAAAGACTTCCCTGAGCCTGAAATTTTTAAAAAGGCATAAAGGAGTCTTTTTCTGTTTTATAAATATTTCTGAATATTAGAAAGCTACTTAGAAAGCTACTGAATAAAAAAGTGAATCTCTCCTTTGTATTATCCAATATATTTGATATAGTTAGAAGATATAAATGCTTCCAACAAGGAGGGAATGGAATTGCAACAGAAGGAACACTATGGATTAAGTACCGCGGTATCTATGATCGTGGGGATAAGCATTGGATCAGGTATATTTTTTAAATCCGATGACATTTTAAAATCTACAGGTGGAAGTGTATGGCTGGGCGTTCTGGTTTTTGCGATCGGTGCATTTTGTGTCATATTCGGCAGCATTACACTGTCCCAGCTGGCTAGTCGGTCGACAAAACAAGGGGGAGTTATTTCCTACTATGAAGAATTTGTTTCTTCCCGTTTTGCAAGTGCCTTTGGCTGGTTTCAGATGCTGGTTTATTTTCCAACGATAACAGCTGTAGTTAGTTGGGTTTCAGGAATATATACGATTTCTCTTTTGAATCTACCCTCAGCGCTGGAACTTCAGACGCTCTTAGGCTTTTTATACTTAAGTTTTTTCTTTTTGATGAATTATTTATCATATAAATTAGGCGGAGCGTTTCAAAACCTTACCACAGTTGTAAAAATGATCCCACTGCTGGGCGTCGCTCTGATCGGGTTATTTTGGACTAAAGAGGTGCCGTCTTTACCACAGGATGTTGTAGTGGTTGAATCAAGTGTGGTCGGCTGGGGCTTATTGGCGGCACTGGCACCCATCGCTTTTTCGTTTGACGGATGGATCGTTTCGACCTCTATCACGCAGGAAGTGAAAAACCATCGTAAAACAATGCCAATTGCTTTGACGATCGGACCTTTACTCGTTTTGAGCGTGTATCTGGCCTTTTTCCTTGGTATGATAGCGGTAGTTGGAACAGAATACATATTGTCTGCCGGAGATCAGGCAATCAGTCAGGTCGGTAACTCTGTTCTTGGCGCCAGTGGTGAAAAAATATTATTCGTTTTCGTGTTGATTGCTATTTTAGGAGTCGTTAATGGTGTGTCACTTGGTTTCATACGTTTGCCACAAACCTTGGCTTCTAAGCACATGGTCCCTTTTAGTGATAAGATAATAAAAATTAATGATAAAAGGGGGTTATCTCCTTATTCAGCATTAACGGCGTATCTGATCACTGTTTTTTGGCTGATCATCCACTTTTTAACACAAAAATTCAATATTCTGGCTGGAGGGGACATTAGTGAAATAGCCATTGTTTTCAGTTATGTGGCTTATATTATCCTGTATGTTAAAGTGATCGGGCTTAAAAGAACGGGACATATTAAGAGTACATTCCTAGGGACGGTTGCTCCGATTCTAGGTATAATAGGTTCGATCATTATTCTGCTTGGAGGGGTGATTTCTAACCCTCTTTATAGTCCAGTGTTCCTGTTGTTTTCCGGTAGTGTCTGTCTGATGGGCTACCTTTATGGCGTTAGAAAGAAAACCATGAGGAGATGAGTTTGTGATAAAAAAAGAGTTCTGTGCAGAAAATTTTACACGAGTACCCGAAGCCATTGAATTGGGTGCTGATCGTATTGAATTGTGCGATGAGCTGGATGTGGGAGGGACCACCCCCTCGCTTGACATGATCAAAGAGACCGTTAGATATGCTCACCAGCATGGTGTTTCTGTTGTTGTTATGATAAGACCCCGCGGCGGCTCCTTTGTATATGATCAAGCAGAAAAAGAACAAATGTTAAAAGAGGCAAAACAGGCCATTGAACTGAATGCGGATGGTATCGTCTTTGGCTGTCTCACAGAAGAGGGAGCTATTGACAGACCGATTACTGAAAAACTGATCGCAATTGCCGGATCAAAAGAAAGTGTCTTCCATATGGCTTTTGATTTTATTCCTGCTGAAAAACAGATGCAGGAGCTGGACTGGCTGATCGAAAAGGGGTGTACACGGATTTTAACTCGTGGAGGAAAATCAGGCACAGCTCTGGAAAACAAAAAGCAGATCAATGCACTGATCGAAAAGGCTCAGTCCCAGATCGAACTGTTACCTGGCGGAGGAATCACTCATGAAGATCTGAACGAAATAAAAGCAGAAATTAAAGCGAACCAGTTTCATGGAACCAAAATCCTTCCGTTTCCTGATAACTTGAAATAAAAGTATTGACAGACAACATGCTAGTCTGTTAACCTTCTTATCAATAAGCATAATTGAATATAAATGATATGTGTTGACAAGATAAGTACAGATTAGAACGTTATCCTAGAGAGCTTCTGTTTGGTGAAAGGAAGCATAACGGACGATTTGGAAAATGGTCTTTGAGCTGAAATGGTGAGTGGATGTTTCATAAGCTATTTCCGGTTGCACCCGATACAGTGCCACGGTATGCAAAAGTTTTAAACTTTTAAGTACTGGCAGAGGTTGTTTTGTAATAAAACAACGAATAAAGGTGGAACCGCGCTAAATTTAACCGATTAGACGCCCTTTTTGAGTCATATGACTTGAAAAGGGCTTTTTTTATATATAAAAGGAGTGATCAGTATGATTGTTTTAGAAGGGATCAAAAAAACCTATGAGAATAAAAAAGGACGTTTTGAAGCACTTAAAACGATTGACTTAACGATTAAAAAAGGAGAAATATTTGGTTTTGTAGGGTATTCAGGAGCAGGAAAAAGTACTTTGCTCAGATTGATCAATGGTCTTGAACTACCCTCACAGGGGACGGTAACAATCGACAACAAGGAATTATCGGATTTGAGCAAGCGAGCGATCCGAAAAGAACGTCAATCTATCGGCATGATTTTTCAGCACTTTAATCTTTTATGGAGCCGTACAGTTTTAGAAAATATCATGTTCCCACTGGAAATAGCTAATGTAACTAAAGAAAAGCGAATAAAAAAAGCAAAAGAACTGATCGAACTGGTCGGCTTAAGCGATAAAGAAAATGCTTATCCCTCTCAACTCAGCGGTGGAGAAAAACAACGGGTCGGAATAGCCCGAGCTTTGGCAAATGATCCGAAAGTGCTTTTAAGCGACGAAGCAACGAGTGCGCTGGACCCGCAAACGACAGATGAAGTCCTTAAACTTCTCGAAAAAATCAATAAAGAATTGAATGTCACGATTATTCTGATTACGCATGAAATGGAAGTTGTCAGAAAAATATGTCATCGGGTCGCTGTCATGGATTCGGGTGAAATCGTAGAAGAAGGACCTGTTTTAGACGTTTTCAAACAGCCCAAGCACATGGTGACCAAACGGTTTGTAAAACAGGACAGAAAAATGGATAAAAAGGAAATGCAGGAAGCAATGGAGGAACTGCAAGTATTATATCCAGAAGGAGATATGGTGCAGATCTTGTTTCAAGGATCCAGCGTCAACTTACCGATCATTACAGAAGTAAGTCGAGAGACAGGAGTGGATATCAATATCATTCAAGGAAGTATTCAATCCACTCACGAAGTATCTGTTGGAACACTCGTCGTTCAAGTTTTAGGGGCGCGGGAGAAGCGGCAGAAAGCGTTGGAATTATTCAGAAGTTACCCAGTGGAAGTGGAGGTGCTTTTAAATGCCAAGTAAATTACCAGTACTGGGGAGCGTTTTTTCCGATTATTTCGATTTTTCTACTGTTTCCTGGATCAAAGTGTGGGAAGCAACCAAGGAAACTCTTTATATGACGAGTCTATCAGTAGCGTCTGTCTTTTTCCTAGGACTGCTGCTCGGTCTACTTCTTTATGAAACACAAAAAAATGACTCAGTCGGAGCTCTTATTTTGTACAAGGTCGTTGCTTTTTTAGTTAATATTTTCCGTTCGATCCCTTTTATCATTCTCATTGTTTTGTTGATACCTTTTACTAAAACGTTGCTGGGAAAAATCACTGGACCCGAAGCCGGGCTGCCCGCCCTCATTTTTTCTGCGGCTCCTTTTTACGCTCGGCTCGTCGAGTCAGGGTTCAGAGAAGTCGATAGAGGGGTGGTTGAAGCAGCTGAATCGATGGGTGCTTCAAAATGGGAGGTCATAACAAAAGTCTACATTCCAGAAAGTCTTCCGAATATCATTTCGGGGATTACCGTCACTGCTATTTCACTGGTCGGTTATACAGCAATGGCCGGGGTCATTGGCGCAGGCGGCTTGGGAAATTTAGCATACCTTGAGGGATTTCAGCGTAGTCGACCTGCCGTTACACTGATATCTACAGTTATCATCCTTATCATCGTATTTACCATTCAATTTATTGGCGATACAGGAGTTAGAAAAATAGATAAACGTTAAATACAATTAAAAGGAGTAGAAGAAATGAAAAAGATCAAAGGACTATTTATGTTAGGCAGTACGTTACTTTTAGCTGCTTGTGGAAATGGTGCAGATGAGTCTCAGGACTCACAAACGCTGACTATTGGCGCTTCCAATGTCCCGCATGCTGAAATCCTGGAATTTGTAAAGCCGCTGCTTGAAGAAGAAGGGATAAACCTTGAAATCGAAACGTATAATGATTATGTGATCCCCAATATGGCTCTGGCTGACGGAGATTTAGATGCGAATTATTTTCAGCATATTCCATATTTTGAAACGCAGGTGGCAGAAAACGACTACGCATTCACTAATGCAGGAGGTATTCACCTGGAACCTTTAGGAGCTTATTCCAAACGTCACAGTGATTTAAGTGAACTTGAAGAAGGCGCCACTATCTTTGCAAGCAACAGTGTCTCCGACCACGGACGTGTGCTGAGTATCTTGTCAGAGGCAGAACTGATCAAAGTAGATGAAACAGTCGATTTAAAAGACGCAGGTTTTGATGATATCGTCGAAAATGAATTGAATCTCCAGTTCGAATATGAATATGATCCGGCACTCCTGCCAACACTTTTTTCCGAAGATGAAGGAGACGTTTTCTTTATAAACTCAAACTTTGCTGTAGATAATGGTTTAAATCCAGTAGAAGACTCTATTGCACTGGAGAGTTCTTCTTCGCCTTATGCGAATATCGTGGCCGTTCGCTCTGAAGATAAAGAAAATGAAAAGATCAAAAAACTGATTGAACTGTTACACTCAGAAGAAACACAGAACTTTATAATGGAAAAGTGGGACGGAGCCGTTATACCTGTCGATGGATAAAATGTTCACAAGCGGTAGCGTTTAAACAGAATGATTTTTATATTATCCATTACCTGGCAAGTAAAAAAGCAAGTCGAAATCTAGTGACTGACTTCACTATTAAAATAAGGTTAAAAAATAAAAAACAATGTAAAGTAAATGATTTAATCAATAAAAGAAGCCTAATTTAATAGGCTTTTTTTCTGTTTTGGAAAGGATAAACATTAAAATATGATAAAAAGTGAAAGCGTTATCAGTTCTTTATTGACAACGCTTTCCCAAACGTATAAAGTATGGGTGTAAACATGAATAGTTATTCACGTGAATGTCTATTCACTATTTTAGAAAAAATAAATTCACAAAGGAGCCGATTCTAATGACAGATTTATTGAAAGGGAAAGTAGCCGTAGTAACAGGTGGAGCAAGGGGACTTGGAGGAGCAATGTGTCAGCTTTTTTCCGATGAAGGCGCAGAAGTCATCGCTCTGGATATGGGCGACATGACCTATGAAAAAACTAATGTCACTTATATGCCTTTAAATGTCACAGACAAACAAGAGTCTAAAGAGGTCTTTGATCACATCATAGAGAAGTTCGGAAAAATTGATATTCTGGTCAACAATGCCGGCATTACAAAAGATGCATTAACCCGAAAAATGTCCGATGACCAGTGGGACGCAGTGATAGATGTTAACTTGAATGGCGTCTTTAATCTGACTCGTTATGTTGGACCGCACATGGCAGAACAGGGCAGGGGTTCGATCATCAATATTTCTTCAGTTGTAGGCACATACGGGAATATAGGCCAGGCAAACTACGCAGCGACTAAAGGCGCGGTCGTTTCACTGGCAAAAACATGGGCTAAAGAATTTGCTATGAAAGGAGCAGATGTAAGGGTCAATACAATCGCACCTGGATACACCATGACTGACATATTAAAGACTGTTCCTGATGATCTTCTCGATAAATTTGCGAAAATGACTATGCTCAACCGTTTAGGGCAGCCTGAAGAAATTGCAAACGCTGCTTTGTTCCTTGCAAGTGACATGTCCTCTTACATAACGGGACAGCTGATCAGTGTCGATGGAGGAATGAGACTATAATGAAAAATTATGAAGTCAAAACGATCGATGTGAGTACAGGGGAAACACTCGCTTACAGAACAACAGAAACACCCGGGCCGATCGTTCTTTTACTCCATGGCAATATGAGCTCTTCGGTTCATTTTCAGCCATTAATGGAAAGGCTTGAAAAAAATTACAATGTTTTTGCTCTGGATCTTGTTGGCTTCGGCGACAGCACGTATAACCGTACGCTGAACACCCTCAGAGATTTCAGCGAGGATGTGCAGTCATTTATTACAACGCTGGAGTTATCTGATTTAACGGTTATTGGCTGGTCTACAGGAGGAGGCATCGCCCTAGAGGCAGCAGCGGCTTTACCGGACAGGATCCGGCAAGTTTTCCTACTTAATTCTGTTGGTCTGAAAGGTTTCAAAATGTACAAAAAAGGACCAGATTTCCAACCCATACTGTCAGAACGTATATATAAAAGAGAAGATATAGTCAAGGATCCTGTTCAAGTACTACCAGTTTTACAAGCTTATGAAACAGGCAATAAAGATCTGATAAAACAAATATGGAATTCCACGATCTACAATTTGAATCAGCCCGAAGAGGAAGATTATGCTCAGTTTATAGATGCTGTTATGAAACAGAGAAATTTAGTGGATGTAGATGTGGCGCTCACTCAATTCAATATTACGCATGAACATAATGGCGTTGTAGAAGGAAACGGCTTGATCGATCAGATCAAAGCACCGATCATCGTTATTCATGGGGAAAAAGACATGATCGTTCCTGTGGGTGAAGCCAAAGAAACCAAGAGATTATTTGGTGATCAGGCGGAACTTCATATTGTAAAAGAAGCCGGCCATTCGATCATAACAGATGACATTGAACAGCTCTCACGGCTGATCGAGAATGAATTGGAAAACTAAACAGGAGGAATAGAGATGGTAAATGTAGGTGTTGCAGGAATTGGAGTTTATCTTCCTGAAAAAACGATGACAGCAAAAGAGATTGCTGAGAAAACAGAAGGAAACTGGACTGAGGAAGCAGTAAGAGAAAAGCTGGGTATAGAAAAAATATTTGTAGCTGGAGAAAGTGAAGGGACTCAGGAAATGGGTGCCCTTGCAGCTTTGGACTTGATTGAAAAAAATGATATCGACCCTAAGGATATAGATGTTATTTTGTGTTTTGGCGAAGAATGGAAAGAGTATCCTCTGACTACATCTGCCATATACATCCAGGATCGTATTGGAGCCACCAATGCCTGGGGGATCGACGTTCAAAACAGATGCTGCACGACAGTAACAGCAATGAAGATGGCGAAGGACATGCTTATCGCTGATGATGACATCGATACGATCCTGATTGCAGGAGGCTACCGGAACGGCGACTTGATCGATTATAGCAATCCGTTGAATTCCATGATGTATAACTTGTCTGCCGGCGGCGGAGCTTTGCTTTTGAAGAAAAATCATAATAGAAATATCTTGCTGGGATCTCACATAATCAGTGACGGGTCACTTGCCAGAACCGCTGGAGTTGAAGTGGGCGGGACAGAAAATCCTTACACAAAGGATAATGTGGAAAACTCTCAGCGTACATTGACTCTCCTTGAACCAGTGAAAATGAAAGACAGATTAAATGAAGTATCTATGAACAACTGGATGAAATGTATCGATCGGGCTCTGGAAAAAAGTGATAAAACACGTGAAGATATAGATTATTTGAACATCCTGCATATGAAACGGTCAGGACATCATGCTATGTTGAAGGATCTGAATCTTACAGAAGACCAGTCGATATATCTGGAAAATTATGGTCATTTAGGTCAAATCGACCAGATCCTGTCACTTAAATTAGGACTGGAAGAAGGGAAAATCAAAGACGGTTCACTGATCTGCTCAATTGCTGCCGGAATCGGATACGTATGGGCAGCGGATATCATTAAATGGGGGGAAACAGATGGCTAACTTTATAGGCGTCTTTTTAAGAAGTCTGGAATACGGAAGTTTTTATGCCTTGTCTGCCTTGAGTATCATTCTGGTTTACAAAACTTCTTATACCACTAACTTCGCTCAGGCAACTTTAGGCATGTTCAACACGTTCTTAGTCGCAACGCTTGTTGTCCGTCAAGGATGGAGCTTGTATGCAGCGATTCCTATAGGCATACTGAGTGCCATAGTCTTAGGTATCCTCATCGACGTCATCATTATCAGACGCGCCACAAAGGCTGGAGCGGTCGGGAAGCAGATCATCACATTGGGACTCATTTCAGTTTTTCTAGGCTTGGCTCCCATTATCTTTGGTGTAGATAATCTATCTTTACCGCGACTGATATCTGCTGGAACATTGAGTATATTTGGAAACCCATTCTCATATAATGCACTCTTCAATATATTTTTCGGTCTGCTGATCATGATAACTATGTTTACAACGATACAGAAAACTAAAATAGGTCTGGCCATCCGAACGACTGCTTCTAATGAAACAACGGCACGTATCATGGGCGTTCCAACAAAAACAGTAACTATGGCTGCCTGGGCTATGGCCATTGTCTTGTCACTGATCAGTGGTCTGATGACAGCACCTTATTCGTCTGTATCTTTAACTTTTATGAATGATGTTCAGATCACTGCATTCCTGGCAACTGTTGTAGGCGGATTTGCAACCTTTCACGGGCCAGTCATTGCTGCTTACGGCATATCCATCTTGTTGAATGTCTTTCAAGTTTATATGCCTGAAGGTACGGTTTGGGGAAAACCGATCCTATATGCTGTGCTGCTGCTCATCATGTACTTTAAACCTTACGGCATATTTGGAAAACAGAGAGTAAAGAAGGTGTGATGATGATAAAAATAGTTAAAAACTCATATATTCAATTTATTCTATTAGGATTGGCCTTACTCACCTTGCCGTTCATTGCTGAAATGGGTGTGATCAGAAACAGTACCGTTACTGTTATAGGTACGACCATCATATACACGATTGCTGCATTAGGCTTGAACGTTCTGCTTGGTTTTTCAGGTTTGATATCGCTGGGAACAGCAGGGTTTATGGGACTAGCTGCCTATATATCCGCTTATGTCACTGAAACAATGAATCTTCCTTTTGAGGTCGCGGTCCTAGCTGCCATCATTATTCCAACTTTTCTTGGGATACTTGTAGGTATACTATCTTTGAAATTCGAAGGGATCTATCTTGGTATTGCGACTTTGGTCGTGGCTGAAATATTAAGGGAAATCTTCATCAATGTAACCGAATTTACAGGCGGTGCATCAGGGGCTTTGGCAAGTCGACCAGAACTTTTAGGTTTTTTCAAGCTAGACCGGATACAAACGTATTATCTTATTGTCATCGTTATGGTCATTATCTTCATGCTGATCCATAACTTGACAAAAGGACATATGGGACGGGCTCTGAATGCGATGCGAGGATCAGAAGCCGCAGCTCAGGCAATGGGGATCAATATCTTCAAATATCGCCTTATAGCATTTGGTATTGCCACTATATTGGCTTCAGTATCTGGAGTACTTTATGTACATTATGTCGGCTTATCGTATCCTACAACATGGAATCTCATGTTGTCTCTCGACTTCCTGGCTATTATCGTTGTCGGAGGGTTCAGATCGATTTTTGGAACCTTTATCGGAGCTTTTATCCTTTTCGCCATGAGTGAACTGTTCCTTAAACCGATACCGGCTTTGGCCAATATCGCACCACTTGTAAAAGGTATTCTGATCATTATCTTTATCCTTTATTATCCAAATGGTCTAGCCAATATCAAAAACCAGGTTTCACACTGGTGGCAGAGGCGGAAGGGTAAGAAAGACGAGTATGGACAGACAAAAGAGAAGAAGAAAAAATTGACACGAGCCGAGGTGAGAGAAAATGATACAGCCTGAGAAAAAAGATATTGCTTTGAAAGTGGAAAATGTTTCCATTGCCTTTGGAGGATTGAAAGCCGTAGACGATCTATCTTTTTCAATTAGAAGAAATGAAATTTATGGATTGATTGGACCAAATGGCGCTGGAAAAACAACGATTTTTAATTGCATCACTCAGTTTTACAAAGCGGACTCAGGTAGCGTGCACTTCATTCACTCCAATGGAAAAGAAACAAATTTGATGGATTTAGAAGTGCATAACGTGATCAAAGAAGGCATAGTCAGAACTTTTCAGAACGTTGAACTGATCAGAGAGTTGTCGATCATAGACAATGTTCTTGTCGGAGCCCATCATGTCATGCACCAACCCTTATTAGGTCAACTATTTAACCGGGGGAAGATCAGACGGGATGAAGAAGAGACACGCAAAAAAGCTGAAGGGATCTTGGAGTTCTTGGATATACTTCATTTGAAAAACTTCATTGCCGGTAGCCAGCCTTATGGTGTACAAAAGAAAGTGGAAATTGCACGGACATTGATGTCCAACCCCGATTTGATCATATTGGATGAACCGGCAGCTGGACTCAACGATACAGAGACAAAAGAACTCGCTGATAGAATCAAAAAAATAAAAGACGTGTATAACGCAACGATTCTGCTCGTAGAACACGATATGCGTCTGGTCATGGATATCTGTGATCATATTTGTGCCATTTCTTTTGGTGAAAAAATTGCAGAAGGGACACCGAAAGAAATTCAATCGAATCCGGAAGTCCAAAAAGCTTACCTTGGAGAGGAGGGGGAACTTGAGTAAACAGCCTATCTTGGAAATCAGAGATTTAGAAGTTTTTTATGGTCCTATAAAAGCCTTGAAAAATATCAATATCACAGTATATGAAGGACAAGTCGTAGCACTTTTAGGTGCAAACGGTGCGGGAAAAACAACAACGCTAAGAACTCTTTCAGGTATTATCCGGCCGACGAATGGTCAGATTATATTTGAAGGTAAGCGGATCGATAAACTGGCACCAGAAAAAATCACATCTAATGGGATCAGTCAGTCACCAGAAGGGAGGCAGATTTTTGGCGATTTAACAGTAGAAGAAAATCTTAAAATAGGTGCATATATCGTAAAAAGCAAAAAGACACTGAATGATAATTTCGAAAAAGTATATAACTACTTTCCTGTTTTAAAAGAGAGAAGGAATCAGGTAGCATCAACACTATCTGGTGGTGAGCAGCAAATGCTGGCAATTGGCAGAGCTTTGATGAATAACCCTAAAGTTCTCCTGCTGGATGAGCCGTCACTGGGACTCGCGCCTTTGTTAGTAAAAGAAATACTGCAGATCGTCAATAACATAGCTAAAGATGGTGTAACAGTCGTGATTGTTGAACAAAACGCTGCACAAACTTTAAAAATTGCGGATTATGCCTATGTGCTGGAAGTTGGCAACATAAGTAAAGAAGGAGAAGGACATAATTTGGCTAATGATTCAACGTTGGCTGAAGCATATTTAGGAACAGTATCAAATTAAAATTATAAACATACAAAACTAGGAGGAAGCAGATATGTTGAATAAAAAATGGGCCAAAATATTAGGGACAGCAGCACTGACATTGACACTGGCGGCTTGCGGGGACAGTGGAGATGGTTCAGCAGGAGAAAGCGGAACAGATGGGGAAGATAATACAGAAGAAAGTGCTGAACCTGCTCAGGGCATTACAGAGGATACAGTAAAAGTAGGGAACTCTGCAGCCACATCAGGTGCCTATGCTCCTGTTGGGTCTCCCTTCAATGCAGGAATTGAGGCCTACTTTGAGATGATTAATGATGATGGCGGCGTTCATGGAAGGGAAATAGAGTTTGTCCACACGGATGATGAATTTGACCCTGCAATTGGGCGTGCCGCACTACAGACACTGGTTGAAGATGAAGAAGTATTCGCATTGGTAGGACATTTTGGGACACCTGTTATTGCTGCAACGATAGATGATATCAAAGACTATGGTATTCCAGCAGTGTACTTTGCAGCTGGTATCGGTCAATTATATAATGCGGATGCAGAAGGCAGCGACCGTGTAGCGATGCCCGTTCAGCCTATTTATACAACTGAAGGAGAAATGATGCTTTCTCGTGCTGTGGGTGACTTTGGCGCAGAAAAAGTAGGGGTCATCTACACTAACGATGATGCCGGTCTTGATATGCTAGAAGGAGCTCAAAGTAAAGCAGATGAATTAGGAATCGAGCTTGTATCTGAACAAGTTCCAGCCGGAGCCACAGATGTTTCTGCCGCTGTTACATCTGTAGTCAATGAAGATGTAGATTTCGTCATTGGTGCTTCCATCCAGAATACCTTGCCAACGATCGTAAAAGCGCTTGTGGCTCAGGGAAGTACAGCTGACCTGATAACCTCATATGTCAACGTTGATGCCAGTATATCTCAGCAGATCTGGAACGATATCGATGGACAATTTGATGTATACGGCAATGGCTGGGTAGATTTAAGCTCAGAAGAATCACAGGAAAACTTGGCAATGATGAATGAATGGATCCAAGACGACTATGATAATAATGTATACGCCATGACAGGATGGATCGCCGGTCACTTCTTTACAGAAGGCATGGATCGATTAGGAGATGAAACACCGACTTGGGATGCTTATATCGACGCGATGGAATCAGAACCGATCAATAACCCGTTTGGAGGAGAAATCGACTTTGCCGATGGAAAACGCGTCGGAACTCAGGAGATGAACCTGTCCCGCGTGGAAAGCGAGTCTGACTGGGTAGAAGTAGAAGGACTCAAAAGTATTGAAGAAATTTTAGGAAATAATTAAGATTCCTATATTAAACTAAGAAGGACTAGGTCTTTCCTGGTCCTTTCTTATAAAAGTTCAAGAAACAGATGATAAGGAAGGGGTACAGCAATGCTAGATATGAACATCATTTCAACCATGGAAGCTGTAGAAATGGTGAAATCAAATGATGAAATTGTTACAGGTTTGGGATGCTCTGAAGGCAGACTCTTTATGGAATCTCTTCATCTGATAGCGGATCAGGTTGAGAATGTTTCAATAACAAACTGTTTGCCCATGCATAAATTTGAATTTATGGATGAAAAGTACAAAGAGACATTTTTCATAAATGGCTGGTTCTATTCTCCAGCAGTCCGTACACTTCACAGAAACGGGAATGCCAGCTTTATACCAAATAACTTACATTTTGCTGCAACAAAACGACTTGACCACAAAAAACCGTCTATTTACATTGGAGCCTGCTCGGCAGTGGACCAGCATGGCTATGTATCCCTGTCTATGGGGAATACATATGAAAGACGTATGATGGAAGCCGCTGACATTGTTATTCTGGAAACTAATAAAAACTTTCCGAGAACGTTCGGTGATGTAGAAATTCATGTTTCTGAGGTGGATTATTTTATAGAAGCCGAATATGAAGTGCCTGAGCTCCCTCACGTTGAACCGAATGAGAAAGATAAAACAATTGGACAACACATTGCAGACCATATAAAAGATGGCGATAATCTCCAGTTTGGTATCGGCGGTATACCAAATGCCGTCGCAGCAGCTTTATATGATAAAAAAGATCTAGGTATCCATACAGAGATGCTGACCTCTGAAATTGCCAAACTTGCAAAAGCTGGCGTAATCAACGGGTCAAAAAAATCTTTGCATAAAGGAAAAATCGTCACGACGTTTATTATGGGCAATCAGCTACTATATGATTTTGTCAATGATAATCCATCTGTTATGGTGCTTGATGGTAACTACGTCAATCACCCGACGATCATCGCAAAAAATGACAATCAGATATCTATAAATACCACTTTGGAAATTGATCTGACTGGACAATGTGCGTCAGAATCGATTGGACCTATCCAGTACAGCGGCACAGGCGGGCAGGCAGACACTGCAAGAGGTGCACAAGATGCCAAAAATGGAAAATCCTTTATAGCCTTATATTCCACTGCTATGATAAAGAATAAAAAGACAGGTGAGCGTGAAAAAAGAAGTAAAATCGTCCCGTTCCTGACTCCAGGCGCTGTTGTTTCCTTGCAAAGAAACGACGTGGATTATGTGGTGACGGAATATGGCGTAGCCAAATTAAGAGGAACAAACGTCAACGAACGGGTCGAGCGACTGATAGCCATCGCCCATCCGGATTTTAGGGAAGATTTATGGAAGCAGGCAAAAGAATTGAGTATTGTAGGTGGGGCATAATATGAAATTCAAACTGACAAATGGAAAAAAACTCTACTATGAGGTACATGGTGAGGGAAAACCGTTAGTGATTTTAAATGGGATCATGATGTCGACGACAAGCTGGAAAGAATTTATCGCCCCTTTATCAAAAATCAATCAACTTATACTTGTAGATTTTCTAGATCAAGGACAATCAGATAAACTAACAGAAGCTTATACACATAAGACTCAGATCGAAGCAATAAAGGAACTGCTTGATTTCTTAACGTCTGAACCCTTTCATTTGTTTGGTATTTCTTATGGCGGCGAAATCGCTTTGCAGTTTGCCATTAACTATCCAGACTCTGTTGAAAGACTTTTGTTGTTCAATACAGCTGCTGAAACATCTTACTGGCTTGAGGAAGTGGGCAATGCCTGGAATAAAGCGACACATGATGCAGAAGCTTACTACTTGACTACAATACCTTTCATCTATTCCCCCTTGTTCTTCACAGAGAATAAAGCATGGATGGAAGAAAGAAAGAAGAAACTGATTCCACTATTCAAAGAACCGGCGTTTATCTCTTCAATGATCCGTTTGACGAATAGTTCCGTCAATTTTAATGTGAAAAACAAGCTTCATCTTCTGAAGATGCCAACGCTTATAGCGGGAGCTCAATACGATTTTGTCACGCCATTTTATCAGCAGGAATATTTAAATAAAAATATCAGGAACAGTGAACTTGTCTATATCCCTCTGAGCGGTCATGCCATTATGTACGAGAAACCTCATCTCTTTGTCAGTTTAATCAAAGGGTTCATCAGCGAAGGAAAAGACAAGTACGTATTATGAGTAGTCACTAATCGTTTTGTGGTAGAATGATTGAGTTAAATGTGTTTTAAAGGAGCAGAGAAATGGGATTTGTCAATAAACCAAAAACGGTAAAAGGGCAGGAAACGCTAGATAAAATCATTCTTGAAGCAGAACGGTTATTTAGTGAACAAGGGTACTATAAAACATCTGTAAAAGAAATAACGAAAGCGGCGGAAGTAGGGATTGGGACCTTCTATATATATTTTAAGGATAAACGAAGTGTTTATCAGGCGATTTTAACAGATTATGGTCATATCATAAGGAAAACGATCGCAGAAAACATCAGTCAGGCGGATACACGTATAGAAGCAGAACGCATAGGTATCGAAACATTCCTGAACTTAGTTAGAACACGGCCTTCAATGTATAATGTCATCTGGCAGGCACTTTATGTCGACAAAAAATTATTTATTGATTATTACACGACTTTTTCAGAAAATTACAAAAAACAGATCCGTGCAGCTCAAGACAAAGGGGAAATCATAAAAAGCTATGATCCTGAGGTTTTATCTTATATGCTGATGGGGATATCAAATTTCATAGGACTCAGGTATGCAATGTTTGACGATAAAGATGATTTGGATCCTATTTTAGATGATGTCATGAAAGTTATGGTTAAAGGATTATATAGTAAAGAATGAAGAAAGGAAGAAATAAATCAATGACTAAAGTATTTATTGCTGGAGCAAAACGCACACCTATTGGTTCGTTTTTAGGCGCACTGAAAGGTGTGTCAGCTTCAGATTTAGGAAGTTACGCTATTAAAGGTGTCCTTGAACAAAGCGGCATCAAACATGAAGATATTGACGAAGTCGTTTTGGGTAATGTCCTGCCAGCTGGACAAGGTCAGGGTATCGCACGTCAAGCGTCGATAAAAGCAGGAATAGAAGTGGAAGTCCCGGCCTATGCACTGAATATGGTTTGCGGCAGCGGATTAAAAAGCGTGACGAACGCCTATCTTGGAATAAAAGCTGGGGAGTTCCAGGCAATTATCGCTGGTGGAACGGAATCCATGAGCCAGGCGCCTTATCTTATTCCTGGTAGTACGCGGTCAGGACATAAGATGGGCGGCTATAAAGTCGGTGATCATATGCTGGACGATGCTTTGACAGATGCATTTGAAGGATATCATATGGGCGTAACGGCAGAAAATATCGTTGAGCGCTATGGAATCACACGCGAAGAGCAAGATGCGTTTGCGATTACTTCTCAAAAGCGTGCCATCGAGGCTGTAGACAGTGGCGCATTTGAAGAAGAAATCGTTCCTGTAGAAACTAAAGTGCGTCGTGAAACGGTTATTGTAGATACAGATGAATATCCAAACCGAAAAACATCAGAAGATAAACTCAATTCCCTGCGTCCGGCTTTCAAAAAAGACGGCTCAGTAACGGCAGGAAATGCATCAGGTATTAATGATGGGGCAAGTGCGACACTCCTCGTTGGCGAAAACTATCTCAAAGAGAATGGGCTGACACCTTTAGTTGAAATCCTTGCAGTCGGTCAGGGTGGGGTAGACCCATCAGTCATGGGACTAGGCCCGACACCTGCGATCAAACAAGCGATGAAAAAAGCCAATATTTCCTTTGAGGATATCGATATCTTTGAATTGAATGAAGCTTTTGCTTCGCAAAGCCTGGGTGTCATTAAAGAATTAACAGAAGCATTCGGTGTCAGTAAAGAGTATATGTTGGAACGCACTAATGTGAATGGGGGCGCAATTGCACTCGGTCATCCAGTGGGGGCCAGTGGCAATCGAATACTGGTGACGCTTATTCATGCTATGAAAAAACGTCAATTAAAATACGGGTTGGCATCACTTTGTATTGGTGGAGGCATGGGTGTCGCTGTATTAGTTAAAAATACAGATGTTGATTGATTATCATCTAAAACAAAGTTAATACATGCACGAGACTAAACCACCCTGGAATGATTGATTCCAGGGTGGTTTTTAAAGGTGTTATATATGATTAACACCACTTTACAAGTAATTAAATAGTCTACTTTCTTCTTACCCAACGGGTAAAAGCCTTCAAAATGGTCAGACAATTTATCCGCTTTTCGATGGACTGGACGAAAGTGTAAAAAAATACTTCTTCACAAATGCGCATACCTAGCCATTGTTTCTTGACTTGCGCACTCTCTATCTTTAAATGAGCATACTGAGACTGATGAAAAGGAAGTAGCTGCACGCAACTGTACGCCACCGCCAACATGTCGACATACAGATGGATTCCGCTCTTTTTTCTGACCTTATAATTACCAAAAGACCAAAACGTCTTTTGTTCATAAAAGATAGTCTCGATTGACCAGCGGTAACTATAAAAGGCATAGGGCAGAAGACGCTTTCGGTCTTCCTGAGGCACGTCAGGACAGAAGTAAGCTTCTTCTTGTTTTTCAAGCACGAGTTCCTCCGGGAGTAAGGTGCTGATGAAGACACGATAACTGCCTGGTTGGCTCCGGTCCAACGCAGTCACCATCACGTAAACCGGCTGGGGGAATAGGTTTGTCATGACTTTTCTCGTTCCCAACCAATACTCTCCCGCCTGGGTAATGAACGCAATATCCTTCTGAAGCTCAAGTTTTTCTCCCTTTTTGTTGGTTTTTCTTGTCAAATTAATCATACAAAAAGTTTGGGTTTGTTTGTATTTTTTTGCCTTCAATCACTTAAAAAGTTGTAAAGTGGTGTCTTTTAAATAAAGAGAATAGTAATGCATGAAAGTTAATTTGAGAATGAGTTATAGGAACTGTTAAAAGCGCTTACATTTATGTTATAATAAATACAGGAGGAAAGACAAAACAAGAAAGGGTGTTGCGTTATGTTGTTCACTGAAGTGCCTGATGAAAATGCAAGAGACAAACATCCAGCAGAAATTTTAGCTATTGTTACAGGTATAGACAAAGATATTATTATGAAAGGTGTCTCAAAACACGGCTATCAGGAAATTTTAGACGATCCTTCCCTGCTTGATATATCAACAGAAGACCAGCAGCATATTATTGAAGCGAGAAAACTGGGATATCTCGACGCAACGTTTTTATGAGACAGTAAGAGGCTGGGAGAAAAGCTCCAGCCTCTACTGTATTTTTACGAATAGAAAATTTCTGAAACTATTATTATTCTTTTCGAAAGATGAATTGACTGGACATGTCATGTGAAAAAATTTCAAAAAGTTTGGAAACATTAGGTTAAACAGGTCTATAAAAATCAAATATTCGAACTCTGAAAGAAAATCGTTTTTGTTTTAGGATAACAAAGCTTATATGATATGATATGGAGAAAGGTACAAGATATTGTAGTTATGAAAAAATAAAACAAGCTTTCATAACCCCCTCAAAAAATAGAGGAGGAACAAGGATGAATACTCGAAATAAAAAAGCGACAGATTTAAAGCAAGCCTATGCTTATTGTGAGGAGATCATAAAAAAACACTCCAAAAGTTTTTACTTTGCTTTTTCCAAACTTCCAAAAGACAAGGCGAATGCTGTCTACGCCATATATGCTTTTTGTCGTTTAGCTGATGACAGTATAGATGAAGCAGAGACCAAAAAGCAGCAGGCAGCGGCACTGAAAAGCCTTGCTGAAGAGCTGGGACAATTTGAACAAGGAAATGAATCTGATCACTTTCTCTGGATAGCACTTAGGGATGTATTTGATCGTTATGATATGTCCATACAACCCTTCTACGACCAGCTCAAGGGACAAACGATGGATTATCGCTTCAAGCAGCCCGAGACAATGAAGACCTTAGTGGATTATAGTTATTATGTAGCTGGTTCTGTAGGGTTGATGCTGCTTCCGATCATTGCAGTAAAAAATCATAGCGACTTAAAAAAAGAAGCGATAGCTCTGGGTGTTGCCATGCAGCTGACAAATATTTTAAGAGACGTGGGCGAAGATTTTAATAAGATCGACCGCATATACTTACCGAAAGATTTGATGAATCATTACGGGTACAGGAAAGAGGATCTCTTTGAGCAACTTATAGATGAAAAATTTGTTCAGATATGGGAAAACATAGCTCATCGTGCAGAACAGTTATATGATGATTTCTTTCAGTCATTGAATTTGTTTGATGAAGACAGTCAGTTTCAAGTTGCGCTGTCTGCAAAAGTCTATGGCGGAATTTTAGATGCTGTCAGAGAGAATGGGTATGATTGCTTTACCCAGAAAAATAAAACGTCTTCGGCAAAAAAAGCTCTTTTCTATACTCAAGTAAAAAATAATTTGTCAGGCAAGTGAAGAATCGGTACAGAAGTTTTGATAAAATCTCGTTTAAAATGGAGGAATAGCGATGGAAGAACAGAAAAATGTCGTAGTGATCGGCGGTGGATTAGGGGGACTATCCGCCGCTATTTCTTTAGCACAAAAAGGTTACTCAGTTTCACTCTATGAAAAAAACGGCCATTTAGGCGGAAAGCTGAATCGACTGGAAGCAGAAGGGTTTGGCTTTGATTTAGGCCCCTCGATATTGACGATGCCGCATATTTTCAGAAAGCTTTTTGAACAGAGCGGGAAGCTTATGGAAGATTATGTGTCGATCAGACAGCTCGATCACGAATGGCGTTCTTTTTTCATGGACGGGACCGTGCTCGATCTATACAATACGACCGAAGACATGCTTCAAAAAAATGAGGAACTTACCGAAAAAGATATCAAAGAACTAACGGATTATTACAACTATACAAAAAAATTATATGAGAAGACGGAAGAAGGCTATTTTGGAAAAGGTCTGGATACATTGAAGGAAGTCCTTGACCATCATGGCTATATCAGTGCGCTCAAGGATTTTGATTATTTCCGTACGATGTCTCAAAGTATCGATAAACGCATTTCAAATCCCTACTTGAGCGACATGTTGAAGTATTTTATCAAGTACGTGGGTTCTTCTGCAGATAATGCGCCGGCCATTTTGAATGTCCTGCCCTATGTCCAGCATGATTTCGGCCTATGGTATGTGGAAGGCGGCATGCATAAGCTGGGTGAAGGCTTGACCAGGCTGGCCGAAGAAATCGGGGTGGACCTACACACAAACACAGAAGTCACAAAAATATTGACGGATACTGAAGACAATGTGACAGGGATTCAGCTGGCTTCTGGTGAAACCGTTCATGCCAGACGGGTCGTATCTAATATGGAAGTGATCCCTGCCTATGACCGGCTCCTTCATGTCGATAAGGACAAAACAGAAAAGCTTGAAGAAACATTTGAACCGGCTGCTTCTGGGCTTGTTCTGCACTTGGGTGTAGACAAGGAATACCCTCAGCTCGCGCATCACAACTTTTTCTTTTCTGCAGATTCAGAAAAAAATTATGAAACGGTCTTTGACAAGCATGAAATGCCCAAAGACCCAACGATTTATCTCGTTAACAGCAACAAGACAGACCCAAGTCAAACTGTGCCGGGTCATGAAAACATCAAGATACTTCCGCATATCCCTTATATTCAAGATGATCCCTTCACAGAAGAAGATTATAGAAAACTTAGAGATCGCGTCTTGATCAAACTGGAACATATGGGATTGACGGATCTAAGAAAGCACATCGTCTTTATGGATCAGTGGACGCCGAATGACATTGAAAGAAATTACTATTCCAACCGCGGAGCCATTTACGGCGTTGTTTCAGACAAAAAGAAAAATAAAGGCTTCAAGTTTCCAAAGAAAAGTCAATTGTACAATAATCTTTATTTCGTCGGCGGTTCAGTCAATCCGGGCGGAGGCATGCCCATGGTGACGTTAAGTGGTCAACAGGTGAGTGACATGATTGAAAAAGAAGAGAGCAGAATCTGAGTATTAAAGAATGAAAAGCTACTTAAATATTTGAAGTAAGTTTGTTGACTAAGTCTACGAGTCTAGAGCTGACACTTAATAATGCTCAATAATTAATTTTCGATAAATTCATCCTGCTGATTTATAAGTGATAAAATTCACAAAAACTTCTAATCTTTATACGCTGGTTTGAAAGCTTTTTGATTTTTAAAATTAGAAAACATTTTTTTTTGATAAAAAAGTCTTTGCGTGTAACAGGATACATGGTATTATAAATGTGCAATCAATCACAACAAAAAGGTAGGAGGAACAGTAATGATTAAGTGGAACAAATTAGCTTTAATTACAGCAAGCATGGGGTTACTTGCTGCATGTGGGAATGGTGACTCAGAAGAGGACACAACAGAAAATACAGAACAGGTGTCAGAGGAAACGACAGACGAATCAGATGCTACAACCGGTGCAACTCAATCCGTTATCGCTTCATCAGATGATCTGGAAACAGCTCTTTCGTCCGAAGGCGGCTGGATCGTTATTTTTGAAGACAGCGTTGAAACAGATCAGGAATTGACTCTTGAAGGCGGAGTAGAAAACAATGACGGCGAAATCGCTCGTAAATTAGCTTTGTATACACAAGATGAAGACCGTAATGTGACAGAGCGCTACACTTTGACAGCACCAATGCTGACAGTAAAGAGTGAAAATTCACGTATCCAGAATGGTACATTCGAAGGGGACGTTCGTGTTGAAGCAAACAACTTCCAATTACCAGGTGGAACGATCGATGGTAACTTGACCTTTGCAAGTCAAGAGTATCAGGATTCTGCTCAACTGGAAGATGGCGAAGTCACAGGCGAAATCAACGTCGAAGAATAATTTATTATCTTTAATGATAAAAAAAGAGGCTGCAGATAAATGCAGTCTTTTTTTTATGCAGAAATATCGGATCGAACTGAGGGCAAACGGTTCTCTGTGTAATGGAAAGAAAAGACTTGCAAAAAAATATTACTATACTGCTGAAATGAAGACAATTTATCAATAACTAATGCATAGAACAAAACATGAAAAAAAATGAAAAAAATTAATATTTAAGAATCTGATATCGTTGACGGCTTCACATATGTATTATATAGTAATAATCAGTAGTGAACGAATGGATCGTCCGGTGAGTATACTTTCTCCTTCTATTCAGTTCATACTACGTAATTTAAAAACAAGCTTTCATTTAGAAAGGTAAGGGATAATTATGAGTTTATTGAAAAAGAAATTAGCCGCAGGAGCCGCAGTAGTAGCTTTAGGAGGATTTTTAGGTGCCTGTAGTTCAGACGACACAGCCGAAGATACAACTGAAGAAACAGGAGATGCTGTAACAGCTGCTTCTGTTACAGACCAGGCAGATGAAGTTGTTGCTTCTCTACAAGAAGATGGCAACTGGATCACAGCAATCACTGCTGACGTAACACTTGATGAAGACTTGACTGTTTCCGGAACTTTCCATGACGGCGGAGACGAGTCAGCTGAAGAATACCGTAAGCTAGCATTGTATGCTCAAGATGATGAGCGCGTTGTTACTGATGAATACACATTAACTGTTCCTATGATGACAGTTGAATCACCAAACTTCCGTATTCAAAATGGTACATTGGATGGCGATGTTTATGTTGACGCTGAGGGATTTGAATTAAAAGAATCAACAGTTACAGGTGACGTTACTTTTGCATCACAAGAGTTGATGGATGCGGCTATGATGGACGAAGGTACTGTTGAAGGCGAAGTAATCGTCGAAGAATAATTCAGCTGAGACATTTTAACCAGTTGACTGTGAAAAAACCTTCCATAAATATTCAACCTACCGGACACAGGAGAGATGGATCATCATAAAACAAGTTAAATAACATTAATGTAAGAGTCTCATTTCAGTTTAATATCTGGAATGAGGCTCTTTTGTGTCGTAAAGCGGGTACAGCCGTGATCGAAGTACTGGAAAAAAATTAGTGTATCGATATGTGCAGTGTAGTGTGTTATTTGTCTGGAAAACAGTGTATACTGGTATTTAAAGACAGCCCCTTCATAATAATAACGATAGACTCAAGGAGGAGAGAGTGTGAAGCGTAAAGAACGTGTTCTAAATTATGTGAATGAAGTCTGCGCGTCCTTTAAGCCTCAAGATATAGAAAATGGCGTAGGGATCACGACGAGAGAGGTAGCGGAGGCATTAAACACACTGCGCAGTAATATTTCCAAAGACTTGAATCAGCTGGTTAGAGAGGGCGAACTGAAAAAGCTCGAAGGCAGACCCGTGCGTTTTATACCGATCGAAAAAGCACGACATCAACCGCTGACTAAACATGTACCAAGCTATAAAGAAAAAAAGAAACCTTCTGTCGGTATAGCACAGGAAGTTCTGGATTTTTCATATAATCAGTCACAAAACATTTTCAATTCGATCATCGGTTCAAATGGAAGCATAAAAAATGCTGTGGACCAGGCAAAAGCAGCCGTTTTGTATCCGCCCAAGGGACTCAACACACTGATTACGGGTCCGACAGGTTCAGGAAAATCTTTTTTTGCTCACGCCATGTTCCGATTTGCGCAGTCAAAAGAACTGATCGCCCCCGATAGAGAGCTTGTTGTATTCAATTGTGCGGACTATGCGACGAATCCCCAACTATTGATGAGTTACTTGTTTGGCTATGCTCAAGGTGCCTTTACAGGGGCAGCGAGTGCGAAAGAAGGATTGATCCAGCAGGCAGATGGCGGCATGCTGTTTCTTGATGAAGTCCACCGGCTCCCCCCGGAAGGGCAGGAGATGGTTTTTTACTTCATGGATACTGGCACGTATAGTCGCCTAGGCGAAACAGGAAAAAATAGAGAAGCCAATGTCCGTATCGTCTGCGCGACCACTGAGGATCCTAAATCCACATTTTTAGATACGTTTATGCGTCGCATTCCGATCAATATCCATTTACCATCCTTCAAAGAAAGACCTGTAAGCGAACAACTCGATTTAGTCAAACTTCTGACCGGACTTGAAGCAAACCGAATTCAAAGAAGGATCACATTGAATGAAGAGGTTGTAAAAGGACTCATAGCAAGTGTCGGCTATGGAAATGTCGGCCAGTTGAAGTCTTCTATACAACTTGTCTGTGCCAGAGGATTTATGAATCAGTTAGATAAAAACGAGATCTCTCTTACAGTTAAAGACCTGCCGGAAACCATAAAGGATCATTTAGTTGGTTTGTCTTCAAACCGGCTGGCACAGGCGGATCTTTCGAAATATGTAGAAGCTAAAATGACGATCAACCCTAATGAACCCTTTTACAAAATGGCCATCGATTCCTATGAATTGCCTTATAATATATATGATATTATCGGTGATAAAGCGGCTCTGCTTGAAGCGGAGGGGTTGGATCGGGATTCGATCAATCAGTATATATCGACAGATATCAATGTGCATTTAAAATCTTTTTACCGCAACCATGGTTTCTCCTTCCAGACTGAGTCCAAATTAGCTGAGGTGGTCAATAAAGAAGTCATTCAGTTTGCCCATCAGATTGTCGGCGAAGTCGAAGAAGCTCTAGGGGGGACTTTCCAGCAGAACTTCATCTATGCAATGAGTCTTCATATCAGCTCGCTGCTAAGCAAAATCAGTAGTGGCCAGGAAAGGATCCTCAACGAGCGTATTCGTGAAATGGCTATGACTTATTCGAAAGAATACGCAGTTGCTGCAGATTTAAAAGAAAAAATCGCCGATTATTTTGAAGCTGATATTCCAGATAATGAAGTGTATTATTTGACGGTTCTGCTGGTTTCTTTAAAAGAAGAACTGGCGTCTGGTCGTGTGGGTATTGTCATCGCCACCCATGGAAATTCTACTGCAAGCAGTATGGCCAGAGTTGCTGAAGAACTTCTTGATACGACCGGCGTTGCTGCCATTGACATGCCTTTGGACATGTCTCCGAAAGTTGTATATGAAAGAATCAAGAAGGCTGTTATAGATGTTAACGAAGGCAGCGGCGTCTTGCTCCTTGTTGATATGGGGTCTCTGGCTACGTTTGAAACGACACTACAGAAAGAAACAGGCATTCATATCCGATCGATCGATATGGTTTCAACGGCGATCGTTCTTGAAGCAGTAAGAAAAGCGTCGTTGGTGGATGCGGATATTGAACTTCTGTTTGAATCATTAACAAAATTCAGCGGTTATACCAAGGAGCTGCCCGGACACAAAAATGAGCGCCTCCCGTCTTCCAGCAAGCCGCCAGTCGTACTGGCCGTATGCGCCAGTGGGGAAGGGACAGCCGAAAAAATAAAAGAGATCATCGAAAAAGTCCTGGTCAGATCCAATGACAGCGGCATACAAGTGCTGACGTGTTCAGTAGCAGATCTCGAGGTGAAAATAAGCGAATGGCAAAAAGACTACACAATCATTGCCACGACAGGTATAGTAGATCCTAAGATCCAGGCACCCTTTATCCCTCTGGAACGGTTTATAGAAGATAACCCGGAGTATCTGCTGAAAAAAATCACCCATCTTTCAAAAGGGGATTCAAATGAAGCGGTACTGGATAGTAATAGTGCAGAAAAGGTCATTTATTCTTATGTAGAAGAAAACTTTGCCTTTATCAATCCGAAAAAAATCGTTCCTCTGATCTGGTCCTTTGTTACTGAATGTGAAAAATTGAGGAATGAGGTGACCGGTCAATACGCCTTTCGTATTAATCTGGCGTTTCACATGACTGGCTTGATCGAGCGGTTACTTAAAAACGAACACTTAAATTTAGAGAACAATGAGGAAAACCATGTGACTGAACATCCTCTGTATCCTGAATTAAAAAAAGCAGTCACACAATTTGAAAATAAACTGCAGCTCAGGATACCGCAAGAGGAATATTATTACATTTTATATTTTATTACCAAAGAACAGGGTAAAATGGAAGACATCGATACACTACTGACAGATTAATACACTGAAACGATAAAAGACACACTAATCCTAGTGTGTCTTTTTAGTGCGTTGGAGCATAAGGCGACAACTCACATAATTACGTGTCAGTGTGTTGGCACGCTTCTTGCTTATAGATAAGTGAAGGGGATAAACAAGAGTATCATTCGATTCCCAAAACAATTTGGAAGGAGTGTTGTTTATAGCAGGAGGGGTTATGACACAATGAATATTCGATTGATTCGCATAGATGATCGTCTTATTCATGGACAGGTCGCAACCACATGGTCAAAATATACAGGCATCAGTCGAATCATAGTGGTGAGTGATGATGCTGCAAGTAATTCGCTTCAAAAGATGCTGCTGACACAGGCAGCTCCACCAGAGGTTAAATCTCATGTTGTGTCTGTGAATAAACTTAACGATATTGCCGGACATCCTTTAATGACTGACGTAAAAGTCATGCTCTTATTCTCAAATCCAAAAGATGTCATGAGGGTCCATAAATCTGGTTTAAGTTTCGACAGTGTCAACATAGGCGGGATGAAATACTCTGAGGGGAAACAGATGGTGACCCACTCTATTTCCGTTGACCAGACTGATATCGACGCTTTTAAGTATTTAAATGACCAGGGTATCGACCTGGAAATCAGAAAGGTTCCCGGTGACCGTCGTCTGAAAATGATCGAGGTACTGAAAAAAGGGGATTTTGTATGAATGTTACAGAAAAAATCAGCAGGAGATGCTGATAGTAGGAGGGAAATAAATGGTAGGAATTATATTGGCAAGTCATGGTGAATTTGCTGAAGGTATTTTACAGTCAGGACAAATGATTGTAGGAGAACAGGAAAACGTTAAAGCCGTCACATTAATGCCAAGTGAAGGACCTGACGACATCAAACGCAAAATGGAAGAAGCCATTGCTTCATTCGATTCAGATGAAGTCTTATTCTTAGTCGATCTATGGGGTGGCACACCATTTAATCAGGCCAACACATTATTTGAGGATCATAAAGACAAGTGGGCTATTGTTGCCGGACTTAACTTAGGTATGCTGATCGAAGCCTTTACGGGCCGTTTTGGAATGGATAAAGCACAAGACATCGCTAAAGCCATTATTGAACCAGGAAAAGACAGCGTGAAAGTTAGACCTGAGAGCCTACAGCCAAAAGAAGCAGCTGAAGAAACGAAAAACGAAGAACCCAGCAAGCCATTGCCGAAAGGAACGGTCGTAGGTGATGGGAAAATCGATATTCGTCTGGCTCGAATCGACTCACGTTTACTACACGGACAAGTGGCGACGGCCTGGTCAAAGGATGTTCAGCCAACACGTATCATTGTTGTTTCAGATGATGTTGCTGAAGATGACTTGCGTAAGAGCCTGATCACGCAAGCTTCACCACCAGGAATTAAAGCTAATGTTGTACCTATTAAAAAAATGATCGAAGTTGCTAAAGATCCGCGTTTCGGTAAAACTAGCGCTTTGCTTTTATTCGAAAATCCACAAGATGCCTTGCGTGTGATTGAAGGCGGCGTTGAGATCGACGAAGTAAACGTCGGTTCAATGGCCCACTCAGAAGGGAAAGTTATGATCAATAATGTCCTTTCTGTAGACAAAGACGACGTGGAAGCTTTCAGAAAAATGCAGGATCATGGCGTTACTTTCGACGTTCGTAAGGTGCCGTCAGACCAGAGTAGAGATATATGGCCATTACTGAAAAAAACGAAATACGTTGATTAAGATAGATTTCAAGGAGGGAAATTAAATTATGAATATTTTTGTTATTATATTAGTCTTGCTAGTTGCCTTTTTAGCAGGTATGGAAGGAATATTGGACCAGTTTCAGTTCCACCAGCCGATCATTGCATGTACACTGATTGGTATTGTTACAGGTAACCCGATCCAGGGTTTACTGCTTGGTGGGACATTACAGTTGATTGCCCTAGGTTGGATGAACATTGGTGCCGCGGTAGCACCTGATGCTGCACTTGCATCTATAGCTTCAGCTATTTTAGTAACTTTACGCGGTGCAGATGTTTCAGAAGGTATCGCTTTGGCTATTCCATTGGCAATCGCTGGTCAAGTACTAACGATTTTCGTTCGTACATTGACTGTCGGTATTGCTCACGCTGCCGACGGTAAAGCAAAAGAAGGCTCATTTAGAGCAGTCGAACTGCTTCACTTGGGTGCATTGATGCTGCAAGGTTTGCGTATTGCGATTCCAGCTGGTATTATTCTAGCCGTTCCTGCTGAACTGGTAACAGATGGATTGAACGCTATTCCAGAGTGGTTGACTGGTGGACTTGCTGTTGCCGGTGGAATGATCGTTGCTGTTGGTTATGCAATGGTTATCAATATGATGGCTACACCAAAACTGTGGGTATTCTTCGCTTTAGGTTTTGCACTTTCAGCAGTTGGCGAATTGAACCTTATCGCTATGGGTATCATTGGTGTTGTTCTGGCTCTGCTTTATCTGCAGTTTTCACCTGATTTCAATCAGGGTGGCGGCGGTGGAGGGAGCTCCAGCGGCGGCGATCCACTCGATGATATCTTAAACGATTATTAAAAAGGAGCGTTGAAAAACTATGGATGAAAAAAATAAATTTAAATTAAGTAAAAGCGACCGTTTAAAAGTTTTTTGGAGAAGTCAATTTTTACAAGCTTCATGGAACTTTGAACGTATGCAGAACGTTGGATGGGCATATTCCATGATTCCAGCGCTCAAAAAGTTATATACGTCAAAAGAAGATCGTTCACTGGCACTTAAGCGACACTTGGAATTCTTTAACACACACCCATATTTGGCTGCACCTGTACTTGGTGTGACTTTAACACTTGAAGAAGAAAAAGCTGCTGGAGAAGATATCGATAATGCGGCTATTCAAGGGGTCAAGATCGGTATGATGGGACCTCTTGCAGGTGTTGGTGACCCGGTATTCTGGGGAACGTTGAGACCTGTACTTGGAGCTTTCGCAGCATCTCTCGCACTGAGTGAAAGTTGGTTAGGCCCAATCATCTTCTTCCTTGGATGGAACATTATTCGTATGGCTTTCTTGTGGTATTCACAGGAGCTCGGTTATGTTCAAGGCGGTAACATTACTCAGAACTTATCCGGTGGCTTGATGCAGAAATTGACTCAAGGTGCATCTGTTTTAGGTATGTTCATCATGGGGGTACTGGTACCACGCTGGACATCCATGAATTTCCCAATGGTCATCAGTCGGATTGAAAATGCGGAAACAGATATGATTGACTTTGCCGCTATATCAGAAGCCGCGAACGAAGGTGTTTTATCCGGAGATATGTTGAGAAATGTAGTAGCAGACATTCAAGCAGGTATGGCAATCCAACCTGAAGAAGTCACTACACTACAGAATACATTAGATCAGCTACTGCCAGGAGTTGCGCCTTTACTATTGACACTCTTCTGTGTATGGTTATTACGCAAGAAAATCAGTCCAATCACAATTATAGCTGGTATTTTCGTCGTCGGTGTTATCGGCTACGTCTTAGGTATTCTAGGATAAATTAAATGAAACAGCACTTCCTGAAAATGGACCGTTAAGCGACGTGTCATTGTTCGGGAAGTGTTTTTTACTGTACTGAACTTAATATGAGAGGTAGAGAGTCGAGACTGCTCGACTCTTTCATTATTATATGGAAGGTGATAATGATGTAAAATTGAATGTTCGGCAGATAAAATACGGTAATGTATCTCGAATCAGCCGAACATTGCACGCTTCGGCACAATCAGCGCTTTTAAAAAGTCGAACCGTCCGAAGTTGGCACAGGTTCGGCAGATAAATAATAATCTAGACATCGAATCAGCCGAACACCACACACTTTGACAGATTCATCACACTTAGAAAAACGGATCAGCCAAACATTAAATCAAAGTATCAGAAAAGACTATGTTCCATTACAAGAAGAGGGGACATAGTCAATTATGATCAGTCTTTGCGTTGCACAGAGGAAGGAATATTTAATTCTTTGCGGTATTTAGCCACTCCTCTCCGCGATAAAGAGATATTTTCAGCTTTTAATGCCTCTGATAGAGATTGATCAGATAAAGGTTTAGACGAATCTTCTTCTGCAATCAAACGAAGAAGTACTTTTTCGATATAATCTTTCGACATGTCAGACTGATTTGAGCGTCGAGATAAAAATGATTTCAATTCTTTGATCCCGTAAGGTGTTTCGATATAAGTTTCCCTCACTGCGCGGCTGATCGTTGACTGGTTATAGTTCAATTCTTGAGCCAGGTCTGTCAACTGCAGGGAAACGAGAGGAGCATCAGGATTCTTAAAATAAGCGTGTTGATGCATGACGATGGCCGTTCCGACCTGCTTAATAGTTTCTTTGCGTTTTAATAGACTTGTTTGCAGAGTATCGTATTCTTTCTTTTTCTCTTTGATGTAAGATTTAAGGTCAGGATCGCTGGAATCACTCAGTTCGTCGAAATAGCTGTGATTAAAGCTGACTAATGGTGTTTTATATTTAGTTTCCCGTATGACTAATTCATCAGTTTCAATGCTGACACTCAGCTCAGGAAGAACAAAAGGTGTAAAAGTCGACTGATAAGACTCACCCGGTGAAGGTGTCAATTTTTGAATAAAAGAATAAACGTTTTTGATTTCTGTTTTATCAACAGTATAAATCTCGGCAAGTACGTCCCAGTTTTTGTCTGTCAGCAAATCAAGGTTTTCTTCGATCGTAATATAAGCAATCGGTGGTGCAAAATCCAGCCGTTCTGTTTGAAGAAGCAGGCATTCTTTAAGATCACGCGCGCCTATGCCCGGAGGATCAAGCTGTTGAAGCAGAGTCAAGGCATCAAGAAGCTCCACCCTAGAAGCGTGCGTTTCTTCCACCGCTTCATCTAAGGCTTTCGTCACATATCCTCGGTGATCAAGCTGATTGACCCACCAGAACAACAATTCCCTTAAATATGTTTTCCTGTAAAACAATTCGATTTGTTCCTTTAAAAATTCATAAAGTGACGGCTTTCCAGCTGTCGTCTGTTCGATGGCTGAAGCCGTTTCATTTAAGGCGGATTGCACAAGGTGACTTTCCTGTTCAGGAATATCAATGAACGGATTTTCGAGAATTTGATTGGTTAAGTATGTGGACAGATCGACCCGATTCAATTGAAGCAGGTGCACGCCTTGCAGTAAATTCGGAATATAAGTTTGTTTTTGTTTCTGGATCTGTTGAGGCTGATGTTGGAATTCCATACCATCCTTCCTTTCAAAATTAGTTTAACATAAAAAGGATCATCTGTATTAAAATGATATAAAAATGATACCAGAACAAATAGTGGTTTAAAAAAAGAGCCTCTCTTTAAAGCGATAGTAGTGTTCACTGACAATAAATATATTGAAATTGAAAGGTGTATGCTATACTGTTATCAACTGAATAAAACAAGGAGGAAGTAAATGAAATTCCAAGAGTATATTTACAAGAGACCTGATTTTCAAACATTTAAAAAAGACTTTATCAAACACGTCACGCAGCTGCAAAATGCTGAATCATTAGATGAAGTTAAAGAGGCGATCGATGATATATCTGCTTTGATCTCTTCGCTGGATTCCATGGCTACATTAGCTTCTATACGCTATTCGATCGATACGAAGGATGACTTCTACGAAAAGGAAGACAATTACTGGAACGAATACGGCCCACTTTACCAGGAATTGAATACCCAGTATTACAAAGCGATTCTTGCATCACCCTATTTAGACGAAATCAGACAGTCGTATCCGAGGACATTTGTCCAGAATATGCAGTATGAATTGGATTCTTTCGATAAAAGCCTCATAGAACTTCTACAAAAGGAAAATCAATTAAGCAGTGATTATCAGAAACTTATTGCTGCAGCGGAAATCGCGTTTGATGGAAAGACATTGACTTTGTCACAATTCGGACCTTATCTGCAGTCAACAGATCGCGATGTTAGAAAAAAGGCAAGCCAGGCGCAGTTGAGTTACTTTGAAAAAAACGAAGAAAAAATCGATGAAATCTTTGATGAACTTGTTCAAGTCAGAGATCAGATCGCCAAAAAACTTGGATACAATGATTTTGTTGAATTAGGTTATGTCAGGATGAAGCGGTATGATTATGACCGCGAAATGGTTGAAGTCTATCGCCGGCAGGTTCTTGATTACGTTGTTCCGATCACAAAGAAACTGGCTGATCGTCAAGCCGAGCGTATCGGGATCAGAGATCTGAAACACTATGATGAAGCGCTGCAGTTTTCAAACGGTAATCCCACACCAAAAGGCGATCCTGATTACATCATTTCGAACGGTCGCAAAATGTACCATGAATTAAGCAAAGAAACAGAAGCATTCATTGATTTCATGTTTGATAATGACCTCGTCGATCTCCTTTCAAAAGAAGGCAAGGCAAGCGGAGGTTACTGTACTTACGTTCCTGATCATAAAGCGCCATTTATTTTTGCAAACTTTAATGGGACGTCTGCTGATATCGATGTTCTGACTCATGAAGCAGGGCATGCTTTCCAGGTCTTTCAGTCGCGCTGGATCAAACAACCGGAAATCGTGTTTCCAACATTTGAAACGTGTGAAATCCATTCTATGAGTATGGAATTTTTCACTTATCCCTGGATGGAGCTTTTCTTTAAAGAGCAAACCGAAAAATATAAATTTGACCATTTAAGTGGAACGCTCTGTTTCCTGCCTTATGGCGTCCTTGTCGATCACTTTCAGCATGAAGTATACGAAAATCCTCAGTGGACACCAGAAGAACGTAAAGCGACATGGAGAAAACTTGAGAAAATGTATATCCCCCAACGCGATTACTCAGAAAGTGACTTTTTAAATAAAGGAACCTACTGGTATAGACAAGGTCATATTTTTGCTTCGCCGTTTTACTATATCGACTACACCCTTGCTCAAGTGTGTGCGCTTCAATTCTTTAAGCGTGCCATAGTGGATGAAGATGAAAAAGCATGGACTGATTATATGCGGATCTGTGAAGCTGGCGGCACAAAGAGTTTTCTTGAAACAGTGGAGGCGGCCAATCTTAAGTCACCCTTTGAAACAGGCTCTCTTAAAAGTGTTATAAAAACGATCGATGAGGTGCTGGAAGCGGTGGATGATAAAAACATATAAGTCAAAAAACATAACTGTCCGATCACAACCAGTTGATCAGGCAGTTATGTTTTTTAATTGGTTAAATCATTATTCCCTAACTTATTGTCAAGTGAGGCTAGTTTTTTTGTTTGTGATTCAGTGATTTGTTCTAAATCTTTCAATTCTTCTTCTAGATCATCCAGAAATTGATAGGCTCTTTTCAAAGATTCAGAAGAGTCGTCACTTAACAGTTTGTGTTTAGACGCCCCATATAAAACCCAAGGTGTCCCAAGTATAAAAGGATGACTGAATGGCAGAGTTTTTGACTCTAGTTCTGAGAAGTCCCACCACAAGCTCGTACTGGAGTCTTTTTCCTGGGATGATTCAAGCACTGTTTGTACTGTTTTAAATAAACCTGTTTGTTTAAGAAAGTCATGCCAGGGATACACCACATGCAGGTAACGCGCACCTACATATTCTTCCCACAGGATGACATAGCGGGATTTTTTTTTATTCTGAAAAAAGCGCCAATGAGCAGGTAGATCGTCAAATAATTCCTGACTGACTGGGAAAGGATAATATGCTTCAAAAGGAAAGACATGTTTATCAAAGGAAGGATTCAAGTAGGTGCGATTCAACCACTCCTTTTGTTCAAAAGCATCAGTTATTTCTTGCCAGAGAGCAGCGTCAGGTGTTGTCATATCAGTGACTGAATCAGCCTTAGCCGCATAATGTGTGTCTGCAGGAGCTAGACCGATTTTTTTAAACACATTTTGAGAAGCCTTATTCGTTGATTCAGTATAGGCACCGATCCAATGCACATTTTCCATCAACAGTGCTTTTTCCAAACTGAACTGCATGATTTCAGTCCCGTAGCCTTGATTTCTGTATCTAACATCTGTGCGTAATCGGCCAAGCATCGCATAATGGTTTTGAAACAAGTTGAAACCGGACAAAGCAACCAGATTATCAGAAACAAAGAGACCATAAAGATAATTGGGGGCATCAGTAATACGTGTAAAAGCGTCCAGCATATAATCTACTTCCAACCCAGTCTGCATTTTTTGATAAGCACTCAAATCGTCTGCAGTCAAGCGTCTAATATGTTTTATCATTCAAAACTCCCTCTCCGATAATTTTTTGTGCCCCGATACGAAAGCCGACGCGTTCGAATCCTGAATTTAAGTATATTTCTTTAGGAGAATCTTCAGCATCAACGAGCAGGAAAACAGCAGCCCTAGTTTTCAAAGCCATCGTCACCACCTGATCCAGCAGTGCACGAGCGATTCCTTTTCGCCTGAAAGCAGGCAGAGTAAACAAATCATCGACTTCAAAACCTTCATCACTTCTGATCAAAATACACGAAGCTGCGGGTGAACCTTGATAACTGGCTAATACTAAACGGACTGACGGATCATTAAAGAGGCGGTCATAATAAGTTCTCATAGCTTCGGCATAGCTTTTTGAGATCGTTAAATCCTCTTTATAATTCAATCTTTTAAACACTTCTAAACGAAAAGGTTCAATAACTTCAATCGTAATATCTGTATTTTCCTTTTTCCTGATATAACGCGAAGGATCAAGGGAATAAAGTTCCAGTTTTTCAAGTCCATAATTTTTTCATTTAAATAATCCAGTGTATCGACTCGAATGCCTTCATCTTGAGGCCAGTAAAATTTAATATGCTCCAAGCCATTCTGTATTGCAAAAAATTCTTGCATATCTTCGATCAGTAAAAACTCTTCTTTTGTAGGTGAGTATTTTAACTGAAAAAAATTGGAATCATATCTAAATAAAGCGTCGGGATCAAAGTAATGCTCAAAGAATTCATTTTCATCAACACAATGACTATGTGTAGCTATGGATTTAAACGAGACCATAAATTACTCCTTCTTTCTTTCTGTACATAATATAGAATATCAAATACACAAGCAAACTGTAAGTGGAAACTGGTGGTGAGCCGTTAGATTATATTTAAAAACATAGGTACTGAAATAAAAAAAACAATCCAGCCTGTCTGATTGATAATAAAAGTGTCAAGAGGTAATCAGTTTTGTCAACTTTTGTTCACTAATTTTTGATCAGTATATTTGGTCATAAAAAATAAAATAAAGTAAGAATGCTTGTATACCAACGTTTTTTTATTATAGTGGCTGTCAATCTTTCTTCAAATAATACAATTGTGTAACAAAATCCCGCAGTTTTTGTCATTGGATTTAAATCTAAAAATTTAAAGATTATGCTATGATGTCACTAGTGAAAGAAATACGCAAACATTCAACAATTAAAAAAATACTTAGAAAATCAATAGAATTAGGAGTTTCTCACATTGAATAAAAAACACATTATCTCAGCAATGGCTTCAATTATGCTCGCTGCCCCATTAGTACGTCCGATGGCAGTCGATGCTTCTGAAAAATTAAATCAGTTAGAACAGCAAGAACAGCAATTAAAAGAAGAGTCACAAAAAGTGAGCGGTGAAATAGCTAACCGTGAAGAGAAAATGCAGTCTTTGGAAAATGAAAAAGCACAGCTGGAAAAAGAAGTTTCAGAACTTCAAGCTGATATTGATACATTGGTTGTAGAAATAAATGAGCAGGAAAAAGAAATAGAACGGATAAAAAAAGAAATTAAGCGACTGGAAGAAGAAATCGTTCAGCTGCAGAAACAAATCGATGCACGAAATGAACAGCTTGAATCACAAGCGCGTTCTGTACAAACGAATGCTAGTCCTACAGATATTATTGATCTGATCATGTCTGCTGAAAGTCTTTCAGATTTAGTGGGGCGTATCAGCGTCGTAAGTAAACTAGTAAATGCCAACCAGGATATTATGGCAGCACAGATAGCTGATCAGAAAGCTTTAGAGGAAAATGAAAAACAAGTCAAAGCCGAACACAAAGAAATGGAAGATGTAAAGAAACAACTTGAAATCAGCCGTAATAATTTAGTTAACCAGCGTCTAGAACTGGATGATAAAATTATTCAGATTGCAGAAAAATATGAGATGACCTCAGAAGAAAGAGAATCATTTATCAATGAACAGGCAATCATTGCAGAACGTACAAGTACCTTGAATAAAGAAATGCAGGCAGAAAAGCAGCGTATTATTGAAGAAGAACGCGCCAGACAGGAAGCTATCCGTATTGCACAGGAAAAAGCTCAAAAAGAAGCTGCAGCTAAAGCTAAAGCAGAGGCTGAAGCAAGAGCTCAAGCCAAAGCTAAAGAAGAGAAGGACACACAAGTATCAACGTCTTCAAACAGTTCAAACAACAGCTCTTCATCAAACAGCTCCCAATCAAGCAGTGGATGGTTGCGTCCGGCAAATGGTCGTTATACTTCTCACTTTGGATACCGCGTCCACCCAGTAACAGGGAAACGTTCTTTCCATAATGGTACAGATATTGCAGGCGGTGGTCCGATTCGTGCAACTCGTGCCGGAGTAGTGAAATCTGCTTCTTATTCTGGAACATACGGTTACCGTGTTATCATTGATCACGGTGACGGATTTGAAACATTGTATGCACACATGTTGTCTAATTTAAGTGTCGCACCGGGACAGCGTGTATCACAGGGTCAACAGCTGGGTATCATGGGGACGACAGGTCGTTCGACAGGTGTTCATTTACACTTTATTGTTTATAAAAATGGCACCCCAGTTAACGCTATGAATTATATCCGATAAAAGTAAAAAAAGAGAGAGAGTGAAAAGCTTTCTCTCTTTTTTCTGTTTCTGTATACTGTTTAGAAGAAACTAAAAGTTAGGGGAAGTATGAAGATGGAAATTATCGAATCCACACAGAATAAACGGATCAAAAACTGGAAAAAATTATTGACTAGAAAAGGAAGAAAAAAACAAAGCAAATATATTGTTGAAGGGCCTCACTTAGTAGAAGAAGCCATGAAATCACAAGCAGTGATAGAAAGCTTGATCATCAGCAGTGAAAAGATAGAAGCATATGCCTCTTATCATGAAAAGGCTGAGTTTGATGTGGCCGTTGTCACAAGAGACATTATTAAGTTGTTAAGTGATTCCGTAACAGGACAGGGAATACTGGCAATTATTAAAATGCCTGAAAAAGTAAAGGAATTGAGTGGCTTGAGACCGGTGTTGATGCTTGATGAGATCCAAGATCCCGGTAACCTTGGAACCCTGATACGAACCGCTGATGCTGCAGGTTTTGAAGGAGTGATTTTAGGTGAGGGAACGGTCGATTTATATAATTCTAAAGCACTCCGTTCAGCTCAGGGCAGTCATTTTCATTTAAACATTATTCATGATGATCTCAAGAAATGGATAACGGCTTTTTCTGAAAAGAACATGCCTGTTTTTGGTACGGCTTTGGATGAAAGAGCCATATCTTTCCGGGAAGTCGAACCGATGAATCGCTTTGGATTGATCGTTGGCAATGAAGGAAACGGTGTAAATGCTTCTTTACTTGAAAAAACTACAGAAAATCTCTTTATCCCGATCAAAGGACAGGCTGAGTCGTTGAATGTCGCGATCGCTGCGGGTATTCTTATGTTTGCCCTTTACCGATAAAAGACGATGCATTGACAATTTGGACACACATGCCCACATAATCCGAATTAAATCGAAGAACTGCTTTTCTTTTAATCTTATAGATAGTAATATAGTAGTCAGTAGCGCAAACCGTTATATTGCGTTAAATCAATGATCTATAAAATGAAGGAGACGTTCCATGGAATTTGTTCGTTCAATCTGGGAAATTGACAAAGACTATATGGCGTTAGTCGAAGATTTACTTGAAAATGAAAACTTACTAAAATTAAATGATATCACTCACCACCACTACACAACGCGCTTGATCCATTCATTGTTTGTGTCTTACGTCAGTTACAAAATAGCTAAACGTTTGAAACTGAACGTAAGAGCAATAGCTCGTGCCGGATTATTGCATGATTTTTTCCATGAAAACAGGGAAGAAATTGCTTCAATGAATCAAGGATCACACAATCATGTTCATCCAAAAATTGCTGTAAAAAATGCAGAGCAGTTAACTGAATTAAGTGAACTTGAAAAAGATATTATACTAAAGCATATGTTTCTGACGACTACAAAGGTTGGTTTACCACGTTATAAAGAAAGCTTTGTTGTCACATGTGTGGATAAGTATTGTGCGATGAATGAAATTTCTACACCGCTGAGAATACGAGCTAAAAAGAAAGTCTCTGAGTGGGGTATGAAATTAAGAGTCGTCCATGCTTGATCGATTAAACAATTAACTGAAAAAAACTGTTTCTAACTATGTCGTTTACTTGTGACATAAATAGAAACAGTTTTTTAATTATTCTACTAAAGTAGTATGCACATAAAAAAGTGATTTAAAGTGTAAAAGAATTTAACTGTTTTTACAATGGAGAATTGATAAGTAACTGGTCATTTTGTAAATCAATGATTTTTAACCGGTTATCCTCTTTAATGAAAATAGACTTGTACACTTGTTCTTCCCCTTCACTGAACAAAATAACGCGTGTGTTACTGTTATCGGTAATTAAGTGAGCATCATAATCAGTAGGTTCAAAAACATCTTGTGTTTTGAATTCTTCGTATGTGTCAATATCATCTATCACTTCTGCCTGATTTTTTTCTTCTTCACTCACAGGGGCAAGTTCTTCTTCTGTCACGACTGTTTCATTAGGTTCTTCTTCCACTGCAGCTTCTTCTTCAATTGGATCAAGCGCTTCTGTTTCACCTGGGTCACTCTCATCAGTACACCCAGCCAGTGTTAAAGCCGTAAGAAATAAGACGATTATTTTTTTGTTTTTCATATTCATTCCTCCTCGTTGAATGACTAAAACGTCATCTTTACACTTAAGTATAATGAAACACTGGCCCCCTTACAAAAATTTGGCTCGTGATAGCGTAGTTAAGGCAGGCTTGGATACATCATATAGATTTGTGAGAGAATCGGTGAACGATGGCGTTCTTTGACATACTAACAGTAACAAATGACTTGAACCAGTCGAAGAAGCAGTAAAGATAGTCGAATAACCCAGCCTGCTAAAAATATGTCCTAAAGTCATCTCGTTTAAAATAGTCGACACAACTAAACATTAACTTGATTGAATATTTCAGATTCGTTATTATAGAAGTGCGAGCTAAATGAACTCCAGGAAGGTAGGGCATCGGTTGAAGACATCTGTGCTTGGAGTGTCTAAGTATTTCATAAAGTCAGTTGCCAGGTTTAAACTTGACTAAGTGAAGTATCTGAAACGATGTTTAACATACTAAAAGACTAAGGTGTTTGAAATATTAATATGTTCATATGCTTGATACGCTCATAAAAAGCGTGTTTTTTATTGTATTAGATTGAAATCATCGAATGTACTTTGCTTAAGGTATCAACAAGAGAATTGCTATAAACATCACTATGAAAAGTATTACCATCGATCGTCTATAGCCAGACAAGTTCTCGAATTTTCAATAAAGTGTCTCGTGTTCGGCTTTTTATGAGAAGGGGTTTATGAATATGAAATTACTGAAAAGTATTAAACAAAAAACGTATGAACAAATTTTTAAAGCTGTCAAAGAGAATGACAAGCAAAAGTTCAGGGATTTATTTTTAAGACTTCATGATCGAGATCAGCATGAAGTCTTTCATTTATTGTATCCGGATAAGAAAAGGAAAATATCTGAATTTTTAACAGCAGAAGAGTTTTCGGAAATATTTGAGTGGATGGACACAGAGGATCAAGAATCCGCAGTACAGTATCTACCCGATGCCTACATGGCAGAAGTATTTAATTTTATGGCTGCTGATGATGTTGCACGTTTTTTATCAGAAAGTGAAGAAACAGATAATCAAACGCTGCTAGCCATGATGGATGAAGAAGAAAGTCAGCGTGTTAAAGAACTTCTATCGTATGAACCTGAAACAGCTGGATCTATCATGACCAAGGAATTTATAGCCATTCACAATACAGAAACCATGTCAGAGGTAGTTCAGCGATTGAGACAGATTGGTCGCCGGGCAGAAACGATTTATTACCTGTACGTTATCGACAGGCAAGATAAACTCGTAGGTGTGTTATCTTTAAGAGATTTACTCTTGTCACCTGAAGACGAAATTGTCGGGAAAATCATGTCGAATCAGGCCGTCTCTGTTAGAATAAATGACGACCAGGAAGATGTGGCTCGTCTTATACAGGACTATGATTTGCTTGCTATTCCTGTGTTAAGTTCTGATGGAAAGATGCAGGGGATCGTTACGGTCGATGATGTCATGGATATCATCGAGGCAGAAACAACGGAAGACTTCAATGAATTTGCTGCTATAAGCCGAGGCGATGATGACCGGCGTAAACCATCAGCATTTTCAACCGCCAAATCCCGTATACCCTGGATAATCATTCTGTTGTTTTTAGGAACGATCACAGGCAGTTTGATAGGGGTATTTGAAGAAACACTTGAATCAGTTGTGTTGCTGGCCGCATTCATACCTATGATCATGGACACAGCAGGAAACGTAGGAACACAATCGCTGGCCGTTGCCGTCAGAAATTTAACTGTGGATGACGAGAAAGATCGAGACGGATTATTTCAAACCATTAAAACGGAACTTGGCGCTGGGATGCTCATGGGTGTCGCTGCAAGTTTGGTACTAGCGTTAATGATCACCTTGTTCTATAAAAATTTTGTACTGGCGATGATCATAAGTGCCTCAATGTTTATCACGATCAGCTTATCAACAGTCATCGGTGCTATCATCCCATCGATCATCACCAAGTTTAAAATAGACCCTGCCGTCGCATCGGGACCATTTATCACAACAATCAATGATTCATTAGGTCTGCTTATATATTTTTCGATCGCAACCTTGCTGCTTGAATTTTTATAAATATGAGTATGTATGCAATCGAATGTTTCAAAAATTTCAGAAGGGATATACCATTCAACGCTTATTAATGGTATACTAGATAATGTGAAAGTAGAGGTGACAGCATATGATCGAAACACCTGCAGTCAATACAAATCAGGAAAAAGTGATTTGTCCAAAATTTGAACAAACATTTTCTATTTTAGGAAAAAAATGGATGGGTCTGATCATTGATGTATTATTGGACGGACCTCGACGATTCAAAGACATCTCTCAAGCGATAACAGGAGTAAGCGATCGCGTTTTAGTTGAACGCTTGAAAGAACTCGAAAAAGAAAATATCGTTACAAGAGAACTGGATGATGACTGTGATATGAAATCAGGTTATTGTTTAACAGAAAAAGGTAAATCTCTAAAAAATGTAATGCTTGAAGTACAATTATGGGCTGACCAGTGGGTTTGCGAAATAGATTAAACATAGGATGAAAAAGAGTACGTCTATGAAACAAGACCAGAGAACGATGTCTCAGGCTGAAAACATCGATTGGATCATTTGCGGAAGTTCACTTTCATCAATTCTCTGCTTAGATGATATAAAGTGTCTATCATAACAAGCAGGGATATATGCAGATCAGCAGTTGATCTCGGTATGCGCCGTTATGCATGAGTGCAAAAGGAGACTTTTGAACAAGGGTGGTACCGCGTGTTGACCTCGTCCCTCTAGTGGGATGGGGTTTTTTTATATAAAAAAAGAGAATCGTTGACTTATAAAGTAAAGGAGCCTAAGGATGGAAATGGAAGAGAAGTTATCAGCGTTGCTGGAGAAGGCAAAAATAGAAGTGAATGAAGCACAGGATTTAAAAGAAATCGAAGCGCTGCGTATCAAGTATTTAGGAAAAAAAGGTGAAGTGACCAATGTTCTAAAAGGCATGAAAGATGTGTCACCGAAAGAGCGTCCAATCATAGGAAAAAAAGCAAATGAGGTACGCGACGCCATTACAGTTATTTTAGCAGATGAAAAAGGAAAACTTGAAAAGGAAAAATTAGAGCAGCAGCTGGCTGAAGAAACGATCGATGTGACGCTGCCGGGCAAAGCAGTGACGACTGGTCAGACCCATGTTTTAACTCAAATCATCGAAGAGATCGAGGATCTCTTTCTGGGCATGGGATATCAGGTGATCGAAGGGGCAGAAGTTGAGACGGACTACTATAATTTTGAGCGCGTCAACCTGCCTCAAAATCACCCCGCCCGTGACATGCAGGACACGTTTTATATTACGTCAGATATTCTGCTTCGAACACACACATCCCCTGTTCAGGCTCGAACCCTTGAACAGCATGATTTTGATAAAGGACCGCTTAAAATGATCAGTCCTGGTAAGGTGTATCGTCGTGATACTGACGATGCGACACATTCGCATCAGTTCCATCAAATCGAAGGTTTAGTTATCGATGAAAACATTACTATGGCGGATTTGAAAGGAACTTTGGAGCTTCTAGCTCAGAAGATGTTCGGAAAAGAAAGAGAAATACGCCTGCGTCCCAGTTACTTCCCGTTCACAGAACCGTCAGTTGAAGTGGATGTCTCCTGCTTTAAATGTGGAGGAAAAGGATGCAGTGTCTGTAAACAAACAGGCTGGATCGAAATTCTCGGTGCCGGTATGACTCATCCTGACGTTTTGGAAATGTCTGGGATCGATTCAAAAAAATATGGCGGCTTTGCCTTTGGAATGGGGCCTGACCGTATCGCGATGCTGAAATATGGGGTCAATGATATCCGGAACTTTTATCTGAATGACCAGCGGTTTTTAGAACAATTCAAGAGGAAGGGATAGAGATCATGAGAGTATCAGTAAAATGGTTAAGCGAATATTTAGATTTAAGTGAAATAAAGCCAGTCGATTTGGCTGACCAGATCACCTTGACAGGTATTGAAGTCGATGATGTGACTTTACCGGCTTTGACTTTGGAGAATCTCGTTGTCGGAAAAGTAATGGCAGCAGAAAAAATACCGGATTCTGACCATCTGAAAAAAACAGTCGTCAATATTGGGAAAGATGAATCGGTAAGTATCGTCTGCGGAGCACCTAATGTTAAAGCAGGCCAGAAAGTGATCGTAGCACTACCAGGGGTCAAGCTGCCTAATGGCTTGAAAATAAAGAAAAGTAAACTTCGTGGTGTGGAATCCAATGGGATGATCTGCAGTTTGCAGGAATTAGGTTTTTCTGATTCTGTTGTACCAAAAAAAGCAAAAGACGGGATTTATATCTTGCCGATAGACGCAAAGACAGGGCATAAAGCCTTGCCATATATTGGACTTGATGATGCCTATATCGAATTAGATATTACACCCAATCGGGCGGATGCTCTGAGTATGCGTGGAGTCGGACATGAGGTCGGGGCAATATTGAATCAGAAACCTGTATTTCCCGAAATCATGGTCTCTGATGACCGAACTGAAAATGTTGATGAGTATATTAGCGTTTCCGTAGAGGATGAACAGGACACACCTGTTTACAAAATGCGCATCATCAAAGACCTGCAGGTTGTTGAAAGCCCGATGTGGCTGCAGCGTAAACTGATGAATGTTGGGATACGCCCGATCGATGCTGTTGTAGATGTCACGAATTATATCATGCTTGAGTATGGCCAGCCTCTGCACGCTTTTGACTATGATGCATTAAATGATAAAGAAATAAAAGTCAGAAGAGCCAGAAAAGATGAAAGTTTAGTAACCTTGGATGGCTTGAAGAGAGAGTTGAATCCAGACAATCTCGTTATCACAAATGATGGGGAACCTGTAGCCTTGGCAGGAGTGATGGGAGGCTTGACTACCCATGTCACTGAAAAGACTCAGACGGTCGCTTTAGAATCTGCACTGTTTGAGTCAAGTGTCATCAGAAAAACAGCTCAGTCACTCAATTTGAGAAGTGAATCAAGTTCTCGTTTTGAGAAAGGATTAAATACGGCAGTGATAGAACAGGCTCTGGATCATGCGGCACAGTTGATAGCGGACCTTGGCAGCGGACAAGTTGTAAGTGGCGTTGCAAAAGTTGAAACGATCCAGCCGGAGGACAAAAAAGTAACGATAGCCCTGGATACGATCAATCATACATTAGGAACTAGCCTTGTTATGGATGAAGTCGTTCAATTAATGGAACGCTTAGGATTTGACACGGAGACATCAGCCCGTCCCCTGACTGTTACGATACCGCCCAGACGCTGGGATATAGAAATCGAAGCAGACATCATTGAAGAAGTGGCCCGTTTACATGGGTATTCCCGTATACCGGCAACGCTTCCCAAAAACGAGTCTATTCCAGGTGAATTGACGCCTAAACAACAGCTTGTAAGAGAAACACGCCGCTTTATGGAAGGTGCGGGTCTTTCCCAAGCGATAAGCTACGCCTTGACGACGAATGAAAAAGCCAAAGCTTTCTCGAAACACGATGCTGACCCTGTGAAACTAGACTGGCCAATGAGTGCGGAACATCAGGCGCTTCGTATGAGTCTGCTCAGTGGTCTGCTGGATAATGTGCAGTATAACGTTGCACGTCAAAATAAACGTGTCGCTTTCTATGAAATCGGCCGCGTGTTTCATGCCGTTTCAGACAATAAACTGCCGAACGAAATAACCCATCTGGCTGGTGCATTGACAGGGCCAAGAATTGAAGCAAACTGGCAGGAAGATGAACAGGACTTTGATTTTTATGCAGTCAAAGGCATATTGGAAGAATGGTTCATCATGCTTGGGATCACTGACGAAATCAGCTTCGTACCTACTCAGACTTTTGAAGAACTCCATCCGGGACGTACAGCAGAAATCAGATGGCAGAACAAGGGAGTCGGCGTCATTGGACAGTTGCATCCAGCTTTAGCGGAAGACCGTGATTTAAAAGAAACGTATTTATTTGAAATCGATATGGACATCCTGCTTGATGCGGAAAAAGACACATTGATCCATGCGCCGATCCAAAAATATCCGGGAACTAAAAGAGACGTTGCTTTTGTCGTGGATGAGACCGTCCTTCATGATGATGTTTTGTCTGTGATGAAGCAAAATGGCGGAAAATGGTTGAAAGCTGTCAAACTATTTGACTTGTATCAAGGAAATACTATTGAAGAAGGCAAAAAATCCATGGCATACAGTCTGACTTATCAGAATCTTGAAGCTACTCTAAAAGAAGAAGAAGTCACAGCGGACTTTGAAAAATTGAAAACAGCTTTAGTTGAAAATCTGCATGCAGAAATAAGATAAAAAGTAAAAACAAATTCAGGGCAGCCCTTATACTGCCCTGTTTTTTAATTGTATTTTTGATTTTTATTTCAGGACTACTTAAAAAGCTGTATAATAGATATAGTAATTAATGCACGACAAATGAATTCATGTTATCATAATAAAGAATTTGAAAAGCGAGGGGGCTGTGTCATGACTGAAGGGAAACGAAGATACAAAGCAACCATAGATGGCGAAACATACACAATCGTTGGTTCAAAACCTCAAAAGCATATGCAGGTTGTTTCAGAAACTGTAGATGACCAATTAAATCAGCTTAAAGAAATGACTAAAGGATTAGACAAAGAAAAGAGGGCCATCTTGCTTGCTATTAATGCTGTGTCAGATCAGTTGGCCATGCGCAAAGAATTAAATGAAATGAAAGAAAAATATAAACAGTTGGAACAAGAATAAAGCGACCGACTGTAAGAGACTAGGAGAAAAGTATGCTGTTAACAGGAATTATTATTTTAATCTTACTATTATCGCTCTATAGTGGTGCAAGGCGTGGACTTATTCTTCAGCTAGTACTGACTATTGGCTATGCAGTCTCATTCTGGATTGCTTTGAAATATTATCAAACACTGAGTAACTATGCAGAAATGTTTATTCCCTATCCGACCCCATCCTCCGCTTCAGACAACCCATTTGTAATATATCGGATGGATCTGCTGTTTGAGTTAGACAGCCCTTTTTACAACGGCATATCTTTCGTGGTTCTATTATTTGTCGGATGGCTGATCACACGAATCATCGGCGGGCTGTTTCAGGCTTTAGCTGATTTACCTGTTCTCAGAACGCTGAATGCCGCTGGAGGCGCAGTTTTGAGTTTTATTGTACACTATGTTGGTGTGTTTTTAGTCCTTTTTGTTTTTTCAATGATACCAATGTCCATCGTTCAGAATCAGTTTGAATCCAGTACATTAGCAAGAAGCATCGTCACAGACACCCCTCAGTTATCCAAACAGGTTTATAACTGGTGGATCGAGCAGGGTTTAAACGAGTAATCATTTTTAATGGAACAGAGTTGATTGAAGGAAACCCTTTAACAAGGCCTTTCAATCAACTTTTTTATCATGTTAGTATAAATGTAACTAAAGGATCACGTTAAAGGAGAGAAAGCATGACGGAAATATTTAAATCTTCATATCAAACACTGGAATACAAGAAAGTCATTGAAAAGTTAAGCGAACATGCTGTGTCGAAATTGGGAAAAGAGAAAATACGCATGATCAAACCGTCAAATGATAAAGACATTATTCTGGAAAGACTTGAAGAAACAGAAGATGCTGCTCTTTTGATCCGTTTAAATGGCGGCATCCCGCTGGCACAATTTGAAGACATTCGTCCTCATCTGAAAAGGGTAAGGATCCAGGGGTCACTAAACGGTAAAGAAATTTCGGAAATCGGTCGAATGCTTAAAACACTGAGAGAGATCAAAACCTTTTTCACTAATAGAGAAGAAGAAGGCCTCCCTTTAAACCAGTTATATAAAAAAGTAAACTTATTGCAGCCTTTTACTAAACTGGAAAGAAAAATATTCAGCATTGTCGAGGAAAGCGGCTATGTAATGGATGATGCCAGTGCGAAATTAAAAGGTCTGAGAGTTGGGATCAAACAGACAGAGAGTCAGGCACGGCAGAAACTTGAGAGTATTGTCAAAGGTTCTAAGGCACGTTTTTTAACCGACGCCTTGATTACGATGCGCAATGACCGATATGTTATTCCGGTAAAAGCTGAAAACCGGTCAACATTCGGCGGGGTCGTGCATGATCAGAGTTCTACGGGACAGACACTGTTTATAGAACCTCAAAGTGTTGTTGATCTGAATAACCGGCTGCGACAATACCAGGTGGAAGCTAAACATGAAGTGGATCGGATACTATCTGAACTGACAGTTGAAATAGAACCTTACCGAAAAGACTTAGAAGAGCATTTATTCTTGCTGACTGAATTAGATGTGATCCAGGCAAAAGGACACTTCGCAAAAACGATCAAAGCAGTCAAACCAAGAGTAAGCAGCGAAAATCACGTGGAACTCTATCAGGCCCGTCATCCCCTGCTTGAAGAGGGAGAAGTGGTTCCCAATGACATCATCATTGGTGAAGAATATAAAACCATGATCGTCACGGGTCCAAATACTGGCGGGAAAACTGTGGTACTGAAAACGTTGGGATTACTTCAATTGATGGGACAGTCAGGTTTGTTCATTCCTGCTGAAGAAGGCAGCACGATGGGTATCTTCAGCAGTATTTATGCCGACATCGGAGACGAACAGTCGATTGAACAAAGTCTGTCGACCTTCTCATCTCACTTGACAACGATCGTTGAGATCATGAAACAGATGGATGATAAAAGTCTGATCCTTTTAGACGAACTGGGTGCCGGGACAGATCCTCAAGAGGGTGCTGCGCTTGCCATTGCCTTATTAGATGCGATCGCGCAGTATGGCAGCTACGTTATGATCACGTCACATTATCCAGAATTGAAAGCTTACGGATACAACCGTCCCGAAACGATCAATGCCAGTATGGAGTTTGATGTCGATACACTTAGTCCAACCTATCGGCTCCTGATAGGCATTCCCGGAAGAAGTAATGCCTTTGAGATCGCGAGACGCTTAGGTCTTGATTCAATGATCATCGATGCAGCCAAACAACTGATGAGTGGGGAAAGTCAAAGTGTCGACCAGATGATCGAGGATCTGGAAAGTAAACGAAGAGAAGCAGAAATCCGGGCCGGTAAAGCTTCAGACGAGCTGAAAGAAGCTAGCCGCATCCATAAAGAACTAAAGACTGAATACGATGCGTATAAAGAAGAGAAAGAACGCTTGCTGAAAAAAGCTAAAAATGAAGCAAACACATATTTGAATAAGAAAAAAGAAGAAGCTGAAGCGATCATTGATGACTTGAGACAAAAACAACTGGATGGTCGTATGAAAGAACCGCTTAAAGAACACGAATTCATTGACGCACAGACACGCCTATCGAATTTAAAAGCTGAAGAAGAAAACTTGAAAAGAAATAAAGTCCTTAAGAAACAAAAACGAAAGAAAGCTCTGAAAGTTGGCAGTAGTGTAGAAGTACAATCCTTCGGTCAAAAAGGAACGATCATTGAAAGAGCAGATAATGCACATTGGGTCGTGCAGATGGGGATGCTGAAGATGAAGCTCCCTGAATCAGATCTTGTACAGTTGGCTGAAGAAAAAGAGCCTGAGCAGCGGGTATCAGTCAGACGCTCCTCGAGTGCCGGTGTTTCAACAGAAATAGATGTTAGAGGAGAGAGAGTCGAAGAAGCGGTAAATCAGGTGGATCAGTATCTGGATCAGGCACTGCTGGCCAATTATCCCAAAGTAACGATCATTCACGGAATGGGCACCGGTGCTGTCAGAAAAGGCGTTCATCAGTATCTGAAAAAACATTCTCAAGTAAAAACATTCAAAGATGCCCCCGCTAATCAGGGTGGAAGTGGTGCAACGATCGTATCATTTAAATAATCCAATCCTATGTGTAAAATAAATGTCGGAAGAGGAAAATATCGGTCTGGACAAAAAGAAAGAAGACCCTTAATCTAGAGATAACGACAACGCTAGAGAAAGAGGTCTTCTTATGAATAAAATTATATCAAAAATCATCAAAATATTAAAGGAACAAGACACGTTACTCGAAGCTGAATTAGCTTTAGAAATACTTTTTCGACAAATTGTTCAGGAACAACTTTGTGCAGCTTTTAAACAAATTGATTTAGAATTGATCCAAGAGTACAAAGAACAAGGGTATGAAATAGATAGTATCCAGAAGCGTACCATTCAATGGACGTTCGGGGTGATTGAATTCAATCGTCATCGTATGCGTAAAAAAGGAGAAAAAAGCATCATTCCTTTTGATCAAGCCATTGGCTTGAAGCCTAGAGTTCGCCAAACCCC
>NZ_BJUY01000009.1 GCF_007988865.1 Alkalibacterium kapii | reverse complement strand
TTTTTGAGAAAGAAGAGGAAAAAGTAGTTGCAATAACGGTTTGGCAACATGTTTTTGAGAAAGAAGGGAGAAAAGTAGTTGCAATAACGGTTTGGCAACATGTTTTTGACAAAAAAGAGAAAAAGTAGTTGCAATATGGATTTAGCAACAACTTCTTATAACACATGAAGTAAAAACTTGTCTCAATATAGTAAAGGATATTACTTATAAAATATGCTTGCTTAAGGCCGACTTTTTAAAATAATATTAGAGACCTTTTGATAATAATAAAGAGAGGCCAGCTATATCAATCAGCAAAACTATAACTTTATAATTTTTATTCAAAACCACAAAAAACGACGCCTATCACATATGTTGATAAGCGTCGTTTTTTGTTTATTAATTGCTATTCTTCATCTTCTGGGTCACTGGACTCTTCATTCGATGATTCATTGTCCTCGGCTTCTTGTTCTTCTTCACTTGTTTCTTCAGACTCATCTTCTTGATTTTCTTCAGTCGCTTCTGATTCTTTTTCTTTTTCGTCTTCTGAATTGGAGTCATTGTCATTGCTGGAATCATTGGACTCTGATTCGTCTTCGTTATCCGGTTTGCTAGTTGGTCGTCGACCACCCCAGAATTTGGCCAGTTCTTCATCCGAAGCTCCGATAGCAAAGTCATAGACAGTAGATCCAGGAACATTATCTTTTTTGAAGTTTTCCGAATGAGTAGCTCCTGAATAATAGAAGGATCCACCGCCCGGAGTTTTAACTGTTCCCGATTTCATTCCTGTGGCTTTGATTACAGATTCCCTTGTGACGCTATCCGGTTTAGGGAATTTTTCATCAACTCCAAAAACATCCGGCTTCACTTCGTACACAGCACTCATCAGTTCTGTCCAGAAATTACGGTTACGACGGCTCGGGTGGATACCGAAGTCGTCACCTAGGCTGATTTCGTTGGTTCCATAGCCGATCCAGGTACCAAATGTTATTTTTGGTGTTCCAGCAACATACCATATATCTGAGCGATCTTGTGTAGTACCGGTTTTTGAAATCCAGTCTGCTTCAAAAGGCAGATTGTCCATGGTCCCTCTAGCAGTCCCTTGCACATGTACGTCTCTAAGCATATCGACAAGTAAATAATTGGCTTCAGTACTAAATACACGACTTTCCTCGGACTTGTATTCGTGGACGACTTCACCTTTGCTGTTTTCGATACGTTCAATGACATAAGGCTCCATATGGACACCATCATTACCCATGCTTGAGAAGGCGCTGATCAAATCCACTGGCGCAAGCCCTCTGCTTAATCCTCCCAAAGCGAAAGAGGCATTATCAAAATCAGATTCCAGAATATCTTCGGGTCCAAATCCAGCTCGTCTGATATAAGCACCGGGATCATGCTTTTCTTTTAATTCCATCCAAATTTTAGAAGCAGGAATATTTTGAGAAATTGTAATAGCTTTTCGAGCAGTCATCCATTCGTTTGTAGTACGGGTAGCATTTCCGATTTCTTTATCGACAAAATCACCAATATCAGGATCCCAGTCGGGGACTGTATAAGGCGTATCAGGAATAATAGTTGCCGGCGTGATAAGATTTTCGTCAAGAGCAGGTCCATAGACAGCAAGTGGTTTGATTACAGAACCGGGTTGTCTATCACCATCAAAAGCTATGTTGAACTGACTATAGTCATAATCACGGCCTCCAATGAAACCAAGTACACGTCCTGTCTGGTTATCGATCATCGCACCTGATGTGTTTATTGGTCTGGTGACGGTATGAGTCTCACCTTCATCATCTGTATAAGTGTAAGATCTCTCGCCACCGAGTTTATCGATATACTCACTAGTCACGCGCTCAAGTGTGTTATGAATTTCTTTATCAATGGTCGTATAAACTTTGTATCCTTGATTTTTCAGTGCATATTCTGCACGATCTTTATATTCATTCACAATTTCAGGATTTTCCTCAACCATAGCATCGGTGACTTCTTCATCATCCATAAATTTTTGAGTAAGAAGATCCAAGGATTGCAGATACGCAACGTCATAGACATAAGAATTATCTTTATAATCGATATTTTCCTTGTTGATGAAGTCTTGTGTTATGTCATAGGCCTGCGCGTCTTCATACTCTTTTTCGCTTATATAACCTTCACGGTACATACGGAACAACACTTCATCCTGGCGTGCAAGACTCAAGTCATGGCTTTCTTTTAAATCGCCGTATTGTGTATAAGGACTGAATACGATCGGACGCTGCGGCAGTCCGGCAATGAAAGCAGCCTGAGGAAGTGAGACGTCACTTGCTGAAACGCCAAAGATACCCTGAGCAGCTTCTTCCACACCCGCGATATTCTGTCCTTTATTGTTACGTCCAAAAGGGGAGACGTTTAGATAAGCCTCCAGGATTTGGTCTTTATCTACTTCGTTTTCCAAGTGGTAAGCAAGCAGGATCTCATTCGCCTTTCTTTCATGAGTAACTTCCGGAGAAAGAATCTGCTGTTTGATCAATTGTTGTGTCAATGTGGAACCGCCTGTTGTTGCCCCGGAATCTGACAGCTCCTGAACCAAAGCACGAGCGACTGCTTTAGGAACAACACCTTCATGTTCAAAGAAATACTCATCTTCAGTTGACACAATAGCATGGATGACATAATCAGAGACATTATCCAGTGAAACAGGGGTTCGCAACAAATCCGAACGAATATCACTGATTAATGAACCATCTGCGTAATACATATTCGATTTCCGTGTGTAGTCTTGGATTTGACTGATCATTTCTTCTCGTTTAGGCACTTCTGAACCGTGAACTAAAGATGCGAAATAGCCAACCGCTGTACCTGCGCCTAAAGAGCCGACAACAAGTAGAATAACAACAAGTAAAATAACTAAAGCTTTAACGACACGGTAAAAGATATCAAAGTAATGGATAAACGTTTGAAATCGGGAAGAGACATTCGATTGCTTTTTTTCTTCCGATTGCTTTTGTCCTTTGTTTTCTGATCGTTTCATTATAGACTCCTTAATGGGTTTAGATAGTGATGTGACTTGCTATATTATAGCAAAACTAATGAAAAATAAAAAATGGTAAGCACGTCAATCAGGTAACTAAACAGCCAATGTGACAAAAATGTTAAAACCTTTTACATGTTAATATAGAAAGGCCCTCTGTGAAATTAAGTCACAGAGGGAAAATAATTAAACACTTTCTGGAAGTGTTTCACCAATAACTGATAATCTTTTTTCTACTTCATCTTGAGTGAGGCCGTGTTCTTCTACATAACGGTTTCGTGGATGGATACGGCATTCATGTGAACAGCCGCGTAAATATTTGTGTTCATTTTCTTCTGAAGTAATGATCTGACGGTTACATTCAGGATTGGCACAATTCACGTAACGTTCACAAGGTTCGCCGTCAAACCAGTCTCTGGCGATAACCTTTTTATCGACTTTATTGATATCGACACTGATACGCTCGTCAAATACATACATTTTACCGTCCCACATTTCACCCTGGGTCTCTGGATCCTTACCATAATGATGGATCCCACCATTCAACTGACCCACATCTTCAAAACCTTCTTTGATCAGCCAGCCAGTCAGCTTTTCACAGCGAATTCCACCCGTACAGTACGTCACAACACGTTTGTCCATGAATTTTTCTTTGTTCTCTTTGATCCAATCCGGCAATTCTCTAAAAGAACGAATATCTGGACGAATCGCTCCTCTAAAATGTCCCAAGTCATATTCGTAGTCATTACGGGCATCGAGCACGATAGTATTTTCATCTTGCAAAGCTTTTTTCCATTCCACTGGATCAAGAAATTCACCAGTCAGTTTGCTTGCATCATGATCTTCTTCACCCAGTTTCAAAGAGACGATTTCGGGACGATAGCGCACATGAAGTTTCTTGAATGCATGTCCATCAGCTTCATCGATCTTGAAAAAGATATCCTCGAACCGCTCATCTGATCGAACAGCTTCCATGTAGCGGTCAGTCTGCTCAACAGTCCCAGAACAGGTACCGTTCAAGCCTTCTTCTGAAACAAGAATACGGCCTTTTAAACCAATATCCTGACAAAGTTTCATATGGTCATCTCTAAATTTTTCCGGGTTTTCTATGTGTACATATTTGTAATAGAGTAAGACACGGTAGTCACTCATAAATTTTACCTCCTAATAATACAGTTCAAGTCATCTGAAATAGTTAATGTAATCATTAGAATTATAGGGGCTAAAGCGTTAAATTGCAAGTAATCGTTACTTTCTGACTTGTGAAAGATTCATAAGTGAAACACAAGTGTAATATCAATGCAATCAAAGTATTATGCATAGATGTTATACTAGTCCGTAGTTAGTTGATAAAACATATACAATATTTATGGAATATATACTTTGAAAAATAGTTCGATTCACCTAAATGGAGGGAAAGTCTTTTGAAGAAAAAATTAGTCGTATCTGCACTTACAGGTATATTATTAATGGGGTCACTTGCCACTACAACAGAAGTTTTAGCAAACGAGTATGATGAGGCGATCCGTGAAAATAGAAGCACGATAGAAAAAACAGATAAAAAAATACATAACTTGGAAGAAACTATCGATTCCTTGCAAGTTGACGTTTCAAATACTGAAAATGAATTAAGTGCCATCAATGAGGATATTTCAGATAACGAAAAACGAATCGCAGAAGCTGTAGACAAATTGGAAAAAGCACACAAGGAAATGAAGACTTTACAAGAAGAAGTCGACGCTTTGGAAATCGTTATTGAGAAACGCAACGAACAATTAGAAAAACAAGCAAGAAAAATACAGGTAGATGGACAAACAACGAATTTCATAGAGTTCATTATCGATGCTGAGTCATTGAGTGATATTATCGGACGTATCGACGTGGTTTCAAATCTTGTTGGAACAAACCGCAAATTAGTCAAAGCTCAAGTGAGAGATCAACAAGAAGTTATTGAAAAACAGGAAAAAACAGAAGAAACGATTACCGAGCAAAATAATCTGGCAGCTGAATTAGAAGGGATTTCAGAAGAATTAGAGCAGCAGCAGCTGGAAAAAGAAGTGCTGGTTGCCCAACTTGCTGCTGAAAAAGCAACAGCTGAAGCAGAGCGAAGCCGATTCTTGTCTCAAAAAGCAGAAGCTGAAAAAGCAGTAGTAGAACTTGTATCAGCAAGAGAAGAAGCCGCAGAAGCCGCAAGACAGTCATTAGAGAACAGAAACACGGAAAATAATAGCTCTAGTGTTGAATCCGAAGTGTCTGTTTCGTCTTCTAGTCAAACAAGCAATACGAACTCTACGAGCGATTCGAACAAAACAAACAATAAATCTGAACAACAGACAAGCAAGCCGAAACCAAAACCCGCACCTGAAGCTTCATCAAACGGTGTGACTTGGGGACAGATCAGTTCATATGCTAATGGTGTACTTGGCACACCTTACTTATATGGTGGATCAACGACGTCAGCATTTGACTGTTCCGGCTTTACAAGCTATGTCTTTGGAAAAGTCGGCGTCAGTTTACCGCGTTCCGCTGCTGGTCAGTATGCTGCATCACAAAAAGTATCAAATCCGCGTCCCGGCGACCTGGTTTTCTTTTCAGCTAATGGGTCCCGCGTCACACACGTCGGAATTTATGTAGGGAATGGCAGATTTATTGGTGCACAAACGAGTACAGGTGTCGCCTATACTAGCGTACACACAAACTATTGGGGTCCTAAACTCGTTGGTTACGGAAGATACTAAAATAAACAAGAAATCCGCTGTTAAACTGAAAAGTTTATACAGCGGATTTTTATGTTTTCATAAGTTCTATTGACTATTTTAGCGTTTTGTTTTCCTGTTTCTGGAAGTTCGCCGTTTTCATATCCAAAGATCGGTCCAATCTGTCAAAGAATGGAGACTTCGGTTGATTCAAACGAGCAGCACCATCCGAATGTGTCGAATAATGCGAACTTCGGTTGGTTCAAAGGAAGGATGCGCTCGAATGTGTTGAACAACAGAAGCTTCGGCAGATTCAACATTTGAAGTGCTGCGGAACCTGTCAAAGAACGGAGACTTCATAGTAGAATAACAAAATCTATTTCGTGCTAGTCTTAAAAGGTGTTATCTAAAGGAGTTGATCACGTTTTTCCAACCACTACTTAAACAAACTGATTATCTTAAGCAGTACTCGTCTGCATTCATCTCACTTCTTAAGCTAGGACATTATCTTAAGGAGTGCGCGCCTTTTTCTCTCTCACTTCTTAAGATACTACTCAATATGGAGAAATCTATTTAAAGTAGTAGCTGGCAAGAATCATTATATCCGGTTATTAAAAAAAGCACTGACAGAATCGACAACAACGTTCGAATCATCGGGTCAAGTAGAATGAGCCGACCAAACGTATTCGAACAATCCTTACTAGAGAGGCGCATTAAGCTGTTCAGCTAAAAAGTAATAGGAATATTTCAATAATATAAAAAGCATCAACTATATATCCTCGAAAAAAAGATACCAGTTGACGTTTTTATTGTTTTCTAAGAGTAGGATCGTTAGATGACAGTGGGCTTTACCTCATTAAAAAGAAACCGTACATAAAAAAGATTCCACAGAAATTAGATTTTATCTGCAGTCAATGCAAGGTAATCATCGATATCTGCTGAAATTTCATCGATGGCTGACTGCCAGAAATCAGAACGTTCTAAATTTACATTTAAATGCTTCTTTGCCAGCTCTTCAGTTGTCATGCTGGCTGTATCTCTAAGCAGGTTACGGTAATTTTCTGCGAAAGCCGGGCCTTCCTGTTTTGCTTTGGAATAAATACCGAGACTGAACAAGAAACCAAAGGTATATGGGAAGTTGTAGAAAGAAATACCCGTAATATGAAAATGCAGTTTACTTGCCCAGAACGTTGGGTGATAGGTTTCCAAAGCATCCATAAAGGCTTCTTTTTGCGCTTCTTCCATTATCGTATTCAATTCATTTTCACTAACAAGACCGTTTTGTCGGGCTTTATAAAAACGTTTTTCAAATAGAAACCGGCTATGAATATTCATAAACATAACGGCTGCTCGAGAAATTTTGCTATCGAGTAAAACAATTTTTTCTTCTTTCGATTCGGCGACCGAAACTGTTGCATCAGAAATCAACATTTCAGCAAAAGTAGAGGCCGTTTCTGCCACATTCATAGCGTACGAACGGTTTAATACCGGTAAATCCCTCATGACGTGACTATGATAGGCATGCCCCAATTCGTGAGCAAGTGTGGAAACATTATTAGCACTTCCAGAAAACGTCATAAAGATACGTGACTGCTCGCTCTCAGGGAGATTAGAACAGTAGGCACCTGGACGCTTGCCTTCTTTATCTTCCGCTTCGATCCAGTTTTCATCAAAAGCACGCTGCGCCATATCTTGCATTTCTTCGCTGAACGTCCCGAAGTGAGTTGTAATAAATGATTCTGCTTCGGCAAAGGAATACGTTTTGGGCTCGAAATCGCCAACTGAAACAGGCGCAGTTACATCAGCCCAATTGAGTTTGTCTTTGCCCATCAATGCGGATTTCCGATTTAAAAACTCAACGATTTTCGGCTTGTTCTCAGTGATCGTATCCCACATAGTATTCAAAGTCGTTTCTTTCATGCGGTTATATTCAAGCGGCGGGTTTAAAAAGTCTTTTTCACCTCTTAAATCATATGTTTGAAGTCTGAAACCAGCAAGGTGATTGAGTGTATCAGCGAACAGAGGCGCTTTTTCTCGCCAGGCCTTCTCCCAATCCATCAACAAGCGAGATCTCACAGCAGGATCTTTTGAACCTGTCAGTTTATTTGCCGCTTGGCCTGCAGACAAGTAGGTGATTTTGCCATCTTCATTGAAAGGGACAGACACACTATTGACGATCGTTTGATACATATTTCCAAATCCATTTAACCCGTCAAGAGATAATTTTTGAATAACTTTTTCTTCACTTTCCGATAATAATTTTTGACCTTTTTCTCTTTTTTCCTGCAAGGGAAAGGCGCTTTTTGAAAAAGGTTCTTTGGAGATAAGGATAGACCACTCTTTTTTCGGGACGTCTTTCAATTTTTTCATAAACAATGTTTCAACTTCACTCATTTGACTCGCTACTGTACTGAGTTGGTTGACGATTTTAGCTGCTTGTGCATCATTTGTATGCGTTGAAAACAAGCCTCGGGCAAAGGTGTTTGCTTCAGACAAACCATTGCCGATGCTTTCTCTTTTATCCAGGAACGAACCAAAGTTTTGATATTCAGGATAGTCCTGGGCGGGTTCCCAATCTTTAATTTGTATTAAAAGTTCTCCAATTAAATGATCAAGCTCTTGGATACGTTTCTGTAATGTTTTTGAATGACTTCCTCCTGAAAACACACTTTCCATATCCCAATTCATCTTTTCTGTCATCAATGATCTCTCCCCTGTATATTGACCTGCTTTTATTGTATCGTTTTTTTCTTTTCATATCCAGATACATCAGTTAGAATAGAACTACTAACGAATGAGGTGTAAACGAATGAACAGAAAAGTAAAACCGATCGATAATGTATTTTTACTGCTTGCTTTTGGCGTTATGGCTTTACTGTTTTACAGTACTTCTATGGGATATGAAGAGCAGAACGTTCAACCCCTTCTGCATCGCTGGCTTGAAGGGGAGCCGCTGAAATGGCTGTTTGAACGTGTTGAATTTATGTATGCCGGTAGTGAAGTAAGTATAGGAGCACAAGGGTATACCAGTTTCATAGATTTTTTTATCAGGAAAGGAGCACACTTTCTTTCCTACTTCCTCCTTGGATTATTCTGGTTTTTAGGGCTGAAAAACCGAGTCGCGCATCCCTGGCTTACATTTTTAATAGCATTGATGCTTTCCATTGGCTACGCTTCTTTTGATGAATTGAGACAATCTTTCAACCCGAACCGTACGGCACTCATGGAAGATGTTATGCTGGACAGTGCCGGAGCGCTTGTTGGGACGACGGTTGCTCTACTTTTTAAACCTAAAAGTAGAAGACGAAAAAAATTAAGGTTTAGAACATAGTTTTAATTGATTACAAGAAAGGTTTTTTGAATAGCGTGTAAGCGACGTCATTTTCTCTGTGAAGTTGATATAGCTGGAAATTTTGGTATAATAATAGAGAAAATTGTAACTCAAATTCAGGAAAGAGGAATTGTGATGGCAGGACATTCAAAGTGGAATAATATCAAACAGCGTAAAGGGGCTCAAGATGCCAAACGCGGTAAGATATTCCAGAAATTATCTAAAGAAATATACAAAGCAGCTAAAGATGGTGGAGCAGATCCAGAAATGAATGCCTCTTTACGACTGGCTATAGATAAAGCAAAATCAAATAACATGCCTAATGATAATATCGAACGCGCAATCAAACGTGCAACAGACGCTGGTCAAGGTGATAATTACGATGAAGTGGTCTACGAAGGATATGGCCCCAACGGGATCGCTGTCCTTGTGCATGCACTTACCGATAATCTGAATCGGTCAAGTACCAATGTGCGTGTGGCTTTTGACCGTAATGGCGGATCTTTAGGAGAAAAAGGCTCTGTGAGCTATATGTTTGACCGCAAAGGCTACATTGCGATCGACAGAGAGAATCTTGATGTGGATGAAGATACCATGTTGATGGAAGTGCTTGAAGCAGGTGGAGAAGAACTGGAAACAAGTGATGAAGCTTTTGAAATTTATACAGAAGCAACTGACTTCACAGCAGTAAGAGATGCCTTAAAAGAAGCCGGATATACGTTAGCTCAGGCAGAATTGACAATGATTCCTCAAACAACTATACCTGTACCGGAAGATAAAGAAGAAGTCTTTGAACAGCTGATAGATGCACTGGAAGATGACGACGATGTCAGCGAAGTCTATCACAACGCAGAAAATTAACTTAAAAAATGAAATCACATTAAAAAAACCTCAAATGAGCGGAAAAAATATTTTTCATTCATTTGAGGTTTTTTCGTGAATAAAAAATTAAAAAGACAATATATAAGGTAAGACAAATAAAATAGAAAGGAAGGATGCGGTGGACACTGAAGCATTTGCTGTACATCTCTTGACGATGGCAGATTCATATCGGACAAGCGATATCCATATTTTACCTGAACAGAAGCATTATGATATATATTTTCGTCTGAACGGCCAGATGGAGAAACAGTATTATCTTGACCGGGATGAAGGGACACGGCTTATTTCTTACTTCAAATTTCTATCCAATATGGATGTTGGAGAAAAAAGACGACCGCAAAGTGGTGGAACCACTTTTCAACTGAGCAATAAGGCAATAGACTGTCGATTTTCCACTATAAGCAACTATCAGTTACAAGAATCGCTGGTGATCAGGCTCTTGAAGCAGAAAGAAGAGGAAAATAAAATACCTGGAATCTTTTTTTCTCATGAATGGAAAAAGCTTGAAAGACTCGTTCAATCAAAATCAGGTCTCTTGTTATTTTCAGGCCCCGTTGACTCGGGCAAAACAACCAGTATGTATCATCTGATCAAAAATCGCTCCCAAGGCGAAAAACAGCAGGTCATAACTGTCGAAGATCCCGTAGAAATAGAAGAAACGTCCTTCCTGCAGACACAGGTGAACGACAAAGCTGGCGTATCATATGAGCACTTACTGAAGTCCAGTCTGAGACATCATCCCGATGTTATTATCGTTGGCGAAATAAGGGACGAGGAAACAGCTCGTATGGTCATGCGTGGCGCCTTGACTGGACACCTGATCGTTGCGTCCATTCATGCTAAAAATGCTTCAGGTGTGATAGCCAGGATGCAGGAGCTCGGCGTGAGCACGTCACTGCTTAAGCAAACCTTGATTGGCGTGGCATTCCAGACATTGCTGCCACTGTATTGTTCACTTTGTGAGTCGAATTGCAGGACATATTGTTCCCATCATGATAGAGGCAAAAAACGGCTTGCTTTATTTGAAGTCATGACTGCGAAAGAACTGGACAGTCTTACTTTTAATGAACCGACAGAAAGAGGCGGGGGGACCGTTTCAGTGAAAAGAGAATTTAATCACTTACTTGAAAAGGTGTTTATGAATGGCTATATCAATGAAAAAACCTATCGGCGTTACTATATATCGAACGCATAAAATAACGATGCAGCAGGGCTATTTTTTAAAAAGATGCGGTCAGCTACTTAAGGACGGATTTTCTTTGCAGGAAACGCTGATTTTTTTGGAAACGATTGTTGATAAAAACTCAAAGGAGATGATTGCAGCCATACATACGGAGGTCAGTCAGGGGGAGCTGTTTTCTATAGCATTAAAAAAAGCCGGTTTTTCAGATGTCGTATGTTCACAACTGTATTTTTCTCTCTATCACGGTCATTTAGGAGAGACAGCGATAAAGTCGGGGGAACAATTATTGAAACAAGCAGAAAAGAAAAAGAAAATGAAAGCCGTTTTAAACTATCCGGCTATCTTGTTCCTTTTTGTGGTCATGATGCTTTTAGCTATGCGGTTTATTTTACTGCCGCATATAAATGACCTAGTTTCAGTTGGGTCAGAGCAACTTGATCTCGGAACAAGAATGATCGTGGCAGGTGTGTATCATGCGCCTGTAATACTGGCCGCAGGAAGTCTCATTTGTCTGATCGGATTTTTGCTGGTGTATGTTAAATGTAGAAAAATGTCCCCGCTGGAGCGATTGAACTGGATCGCCAAAAGGTCTCGCTCTTCATTGTACCGGTTATACTGGAGCCAGTTTTTTTCAAATGAATGGGGGTTTTTACTTAAAGGAAACAGTGGACTTTTAGAAGTGGTTACGATCATGAAGCAAAATACATTGTCACCACTGATAACCGAAATCGGTGCCCATATTGAACAAAAAATGAAACAGGGCGACTCTTTTCATGACAGTCTAAAAGAGTTCGTTTTTTTAAAAGAAGAAATAATGTTAGTAGTTAGACAAGGTGAACGATCTGGCCATCTGGGGCATGAACTGGAGATGTATGCACTAACTTGTGAAGAAGAATTTGACAAAAAGATCGAACAGAGAATCAACTTGATCCAGCCTATTATATTTATTTTCGTTTCACTTATAATCGTCGCTATATACGCAGCTTTACTGTTACCAACATTTAACGCACTCAATACATTTTAAGAAAAGAGGATAAGAAATGAAAAGCATAAAAAAATGGACTAAACGAATAAAATGGGAAGAAGGCTTTACTTTAATTGAAATGTCACTGGTACTGTTTATTATTTCAGCGCTGCTTTTACTGTTTGTACCGAATCTTTCAGGCAGACAAGCCAAAGCTGAAAATACAGGGGATGAAGCTGTAGCTAATGTCATCCAGGCACAAGTCGATATGTACAAAATGGACAATAATGAAACAACTCCAGCCACTTTCCAAATATTATTTGATAACGATTACCTGACTGAAAAACAGTTAAAAAAAGCAACAGACAACTTTAACTTAACCGAGGGTAAGGTAACTAAGAAAACAAATACGTCGACACCCTGATCTTAAGGATGATACTTATGTATGAGTTCGAACAAGAAGAAGGTTTCACTCTTTTGGAAGTCCTTTTAACGTTAGTGATCGTCTCCGTTATAACAGCAATTCCAATCATGCATTTCACACAATTGAAAAAAGAAACGGAAACCCAATTATTTTTTGAGTCTTTAAGGTCGGGGATCACTCTGATTCAAAATGAAGCTGTTTTTAATAATCAATGGACCACTATGGAAGTACGACCGACCAATCGACTTATACGCTTTAGAGTGACGGGCAGGGAGAATGAAAATCATCCAGCTAATCATATTCTCGATCTACCTGAATCGATATCTCTAATAGGCACTTCAAAAGAATATATGTTTTCAAAAAAGTCCGGGAATCTAGGGAATATCAACAAAGTGAATTTCAATACCATCCATGGAAGAGTATCCGTAAGTTTTCAGATGGGGAGTGGCCGTTTTGTCATCGAATAAGAACGATACTGGTTTTATCATTCTCGAAAGTTTAGTGAGTATCAGTATCTTGGCTTTTTTTGTCAGTGTCGTTTTACCATTCAGTATGGAGATGTTGATTATAAGAAGTAAAGAAAAACAGGACGTGGAATTGAACCGATTTTTATATGAGTCAGCCTTGTTTTATGATTCAGACAAACCAGAAAATAAAATCTATCATTCAGGAAATGTTTCTGCGCACAGCATTGAAACAAATCAAAGCATCCATATTTATATGGACAAAGAGAAAGTTTCTGGGATCGATTATATTTCTGCAGAATGGAATCTAAAATGAAAAACGACAAAGGCTTTTCATTACTTGAAGTCATTATCACACTAAGTGTACTAAGTAGTTGTGTGCTTTTACTGAGCTTTGCGATTTCTCAAATTCAAACCAGTCGCAGTCTCATTAAAGATGAAAGGCAGATCGAGTGGCATTTATTTATCAACCAGCTGGAATATGAACTAAGAGAAAGTGAAACGGTTCGCACTACAAAAAGTGAACTGACATTAATAAAAACCGACCCCAGCGATCAGCTTAAAAAGACAATCACCTATAATCGCCGCTTCAGTATAATACGGAGGCAGGTAGATTCTCAGGGTCACCAGCCGATACTGCTGGAAGTGAAAAGTATTGAGTTTGGGCTTTTAGATGAAAAACTGACAATAGAAGTCATTTTTCAAAACGATGAAACGTACCAGGCAGCTTTCAGAGTACGAATGAATGGATGAGCATCAATGAGACATTCAGTTAAAAAAACAATAGAGCAAGACGAGGGAAGTCTTTTATTATCGACGTTTCATCTGCTCTTTTTCATTTCATTTTTGATCATCTCACTGACTAGTATTATTAATAACCAATTGATGCAGCTCCAATTAGTCAGCCGGGCTTATGAAGCGAAGGCAATGATCGAAGTCAGCCAGACTTTGCTGCGCGGAAAAAATGAGTGGGAAAATGTGGAAACGGGCACGATATACTTCAGCCAAGGCGAAGTGACCATCGAAAAAAAGACAGCCGGCGAATACGAACTTGAAGCCAAGTTGAATAATAACTACACCAGCAGTCAGACTATATTTATTGATAAGACCATTTCAAAAGAAGAACGAAAAAAGAAAAGAGATAACACTACTACCAGTAAGACACCAGTCAAAGACACTTCCAGCGAAGAAAAACAGGGCGAAGGATCAATAGTGACAAACTAAAACTAACAGATAAGAGGCATCATTCGAGAGGAAATAATATCTTTTCACTTGGTATGCCTTTTTTATTTTGTTCATAACCAATATATACATAGTGCATGCGTTTATTTTTCGCCCTTGTTTTGCTATAATAAATACGGAGTGTTCGTTATAAAGTGAACAGAGCGGAAATTTAAATACAGAATAGGGTGTAAAGATGTCTCGTGTAAAAGTTATTCAAAAAATGATGAAAGATCAAAAAATAGAAGCAATAGTCATAACAAGTCCATATAATTTAAGGTATGCTTCAGGTTTCACTGGCAGTACTGGCTTAAGTGTGATTACTCAGGAAAAAGCTTATTTTGTCACTGATTTTAGATATACAAAACAGGCCGCAGAACAAACAAAGGGCTTTTCTATCATTCAAAATACTGGCCCGATTTTAGAAGAAGTGAAAACAATTATTGAAGAAGAAAAAATCAATGTGTTGAGTTTTGAAAAAGACTTTGTAACCTACACTGGATTTGATAAAATGCGGGATTTGTTGCCGTGTGAACTGAATCCGGTCAGTGGATTGATCGAATCACTAAGAGAAATAAAAGATGAGTCTGAAATCGAAACAATAGAAGCGGCTATAAAAATTACTGAGTATGCTTTTCAGGAAATATTAAACTTTATAAAACCTGGAGTAACTGAAATAGAGGTTGCCAATAAACTTGATTTTCTGATGCGGGAAAAAGGAGCGACGGGTGTTTCTTTTGATACGATCGTAGCCAGCGGAAAGCGTTCAGCAATGCCTCATGGTGTGGCGAGTGATAAAAAAATCGAACAAGGTGATATGATCACGATCGATTTCGGTTGTTATTACAAAGGTTACGTATCAGATATGACTCGAACGATTGCTTTGGGTGATCCCGGCGAAGAGTTGAAAAAAATCCATCAAATCGTTTTAGAAGCACAAGCAAAAGTTAATGAAGCTGCTAAACCAGGCATCACAGGAAAAGAACTGGATGCGGTTGCCAGAGATTACATTAAAGAAAAAGGATACGGCGAAGCGTTTGGTCACTCAACAGGTCATGGGATTGGTTTGGAAGTTCATGAAAATCCAGGGATCAATTACAGGAACGATAAACCTTTAGTTCAAGGGAACGTCATTACAAACGAACCGGGGATATACATTCCTGACGTCGGCGGAGTAAGGATCGAAGATGATTTAGTGATCACCAAAGACGGAAACAGAAATCTGATGAGTGTGACAAAAGAACTTATTCAATTATAGAATAAAAAATCCGCATTTCTTGTTTATGAAAATAGGTTTTAGGGATCAATCGTGATACAATAGGAAGTAAGTAGGATCAAAGAGAGCAGTGGCTCTACCGAGAGGTAACTAGGAGGAAATTGAATGATATCAACCAGCGATTTGAAAACAGGATTAACGATCGAATATGATGACAGTATCTGGCGTGTCATGGAGTTTCAACACGTTAAGCCCGGAAAAGGAGCTGCCTTTGTGCGTTCCAAGTTAAAAAATCTTCGTACCGGTGCTTTGCAGGATAAAACATTTCGTGCAGGAGAAAAATTTGAAACAGCCCATATCGAAACACACTCCATGCAGTATTTGTATGAAGACAACGGGAGTCACGTTTTTATGGATACCAGCACGTATGAACAGCTGGAGATCCCTGAAGAACGCATTGAAGATGAATTGAAATTCATGAAAGAAAATATGGAAGTTTCCATCATGATGTACGGCAGTGAGGTTCTTGGAGTCGAAGTTCCTAATAAAGTCGAGTTGAAAGTCATTGAGACAGAGCCTGGAATACGTGGAGACACCTCTGGCGGTGGTTCAAAGCCAGCCACGCTTGAAACAGGCGCAGTGGTCACTGTTCCTTTATTTGTCAACAAAGACGATGTGCTAGTTATCAATACTGATGAAGGCACTTATGTCTCACGTGCCTGATCGATCATGACTGAATGAAGTACTGATACATTTTAAAGGAGGAACGACAGATGGAAGAGAAAGTAATGAGAACAAATCAAAGTAATCCATTTGGTGAAATCGAAGTGGCTCCCGAGGTACTGGAAGTGATTGCCGGTATTGCGGCCAATGAAGTCGACGGCGTTTATGCCATGCAGGGGAAGTTCACAAAAAAAATGAAAATTGCTTTTGGCAAACCCAATCATAAAAAAGGAGTACACTTAACTTCCGATGAAGACGGACTGAAAGTGGATATCTACTGTTATTTTAAGTTTGGCGTAAATGTTCCAGATGTCGCTCAGGCGATCCAGAAAAAAGTGCGAGAACAGATTTTCCATATGACAGATATCACTTTAGCAGAAGTAAATATTCATATAGCCGATATTGTTCCGGAAAAAACATCATACCAGGAATTATTTGACATAGACAGAGAAGAGGATGAAAAAGAGTGACAACTGTAAGGCGTGTGATTAGGGAAAAAGCCTTTCAGTCTCTTTTCCAATTAACAACTCATGAAAGATTAACTACAGATGAGGCAATCAAGTTAGCGCTCGAAAGTACCTTATCTCACAAAGACAGCCGTTCGGTAGAAGAAGCAATGGCTGAAGTTTTACCTGAAAATAAAAATACCAGAAAAATCGTTACTGATGCACTGAACTATTTGAAAATCCTAGTATCAGGTGTGCTGCAGCATCATGAAGAAATCGATCAGACTATTTCAAAACATTTAAAAAACTGGAATATAAATCGTTTGGAAAGAACCAATCTGCTACTGTTGAGATTGGCTGCTTATGAATTGTTGTATCAGCCTGAGGTAGACAAACGAATTGTCATGAATGAAGCTATTGAATTAGCTAAAACGTTCAATGATGACAAATCAAGCAAATTTATAAATGGTGTACTCCAGAGTATCATCGATAATAAATAGCTTTTATTCTTTCATTTTAAGTGGTCTGCTTTTTTTATGGAAAGGCTTCTGAGCTGAATGAGAAGCAGTAATAAAGAGCGAAAAGCAGTAGAGGATGTTGTCTGCTTTTCAGCTCTTTTTTTCTATGTACTTAAAGAACGTCACTATGAAAGCAGGAAAGGAAAACATATGGTAGAGGAGTATTTATCAGTTACTCAGTTAACACGCTATGTAAAAAGAAAGTTTGACTATGACCCTTACTTGGAGCGTGTATACGTTAAAGGTGAAATATCGAATTATAACCCGAAACGACGAAACAGTCACCAGTACTTTAGTATCAAAGACAAGGGCGCAAAGCTATCTGTTGTCCTGTTTTACAAAGAACAGCGGAAATTAAAAGTTGAACTGGATGAAGGCATGAGCGTTTTAGCAGTGGGGCGGTTGTCTGTTTATGAAAAAACGGGCGCTTACCAGCTTTATGTGGATCATATCGAACCAGAAGGACTGGGACAGCTTTATGCCGCTTATGAGCAGACCAAGAAAAAACTTACTGAAGAGGGCCTGTTCGATGCCAGTTTAAAGAAACCCCTTGTGCGTTTCCCTCAAAAAATAGGCATTATCACAAGTAAAAGCGGGGCAGTAATAAGAGATATCCAGACAACGATCGAAAGACGGTTTCCTATCGTAGAACTATATCTTTTTCCGGCGGTTGTCCAGGGAGAGAAGGCGGCAGATTCTATTGCGAAAAGTATTCGTCAGGCAGATGAAGAGTATGATCTGGATACCTTGATCGTTGGAAGAGGCGGAGGTTCCTTCGAAGACCTTTTTCCGTTCAACGAAGAAAAAGTTGTACGAGCGATCACAAAAGCCAGGTCACCGGTCATTTCTTCGGTGGGGCATGAGACAGACACGACGTTATCAGATCTTGCTGCAGATGTAAGAGCTGCGACGCCTACTGCTGCAGCTGAACTGGCTGTTCCGGTCTTGACTGATGAAATTGGCCGGATCGAATTGAATCAGCAGCGGATCATACAAGAGATGTCAGCAGTCATAAGACGTGAGAAAGAAAATCTCAAGCGTTTGAATAATTCCTATATTTTCAGACAGCCCAGACGCTTATATGACGGGTACAGTCAAAACCTGGATCAACTGACGAATCAGCTGATACGGTTAACGGATAATCATTTCAAAGATGAAAAGTACCGCATTCACCTCTTGAATCAAAGCCTCTTAGCCTTACATCCAGAAGCTAAAATCAGACAGTCGGTCAGTACTTTAGAAACAATGACGAATCGTTTGAGTGCAGCAGCAGAACAAAGTGTAAGGGATAACCAAAAAGATCTGGCCGCTCTGATACAATCGCTGGATCATTTATCCCCTCTGAAAATATTGAGCCGGGGCTATGCGATAGCTCAGAACGAAACAGGTGTCATAAAATCTATCGACCAAGTAAAAACAGGCGACCCGATCAGTATAATGGTTGCCGACGGGACAGTAAAAGCCAGGGTAGAAGAAACTGAGAAAAAAGACATTGACTTAAAGGGAGATCGCCATGACTAATGAAAAAACATTTGATGAAGCAATTAAAGAGCTGGAAATGATCGTTCAAAAACTGGAACAGGGCGATGTGCCACTGGAAGAAGCGCTGGATCAGTTTCAGGAAGGGATCAAATTAAGCCGGCACTGCAAGCGTATTGTAGAAGATGCAGAAAAAACGGTGACAAAAATGGTCAACGAGAATGGCAGTGAAGAAATACTTGAAGAGTAAAATCCAGATAAATAAAACAAAAGGAGTCCGTCATGCATTTTGATACTTTTACAAATCACTATAAAAGCTCTTTTGAAGATTACCTGATCAATATTATCGAGAATAAAAGTCAAACGGATGTTGAAGAAGCCATGACTTATTCTTTAAAAGCGGGAGGCAAACGTCTAAGGCCGTTACTTTTGATCGCTTTAGTCAAAGCTTTTAAAAAAAATGAACGGCAAGCCTTTCCCATCGCAGCTGCTTTGGAAATGATCCACACCTATTCACTTATTCACGATGATCTACCGGCAATGGATGATGATGACTTAAGAAGAGGTAAACCTGCCAATCATATTGCATTTTCTGAAGCTACAGCTATTTTGGCCGGTGATGCCTTACTTACTAAAGCGTTTGAAGTTATAGCAGCAGCAGACCTTTCTGATGAAACGAAAATTTCTGTCATCAGAGAACTGACTTTTGCTTCGGGTCATGAGGGCATGATCGGTGGTCAGCAGGCCGACATGGACGGGGAGAAGGCGGCCTTAACATTAGAACAATTATCATCGATTCATTACCGTAAAACAGGCATGCTGATTATGTTCGCTTTCAAAGCGGCAGGGAGCCTTGCAAGAATAGATGAAGAAACAGTAGCCAAGTTGGATAAGATTGCTGAAAAAATCGGGATAGCTTATCAGATCAGAGACGATATTCTGGATGTCAGCAGTTCAGAGGAAGCGCTGGGTAAACGTGTGGGATCAGACGTCAAAAAAGGAAAAAGTACCTATCCTTCTTTACTTGGAATCTACCGCGCGAAAACCTTATTGGATGAACATCTGGATGAAGCATTGAAACTGAATGCAGCAATCAAAAGTCATGTAAATAACTACGATGAGGAATTGCTGGGCACTTTCATAGCTTCTATTAGACTGAAGTGAAACGTATAACGAGGTGAAAAAGTGAAAAAAGAACGGGCAGACGAATTACTTATAGCACAAGGCTGGGCAGAAAATGCGGAAAAAGCAAAACGATTGATTATGTCCGGCAAAGTTTATACAGATAAAGAAGAACAGATTTTCACTGCAGGAGAAAAATGGTCGAAAGAAACGATTGTTTATATTAAGGGCTTAGAGCAGCCATATGTGAGTCGCGGCGGATACAAACTAAAAAAAGCACTGGATGACTTTAATATAGATATAGAAGACCGCATCGTTTTGGACATTGGTGCGTCAACAGGCGGATTCACCGATGTTTGTTTAAGGCAGGGGGCACGTTTAGTCTATGCTCTGGATGTGGGAACGAATCAGCTTGCCTGGAAACTGCGGATCGATGAACGAGTAGAAGTCATGGAACAGACAAATTTTCGACATGTGACCCTAAATGATTTTAAACGGGGGCAGCCAGAATTTGCGACAGTCGATGTTTCCTTTATATCCCTGAAAAAAATAATTCTCGTATTAAAGACGATCCTCTCTATAAGAGGGGAAGTGGTAGCTCTTATAAAACCGCAGTTTGAAGCAAAAAAAGAAGACGTGGGGAACAAGGGGATCATTACAGACCCAGCCATTCATGAAAATGTAGTGAAAAATAGCGTGAATTACTTTTATGATCAGGGATTTGAAGTGAAAAAAGTCATTCCATCTCCGATAAAAGGAGGAAAAGGGAATAAGGAATTTCTCACCCACCTCATCTTCAAAGAAACCACTTTGACTAAAGAGGAACATCTGAATAAGGTCATGTCTGCATCTTTGTTCCAGACAGACTAAACTAGAAATTGCCCTTGCTGTCAGCGTTAGCATCCTATACTTTTTTTACTGTCAAATATACATCGGTCAAAAAGTGTTTGTGTTGTTAGAATAACTTAAAAGAAGTATAATTAAAGCGTATAAAATGCATAAAAATACTGATGACTTCTGGTTTTGACAAGGCGGAAAATATAGGAGTGATAAAAGTGAAAAAGGATGAAAGGCATCAATTACTCAGGAAACTCGTCCAAAAAGATGTGATCACAAAACAGGAAGACTTTGTCGATAAACTGCATGAAAGAGGCATCGAAGTCACCCAGGCAACGATATCACGAGATATAAAAGAACTGCAGCTCGTAAAAGCACCAGCTCAAAATGGAGGCTATAGGTATAATTTACCTCCCGAAATGGACTATGATGTTTCCCAGAAACTTTCACGGTTAATGAAAGATGCCTTTGTTTCAATCGATACGCAAAGAGAATTTGTATTGATCCGGACATTGCCTGGAAATGCTTTTGCGCTGGCGTCATTGATTGAAGCGGCCAAATACAAGGAAATGTTCGGATGTGTCTCTGGAGACGATACGGTCTTAGTCATCAGCCGTGATGAAGAAAGTGCCAAACGGCTGCAGAAGAAAATCATCTCCTTTATATAATAAAGCGATAATGAATTAGGAGGTTTGTCTTTGTTAGAATCACTGCAAATAAAAAACTTTGCGATTATTGAAGAGTTGTCTTTAGATTTCAAAGAAGGCATGACTGTTTTAACAGGAGAAACAGGAGCAGGTAAATCTATTATTATTGATGCCGTAGGACTCTTGGCTGGTGGAAGAGGATCGACTGAATTTGTGCGATTCGGAACAAAAAAATGTATTCTGGAAGGTGAATTCAAATTCAAACCATCCACTGAACTTCTTGCTTTACTTGAAACGCATGAGATCGATCATGTTGAAAACACCTTGCTTATTCAGCGTGAAATTTTTATGAGCGGACGGACAGTCTGCCGTGTCAATGGCAGTATTGTAACGATTGCTGTTTTAAAAGAAATCGGCACCCATCTTATTGATATTCATGGACAAAATGAACATCAGGAACTGATGATGACAGAAAATCACAGCTACCTGCTTGATAACTACGGTCAAAAAGAATTGCATCAACTGAAAAAAGAGTATCAGAATGTCTTTCATAATTATAAACAGCTGAAAAAAGAACGTGAAGAATGGGTTTATAATGAACAAGAGCTGGCCCAGCGTCTGGATATTTTAAGATATCAGGTAGATGAGATAGAGGCGGCACAACTAGAACCGCATGAAGAAGAAAACTTACTTGAAGAAGAAAAAAAACTGGCTAATCACCAGGCCATTGTAAAGGCTCTGTCAAAAAGCTACGATGCGCTGCAGGGAGAAGAATACAGTGGACTCGACAGCGTTGGCCGGGCTATGGAGGAAATGGCTTCTGTAGAGACGATCGATGATTCTTTTAAACAGCTCTCAGAAAGTCTTTCAGCAGCGTTCTTTCAACTCCAGGAAGCAGCCAGTGATATTTACTCTGAACTTGACGGCTTGGAATACGATGAAGAAAGATTGAATGAAATTGAAAGCCGGTTGAATTTTATCCAGCAACTGAAACGGAAATACGGAGACAGTATCGAAACCATTTTGGATCATTTTGAAAGATCAGAAATAGAACTGAAGAAATTGGAAAACAGAGAAGAACAAGTGGATGAGATCAGCAAAAAAATAAAAACAGAATACGAAAAAGCTGAAAAACTGGCGCAGAAGTTATCTGAAATCAGAAAAGAAAAAGCTGTTCTACTTGAAAATAACATACAGCAGCAACTGAAAGAACTTTACATGGAAAAAGTAGAATTTTCTGTTGTATTCAAACAGGCTGAAAATGCTGGATCAAAAGATGTTCAGCTGAATGATCAGGGAATGGATAGAATCGAATTTTTTATATCAACGAATCCTGGTGAACCTCTGAAACCGTTAAGCAAGGTTGCCTCTGGGGGCGAGCTTTCGAGAATGATGCTGGCTTTAAAGACGATCTTTTCCCAGTCTCAAGGCATAACGAGTATCATATTCGATGAAGTGGACACTGGCGTCAGTGGTCGTGTAGCCCAGTCGATCGCAGATAAGATTTATTCTGTGGCTAAACATTCACAGGTCCTGTGTATCACTCATTTACCTCAAGTAGCGGCTATGGCCGATCAGCATTTGTATATTAAAAAGTCAACAGCGGACGAACGTACACAGACTAGTGTAGAGAGACTTGTCAAAAATAATCGTGTCGAAGAAATCGCCAGAATGCTTTCTGGAGATGAGCTGACCCAGCTTACCAAAGAAACTGCAGCAGAATTACTGAAATTAGCCCAGAAGAAAAAGAATATAAAATAAAAAATCTCCTGTCGTCAGTAGACAGGAGATTTGGAAAAAACGAGTCAATGATTTATTACAGTACGCTGAGTAAAGAAGCAAATACAGGAACGATCAGTGTCAGAACAAGAATACCGATAATAATGCGGGACATTGTGCTTGTAGATCCTTTTTCTTTTTTATGATTAGGCATAGGATGTGCACCCTCTTTCTTTAGTTCGTTCAGGTATAAGTGTACTGAAAGTAAGCTGAAATTGCAAGAGACAAGATGAGAGTACAAAAAGCGTTCATATTTTGTTACTATATACAAGTAGAAGCGATACTAAATGCAGCAACTAAATCGAAAGAATAAACGGAGGAGATTAATTAATGAGCAAACAACAAGTCGGCGTTATTGGAATGGCCGTCATGGGTAAAAATCTGGCACTTAATATTGAAAGCCGCGGTTATACGGTATCGATATATAACCGGACATCATCTAAAACGACAGCTGTCATTGATGAGAATACAGGTAAAAATGTTGTTGGTACTTACGATATAGAAGAATTCGTGAATTCTCTTGAGAAACCAAGAAAAATCTTATTGATGGTTCAAGCGGGTAAAGGAACAGATGCAGTGATTCAGCAGTTACTCCCTTATCTGGATAAAGGTGATATCCTGATCGATGGAGGAAATACTTTCTACAAGGATACGATGCGTCGCAGCGAGGAGTTAGCTGATTCTGGGATCAACTTTATCGGGACAGGCGTTTCTGGTGGAGAAGAAGGTGCGCTCAAAGGTCCGGCTATTATGCCTGGAGGACAAAAAGTGGCTTACGACCTTGTTGCGCCGATCCTTGAAAAAATTGCAGCAAAAGCACCTGCAGATGGTGAACCTTGTGTAACATATATTGGGCCTAATGGTGCCGGACATTATGTCAAAATGGTGCATAACGGCATCGAATACGGTGATATGCAGCTGATCGCTGAATCCTATGACCTGATGAAAAATATGGTTGGCTTGTCGAATGAAGAAGCTGCAGAAGTTTTCAAAGAGTGGAATGAAGGTGAGCTTGACAGCTTCCTGATCGATATCACAGCAGATGCTTTAACCAAGAAAGACAGAGAAACAGGAAAAGATATGGTCGATGTCATTTTAGACCGTGCCGGCAATAAAGGAACAGGAAAATGGACATCTCAAAGCGCGCTTGATTTTGGGGTTCCACTGCCACTCATTACAGAGTCCGTTTTTGCACGTTATATCTCTGCTATGAAAGAAGAACGTGTAGAAGCCAGCAAGGTATTGCCTAAACCGGCTGCTAAACAATATGAAGGCGATAAAAAAGAGCTGATCAAAAAAATGAGGGAAGCTCTGTACTTCAGTAAAATAATGAGTTACGCACAAGGTTTTGCTCAGTTAGGGACAGCCTCAAAAGAATTTGGCTGGGATCTTGAATACGGTGAAATTGCTAAAATTTTCCGCGCCGGCTGTATTATCCGTGCCGGATTCCTGCAGAAAATAACGGAAGCTTATGAACGTGAACCTCAGTTGAAGAACCTCATGCTTGATGAATACTTTATGGATATCGCCAGAAGGTATCAGCAGTCAGTGAGAGATATAATCGCTTTAGCTGTACAGGCTGGAGTGCCCGTACCCGCCTTCTCATCCGCTATTGCTTATTACGATTCTTATCGTTCCGAGCGCTTACCGGCTAATATCATTCAAGCGCAACGCGACTACTTTGGTGCGCACACATATGAACGCGTCGATAAAGAAGGGAAATTCCATTTCGACTGGTATGGTAATAACGGCGAAGAAAGATGGAATTAAGTTTAAGTAACTAACATATAACGTTGGAATAGTAGGTTTTCATTTTGGGAACCTACTATTTTCTTGTTGTCAACTTTATAACTTGTTATATCGGTTAAATTAGATTATTCTTATATTTCTAATTTTGTGAGAATATGGTAAACTGAAATTGCGATACAGCAATGAAAACCGCATGAGTACCAATATATAAATGTATAAATTATGGTAGGAGTGAAAAAAGTGGCAAAGATTTTGATTATTGAAGATGAAAAAAACTTAGCGCGCTTTGTAGAACTGGAATTGACACATGAAAATTTTGAGACGGAAGTCCGGTTTGATGGTCGTTCAGGTCTCGAGGCTGCACTGGATAAAAACAAAAAATGGGATATCATTTTACTCGACCTGATGCTTCCAGAACTGAATGGCATAGATGTCGCCAGGCGCATACGTCAGGTAAGCAATGTACCGATTATTATGATGACAGCCCGTGATTCAGTTATCGATCGTGTTTCCGGATTCGATCATGGCGCTGATGATTATGTCGTTAAGCCATTTGCTATTGAAGAACTATTGGCACGAATGCGTGCACTGCTTCGCCGTATCGAAATAGAGACGGAAGAAAACATCAGCCGCCAAACGACGATCAATTACAAAGATATCACAGTCGAAAAAGAGAACCGCATCGTCAAACGCGGGGATGAGATCATTGAGTTGACTAAGAGAGAACACGAATTGCTAGTTGAATTAATGGAAAACTTGAATGTTGTACTTTCCCGTGAAGTGCTATTGAACAAAGTCTGGGGATATGAGACAGAAGTGGAAACCAACGTGGTCGATGTTTATATCAGATATCTTCGAAATAAAATCGATGTTGCCGGAAAAGAAAGCTATATACAAACGGTCAGAGGAACAGGCTATGTGATGCGCACGTGAAATCTCAAGCAGCCGTTGATACGAAAGGAATTAACGAGACAAAACGAATTTCTTTGAGATGGAAATGGACTATCGGGGCTGCTATTGCAATATTCCTGACTTATACTCTCTTCTCCACCATTTTATTCATTACCTTTCAGCAGATCATGATAGATAATGAACAGCAGGCAGTTCGCAATGTGATGGTGAACTTGACAGAGCGCTTTGGTCAGCACTTCTATGATCTGACAGAAGAGGATGTAGAAGAAGTTCTGGATCAGCACGAGTTGTATCTGACCCCTGAAACGCCGATTCTTGAAGAATCACAGAACCAGCGGAGTACACCTCTACGCGCCAGCCAGGGCAGCATCATTATTCGCGTATACAATCCAGATGAGGAACTTTTATATCGGACGAATCAAGTGGACATCGCTTTTGAGCCTAAAGAAACCCTTCAAATAGACAGCATCAAAGAAGGCCCTAACGGTGAAGCACTTTCTGCCGTCACGCCGGTCTATTCATTTTTGAATAATGAAAAAATCGGTTACGTTCAAGTCATCAATACTTTATCTTCATATCATCAATTATTCAGGAGAGTTTTAGGTGCAATCCTTTTAACTGGAGTCATTGCTCTGCTCTTTAGTGGTGTGATAGGTTATATCATCGCTATTTCCTTCCTTCGGCCGATCAGACGTTTGACAGAAGCCATGCACATCATAAAAAAAGATCCCGAATCGCGCGAACGCATCGATGTGGGAGATGGCAATGATGAATTGACAGAACTTGCGAATGCTTATAATGCCATGCTGAACCGGATGCAGCGGAACATTGAACAGCAGAAACAATTTGTCGAAGATGTTTCTCACGAGTTACGTACACCTGTAGCTGTTGTTGAAGGACATATGAAGCTTTTGAACCGGTGGGGGAAAGATGACCCGGTCGTACTGGATGAATCACTCAGTGCCTCACTTCAGGAAATTGAACGGATGAAGAGTCTCGTGCAGGAGATGCTTGACCTTTCCCGCGCGGAGCAAGTAGATATCCACTACAAAGATGAGCGTACGTCAGTTAGAGAAATCGTCAGTCAGACCTATAACAATTTCCAGCTTGTTCATCCTGACTTTACCTTTATTCTCGACGACGATTTAAATGCGGACAACTATGTCAATATTTATCGTAATCATCTGGAGCAGATACTCATTATTCTTCTTGATAATGCCGTTAAATATTCTACGAATCAAAAAACCGTGCATATAAGTTCTTCGGATAATGGTCAGACGATTCAAATTGCTATTCAGGACTTTGGGGAAGGGATGACGGAAGAAGATACAGAAAAAATCTTCAACCGTTTCTACCGGGTCGATAAAGCAAGAAGCCGTTATAAAGGCGGGAATGGATTAGGACTGGCTATAGCCAAACAACTGATTGAAGGATATAAAGGAAAAATATGGGCTCAAAGTGTACTGAATCATGGCTCGATTTTCAGGATCGAACTGCCGAAAATTAAAGATTTGGATGAAACCATTTAAGACAATACTGAAAAAAGGAATAAATAAAGATGCCGAATCGTACAGATTTATGTATGATTCGGTTTTTTGTGTGCACAAAAAAAGTGATTTTTTTATTGATTTGACAGTTATTACTATAGAAGAAAAAATATACAGGAGGAATATAATGCAAATAAAATCACGTGTAAAACCTGATCAGCTCAAAATACTGGAGTCACTAAAAGCAAGGCATAAGCTGGAATACTCTAAACAGCTATATTTAATGAATCTGCAAAAAGGTTTGGAAGGAGAGGAAAGATTTGATGAGTTGATCCGTAGGCATCTTGATCCGGAAACGATACTATTAAAAGACAGACGAGTGAATGTCAATGGCTCCACTGCTCAAATCGATGCACTTTTAGTTACTGGTGACACGCTGAGATTATATGAAATAAAAAACTATGAAGGAGACTACCAACAACTGCCAGGTCATCTACGAACGCTAAAAGGACAGGAGTTTATTTGTCCGAGCGTTCAACTTAATCGAACCAGAAAAGTTTTAGAACAAGTTTTGGGACAGTGGACTAATTCGCTGGAAATAAAAGCCTACGTTATTTTTGTCAACCCAGGTTTTACACTTTACGATGCTAAGGTAAGTAATCCATTCATATTGCCTACTCAAATAGCTGAGCACTTTAAGATGTTGAAAAGCAACGAAGTGAAAGCATCGAAAAAAATGAAACGTTTGATTGATAAATTATTGCTGGAAACAAATAGTGGTGTCAATTATAGAGATCCGTCATTAAAATATACTTATAAAGAATTGAAAAAAGGCCTTATCTGTAATAAGTGCTGCTCATTCAATCTAAGCTTGAGTCAGCGGCAAGCCAAGTGTCTTGATTGTGGTAAAAAGAATTCAATTACACAATTGCTGACTGATCATATAGATGAAATCACCTTACTGTTTCCAGAGATGAAGGTTTCCACACCACTGATGTATGATTGGATAGATGGAAAATTAAATAAAAGAAGAGTTGGAAAAATTTTGAAAACTTTATCATGAAGAAAGTGTAGCCCATGTCGAACTCAGGCCTCAGTCACCGTCTGAGTATGCACTTTTCAGAGTGAGATGTCGAACTCAAGTAGCATTTACTGTCTGAGTGTGCACTTTTCAGAGTGAGATGTCGAACTCAACCCGCAGTCACCGCCTGAGTGTGCACTTTTCAGAGCGAAATGTTGAACTCAACCCGCATTCACTATCCAAGTGTGCACTTTCCGGAGTGAGATGTCGAACTCAGCCCTCAGTCACCGCCTGAGTGTGCACTTTTCAGAGCGAAATGTCGAACTCAGCCCGCATTCACCATCCGAGTGTGCACTTTCCGGTGTGAGATGTCGAACTCAACCCGCAGTCACCGCCTGAGTGTGCACTTTTCAGAGCGAAATGTCGAACTCAATCCGCAGCACCCATCTAAGTATGCACTTTTCAGAACGAGATGTCGATTCTATTAAATAATGACACAACGAAGGAGCAGCTCTCACTACTAAACGATCTAAGATTCCATTGAAAAAAGCTAAAATAAAAGAGTGAACAGTGATAATTCAAATACTGTTCATAAAAACAAAAAAAGAAGACCCGGACAGGTCTTCTTTTTCCATTATATGATTTTACTTCTTGCGTTGCTGTTTACCAGAATTCCGTCCACCTTTTTGTTCGAAAGGACTTTGATTCCGACGGTTGTTCTTATTAGAACTTTGATTTAACTGTTTTGAATTCGTCTGAGTAGCTTGAACAGTCCGACGCTTTGGTTTCTTACGCTTGGCAACGGGTTTACCACCGTGTTTTTTCTCCATCTCTTTTTCAAGTTTAGGCTTATAGTAAAGATTGGTTATAAGTGACTGACCAATCGCGACGAATCCACCGACGAACCAGTATAAAGTCAACCCGGCCGGACCTGTAATTGAAACCATTAAGATCATCACGGGACTCATGTACATCATGGCGCCAGACTGCTTACGCGCATCTTCTGGCATGCCAGCCTGCATCACTTTAGTTTGAGCAAAATAAACAAGACCCGTTAATAGAGCGAGTATGATACTTCGTTGGCCTAAATTGATCCCCAGCCAGCTTGCGCTTTGAATCGTATCGGACAATCGAATAGCCTGGAACATTGCCGTAAATATGGGAAGCTGAATGAGCAGCGGTAAGCAGCCTGCCAAGCCTCCAAGCATATTGACATTATTTTCCTGATAAATTTCCATCATTTCCGCTTGCAGTTCCTGTTTAACTTTTGGATCATTCGTTTCTTTCATTTCAGCCTGAATTTCGTCAGTTACAGGTTTGACCGTAGCCATTTTAGCTTGTTGTTCCAAAGTTGTACGCTGCTGTTTGATCGATAACGGCAAGATAAGGATACGAACAATTATTGTGATCACGATAATTGCTAAACCGTAGCTACCCGTAAAATCTGCTAGAACTTCGATAAACTGCTGAGTTGGAAGTACAAGATAAGTATATAAAAATTGAGAGAATCCGCCGGCAGGTCTACCAGTTTCCTGGTCGATCCGCATACAGCCTGATAAAAATAGAACGATGGAAAGCATTCCACCTGATAATAACCATCTTTTAGTACGATTTTTCAATTGCATTCCATCCTTTAAGTTGAATTAGTAGTGACATTTTCCAATACGCTATTCACCACTATACCTTAATGGATAGTAAAATTCAATTAGCCTGAGAAAAGTTTGATTTTTCTTCAATCTTTTCGTCATAAGTGACAACAACCTTGTCGACATCAGCAGCGGGAGAAGGTCCCTTACGCAGTCTTTCGATAAAGTCTTTTATCTGTTCTTCCTTGCCGACCGCTTCGACATAAACCGTACCATCCGGTTCATTTTTAACGATACCTGTAACGCCCAATTCATCAGCAGCCTGTTTTGTGGAAAAACGAAACCCTACACCCTGAACGCGGCCGGAAATGTCAGCACGGATTTTTTGTGTAGTCGTATTTTTCAAAGGATCATTAGCAAAGACGATTTCTCCATCTGACTCACTGTTCTTTCCTTTATTGAAAAAATCATTAAATATTGAGCTCATTTATAGTCCTCCTTCTTTTTTTATTACACGAATAAGATTGCTTATATTAACAGTTTACTTGTTTTTTTGTTCCAACGCCAAAGAAAGCAATTCTACTCCAGACGATCAGCAAGTGACCTACCTTGAAAAGTTATTTCATGCTATAATTAAGCAGAATAGAGAGGAAGGAGCAAAAGAATGCCACGCAAAAAGAAACGAGGAAGACCAAAGAAAAAACAGCATATCATCGCCCCCGAAGGAATAGGATTCATTCTTTCATTTATGAGTATATTAACATTAGGATCTTTTGGGTTCGTGGGGCGGTTTTTTACCAATGTTTTACGTTTTTTTGTCGGACAAACCTTTACATTTTCAGCAATTATTTTATTGGGACTCGGAATTTATCTAATATTAAAAGGAGACTGGCCTAGTTTAAAAGATGCCAAGATCAAAGGCGGCGTTCTTTTATACACCGCTTGGCTTGTGTTTTTACATTCCAGATGGTTTGCTCCGATCATCAACGATTCAATCAATAGTGTCGTCGCAACCTGGCGATTTTTCTGGCCGCAGTTTATTTCAAACAGTATCGGTACAGACATTGGCGGGGGTATGATCGGCTCGATCTTTTTCAGTATCAGTTATTTTCTTTTCAGTGTAGCCGGAACGTACTTAATGATCATTGCTCTGGTCTTTTTTGGAGTTATGACTTTTTTCCAGTTCTCTTACCGCGGGCTGTTTGACCGCATCAGAAAGTTACTTAAATCGATCGGGTTCAAGCTGCAGGAGAGATTTAAAAATTTCCAGACTAAACGCGCTGAAAATTCTAAACAAAAGAAAACAAAAGCAAAGAGAAAAGGAAAGAAAAATTCCGAATCAGCTTCGACTCCAAATAGTGATGAAGTAATAAAAGAAGATATACCACGGGCCGAAACAGAACACTCGGAACAAAGAGCTCTTGAAATCGAAGGATATCAGGAACTTCAATCAAAATATGAACAGCAAGTAGAAAAGCAGCAGCAAGCAGAAAAAACTGCTGGTAAAAAACAAGGTGACGACAGCAGCGAGGACGACACGCCGGTAGAATTTGAAATTGGAGAAGAAGAGAATCAGTCCTATAAATTGCCGCCTGTCTCCATACTTGATGAACATGAAGCTATTGACCAATCAAATGAATATTCTATTATTCAGAAAAACGTCAATAAGCTGGAAGAAACTTTTGAGAGCTTTGGTGTGCAAGCGAAGGTAACTAAAGCAAATCTGGGTCCTGCTGTAACGAAGTATGAAATTCAGCCGGCTACGGGTGTAAAAGTCAGTAAAATCGTTAATTTGTCAGACGATCTGGCCCTCGCATTAGCGGCCAAAGACATCAGGATGGAAGCACCTATTCCAGGTAAAGCAGTGATCGGAATCGAAGTCCCCAACTCTGAAGTCAGCACCGTTTCATTTAGAGAAACGATCGAGGGACAAAAACATAATAAAGATCGACTGCTTGAAGTACCGCTTGGACGAGATATTGCCGGCAATGTAGCGATGGCTGATTTATCTAAAATGCCTCACTTGCTGGTAGCAGGGGCAACGGGATCAGGAAAATCCGTGTCGATCAATGGTATAATCACAAGTTTACTGCTTAAAGCAAAACCTAACGAAGTTAAATTGATGATGATCGATCCTAAAATGGTTGAACTCAATGTCTATAATGGTATCCCGCATCTATTGACCCCTGTCGTTACGAATCCAAAAAAAGCGGCTCAGGCTTTGCATAAAGTCGTTCAGGAGATGGAACGTCGGTATGAACTTTTTGCAGCAAGCGGAACTCGTAACATGGAAAGCTACAATCTGTATGTCAAAAAGAAAAATAATGAAAACGATGAAGGCTTACTGCCGCTGCCGTTTATCGTCGTGATCGTTGATGAGCTGGCAGACCTTATGATGGTTGCTTCTAATGAAGTTGAAGATGCAATTATCAGGCTTGCTCAAATGGCTAGGGCAGCCGGAATCCATATGATATTGGCCACACAAAGGCCTAGTGTCGACGTTATAACAGGAATCATTAAAGCCAACGTGCCATCGCGGATTGCTTTTGCCGTATCAAGCGGAACAGATTCGAGAACAATTTTGGACAGTAACGGAGCAGAAAAATTGCTCGGGCGCGGAGATATGCTGTTTCAACCTATGGGCGCTAATAAAGCGACACGTGTGCAAGGTGCCTTTATTTCAGATGAAGAAGTTGAAGCGGTTGTTGCGTTCGTCAAAGAACAGCAGGAAGCCAATTATGTTGAAGAAATGATTCCAAAAGATGAGCCAAAAACTCAGACAGGCGAATCAGAAGATGAACTATATAATGATGCCGTCGATTTAGTGGTCGACATGCAGACGGCCAGCATCTCTCTATTACAAAGACGTTTCAGAATCGGTTATAACCGGGCGGCTCGTATCGTTGATGAAATGGAAGTAAAGGGGATCGTTGGACCCCATGAAGGTTCCAAGCCTAGGGAAGTCTTGGTCACTGAAACAGAACAAACTGATGTAAGTGAAGAGATGACAGAAGAATAAATTCAAAAAAAAGAAAGTTAAATTAAGATTAAAAAAATTTAACTTTCTTTTTTATTACAAGAATGTTACTATGTACTCATGAAAGGGTTAACAGACAATCTGCTGCAGGGTTTATTATTACTGGAAATGCTGCAACAGAGTGTTTTAGACCTTTTAATGTAATTAAAATTATAGGGGGAATTATAGTGTCAAATATCAAGTTAAGAAGTTTATTGGCAATTGGTTCATCAGCACTTCTTTTAGCAGCATGTTCAGGAGAGGACGCATCTGATACTTCTACAGATGAGCCAACAACTGAAGAAGATACAACAGCTGATTCCGGAGATACATCTGGAGACAATACAGAATCAGTCGATTTCTCAGTAGCTATGGTTACTGACGAAGGTGGCGTAGATGACCGTTCATTCAACCAGTCCGCATGGGAAGGGATCAAAGAATGGGGTCAGGAAAATGGCCTTGAAGAAGGTTCAGGTTACGCTTACTATCAGTCAGATGACTCATCAGACTTCGTACCTAACTTCAACCAGGCTTTAGCTGATGGTTATGACATTATTTATGGTATTGGATACTTACTGCTAGATTCAGTCAACCAGGTAGCTGACCAGAACCCTGACCAGCACTTTGGTATCGTTGACGATATTTCAGATCGCGACAACGTTGTTTCACTTACATTTAAAGATCACCAGGCAGCTTTCTTGGCAGGTGTAGCAGCAGCTGAAACAACTGAAACAGGCAAAGTCGGATTTATCGGCGGAATCAAAGGCCCAGTTATCGACCGTTTCCAGACAGGTTTTGAAGCAGGCGTCGCTCACGTTGACGACAGTATCGATGTAGACGTTCAGTATGCAGAATCATTTGGTGATGCAGGTATTGGTCAACAGATCGCCGCAGGTATGTTCTCAAACGGCGCAGACATCATTTACCACGCAGCAGGTGCTGTAGGTAACGGTGTATTTACTGAAGCCCGTAACCGTATGGAATCAGACCCAGACAACAAACTTTGGGTAATCGGTGTTGACCGTGACCAGGAAGCAGAAGGTGACTATGATGGTGGTAACCTTACTTTAACATCAACACTTAAACAGGTTGGTAATGCTGTAGTAGAATCAACAAAACAGGCAATCGATGAAGGCTTCCCAGGCGGAGAAACAATCGCTTACGGTTTAGAAAAAGGCGGAGTTGACTTGGTAGAAGGTAACCTATCAGAAGAAGCTTGGTCAGCAGTTGAAGAAGCACGCCAAGGTGTTATCGATGGAGATATCGAAGTACCAGAATTCACTTATAGTAATTAATAATTAAATACTGAAAAGTTCAGAGTTTTAAAAATCAAGAGTTAAGCGCTGGTCTATAGGCTGGCGCTTTTTCTAGTAAAGATGAAATATCGCTTGCACAATCATGAAAAATAAGTAATAATGTGTAATGTTATACAATACAATCATATTAGGGAGGGATCGGTATTGGCACAGACAGAAAGAGTCATAGAAATGAAAGGCATTACAAAGAAATTCGGCGAATTCAAAGCGAATGACAATATCAATTTGAACGTTGAAAAAGGTGAAATACATGCCCTTTTAGGAGAAAATGGCGCAGGGAAATCTACTCTGATGAATATCTTGTCTGGATTGTTAGAACCGACATCGGGAGAAATTATTGTAAACGGTAAAAAAGAAAAAATCGATTCACCTGAGAAAGCCAATCAGTTAGGAATCGGTATGGTTCACCAGCATTTTATGCTTGTGGACAAATTTACTGTAGCTGAAAATATTATGTTGGGTAAAGAAAAACATAATTATGGCTTTATGGATGATCAAGGCGCGGAAAAAGACGTAAAAGATTTATCAGATCGCTACGGTCTTACCGTTGACCCATCTGCAAAAATAGAAGATATCAGTGTAGGCATGCAGCAGCGTGCGGAAATCCTCAAAACCTTATTCCGTGGTGCAGACATTCTGATTTTTGATGAACCAACAGGTGTATTGACCCCGCAGGAAATCGATGAACTCATGGATATCATGAAAAAATTGACAGATGAAGGCAAATCGATCATTCTGATCACACATAAGCTTGACGAAATCAAGAAAGTTGCTGACCGCTGTACTGTTATCCGTCGAGGAAAGAGTATCGATACTGTGGACGTTAAATCAACATCCCAGCAAGAACTTGCTGATATGATGGTCGGACGTTCTGTTTCGTTTAAAGTTGAAAAACAGGCCCCTTCACCTAAAGGACCCGTGCTGGAAATCAAAAATTTAACTGTTAAAGAATCCCGCGGTCTTGAAGCTGTAAAAAATATCGACCTCGAAGTAAAAGCAGGAGAAGTTTTAGGTATAGCTGGTGTTGATGGCAATGGACAATCAGAACTGATCCAGGCGATCACTGGATTGACCAAAATAGAATCTGGAACAATCAAGCTGGATGGTAAAGACATCACAGGTAAAAAACCTCGAGAAGTTACAGAAACAGGATTGGGACATATTCCTGAAGACAGACATCGTCACGGGTTAGTCCTACCAATGATGCTGGAAGAAAATATGACCCTGCAGCAGTACTATCAGAAGCCATTCAGTAAAAATGGATTTCTTAACCACGGTAAAATAAAAGAATATGCGAAAAAATTGATCGAAGAGTTTGACGTTAGAACTCAGAGCGAGGAATCCACAGCAGCTTCTCTTTCTGGTGGTAACCAGCAGAAGGCGATTATTGCACGAGAAATAAATAGAGACCCGGCATTACTGATTGCAGCACAACCGACTCGTGGGCTGGACGTGGGTGCGATCGAATATATTCATAAGCGTTTAATTGAACAACGCGATAATGGAAAAGCTGTGTTGCTCATGAGTTATGAATTAGATGAAGTTATGAATGTATCTGACCGCATAGCTGTTATGTATGACGGTAAAATCATTGCCATCGTCAATGCAGAAGATACTTCTGAAAATGAACTGGGACTACTGATGGCAGGTGTGCCACTTGAAAAAGCCAAGAAAGAACTGGCTGGAAAAGTTGAAACAGACGGAAAGGAGCGTGCAACTGTTGCAAACGACGAGTAAAAATAGACTAAATGCTTTATTGATTCCTTTATTCTCTATTCTTCTAGGCTTTATTTTTGGAGCGATTCTTATGTTGCTCTTTGGTTATAACCCGATCGATGCTTATTCTGCGATGTTGATGGGAGTATTCAACAGTCCTTACTTTATGGGAGAAGCCATAAGACAGGCCACTGTACTTACCTTTACTGGATTAGGATTTGCGATCGCGTTTAAGGCAGGATTTTTCAACATCGGTGTAGCCGGTCAGTTACTTGCCGGCTGGGTCGCTGCCATATGGGTAGCTTTGAGTTTCCCGGATCTACCAAGAATCATCCTGCTGACGCTCAGCTTAGGTGCAGCAATTATAGCTGGTGCTGTATGGGCAGGAATAGCAGGAGCTTTACGGGCTTACTTTGGAACCAGTGAAGTTATCGTTACGATCATGTTGAACTATACAGCTTTGCATCTGACGAACTATATTATCAGAAGTGTTTTAGCTACAGGAAATACTACTGAGATCGTTGGAGAGAATGCAAGCCTCAGGGTAGGCTGGTTAACAACTCTGACACAAGGTTCACGTATCAATATGGGTTTATTCATTGCAATCATTGTTGTCATTCTATATTGGGTATTCATGACTCAAACAACAGCAGGTTTTGAAGTAAGAGCCGTTGGATTGAATCCAGATGCTTCGACATACGCCGGTATGAGTGCAAAAAGAAATATCATCTTATCAATGCTTATCAGTGGTGGTTTAGCTGGTTTAGGCGGAGCAGTCCATGGACTAGGTACATTCGGTAATCTCTTCACCCAAAGTGGCTTGCCAAGTCTAGGTTTCAATGGTATCGCTGTTGCATTGCTTGGTTTAGGTAATCCTGTGGGTATCTTTTTCTCCTCCATTTTATTTGGTGTCTTAGACGTCGGTGCCGGATTCATGCCGAACCGTGCAGGCGTTCCAGATGAAATGGCTGACATTGTTATTGCGGCAATCATTTTCTTCGTCGGTGCTAACTATGTCATTCGTTTAGTGCTTGATAAAATGCAAAGCAATAAAACTGCAGAAAAAGGAGGAGAATAGGCATGAATATCGTTTCTTTATTACAGCTGATCGTATCAAGTTCACTCGTCTATGCCGCTCCACTTATCTTTACTGCTTTAGGTGGAACGTTCTCAGAACGCAGTGGCGTTGTAAACATTGGTCTGGAAGGTATCATGGTTATGGGTGCCTTTATGTCCGCTATATTTAACTTAACATTTTACAGTACATTTGGTGCAATGACACCCTGGTTGGGTCTACTTGCCGGTGGTGTGATCGGAATATTATTTTCACTGATACATGCCGTTGCAACGATCAATCTGCGTGCAGACCACATCGTTTCCGGTACGGTTATCAACTTGGCAGCACCAGCTTTAGCCGTGTTCCTGACACGTGCTATATACGGTGCAGCTCAGACTGGTCCATTAGCCCGTTCGTTCGGTTTTTCCAATATTTTCTTATTGGAAAAAATACCAGTCATTGGCCCAATTTTCTTCCAGAACACGTCAGGACCTGCTTATTTGGGTATACTGACTGCTATCATAGCATGGGTCGTTCTCTTTAAAACACGATTCGGCCTGCGTTTGCGTTCAGTAGGTGAGCATCCTCATGCCGCTGAAACGCTGGGGATCAACGTTTACTTGATGAAATATTCTGGCGTCTTGATTTCCGGATTCTTAGGAGGTATCGGTGGAGCTATCCAAGCTCAAGCTATCCATAATGAGTTTGGTATCTTGACTGTAGCAGGTCAAGGATTCATCTCCATGGCTGCTATGATTTTTGGTAAATGGAATCCACTGGGAGCAATGGGAGCAGCGATTTTCTTTGGATTTGCTCAAAGTCTTGCTCGTATTGGTAACTATATCCCGATCATACAGGATGTTCCAGGTATCTGGCTGCAGGTTCTTCCATACTTATTGACTATCGTTATTTTAGTTGGAGTTGTGGGACGTTCAACAGCACCTAAAGACTTAGGAAACACATTTGTTAAATCTAAATAAAACAGATATTGAAAAAGTCATTCGATGTTTTTATCGAATGACTTTTTTTAAATGTGTTCAGCTTACCAGAAGTCCGGTTCTTTTTCTGAAGTGTCATTGTGGTAGAATACACTCTCTCTGTAACGGATCATACGCGTATTCCATTTTGGCTCAGGTATCGGACGTTTATCTGTGAGATGATAAATCAGGAAAAGTTTTGGAAAGTTTACTCCAGCTCCGAGTGCCATCACCTGACTACCACAAAAGCGCGGATTGATATCGGTCAGTTTGTATTAACCATCTTCTTTCATAAACTGAAGATTTAAAAATTCATTATCGATCAGCGTTTCAGCAATAGTTGAAGAAATTTCTATCAACTCGTTATGTCTAAGGACGGTACCGTCGAGTACGAGACCATTTGAAACGCCCGTTCGTTCTCTAGGGACACTGATCACAGTTTTGGAATCATGTACGTAAACATCTACACTGAATTCAAGTTTACCCAAATTTTTCATGACCATGCGCCAATGGGTATTATTAGACTCCAAGTAATCGTCAAAGGCAAAAACACGGGAGCGCTGTTGTTCGATTGCTTTTATAAAATTTTTATGACTTGTAAGTATGGCAAAGCCTGTAGCGCCATGGCCTGAAGTATCCTTAACGACTAATTCCTTCTCATTTTTCAACTCATTCTGAATTAAATGCTTTAGCTCTGTATGTGTTTTAAACGTGAAATAAGTAGGAATATAGTGACTAAGACCTTGCTCTATGAGCCATTCATAGGTAGAAACCTTATCAAGCAAAATGTCAAAGTGTTCGCTTTCGGGAAGAGCAAATGGAATAGATAAATGGTGATCGTAATCATCAAACAAAGTAATTTCCTGTGGATGGCTGGGAAATACAGCTTGAACATTTTCTTTAGCAATGATCTCATCCAACTTGGAGAAATAACTTTCTTTATCTTCTGAAAATCTAGGCAGACGATAGACTCGGTCACAAAAAAATATTTCCCGCTGTATGTATCCTTGAATCGATACCGATGATTTCAATGTTATTGATTTCTTTTAAACCCTTCAAGATGCCATGAGCAACTGGAGTGCCTATAGAAGGTTACGAGAACTGTCAGTTTTTGCATATAATCTCCTTCGTTGTTGTTAAACTCATACATATAAATCCTTGGTTTAATTTTATCGGATTTATGATCAGCTTACAATGAGTAAGGACTATTTCTTTTCTATAGCAATAAGAAAAGGGGGTGAATTTTTCTGGTTAAGGTACTGATACTGCAAAACAGAATACTCTTTTTGAGGCAGCGTTTCAACGTACTTTAATAGCGCATCTTTTTCCTCAGGTCCTCCTTCATGACCATAATAAACCATCAATAAGACCAGACCATTCTTTTTAAGGTAAGATAAGGCCAGTTCAATACTTTTTAGAGTCGATGCTGGAGTGGTCACTATCGACTTATCGCCTTTAGGAAGATAACCAAGATTGTAGACGACTAATGAAACAGAGTCAGCAGGGGAGAGCACTTCGTCAATAGTTTCATGTCCTTTATGGTGAAGGGTGACACGGGCGTCTACTCCAGTCTCCTTCAGCCGCTTTTGTGTGACAGTGAGAGCTGATTTCTGAATATCAAAACCGATCACCTTGCCAGAATCTCCAACAAGTCTGGCAAGATGCAGTGTGTCATGACCATTTCCAACCGTCGCATCTATAACGGTATCTCCTGACTGAACAGCTTGTTCAATCAGTGCACGGGTAAAAGCTAAAGCATGAAGTAACATGTGAGTCATCCCCTTATTTTCATATAATCAAATAATTGAAATATACTCAATCATAGCAGATAAAAGAAAGTGAAGTCAAAACGAGTAGTTTAATATAAATGAGTAGAACACCTGACAAAGTTATGTACTTTAACAACTTAGAATAGTTTGCTCAAGAGTTGAATCAGATTTTTGAAGTATGCCGTTGGTAAGCAAACGAAATAACTGTTGCGACAAACTTCCTGCTTTGGTATGATTAAAGCAATAGATAAATGCCTGTGGGAGTACTAGGGGATCCTGTCTGACTTAGAGAGTGTATGGGTGGTGGAAATACACGAGACAGCAACTGAACTTACCCGCAAACAAAGCAGCTTTATGATCACAGGTCGTAAAGTCGTCCTCCGCGTTAAGGAAAAAGGCCGCCTGGTGCTTTAATACAGGTGGTAAATATAGGTGGTACCGCGACTATAACGCCCTATGATCAGATTTTTTAAAACTGTTCATAGGTTTTTTTATTTATGGACAGAGAAGTGACCAGCTTTTAAACAAACCGACAGAAATTAAGGAGAGAGAGACATGTCTTTTAATCACCATCAGGTAGAAAAGAAATGGCAGAAATTTTGGGAAGAGAATCATACATTTAAAGCAACAGAAGATGATGAGAAAGAATATTTCTATGCACTGGATATGTTTCCCTACCCATCCGGACAAGGCCTTCACGTAGGCCATCCAGAAGGATACACGGCGACAGATATCATTTCCCGAATAAGACGCAGTCAAGGCTTCAATGTCCTGCATCCAATGGGGTGGGACGCTTTCGGGTTGCCTGCAGAACAATATGCCTTGGATACGGGAAATGATCCCGCTGAATTCACTGAGAAAAATATCCAGACATTTAAGCGTCAAATTAATTCACTCGGTTTCAGTTATGACTGGGAAAGAGAAATCAATACAACAGATCCTGAATACTACAAATGGACGCAGTGGATTTTCACTAAACTTGTCGAACACGGTCTCGCCTATCAGGCTGAAGTCCCTGTCAACTGGTGTCCCGCTTTAGGCACAGTATTAGCTAATGAAGAAGTGATCGACGGTAAATCGGAACGCGGGGGACATCCTGTTTACCGTAAACCGATGAAACAGTGGATGCTTAAAATAACAGCTTACGCCGACCGTTTACTTGAGGATTTAAAAGACGTCGACTGGCCGGAACATATCAAGGACATGCAGCGAAACTGGATCGGTAAATCAGAAGGTGCTGAAATCACCTTTAAAGTAAAAGGTACCAAGGAATCCTTCAATGTCTTTACCACAAGACCGGACACGATTTTTGGTGCCACGTATGCAGTACTTGCTCCTGAGTCTGAACTCATCGATAAAATAACGACTGAAAAACAAAAAGAAGCCATCGAATCATACCGTAAAGAAGCCTATAAAAAATCCGACCTTGAACGAACGGACTTGAACAAAAATAAAACAGGGGTCTTCACTGGGGCTTACGCCATCAATCCGGTCACCGAAGAGGAAATGCCTATTTGGATTGCTGACTATGTGCTCGCTTCATATGGAACAGGAGCCATTATGGCTGTTCCGGCACATGATCAACGTGACTTTGAGTTTGCACAAAAATATGACCTTTCGATCCGTCCGGTGATTGAAGGAGGGAATACGGAAAAAGAAGCCTACACGAGGGATGGCCAGCACATTAATTCCGACTTTATCAATGGTATGGCATTGGAAGAAGCAAATCAGGCCATCATTGATTATCTCGAAGAGAAAAAAGTGGGGGAAAGCAAAACGACCTACCGTCTAAGAGACTGGCTGTTTGCAAGACAAAGGTACTGGGGAGAGCCGATCCCTGTGATCCACTGGGAGGACGGTACGACTACAACAGTAAAAGAAGAAGATCTACCTGTAGTCCTTCCAAAAACAACTGAAATCAAACCTTCAGGAACAGGAGAATCTCCGCTTGCCAACATCACCGACTGGGTCAATGTCGTGGATGAAGAGACAGGGATGAAAGGAAAACGTGATACAAATACCATGCCGCAGTGGGCTGGAAGTTCATGGTACTTCCTGCGGTATATCGATCCGCATAACACAGACAGGATCGCTGACCCTAAGCTGCTTGAAAAATGGCTGCCCGTTGATTTGTATATCGGAGGAGCGGAACATGCTGTCCTGCATCTTTTGTATGCACGCTTCTGGCACAAATTCCTTTATGACTTGGAGCTCGTTCCAACAAAAGAACCTTTCCAGAAGCTTTTCAACCAGGGAATGATCCTAGGTGAAAACAATGAAAAAATGTCTAAATCAAAAGGGAATGTAGTCAATCCTGACGATGTTGTGGAGAAATATGGTGCAGACACACTCAGACTTTATGAAATGTTTATGGGCCCTCTGGACGCAGCGATTGCCTGGAGTGAAGAAGGTCTTGAAGGGGCAAGACGCTTTTTAGACCGAGTCTGGCGCTTGCTTGTGGACGAAGAGGATAAAATGAGAGACCGCATCACGACACATAATGATGGGAAATTGGATGTAGTCTACCATCAAACCGTGAAAAAAGTCACGGAAGATTATGACGCGCTTCAATTCAACACGGCGATTTCGCAACTCATGGTCTTCACGAATGCGGCTTATAAAGCAGACACACTGCCTCTGAATTATGTGAAAGGCTTTATTCAGTTACTCGCACCTATTGCACCGCATCTCGGTGAAGAATTGTGGGCGAAAGTGACTGGATCAAATGAGGGAATCAGTTATGAACCATGGCCTGATTTTGATGAAAATAAACTGGTCAAAGACGAAGTCACAGTGGTTTTCCAGGTGAACGGTAAAGTTCGCCGGAAAGTACTGGTACCAAGTTCGATATCCAAAGAGGAGCTGGAAGCCAGAGCCTTAAAAGACGCACGCATCAAAGAATTTATTGAAGGAAAGACGGTACGAAAAGTCATCGTTGTTCCCGGTAAATTAGTAAATATCGTCGCAAATTAAACAGTTAAAATAAAAAAATGTTCAGACCCGTATTGTTGGAGGATCGATTCCTCCAGGGATGCGGGTCTGTTTTTATACGTCTAAAAATAGTTACAAGCTCTTCAATTGTAATGGTATACTTAAAAAAATAAGTTGAACTCATGATTAAATTGTCTAGTAAAATGGACCAGGAAAAGAGGCGTTATAAATGGAAAGAAAACCGGAGCTCAAATCGCCGACAAAAAATGATTTCAAAACATTCACCCGACTCTTGTGGTCGACTAATATATCCAAAGGCCTAATCGCTATCGGACTTGCTGGGAGCATCCTCTCCATTGCAACGCGATTATTGATCCCGCTGGCGACCCAGCAATTCATAGATGGCATCGAACTGGATTTCTTTACTCCCTGGATGATTGCTGCTGTTGTCGTGATTTTCATCGTTCAAGTCTTGTTCAGCGGCTTTTCAAATTATGTATTATTTAAAATCGGTCAGCACGTTGTATCGGGTTTGAGAAAGTTCCTTTGGAATAAAATCATTAAACTCCCTGTATCTTTTTTCGACCGGTATGCATCTGGCGAGATCGTCAGCAGGCTGACCAACGACACCTCGATCGTCCAGAATCTGATTTCTTCATTTTTTCCGCAGTTTATCAGTGGTGTTTTATCTTTAACAGGTATTTTCTTTATCCTGATCATCATGGACTGGCAAATGACTTTGGTCATGCTGACTGCTGTACCACTGGCTTTGGCTCTCACTCAACCGCTGGGGAAGCGCATTGCCAGAGTGTCACGTGAAATGCAGGACGAAACAGCGATGTTTTCAGGAAAAGTCCAGCAGACGGTTGCCGAAGTGAGATTAATGAAATCCTCAACTGCTGAGAGAGCTGAAAAAAACAAAGGCGAGAAGAATATAAACAAGCTTTACCGTATCGGTTTGAAGGAGGGGAAATATATTGCTGTCATTGGGCCACTGATATATACTTTGATGATGGGCGTGATGGTACTTGTCATTGGGTACGGTGGTGTGCGGGTAGCCCGCGGTGAGATGTCGACTGGCCAGCTGGTCGCGTTCCTGCTTTATTTATTCCAGGTGATTTTTCCTATCACGACCTTTATGAATTTCTTTATGCAGATTCAAAAAGCTGTAGGGGCTACCGAACGGATTGCTCAGATCTTGGATGAACAGAAAGAAGAAAAAGGTCAAGGAGTAGACATTAGAATAGACGGCTTGCCGATCATGTTTGATGAGGTAAGTTTTTCTTATGAAACTGACAAAAAAGTGATCAAGCCGATTTCTTTTGTGGCTTATCCGGGAGAAAAAATAGCCTTTGCCGGTCCAAGTGGCGGTGGGAAATCTACCCTTTTTGCTTTACTTGAACGATTTTATAAACCTGACAGCGGGGAAATTCGTGTTGGGGATACGCCGATCAATGAAATCAGTATGACGTCCTGGCGCAGTCAGATCGGTTACGTGTCGCAGGAAAACGCGATGATGTCAGGAACGATAAAAGAGAATCTTACTTATGGACTACTGGATTCAGAAAAGATTTCAGACGAACGGTTGTGGGAAGTTCTTGAAATGACATATGCCAAAACGTTTATCGAACAGTTTCCTGACAAGCTGGAAGAGGAAATCGGTGAGCGGGGTTCAAAGCTCTCTGGAGGGCAGCGCCAGCGTATAAATATAGCACGGGCATTTTTAAGAGACCCCAAAATACTGATGATGGACGAAGCCACTGCCAGTCTGGATAGTCAATCTGAAAAGATCGTTTCGCAGGCTTTGAACAAGCTCATGAAAGGACGCACGACGTTTGTTATTGCTCACCGTTTAAGTACGATAGTGGATGCCGATAAAATCCTTTTTATTGAAGAAGGCAAGTTGACCGGTATGGGTACGCATAAGGCACTGCTTGAGACTCATCCACTCTATCAGTTGTTCGCGACTCAACAGTTGTCCAAAGATTAAAGGATTACAAAATCGAGGTCAATCTGGAACGTTTCATGAATCTTTCTCCTAAAAGATTGCACCTCTGACATTAAAACAGTAAAATAGGTTTAGGCAAAAGGAGCACTCTGCTCCTTTTTTTCTGAATAAAAAAGTTCAAACCATCTTATGTGGATATGGTGAAAGTAGGTTTCAATAAAATGATTAAGGATTCAAATAAAAGTATAGAAAACAAAGAAGAGTCGCATGACAGCAAGATGGTCAGCGGCGCTGCCTGGATGACAGCCGGAAGTATGATCTCAAAAATCATGGGAGCTTTGTATGTCATTCCGTGGTTTGCCTGGATGGGTGGCCAGGAGCCGGGAAATGCCGCTATGGCGCTTTTCCAAGTAGGTTATACGCCATATGGGTTTTTCCTGGCACTCGCAACAGCCGGGGTTCCTTCTGCTATAAGTAAACAAGTAAGTTACTACAATGCGCTGGGTGAATATGAAGTGTCAAAAGGTATATACAAGCAAAGTCTTAAAATCATGGCCTTTACAGGTGTTTTATCCGCAGTCGTCATGTTTTTTATAGCCCCTTTGATTGCTCAGTCGAGTCCTTCAGCTGATACGAGCGAAGCAGTTATTGTCATGAGATCGCTGACCCCGGCCTTACTCATTATACCGGCACAGAGTGTGACAAGAGGATTCATCCAGGGACACAACAATATGGTTCCTTCGGCGGTTTCTCAAATTCTGGAACAGCTGACACGTATTCTCTTTCTATTAAGCTCAGCTTATCTCATCAGACAAGTACTGGGCGGAGAAGTAATAACAGCCGTTGCTTACTCTACTTTCGCTGCTTTTGTAGGTGCGGTATTCTCTCTTGGATATTTGGCTTATAAGATCAGACATTTAAAAACTGCCTTTGACTATACCCCAGAACAAAGTGCAGGGAATGTATCCGTATCTCCCAGACAACTGATCATAAACATTATCAAAACATCCATCCCATTTGTTATCATCGCAACGGGTATTCTCGTTTTTCAAATGGTAGACCAATTGACTTACAGTCCGCTGATGCGTCAGTTTTCTGAGATGAGTCCTGATTTGATTGAAGAAACTTACGGTATCACTCAGGGGAACGCACACAAACTGATCATGGTGTTGACATCATTTGGTACAGCTTTATCGATTGCTTCCGTTCCTTTGATCAGTGATTTGATAGCCAAGAAAAACATGAATGAAGTGAGAAGACAGTTTTCAAAAGCAGTACAACTCTTACTATTTGCCATGTTCCCGGCAGCAGTCGGCATGATCGTAGTTGCTGAGCCCTTGTACGCTATTTTTTATGGACACAGCAATCTGGGAACAAGCATCACCCAAGTTTCTGCAGTGATGAGTATCTTTGTAGCATTGTATGCCGTTTTAGGGAATATTCTGCAGGCCTCCAACCTGACGCGACCGGCGATCAAAGCGTTACTTACCGGTTTATTGGTGAAAGTAGTTAGTCAGGTAGTATTTGTCTGGCTGGTCGGCCCATATGGTATGCTACTTTCTGCGATACTAGGTTTTTTTGTCAGCTGTGCGATGATGATGAAAATCATGCACACAAGCGTTTATTATTCAGCTACTCGTCTCTTCAGACGCTCTTTGCTGATACTGTTGATTTCTCTCGTCATGGGAGCCGGCACGTGGCTTGTTAAATTCGGCTTAGGCTTTTTCATAGACTATAACAGCCGATTCGATTCACTGCTTGCTTTAATGATCATCGTAGCTGTTGGAATTGCTATTTTCGGCTCACTAGCACTAAAAACACGCCTGGCCGATAGACTCGTTGGCAAAAGAGCCGCCAGTGTCCGTCGAAAATTACGAATGAACTAAATTAATCTGGAAAAGATGAAAGGAGCGCTTATGCGTTTAGACAAATTATTAGCCCACAGTGGTTTAGGCACAAGGAAAGAAGTAAAGAAGTTACTCAAGAAAAAAATCGTCGAAGTGAATGATGAAGTCATCGTTGATCCAAAGACTCATGTGGATCCTGAAACAGATACGATAAAAGTTGGTGGAGAAAGCATTGATTACCAGGAGTTCGTTTACTTTATGTTAAATAAGCCACAAGGTGTGATCAGTGCCACAGAAGACCTTATCCATGAAACTGTTCTGGATCTATTGGAGCCACAAGACAGTTTACAGGAACCACACCCGGTTGGCCGATTGGATATCGATACAGAAGGTCTGTTAATACTGACGAATGATGGAAAGCTGACCCACCGTTTGACCTCTCCCAAACATCACGTGGATAAAAGATATTACGCCGAGACCGATGGAGTAGTTACCGAAGAAGATGTCCAAACGTTCAAAGAAGGGATCATCCTAGTCGATGACCATGAGGAATTCAAAACGATGCCTGCTGAACTGATTATCCTGGAAGCAGATGCGTCTACTGGAACCTCAAAAGTAGAAGTAGTTATTCGGGAAGGTAAATTTCATCAAGTTAAGCGCATGATGAAAGCAGTAGGAAAAGAAGTTCTGTACCTGAAGCGGCTCTCAATGGGCGAACTGAAACTTGATCCGAAACTGGAACTGGGCGCTTACCGTCCATTATCCAAAGATGAAATCAATGTATTAAGAAATAAATAAAGAAAAGACATGAACAGTCAGAAGACTACTCTCCGAAAAGAGCAGCATTTAGTGACTCATTCATGTCTTTTTGACATTTTAAAGAGCTTTGAGGCGAAACACGAATGACGATTTCTGAAAATGCACACTCACGGGGTTGCTGCACGGTGAGTTCGACATTTCGGTTCGAAAAGTGCACACTCAGGAAGCTGGTGCATGCTGAGTTCGACATTTCGGTTCGAAAAGTGCACACTCAAGCAGTTGATGCATGCCGAGTTCGACATGTGGCTCCAAAAAGTGCGCACTCGAGCAGTTGATGCATGCCGAGTTCGACATTTCGATTCGAAAAGTGCACACTCAGGAAGCTAGTGCATGCTGAGTTCGACATTCTGCTATGAAAAGTGCCCACTCAAGCGGTTGCTGACCTGTGAGTTCGACATCTCGCTCCAAAAAGTGCACACTCAGGAAGCTAGTGCATGCTGAGTTCGACATTCTGCTATGAAAAGTGCCCACTCAAGCGGTTGCTGACCTGTGAGTTCGACATCTCACTCTAAAAAGTGCACACTCAGGTATTTACTGCCATACGACTTAACCTATCGCTTTCAAAATAGTCTACAAAACAAATGTATTGAGAGCAAGAGCTAAAAATCCTGCAGAGATGTATGCTGCAGCGATACTGAGGGTCCAGATCGTTTTTTTCTTTTCATAGGCATATTCCTCATCTGAATAGTCACCGCTGGCTTTAGGTACTTGCCATAGGGTAAAAACAAATAAGGCGGCGATCCCTAAAAAATAGACGAGTTGAAAGTTCAGAAACATCAAAATAAATCCCAGTATAAACGTCCATACGCTAATCCAAAGTAATTTCTTCTTCATTTAAGATCATCCTTCAGTTTATTTTGTCACTTAATAAGTGTAGCGTTTATACCAGTTGACTGCAATGAAAATAGTATGAACAAATTTTCAAGTCAGTCTTTTTAAAATTTTTATAACCAGCGCCTATGTTTATCTGTGGTGAAGTCTTTCATAGTTGTTGGGATTTCTTTTATTATAGCTGTTGGGAGAGTGACATATTGAGTCAGACTCAGTTCATCTGCGATATAACTGTGTAAATAGACGGCTGCAAGAACACCTTCTTTAATCGTATCAAATTGAGGAACGAAGCCACCAATCATACCGGCCAGCGTATCGCCCATCCCACCAGTAGACATAGAAGGATTTCCGGTAGTATTTTTCCACGTTTCCTCCCCGCAATAGACCTCCGTACGGGATTTCTTGAGCACAACGATGGCATTCAGTTTCTTGGCATGTGAAACATTGACATCATCATATTGATCATCTGGAGACAAGCCAGTTAGTGTCCGCCATTCACCCAAATGAGGTGTGAGTATGAGTGTGGCAGACGGTTCGGGTACCTCTTCATTTACATGTAGATAAATACCGTCCCCGTCAACGAGGAGCGTCTGATGAGAAGAAACACTCTGATAAACAGTCTGCAGAACAACTTTTGACATTTCATCACGTCCGAGACCGGGGCCTAAAACGATCATATCCACTGAGTCAACGTGTCTCTTTAAAGCCTCTGTGTCTGTCATATCAACAAACATAGCTTCAGGTAACTGTGCGTGCAAGGCAGATTTATTTGAAGGATGCGTAGCCACAGTAACAAGCCCCGCCCCACTGTAAACAGCCGCAGACGCCGCAAGGATGACAGCTCCGCCCATATTCTCATTCCCACCGACTAAAAGAACCCTGCCGTATGAACCTTTGTAACTATTGGGATTTCTCGTTGGCATAAATGCTCTGACTTTTTCTTTTGTGATTTTATCCATATTATGACCTCCAAAAATCTTTCGTGTTACTCTAAGTGTAATACTTCTTAACAAAGGATTCACGTCTAAACAACTGTAATTAACGAAAAATCATGCCCTATATTTTGAAGCCTTCTGACAAAATTCCGTCACAATAATTGGCCTTTCCTTAAATTAATGATAAAATAGGAAAAGAGAGTAAAATTTTAGTAATCAAGGAGGATGCAAGAATGACACAAAATATAGATTGGAAAGCGGAAGCAGCCAAACGTAAAGATGCATTTCTAGAAGATTTATTTGAATTGCTTAGAATCGATTCTGTACGTGACGACGAAAAAGCGACAGACGATGCGCCAGTAGGACCTGGACCAAAAGAAGCATTGGAAGCTTTTCTTGAATTAGGAAAGCGCGACGGGTTTGAAACGAAAAACGTCGATAACTGGGCCGGACACATCGAATATGGTGACGGTGATGAACTGATGGGCGTATTAGCTCACGTGGACGTTGTTCCAACCGGGACTGGCTGGGATACAGATCCTTTCGAACCGGTTATTAAAGACGGCCGTTTATATGCACGGGGTTCGAGTGATGATAAAGGCCCTGGAATGGCAGCTTATTATGCGCTTAAGATGATCAAAGAGCTTGATTTGCCAGTTTCCAAAAAAGTGCGTTTCATCATCGGTACAGATGAGGAAAGCGAATGGAAAGGCATCAAGCATTACCTTGAAACTGAACAGGAACCTGACTTCGGTTTCTCTCCCGATGCCACTTTCCCGATCATAAACGGGGAAAAAGGTAACGCTACAGTCTATATTGAAACAGAAGGCGCTGTTGACGGTGGATCTGAAGAACTTGTTCAGTTTGAAGCAGGTCTGCGTCCCAACATGGTCCCTCAAGATGCTGTCGCCGTTGTTAAAAGTCAGAATCCGGAAGCCTTGCAAAATGGTCTGGCTGATTTCCTGGATGGCCTACCTGTAACTGGCGTTGCCGCTGTTGAAGGCGACCACGTGACACTTGAAATGACAGGTAGAGCTGCTCACGGAAGTAAACCTGCTAGTGGCGTCAATGCAGCAACATACCTTGCACGTTACTTGTCAGATTTCAATTTTGCAAAAAATGCCAAAGATTTTCTGGAACTTGTGACTCTTTATCTGCATGACGATCCAAAAGGCGAGAAACTGAATATCGATATCACGGATGAAGTGATGGGTGAACTGACATCCAACCCAGGCGTCTTCTCATTTAAAGCCAATGAAGGCGGAAAAATCACTGTCAATATGCGTTATCCACAAGGAACAACTGAGGATAAATTATTCGAGTCATTCAAGGAAAAGCTGTCTGACTACAAAGTCACTTTATCCAAAGCAGATGGCAAAGTGCCACATTACGTACCTGCAAATGATCCACTTGTCACCACATTATTAGATGTGTATGGGAGACAGACAGGACTGGATGCACATGAAATGGTGATCGGAGGCGGCACATACGGTCGCTTGATGGAACGCGGCGTCGCATATGGCGCGATGTTCCCTAACAGTATCGATACCATGCATCAGGCCAATGAATTTATGGCTGTGGATGATCTGATGAACGCGATGGCGATTTACGCTGAAGCGATATATGAACTGATCAAGTAAATCTGAATAAAACGTCACATCTCCTTTGCTCTTTATAGAGTAAGGGAGATGTGTTTTTGTATAAGCAAAAAAATATAGATTTTTTAAAAAGAAGGCATCAGCCACTGTTTTCTGTGTTATACTGGATTAAAATACATAAAAGGAGACAGCTCATGAAAAAGATACTATCAGATAGTTTTCGCTCCTTAGGTTCCTTTATTAAAGAAAATAAGACCGCTTCAAGTATGATCATTGGTCTGACCTTACTGTTGTTCATTATTCTAACGATAGGAATCGGTCGCACGCAGCAGCCCATACAGCAGCAGAACGTTAAAGCGGTAGATGCTTTGGGAACTGATGATGCGGATAAAGATGACAAAGAACAGCCTGATGATCAAGTTAAAGAAAATCAAAAAGATGAAACGGAAGAAGAGATGGATGAAGAAAAAGATAATGAATTAGATGATGAATCAAAAGAGACTAAGGAACTGGAAGAAACAGAAGGCGAAGATTCAAATGGGATGGAGTCAAGCCACGGTTCCGACTGGGAGCCTTCAGAAGGAAATAATCATTCAGATAAAAACGGTGCTACTTTTAATTCTGGTTCAAACAGTAACGGTTCATCTGGTAGTAACAGACCAAGTCGTCCTGTGACTAAACCTGACAAAAAACCTAATACTAAACCTAATACTAAACCTAATGAGAAGCCTGGAACTAAACCAGTAGAAAAGCCATCTGGAAAACCTAATAAACCTTCAGAGGATAACGGTAGCCCTTCTGATAAAGATGATAACGAATCAACCGAAGAAGAAAACAAACCAAATGATAAACCAGCCGACGAAGATAAAACAGATGACTCTACTGATGATAATAACCAAACGACAAATCCATCAAATCCTTCGAAGCCCGTCAAACCAGAAGAACCTGAAGAAGAAAAACCAACGAAACCCGAAGAGTCAAAAGATCCAGACAAGTCAGAAAATGATAAAACGACAGAAGACGAAACAAATAATGAGAATGATAAAGAAGATACTGAAGAAACATCTAAGGATTAAAAATGCGCTGAATAATAAACAAGTCAGTGACTCAACCAAAATAAATGAAATATACTTTAGTCAAAGCTAGCCTTGTGCTAGCTTTTTCCATATAGAAAAACATTATGTAGAAACGTATTGAGATGTCGAACTCGACAAGCACCACTCATGTGAGTGTGCACTTTTTGAAGTGAAATGTCGAACCCAGAGAGCACCCCCAGTCTGAGTGTGCACTTTTTGAAGTGAAATGTCGAACTCAGCAGCCACCAACCATTTGAGTGTGCACTTTCTGAAGCGAAATGTCGAACTCAGCAGCCACCAACCTGTTGAGTGTGCACTTTTGGTAGTAGGATGTCGAACTCAACAGCCACCAACTCGATGAGTGTGCACTTTTCGGACCTAGATGTCGAACTCGACATGTACTAACTCTATGAGTGCGCACTTTACAGTTCCAAATGTCGAACTCAAAAGATTTACTGCACTGAGTAGACAGTGTTTCACTCCGATACTTAGAATAAAATCGACAGACCAACCAAAAACCTTTAAAACCAAAAAGGAAGCTTTGGATACCCAAAGCCAATCAGCAAAAAAGAGGATACTGGCTAAGAAAGACTCAGCCAGTATCCTCGGTTTCATTTATTCGTTCACATTACTATAATCAACAGACCAGGTTTCGCCTTCTTCAAGAAGGATATGACCTGATTCATAAGGTTCATTGTCCAGTGTTAACAGAACCTCTTCAACATTATAATAATCTCCGATCGTATTGACGATGCCTTGAAGAGTCATCGCCTCAATTCCTGCCCCAGCATTCATAGCTGACAGGTCGGTGGAAAAGTCGACGTGCACGATGCCGTCCTGACGCAGATACATGAAGTTGATTTCAGTGCTGTCTTTGAGCGCCTGAGCTCCTTCAGTATCCGGTGCCTGTCCTTTAAGGATGTCCGCCATGGCCAACCGAGCCGGCTCGTTTGTATAGAGTTCCATTGTCACGGATGTCTTATCCAAACCTAAAGCCTGATCATCAACGCTATAAACTGTTAATGGAAAAGTTTCAGGTGTGTCCTTAGATTGTGTGCTCAAAGTCGACGTCACAGTGTAGTCATTCTCAGCTGTTTTAAATACCTGTTCGATCAGACCAATGTCTTTACCGTAATAATCGACTGTTTCGCTGTCACTATCGTATTGGCGCGTGACTTCGATTGCTTTGACTGTTCCAAAAGGAAGTTCTTTATCGATAGCTACATCAGTGATTTCTGAAGTCGAGCCATCAGGACTTTCCCATGAATGCCCTTTTTCCAGAGGTTTTTGAAGCAGGATCAGGAAATCATCCTGCTCACTTTCTAGTCCAGTATCTACAAAGTCATCGCGGAAATAGGTTTCGGGTCGGACAAAACGTTCTCGGATCTCATCATCAGAATAATCATAAACCGTCACGACATCTGTTCCGGCCGTTGATTCCACCATCTGCATCGAGTCGTCTTTTACAAACTGCGGATATCTGGTAAACGGAGAGAATTCATTGCCGTCCCCTTCATAATCCAGCAGGGTGTCTTCCACTTTCGGGAACCAGACAGTCAGATCCTGATCGATGTCATTTTGTGTTTCATCTTTATCTGCTTTGTCCGCCTGGTCCTCTTCAGTCATGTCTTCACTGGTTGAATCTCCATTGTTCATAGTGGAGTTCTCAGTAGTGGATGAGTCATTTTCAGAGTCAGTTGCAGGATCGGTATCTTCAAAGAGACCGCATCCCGATAACAAGAAGCTCGCGACTAAAAAAGTTGACAGAGGTTTTTTGATGTTGGACTGTTTCATTATAAAGTCACCCCTTTCAATCAGTTATATCACTTTAATCATGATCAGACAGCGTTAAAAGTCAAGCACCAGAGAAGCGCGGTAAATCTCGCGGGAAACCTCCAGTGTCTGGTCACCGCGTTCAGAAATCGCTGCATTGCCGTGTGTTTCAAGCTGCTTGACCAATGTGTCAATATCCTTTTCCTCTACACCGACTGCTGAAAGATTGGTCGGCATACCGATCGACTTCAAAAAGGCGACGGTTTTCAAAATAGCTGTATCGATCTTGACTTCTTCAGAGCCCTCAGTGATGCCCCAGACGTTCTCGGCATACTGTACCAGTTTATCCCATTTTTTCAGTTTACGAACAACCATCACAGCAGGTAAGAGGGCAGACAAGCTGCGCGCATGATCTGTATGATTCATTACGGTGATTTCGTGTCCTAAAGCGTGCGTCGACCAGTCGCCCGGAACCCCTCTTGAAAGCAGACGGTTCAATGCAAGGGTAGCCGTCCACATATAATTGGAACGCAGCGCGTAATCATGATGGTCTTCATCCACAACTGAAGGTCCAATATCGATCAGGATACGAAGGAGACCTTCTGCAAATTCATCCTGCACTTTACCGTTGACAGGATAAGTCAGATACTGTTCGATGACATGTACAAAAGCATCAGTCACTCCATTGGCCAGTTGACGTTTTGGTAAAGTATAGGTCAATTCCGGTTCCAATATTGAAAATTCTGGATAGACATGAGGAGAGCCAAAACTGATCTTCGCCTGTTCTTCTTCAAATGTGATAACAGAACCGTCATTCATTTCCGAACCTGTTGCAGGGAGGGTCAAAACTGTCCCAAAAGGAACGGCTGATTCGATGGGAAGACCTTTGCCGACACCTTTAGCAAAGATATCTTTTGGATCACCGTCAAACTCGATGGCAGCTGCTATAAATTTAGTACCGTCGATGACCGAACCGCCGCCAACAGCTAGTAAATAGTCATAGCGTCCTTCTTTAAAGTATTTTACTGCCTCCATACACGTCTTGAACGTCGGATTGGCTTCGATCCCACCGAATTCACCAACAATATGGTGCTTCAAAGCTTCCTTGACCCGGTCCAGAGTGCCGAATCGCTTCACACTTCCGCCGCCGTATATGATCAGGACTTTCTTACCATCGGGGATCAGGGTTTGAAGTTCACTGATTTTATTTCTGCCGAATAAAATTTTTACTGGGTTATAGTAGACAAAATCTGACATGGCTTTTTCCACAATAATCGTCCTCCTTGAAATGTAATTCAAGTATAGCACAAGTCCCCGCCAGACCTAAAAGAGAAGGCAGGTCAGACCGTTTATTTTGAAAAGCAGCCATAGAAATTCAAGTTTAAGGGAAGGTAGTGATATGTTCCTGTCAACTGAAGAAAGAAATTATTAAAGTTTCAGAAGTGATTGAATCGTGGTAAAATAGAAATGCAATGACAGGTACTTGATCGTTAAAAAATATGTCTGTCAGAAGAGACGTATGGAGGGATAGCTTTGGCAAACGAAGAAACGGAGTTACAACGCACGCCTTTATACCCGTATTACACAGAACAAAAAGTTAAACTGATCAATTTCGGATCATGGGCATTACCCGTCCAGTTCACTAAACTGCGAGAAGAACACCAGGCCGTTCGTGAGCATGCCGGTATGTTTGATGTGTCTCACATGGGGGAAATCAAAGTTTCAGGCGAACAAGCGGCAGACTGGCTGAATAAACTGGTCACTAATGATACAAAAACAATGGCAGTCGACCAGGCGATCTATACCCTGGTGACGGATGAATCGGGTGGGATACTGGATGATATCCTTGTTTTCAAACTGACTGAAAGAGACTTTCTGCTGACACCCAACGCAGCGAATACAGAAAAAATATGGCAGTGGCTCATTGAACATAAAGAAGCAGCTGTCGAGCTGAGTGATTTGTCAAAAGATATCGGCCTGATCGCTATCCAGGGGCCTAAAGCTAAGGCTGTCGTTTCAGAAATCTTTGGAAATGAAGCTTTGGGTATCGATAGTTATCATTTCCATCAGCACTTTTTTACTGAAGACTTAGACGATGTTCTGATAGCACGGACAGGCTATACTGGTGAAGACGGTTTTGAGTGCTATCTGAAATGGGATCAGACGGAAACACTCTGGAAAGCTTTCTTAAAAGCAGGCGAACCGTATCAGCTCAAAGAATGCGGTCTTGGTGCACGAGATACGTTGCGCCTTGAAGCTGGATTGCCGCTGTACGGTCAGGACCTTAGTGAAAAAGTGACGCCACTGGAGACCGGGCTCAAGTTTTTTGTGAAATGGAACAAAGAAGAACCCTTTATCGGCCAGAAAGCACTTGAAAAACAGAAAGAGACGGGGACGACTTATTTATCCCGAGGCTTTGAAGTAAAGGGCAGAGGGATTGCTCGCGAAGGATACCTTGTATTCAATGAAAATGATGAAGAGATCGGTGTCGTTACCTCAGGGACCCAGTCGCCGACCTTAGGTAAAAGCATCGGATTCATGCGTATCAAAAAAGCTGGTATCAAACTGGGCGACACTGTGAAAATACAAATTAGAAAAAACAAGGTGGAAGCTGAAGTCGCCAAAAAGAATTTTTTAAAAAAATAACATCACTATAAAAGGAGAATAAAAAATGACACACACAGCTAAACTATTTTACACAAAAGAACATGAATGGATCGAACTCATCAATGAAGACTATGTGCGTATCGGGATCACTGCCTATGCTGTCGAGCAGCTTGGAGACATTGTTTTTGTTGAACTACCTGAGCTGAATACTGATTTGTCTGAAGAAGATGAGTTTGCGACCGTCGAATCTGTTAAATCGACGTCGGAAATCTTTGCACCTGTAGGAGGAACGGTTTCAAAGGTAAACAGCAGTCTGGAAGACGAGCCTGAGAAAATGAATGAATCTCCTTATGGTGAAGGCTGGCTCATTGAACTGCAGTCAAATCAAGCAGTGGACACATCACATTTATTGGATGAAAAAGCATATCAGGACTACCTTGAAACGTTATAAACGAGGATTTGTAGAAAGAAGGGGTCAAAAAGACCTTTTCTTTCTACCTTTTTATTATAAATATGAATAATAAATAAGCAAAGGTAAGAAAAGGAGTGAGCGATTTGAAAAAACAGCACCGCTATTTACCAACAACGAGTGAGGACCGAAAAGAAATGCTGGACACGATAGGAGCAGCATCGATCGATGATCTTTTCAAAGACATACCTGAATCGATTCGGGCAACTGAGGATAAAGCTGTAGAATTAAAAGAAGCCTTGAGTGAACAAGCTTTAACTGAACATATGAAAAAACTGGCCGACAAAAACATCTCAGCAGAGTCGCACGCTTACTTTTTAGGGGCTGGAACCTATGATCATTTTATTCCAAGTGTTGTCGATCATGTGCTTTTACGCTCGGAATTCATGACCGCTTACACCCCCTATCAGCCTGAAGCGAGCCAGGGAGAACTCCAGGCGCTATTTGAATTTCAGTCGATGATCTGCGAACTGACAGGTATGGATGTTGCCAACTCCAGCCTTTACGATGGCTTCACGTCTTTAGGCGAAGCGTGTAATCTTGCTGTATCAGCAACCAAAAAAAATGAAATTATTTATTCTGGGGCGATCCATCCTCAGGCAAAAGAAGTCGTAGACACTTATGCATACGGTATGGAATATCACGTGAAAGCAGCTGGGGTCGATCAAACTTATACGGATATAAAAGTATTGGAAAAAATGCTCAGCGACCAGACAGCTGCGGTGATCATCCAGTATCCGAATTTTTACGGAAGCATAGAAGACTTGAAAGCCGTGAAAGAGTTATGTGAGACAACTAAAACTCTACTCATCGTAATGGCCAATCCCTTGGCGCTGGCATTGCTGGAATCCCCAGGGGCACTTGGTGCTGATATTGTCGTCGGTGACACGCAACCTTTAGGTCTGCCGATGAATTTTGGCGGACCGCATTGTGGTTACTTTGCTGTGAAAAAGAAATACATGCGTAAAGTTCCCGGACGTATCGTGGGTCAAACCTCCGATAAAGAAGGCAAACGCGGATTTGTCATGACTCTCCAGACACGGGAACAGCATATCAGGCGTGACAAAGCAACATCTAATATGAGTTCGAATCAGGCGCTGACTGCGCTGGCGAGTTCGGTTTTCATGTCTACCCTTGGTAAGGAAGGACTTGTGGAGATGGCTCAGCAAAATCTGAACCACGCCCATTATGTGAAAAACCGATTGAAAGAAAAAGGAATGGCCATCCTTTCCGATGATGCCTTTTTCAATGAGTTTGTCGTGCAGTGCAGTACGCCCTTAAAAGATATTGCAGAAAAACTGCTGGATAAAAAAATAGTATCAGGCTATGACGTTTCTGACTATTTAAATAAAGACAATGTCCTACTTTTATGCGTGACTGAAAAACGTACAAAAGAAGAAATGGATACCTTGATCGATGTCCTAACAGAGGAGGTAAAATAGATGCACTCAACTTATAACAATTTAGTCTTTGAGATTTCCAAAAAAGGACGCAAGGCATACAGTCTCCCGGAATCATCGATTGAAAAGACAGCGATCAAAGATATCCTTCCGTCTCACTTAGAACGAAGTGAACCTGCTGAATTGCCTGAGCTGTCTGAACTCCAGGTCATGCGTCACTATACAGCCCTGTCGAATAAAAACTTTGGTGTTGAAACAGGCTTTTATCCACTCGGTTCCTGTACCATGAAATATAATCCAAAGGTGAACGAAGACATTGCACGTTACAGTGGCTTTTCAAATATCCACCCCCTGCAGCCGGAAGCCACAGCCCAGGGTGCACTGGAACTGATGTATCGTCTGGAAGAAAATTTAAAAGAAGTGACCGGAATGGATGCGATCTCCCTTCAACCCGCAGCCGGTGCCCAAGGCGAATGGGCTGGGCTTTTGATTTTCAAAGCCTATCATGAAGCTAACGGAGAGAGAGAAAAACGCACTAAAATCTTGGTGCCCGATTCCGCTCACGGAACGAACCCAGCCAGCGCGGTGGTGGCAGGTTTTGATGTCGTTGAAATCAAATCCAATAAAGAAGGACGAGTCAGTGTTCAAGCACTGAAAGAAGCAGTGGGACCAGACACTGCCGGACTGATGCTGACCAATCCCAACACCCTTGGTTTGTTTGAAGTCGATATCGTGGAGATTGCTGAGATCGTTCACGAAGCAGGCGGGTTGCTTTACTATGACGGTGCCAATGCCAATGCGATTTTAGGGAAATCAACACCCAAAGAAATGGGCTTTGATGTGGTTCACCTGAATTTACACAAAACATTCAGCACCCCCCATGGTGGCGGCGGACCGGGCTCCGGACCGATCGGCGTAGTGGACTACTTAACTGAATATTTACCGTCTCCACGCATTGAAAAAGACGAAGAGGATTACAAGCTGTCGGACCCAGATAAAAATTCGATCGGACGCGTCAAAGGATATTACGGCAACTTTGGCGTCAATGTTCGGGCTTATGCCTACATTCGTTCAATGGGGTCAGAAGGATTGCAGCAAGTTTCTGAAGATGCAGTCCTGCATGCCAATTATTTGAAAAAGAGACTGGAACCTTATTTCGATACACCATTTGAATCGATCTGCAAACACGAATTCGTGTTGAGCGGCAGCCGTCAGAAACAACTGGGCGTCAGAACACTGGATATTGCCAAGCGCCTGCTGGACTACGGCTTTTATGCACCTACCGTATATTTCCCGCTGATCGTGGATGAATGTCTGATGATCGAACCGACGGAAACGGAATCCAAAGAAACCCTCGACGCCTTTGCGGAAGCACTGATTGAAATCGTTCAGGATGTCAAAGATGATCCAGCAAAGGTTACCGGAGCACCTTACACAAAGTCAGTCAAACGACTGGATGAAGTGACAGCCGCAAGAAAACCTGTCGTAAAATATCAGAAAGAGATCGAAGCGAAGTAAGACATTATAGAAACAACTATTCATGTTATTATACAGTTTCTTCAGGGAGGGTATAAACTATGAGCAGAATGAAAAAAGTGATCATCACTACTGTCTCTATTTTAGGAAGTGTCGTTGCGTTTGTATCAGGGTTATTCGCGACATTCTTTATTGTAGGGAAGAAAATCGATCAGGCCTATAGATCTAAAACGGAAGAAAACATACAGGATGAAGATAACTGAATTATTCATCAATTGACGATCTGCATCGGTGAACCTTATCGAGTGAAGCAGTAAATACGACAATAAAAGTAATAACGACTTTACATTAAATGTTTTTATGGAAGGAATTTTGGATGAAAGAAGAAGTGGAAGTTAAAATCAAACGGGGACTGGAATCTTTTCAAACAGACACGTACAAAAAAAGAGAACGGGTCTATCATACACTTGAAACCAAGCAGAATCCGGATATCCTTTATATCGGCTGTTCAGATTCCAGAGTAAGTCCTGAAGTCATCTTGAATGCTGAGCCGGGAGAAATTTTTGTATTAAGAAATATCGCTAACAAGGTGCCGTCTTTGAGTAAAAATGAGGTGGATCCAACAACGATGTCTGCCATTGAATTTGCTGTGCTGGTTTTAAAAGTGTCATCCATTGTTGTTTGCGGACACTCCAACTGCGGCGGATGCGCTGCCGCACTTTCTGGAGAGAAAGGGTTAAGTGAACTGCCCTTTACAAAACATTATCTGAAATCATTAGAAGAGTTAAGTGAAAAAGTGACCCGGGAAGCATCGGATAAATCAGCGAAAGAAAAAGCAAAAGTGATGGAAGAGCGTAACGTTCTGGAACAGGTGGAACATTTAAAAGAGTACGCGTTTATAAATGAACGACTAGCAGATGGAAGACTCGAGCTTGAAGGCTGGCGCTTTGATATAGGGTCAGGCCAAGTGGAAAGATATGATGAAAAGGCAGAACAGTTTGTTCCAATTCTTTTAAATCAAAAGCTGCATACTGATTGATGCCTTTCTGCCAGCATTAAAAACCAGTCTAAAACGCATGAACACAACCCTTTGACTCAAAAAATCTGAGAGGTCTCAATTTGACCTTGAAACTCACTTGTAAATGAGTTAGACTGTACTTTGTTGAAAATAGAAAATAAGATAGGGGCGCAAAGTCTAAGAGTACTGTCTGGAGGCACGACTGCCGGGGAATGACAGGAAAGGATTCTTTGCCGAAGGAGAATGGCATGTCGATCCGTTTTTCTGGCCATACGTTTAATAAGCGTATGACTGTCACGCTTGCGTGGAGCACTATCCTTAAACATGCGCTTTTAAAGCATCTAAGGATATGGTCCCTTGGGTGCTTTTTTATATAAATTTTTAGATTGGAGAAGAATAATGAATAAACGGTTTAGACATTTTATCAGTTTGCTGGCTTTAGGAGGTGCCGTGTGGCTTGATCCCATGACTGCATTTGCTGCAGAAACGGAAATGAACCTCGTGCAGTCGATGGGGCCTTTGACGCTGATTCCGCCGATCGTCGCTATCATCCTGGCTTTTGTAACTAAAAATGTAATCCTGTCCCTGTTTTTAGGCATCTTCAGTGGAACAATCATCATCCAGTACGCTGGCGGGGAAAATATCCTTTTAGGGGTACTGTATGGTTTCACAGATATCGTTGATTATATTCTGATGTCACTGTCAGATCCCTGGAACGCGGGAATCATTCTTCAAGTACTGGCCATTGGCGGACTGATCGCCCTGATAACATCCACTGGCGGCGCGAGAGAAATCGCTGAAAGTCTTGCCAAACGAGCAAAGGGACCGGTCAGCACGCAGATCATTACCTGGGCATTAGGCCTGCTGATTTTCTTCGATGATTATGCCAATGCACTGATCGTAGGTCCAATCATGCGTCCTGTTTCAGACAAAATGAAAATGTCACGTGAACGACTCGCTTTTGTGATCGATGCAACAGCGGCACCAATTGCTGGGATCGCCCTTATTTCGACCTGGATCGGTTATGAAGTCGGGCTTATCAATGACGCATATCAGTCAATAGGCCAAAACGTCAACGCCTATGGTATCTTTTTGCAGACGATTCCTTACCGCTTTTACAATATATTGATGCTTGTTTTCGTATTCGTCACATCAATTACTTTGAGAGAATTTGGTCCTATGAAAAAAGCCCAGGAACGTTCGCGCGATACCCATGAACTTATAGCTAAAGATTCTCATCTAGACAATAACGATGACGAAATGGAAGTTGTCGCTAAAGGGAAACCCTCTATCTGGAACGCTCTGCTTCCAATCGGTTCGCTTATTATGTTCAGTTTCATCGGCTTTTATACGAATGGTCGAACAGCCATTTTAAATTCGGATAATACTGCGCTCATACAAACAGTCGAGCGCTCACCGTTTTCCTTTGAAACCTTGAGAGAAGTTTTCGGTGCATCAGATGCGTCCATCGTACTGTTTCAGGCAGCGCTGATTGCCAGTATCATCGCCTTAGTTATGGGCGTCTTAGAAGGTCACTTCAACTTCAGCAAAGGAATCGACATTTGGGTCAATGGAATGAAAACCCTCATGATCACAGGCGTCGTCTTGCTTTTGGCCTGGTCATTGTCCGGTGTCATGGGAGATTTAGGTACAGCGGACTATCTCGTTTCATTATTAAGTGATTCAATGCCGGCCTTTTTACTCCCAACAGTTATATTTTTACTGGGAGCGATCATTTCCTTCGCAACAGGAACCTCTTATGGAACAATGGGAATCCTGATGCCACTGGCTATTCCTCTGGCAACAGCGATGCATCCGGAAGATCCAAATTTCGTAATCATGTCAGCTGGTGCTGTGTTGACCGGTGCCATATTCGGAGACCACGCTTCTCCGATTTCCGATACGACCATCTTGTCATCGATGGGGGCAGGCTCAAACCTTCTGGATCACGTTAAAACACAGTTGCCTTATGCTATTGCGGTCGCTGCGATTTCAATCCTGTTTGGGTATATTCCGTCAGCCTTTGGCGTATCGATCATGTTAGTCTTACCGATATCTCTTATCGCCGTAGTTGGCGTGATTTATCTATTCGGTAAGAAGACTGATACAACAGAAGAGATTTCTAAAAACGAAGAGTAATGAAACTAAATAAAGAAGTCCAGTCAGTCACTTTAAGAATGATTCGACTGGACTTTTTTGATTAAGAAGAGTCGAGAGCCCTCGACTCTTTCTATATAAAGGTTTCTTAGATGCGAGTGGTAGGCTTCAGTTGATTCAAAAAAATGGCGACGCTCGAATATGTCAATAGTGTCAAACTTCGGCTGGTAAAACTGAGCAGCGTCATTTGAATGAGCCGAAGATAGCAAACTTCGGCTGGTAAAACCAAGCAGCGCCATCTGAACGAGCCGAAGGTAGCAAACTTCAGCTGGTAAAACTGAGCAGCGTCATTT
>NZ_BJUY01000008.1 GCF_007988865.1 Alkalibacterium kapii | reverse complement strand
GTATTATTCCGCATAGCAATGTCCTGCTTTCACAAAGGGAAACCCTTCACTATCCTCGGCGCTGAGAAGCTTAACGGCTGTGTTCGAAATGGGAACAGGTGGATCCTTCTCGCCATGACCACTACACAAAATAATTCCATGCGTTTCAGCAATTGCTGAAGCAACTCTTACATCTTACAAAATCCTTCCTTCTTTGTCAACTAGTTTTTTTACATTCTTTTAAAAAATCGACAAAGAAGGATATGGATTTGTGTTTGTTTAATTAATTTCCCCAATTTTCACTTATAAACCCGGCTCTTCCTGACCCAATACTATACCTTTTATAATGAGCAGCATTTTTCTTGTAATAGTCTTGGTGATATTCTTCAGCTGGGTAGAATGGTTTGGCCTCTTCAATTTGCGTAACGATCGGTTCACTGAATTTTCCGCTGTTTTCCAATTCTTTTTTCGATTCTTCTGCTACTTGCTTTTGATGTTCATTCACGAAAAAAATAACCGGTCTATACGAGTCTCCTCTGTCGGCAAACTGCCCGCCCGCATCGGTTGGATCGGTTTGTCTCCAGTAAATGTCAACAAGTTCCTTGTAAGTTATCTTATCTGGATCATATATAATCTCGACAGCTTCTGTGTGACCTGTTTCCCCTGAAGTGACTTGACGGTATGTTGGATTTTCCACATGTCCGCCAGTATAGCCTGAAGTGATCGAGATAATTCCAGGCAATGTATCAAAAGGGTGAACCATGCACCAAAAACATCCACCGGCAAAAATTGCTCTTTGTTCATTAGCCATCTTCATCCTCCTTTAGTGGTCTTTCATCATTTTCAGCGAATCTCTGTAACGCCACCCATGTATGGTACAAGAGCTTCGGGTATCTTTATGCTCCCATCGGCCTGCTGGTAATTTTCCATGATCGCCGCTACTGTTCGCCCAACAGCCAGACCTGAACCATTCAGGGTGTGTACATATTCTATCTTACCATCTGATTCTTTTCTATACCTAATCATAGCTCTTCGCGCCTGGAAGTCTTCAGTATTTGAACACGAACTGATTTCTCTATACGTGTTTTGCGCAGGTATCCAGACTTCCAAATCATAGGTTTTTGCTGCTGCAAAACCTGTATCTCCTGTAGAAAGGAGCACTACCCGGTAAGGCAGCTCCAGTGTTTGAAGGATTGCTTCCGCATTGTTTGTCATTTTTTCAAGTTCGTCATAAGAATTTTCAGGTTTAGAGAATTTCACCATTTCAACTTTATTGAATTGATGCAGACGGATAAGTCCACGCGTATCTCTTCCCGCACTTCCAGCTTCCGAACGGAAAGACGGCGACAAGGCGGTATAATATTTAGGCAAGTCTTTTTCTTCAAGGATTTCTTTTTGATGATAATTCGTCAAAGGAACTTCCGCTGTTGGAATCAGTGTAAGCGGGTGGTTCTTTATCTGGAACACATCTTCTTTGAACTTAGGAAACTGCCCTGTTCCGTACAGCGCCTCATCATTTGCCAGATAAGGGGGAATGATTTCTTCATAGCCGTGTTCGGTAGTATGCATATCAAGCATGAAGTTATATAAGGCTCTTTCTAATCGCGCACCTAACCCCTTGTAGTAAAGGAAGCGGCTGCGGGCAACTTTTGCACCACGTTCAAAATCAAGGATACCTAAATCAGTTCCCAAATCCCAGTGCGGCTGCGGTTCAAAATCAAAGGTTACCGGCTCTCCCCACTTTCGCACTAAAACATTCGACGCTTCATCTTCACCCACGGGGAGTGACGGGTGGGGAAGATTAGGTAAGCCGGCAGCTATATTATCGATCTGTTCTTTCAGCTGTTCCAACTCGCTGTCAATTGCTTTTATATCTTCCCCCACTTTTTTCATTTCTGCTATGACATCTGTGGCGTCCTCTTTATTTCTTTTCTTTTCTGCGATCTGAGAAGAAACGTCATTTCTATATTTCTTCAATTTCTCTGACTCTTGTATCAGTTCTCTTCTTTTCTCATCTAAATCTTTTAACTCGTTTAATTCTTCGCCTTTTACCCCGCGGGTCTGCAGACGCTCTTTTACGTCTTCAAAGTCATTTCTAATACGTTTGATGTCCAGCATGTTTTCTCCTTCTTTCTTGTTTTTATTTTTGCGGATAAAAAAAGCAGCCCTCTGCCCCAAAGTTAGGGACGAAAGGACTGCTTCTCGCGGTACCACCCTGATTCAGAAAAATGATTTATCATTTTTCTGCGCTCTCAGGTCTAACGGTCCCAACCGAAATAATTTAGGCAGTTTTGCTTCATTATTTAATACCGAACGATGGATTCCAGGATAAACAAGTTCAGTTTTCACCATCCACTGACTCTCTAGGCTTGAATCTTCCTGTACTATTTCGTTCATTTTCATTTATTTATCTTTGTGTCCATTTTACCTTACTTTATTCTTCGAGGTCAATACTTATGACTGTATTAAAAGCGATCTTTAAGGCTACCGAAGAAGTCTTTGACAATATTTAAGACGACTGTGAAGAAACCTGCCCGTTCAATAGTCTCTGCAGCCGCTACTGGAATCGACTCTTTAACGTCTGAATCTATGAAGTCGATATTTTCCTGATCCTCTAAAACCAGTTCACCTACTATAGCTCCCGTTTCAACAGGTGCTTCTATCTCACCTTTTTCATTTAAGAGTTCTTCATTCGGTTCAAATGTATAACCGACAGCTTCATCGTCTTCCTGTTTCGGCACATAATAGGCTAACGTTTCCGTTGTCTTCAGCGTCACCTTTTCTTCTGCGCCATTTTTAACAGGAAGAGCATCAGCGTCATCCAGCGTAACATCCTGTTCGACAAGCGTAGTATAGTTCCACTCGTCAAAGCCATAATCCAAAAGTTTGCCCGTTTCTACAAAACGCTGCGAACGTTCAGTAAAGCCATCGCCTGCTCCCATAACGACTGATATCAACCGCTGGTCATCACGTTTGGCTGTTCCGGTAAAAGTGGCCCCGGCAAAATCAGTCGTTCCTGTCTTCAAGCCATCGACACCTTCACGTTCATTAGGCAATCCTTTAAGCATCCAGTTCCAGTTTCTCATGGAAATAGCATCCTGCGTTCCTTCTCTGAATATCTTCTCAGGAACACTCGATGTTTCAAGCACTTCTGGATAATCTTCCAGCAATTTCATCGCAACTTTGGCAATACCTTTAGCCGACATCACGTTTTCAGCATCCTCATCACTATCTGGATAATGATTGCCATTTAAATAACTGTTATTCAAGCCAGTCGTATTGTAAATCTCGTAATCTTTGATCCCAAACGAATCTGCCAGCGTCCGCATCCGATCGACGAAAGCAGATTCTGAACCTTCTATCTTTTCAGCCAATGCGATTGTAGCACCATTAGCTGAGTATATAGCTAACGCCTCATACAACTCTTCTACAGTATAGGTTTCACCTGCACGCAAAGGGACGTTTGACAAAGCATAGTTCTGACTGATTTCATGTGCATAATCACTGATCGTCACTTCTGAATCCCAATCCAGATTACCGGCTTCGATTTCCTGGAACAATATATACTCGACAAGCATTTTCGTCATAGAAGCAATGCCTTTTGCTTCATCAGCATCTTCTTCATGCAATATCTGTCCTGTTTTATAGTCAATGAGAAGCGAGGCATCCGCTTCGATTTTTACGTCATGTTCGCTCGCATACGCAGCACTACCTGTCATTAATACGGGGAAAGCCAAAGAAGCGCTTAAGGCCACTTTAAGCAGTTTAGTCAATTTTGATTTTATCATTTTGGATAACTCCTATATCAGTTTCTAGTATTCATTTAATAGTTGTGTACAGCGTTTTTCATCTGTTTAATAACATTACTTATAGTACGCTACACCCTGTAAAAACACAACCACCTTCATGGAGTTTTCATATTTTTGATACTGTCTTGTCATCCAGCCTGAATGATTTAAAACGAAAAAACACAGCAAGTTTTATACTCGCCGTGTTTTATTCAAGATGTCCATATTTTAAATCAACTGGAGAAATTTTATTTCGTTTCGAGTTGTCTATTTGCGATATCTTTCAAATTCGATTCTTCTTCTTCGCTTATATCCCCGTTCTCTCTTGAACGCCTGAACTGTTTCATCAGATCCTTAACTTCTTCTTCTGTATTTGCATTGATGATCCGCTCTCTGAAAACATCAAAGGTTACACTCATTGAAAAAGCCTCCTTTAGAATTCTTGATTGCTATCTATAACTCCACTTTAAAAGAACACCAGCCCGTTTTCAACTCATACACCTTTTCGACTACCAAAGATAGGCTGCTATAAATAACTGGCTTTCAAGCTTTTTCCATCGGCAGCAGCACATCAAAGATAGTCCAACCGTTTTCAACGCGTGCAGTGATTTTCCCATTATGCAGCTCCACAATACTCTGAGCAATTGCCAGACCCAGACCTGTTCCTGATGTTTCCTGGGAGCGGGAGGTTTCTGCTCTGTAAAAACGTTCGAACAACTGATTTAAAGCTTCTTTTGTCAAGGTTGCTCCATCATTTTTAACCGAAACACTTAACTCATTTCTCTGTTCTTTAACGCTGATCAGGATATGTTCGCCATTTTTCCCATATTTCAGCGCATTCGAAAGCAAATTATGGAAAACCCGGACGATTTTTTCCGTGTCGGCACGCATGATCATCTGTTTTTTTTCAGAAGTGATATGAATACTCTTTCCTTTTTTCTCAGCTTCCAGTTCGAAGTCGATTGCCACCTGTTCAAGCAGCTGTACCATATCAAAAGTAACGTAATCCAGTGGTACTGTCGTCTGTCTGACAGTTGTATATTCAAATAGATCATCCACTAGCGCTTTCATTTGCTTGGCTTTTTCATAGGCCGTGTGAACGTATTTTTTCGCCTGCTTTTCAGATTCATACCGATCTTCTTCTATTAAACCCAAGTACCCTATGATGGATGTCAGTGGTGTCCTGATATCATGACTGACATTAGTGATAAGTTCATCTTTGCTTTGTTCAATGCGTCTTTCTTCCTCCATCGCCATAATAGTCGAATCGACCAGCATATGAATACTCTCTACGACTTTCCCAATATCGCCACTGTAAGATCCACGAATACGGTGATCGTAATTCCCTAGAGCAATATAGTGCAGTTCTTTGATGATATGCTTGAGTTCGTATTGACGATAACGCCTCTTCAGACGCCAATATATAGCAACGCCCGCTATAATAGTCAGAAACAAAAACACCAGGGGAGTCAGACCCCACAGCTCCTGATTGCTTATATCGTCCAAAACATCACCGAAAAACCATACATCACTGACGATATCCTTAAAGGTCGTAACAAACCAGCGGAAAATCTCGTATACCGCAAAGTAGCAGAGAAAAATGATCCCGGCTGTGACAACAGCTTCAAAAGCGAGACGCCATTTTTCTTTTTTCGTAAGTTTCAACGTGATCCCCCTTAAGAGTTTTCTATTTTATATCCCACGCCCCATACCGTTTTCACGATATTCTCTCCGCCAGTGGCTTTTTCTATTTTATCTCTTAAATGGCTGACATGGACCATTACTGTCTTGGACGGAACAAGACTTTCCTGCTTCCATACTTTTTCAAAAATATCATCTGCACTGAACACACGCCCCAGATTAGTAGCAAGCAAATACAATATCCCAAACTCCAAAGCAGTTAGTTGAATCGCTGTCCCGTCGATCGTTTCTACTTGATGATGATCTTTACGAATGATCAGCGATCCGATTTCAAGCTCTCCAGATTCATTCTGACCGGTTCCGTAAGTGCTTCTTCTGATCAATGACTTCACTCTTGCCAAAACTTCAAGCGGGTTAAAGGGCTTGACAACATAATCATCAGCCCCATTGGTCAAGCCGCGAATTTTATCGATATCCGCCGTTTTCGCGCTCAACATCAGTACAGGTAATGAAGAAATTTTTCTTATCTCTTTAACAACTTCCAAGCCGCTTTTTTTCGGCATCATGACGTCAAGTATCAGACAATCGATATCGAGTTTCTGTACTTTATCAATCACTTCCTGCCCGTCGTGTGCTTTTTCAACTTCATAACCTTCGTTATTTATATAAATTTTAAGGAGGTCACAAATCTCTTTATCATCATCCGCGACTAAAATACGCATTTTTACACCTCTCCTAACTTTATTCTTCTACATTTTATCATTTATCTTAGCTGATTAAGCTAAAGTTTTTATAAAGAAAGTGACTTCTATTTTACTTTGCCGATCAGATAGCATTATTTTTAACCCCTGCTTTCAGAAAAAGAAGCCAGGACAAAGCCCCAGCCTCTTTTTCTGATTCTTGTATTTAAATCGTGCTTCATGAGCAATCCTGCCCTTTACTTTTCAGCTTACTTTTGGATAAGCGTAAAATACAAATCTTTCCGGAGCGCTGCCTAAATAATCGAAGGGGTAACAGGTTGAAACCACAAGTACCTCTTCCCCCATCTTGCCTACGACGGTTGTATCGTCTGCATCGACGATTTCTGTTTCTTTGATTTCGTACGTATAATCTCCATAAGGCATTTCTACTACGAATGTGTCACCTAATTCCAGCTCTGCAAAATTTTTGAATACTGTGTCCCGGTGTCCTGAAAAGACGATCTGTTCTCCCTGACCCGGTAAAACTGTACTGGACATGTGCCCTACCCCCTGGTGCAAGGCTTCAGGGTCAGTCCCCTCCACTACACCGATACTCCTGTCCAGTTTAGGGACATGTAAAATGCCAAAAGCTTCATACATTTCTGGAGAGAAATTCAGTATATCCTCTTCAGTCTGAGGTGCATTGTCATCTTCGCGCAGCATTTGAATAGCTGTTTCTGCTTCTTCTATTGTAACGGACTGCGTTTGATTTTGATCATACAAGGAATAGCCGAACCATCCAAGAAAAGCCAGGCCGACAATAATAAAGAGATTAGCTAGCGCTTTCATTTTATCCATCCATTCATCGTTTATTTTACAAGAAAAGGACGTCTTATTGTTTTCCTGTTCTTTTATAGTACCTTATTTTTATTTATTTATAAAGCAGGAATCAGCTTTATTTATTTAATTTTTTTGAAGATAAGATACCATTTTAGCGCCTGCCTATCATTTACTTCCATCTTTTCCTTTGCTTTTCACTGTCATACCTGAACCCAAATAAACATCATTTTTGGTGTCGGGATTTCTTTTCACTGTAAAATGATCTGGAACTTTATCCACGCCACCTTTAAAAAATGGATTGCATCTTAAAATCCTTGATGCCGACATGACGGTTCCTTTCATAGCTCCGTGTTTTTCCAGGGCTTCTACTGTGTAGTGAGAGCATGTGGGATAGTACCGGCAACTTGGCGGGAACAAGGGGGAGATGAGTTTTTGATAAAATTTAACGAGTGCTAATAATAGAGTTTTCACGACATTGTCTCCTTTGTTTTTTTGGCTTTATCAGTATATCAAAAACACTTACTTTTTGAAAGCTTTTCTAGTGTGATCCACACTAGAAAAGCTTCTCTTTCTTCATCGATGTATTGTTCCACTTATTTTTCTCCTGTTTCTGATATTTCAACGTTAAAAAAGCCGCCTCGAACCTGAGACGGCTTTTGATCAGTATATTAAACTTCTTCGATAATATTTTCCACTGTACGCGTAACGTAACGTGCATCTTTTATTGCAGCAAATTGTTTGATTCCTTCTACTTCAAACATGTCCTGATTGATGATTTCTTCCATTGCGGCCTGTGCAATCATTGGATCAAGGCCTTCGACCGGCTGATCGACCCCGATAACCTTTGTTTTACCTTCAGCAGATTTAAAGCGCAGTTCTAATTTTTTCACCATGTATTTTCCTCCTTTTATTTTTTGAATTTTTATCAAAGTGTGTAGCGATATTCTTCAATCACAGCAGCATATGATACAGGTAATTCGTTCACTTTGCTCAGTGCTTGAGTAAAGGCTGCAACCTGCTCATTAGTCAATGTCTGAACTGCACCATTGAAACGTCGGCGAATGTACTTTTCATTTGCAGCATCTTCCAGAAATATATCTACTTTACTTCCATCCCATTCTTTTTGCATTGTGTTTCCTCCTCTGTTTTTTTGTAAGGTGATCACTGCTTACACCCTTAATAACGAAACAGAGTCTCAAAGTGTTACCTTTTTTAATTATTCGTGACATTACCTGGCTTCTTTTTCATTTTTGACTGCTTCATAACAGAAACAGTCCCTTATATGGTCATTGACCATTCCGCTCGCCTGCATGAAAGCATAACAGATGGTAGGCCCTACAAATTTGAATCCGTCTTTTTTCAACTGTTTGCTCATTTGCTGACTTCTTCCCGTTTGTGATGGAACCTCTGAGCTATCGCTCCAGGTATTTTGTATAGGCTGCCCCCCTACAAACTGCCACAAATACTCTGAAAATGAACGACCACTTCCAGTAATTTTTAAATATGCTTGAGCGTTCGACACCACAGATCTGATTTTCAATTTATTTCGTATGATGTTTGTATTCTTTAATAACGTTTGAATTTTCTCTTCATTATATACGCTTATTTTACAGGGATTGAAGTTATCAAATGCTTCGCGGTAACTCTCTCGCTTTTTAAGTACTGTCAGCCAACTTAATCCTGCTTGTGCACCCTCGAGACACAATAATTCAAAAAGTTTCTGATCATTATACAGCGGTCTTCCCCATTCTTTGTCATGATATTCCTTATATTCTTTATTATCTGTGACCCAATCACATCGTTTAGGCATATTTTCATCCTTTCTCCATTTTAGAAATGATTTTTGCGGCAAAAGAAGAAGTTAATGAGACATATAAACGTCTGCCTGCATTATACTCCAAACGATCAATAGACAAACAGAAATAACTAATTCCTTGTCGTTGCATTTTACATAAACACAGCGAAACGTGTTTTCACTATATGTTTTCCAGCCATCTTTCGCTCACAAACAGTGATGATAAAAGCGTTTTATTACTGTTTTATCATTTTTTAATCAAATTGTTAGAATACTACCATCAAAGCCATAGCAACCGCTTACATATTTAAAAAAGCCGCCACTGCAGGGCTGTTTGTTTTACTGTAGGACAGATGCTTGTTATAATTAATGTTGTGTGAACAACCGGGAAAACTGTCATTTTCACTTATTTTCTAATGTTTCATATTAGCAAGACACTTTTCTGTCTTGTTTTGTACGAAAAAAATATATTTATAAGGAGGCTGTAAACCTTTGGCAACTAAAGTTGAAGTTCAAAATTTAGTTAAAATATTTGGTAAAAAAGAAAAACAAGCTTTAGATTTAGTCAATAAAGGTCTTTCGAAGGAAGAGATCCTTAAAAAGACTGGCGCCACAGTGGGAGTCAATAAGGCTAATTTTAAAGTGGAAGAAGGCGAGATCTTTGTTATCATGGGGCTTTCGGGTAGTGGTAAATCAACGCTTGTACGTATGCTCAACCGCCTGATCGAACCAACCAAAGGAAGCATACTGATCGACGGGGAAAATATTTCAGATATGAATAATGAAGACCTGCGTCGTGTCCGTCGAGAGAAAATATCTATGGTGTTTCAGAACTTTGGATTGTTCCCGCACCGTACGATTTTGGAAAATACAGAATATGGTCTGGAAGTCCAGGGCGTAGATAAAGAAACGCGACAGAAAAAGGCTGAAGCCGCATTGGATAATGCCGGTCTTCTTCCTTACAAGGATCAAAAGCCCAACCAATTGTCCGGTGGGATGCAGCAACGTGTTGGTTTGGCCCGTGCGCTTGCAAATGATCCTGAAATACTTTTAATGGATGAAGCATTTTCGGCACTTGATCCTTTGATCCGCCGAGATATGCAGGATGAATTGATGCAGATGCAGGATTCAATGCAAAAAACGATCATCTTCATTACACACGATTTAAACGAGTCGCTGCGACTGGGTGATCGTATAGCAATCATGAAAGACGGTGAAGTCGTTCAAGTCGGAACTGGAGAGGAAATCCTTACAAATCCAGCCAATGAATACGTTGAACGTTTCGTTGAAGATGTGGACCGCTCTAAAGTACTGACAGCGGAAAATATCATGATCCGTCCTCAAACACTGCGTGCTAACAAACAAGGGCCGAGAGTTGCTGCTCAGCAAATGAAAACTGAAGGCCTCTCAAGCATGCTGGTCATTGATAATAAGCAGCAGTTACAAGGGTACGTTACTGATGAAGATGTCCTTGCAGCAGTAAAATCAAACATTAGAAATTTTGATAGTATACTACGCACAGATATCCCGAAAGTTTCCAAAGACACATTGATATATGATCTCTATGATATCATTCATAACACAGATACACCTGTAGCCGTTGTGGATGAAAACAATAAATTAGAAGGTATCGTTATCCGCAGTCTCGTTATAGGTGCCTTAGCTAAGGAAAGAGAGGAGGAATCCGAGAATGGAGAATAGTATTTTAGATATCATTCCTGAAATTCCAGTAGCCGAATGGATGGCTAATTTTATCGATTGGCTGACTGACAACCTTTCCTGGCTGTTCGATGCTCTTCGCGATGGCGGAGACGCCGTCATGGATACAATGACCGAATTATTACTGGTCGTGCCACCTATTGTTTTTATAGTTATCCTGACAGCCATAGCGTTCTTTGCAAGCGGCAAAAAATGGGGGCTGCCTACATTCACTATTCTGGGTTTGATTTATATATTCAACCAGGGACTTTGGGAGCCTTTGATGTACACTCTTACATTGGTCATTGTTGCCAGCCTGCTCTCCATTGTAATTGGAGTCCCAGTGGGTATATTAATGGCTAAGAGTGAAGTGGCCAACTTTATCATTACACCTATATTAGACTTTATGCAGACGATGCCGGCTTTTGTTTACTTGATACCGGCCGTGGCTTTCTTTGGTATAGGGATGGTGCCGGGTGTTTTCTCAGCGGTCATCTTCGCTCTGCCACCGACCGTTCGTTTTACCAACTTAGGTATCAGACAAGTTTCAGATGAAATGGTTGAAGCTGCCCAATCTTTTGGTAGTACAGCTTCTCAGCAACTCTTTAAAGTTGAATTACCGTTAGCTAAAGCAACGATCATGGCTGGCATCAACCAGACTGTCCTGCTTGCTTTGTCGATGGTCGTTATTGCGTCAATGATCGGAGCGCCTGGTTTAGGTGAACGCGTCATCAATGCCTTGCAGCGTGCACAAGTTGGTCCTGGTTTTGTAGCAGGATTCGCATTGGTCGTCTTGGCGATTATTTTAGACAGAACCTTACAAGGATTTAACAAAGAGTAAGACTCAAATAAATTTAAAGGGAGTTTTTATATTGACTAACAATACGTGGAAAAAATTAGGTTTAACTGTCATGTCAGCTTCAGCATTGTTCTTAGCTGCCTGCAGTGATGATTCAAGTGATTCAAACGATTCAGCAGATGGAAATCTAAGTGGTGAAATCGAACTGGCTTATGTTTCATGGGACTCAGAGATTGCTTCAACAAACGTCATCGGTCAAGTTTTAGAAGATGTCGGTTATGATGTTAAACTCACAGCTCTAGACAATGCCATCATGTGGGAAGCAGTAGCCAATGACGAAGCAGACGCAATGGTTTCTGCCTGGTTACCTGGGACACATGCACCACAATACGAAAACTACTCAGATCAGATGGAACGTTTAGGACCAAACCTTGAAGGAGCTAAAATCGGTTTAGTCGTTCCTGAATACATGGACGTGGATTCTATTGCAGATCTGACTGATCAAGCTGATCAGACAATCACAGGTATCGAAGCTGGTGCCGGTGTGGTTGCAGCTGCTGAGCAGGCCTTGGAAGATTACGATAATTTATCTGATTGGGAGATTCAAGCCTCTTCATCTGGAGCAATGGTCACTCAACTAAAAGATGCATATGAAAATGAAGAAGAAATCGTCGTAACTGGCTGGTCTCCGCACTGGAAATTCCAGTCATATGACCTGAAATATCTAGATGATCCACAAGAAGTATTTGGTGGAGAAGAAACAATCGACACATTCGTTCGTGAAGGATTCAAAGATGACATGCCTGAAGCCTACGAGATATTAGACAACTTCCACTGGGAAGCGTCTGACATGGAATCTGTAATGCTGGAAATCCAAGACGGTGCCGATCCTGAAGATGCTGCTGAAAACTGGATCGAAAATAACCAGGACAAAGTATCAGAGTGGACCGAAGGCGTCGTAGAATAAATCATTTATGTCTATACTAAAAAAGCTGAGACGCGTTTTGCGTTTCAGCTTTTTTATTTTATCTTTATCTTGTTTTATGCAACAGGCGGGGAGCTGATGAGTAAATACCTAAGGCTCCTAAAGGGGCTGTCAGTACAATAGATAAGACAGCAAGGGCCAGGATCGTTGCACCCTGTTCCACACCCAGCGCCAAAGGTATCGCACCAATAGCTGCTTGGACGGTTGCTTTAGGGGTATAAGCAATCATACAGAAAATGCGCTCTTTCACTTTCAGCTCACTACCCATGGTAACAAGCCATACTCCTAAACTTCGTGCAACCAATCCTATGATTATAATAGCTACTCCTGAAACCCCCGCATCCAGCGCCTTTGTTACATCGACCTCAGCTCCGACAAGGGCAAAAAGCAGGATCTGGAGGAAGAGCCATAACCCATGCAGTCTTTTTGAAAATCTTTTAGACTGGTCCGGGATTTTTTCCAACAGTAAAAAACCGATCGTCATGACTCCCAGTAAACTCGCTATCCCAGTATAATCCCCCCACTTTACAAAAATAATTGTTAGTGAAAGTAATATAATCAGTTTTTCTATATATTTTTCAGACATTATGCTGAACAAATAGATTAACCCAAAAGCAATCACTGCACCAAGAAATACTCCAGCTAAAATATTAAAAGGAATACTCAACAGATTTTTAAACAGAGACTGATCGACTGACTGAGTTTCCATTCCGACAAAGAAAGTGAAAAAAGTAATAGCGATCACATCATCGATAGATGTTCCGGTTAAAAGTAGTGTAGGGATTTGCTTATCTTCCCCGTACCTTTCTTTCTTCAGTTCAAGCATACTTGGAACAACCACAGCAGGTGATACAGCTGCTATGATAAACCCCAGCATTCCTGCTTCACTCAAAGAAAAACCCAGTAAGTAATAAGCCAACCCCATTACAGTAAAGCCTTCTAGTATACATGGAATAATACTCATTTTAAGAGCAATCAATCCTACTTTTTTGATCTCTTCCTTTTTTATACCTAAACCTGCTCTTAACAGAATAATGATTAAAGCAAACGTGCGAATATCCTGAGACACAAGCAGCAAATCAGAATCTAATACATTAAATACATAAGGTCCCGCCAAAACACCTACCACCAGCATACCGATAAGAGGGGGGAGTTCTAATTTCGCAGCTATTTTTCCACCTAAATAGCCAAGCAACAACACTAATCCTATTCCTGTAAGCATCATTCAGTCTTCTTTCTTTTTAAATTTTCACACTCAAAAAGGCAGCACGAGACTGTCGGCTGCCTTTTTACTCTATCATGGATCAGTGGATAGCGCCACCGATTTCCTTGATATCCTCTTTTCCGTCCCGTTCCACGATTGCTTCGATTCCTGCTTCAAGTCCACGAGCAATATCTGAAAGGTTCATCGAAGGCTGATTTGGCTTATCGATCACCTGTTCAGGAATAAATGGGCAATGGATAAAACCGCCTGTTTTTTGGGGATATTTTTTATCGATCATATATAAAATCTGATACATAATATGATTGCATACAAACGTACCCGCAGAGTTAGAGACGCTGGAAGGAACTTTAGCTTCTTTCATTTTCTCCACCATTGACTTGATGGGCAGCGTGCTGAAATAGGCTGATGGTCCGTCTTCTTTGATTTTTACGTCAATAGGCTGCTTTTGTTCGTTGTCGGGTATACGCGCATCATCAACATTGATTGCGACACGCTCTGGCGTCACACCATAGCGTCCACCCGCTTGACCGATACAGAGAATGACATCTGGGTCCACTTCTTTTACCTTTTCCTCAAGAACTTCTGCAGCCTTATGAAAGACTGTGGGTATTTCAAGTTTTACAATTTCTGCACCTTTGATCGAATCAGGTAGCAGTTTGACTGCCTCATAGGCTGGATTGATTTTTTCTCCTCCGAATGGATCAAATCCACTGATTAAAATTTTCATCATACTCTTCCTTTCTTTTTTTAAAATGCCCAAAAATACATAAGGGCGATGTGTACTATAATCATTAAAAGTGCATAGGGCAGCTGCTCTTTAATGACACCGTTTGGATTCTTCATTTCAAGTAAGGCAACAGGCAGTGCATTGAAGTTTGCAGCCATCGGTGTCATCAATGTTCCACAGTATCCTGCTGTCATAGCCAATGTTCCTGCGATGACTGGATCAGCACCTTGAGCGATGACAAAAGGCACACCAATACCTGCAGTGATGACGGTAAAGGCAGCAAAAGCATTACCCATGATCATTGTGAAAACAACCATCCCCAAAACATAAGCTATTACACCTATTAGCTGATTGCCCTCAGGAACGACTGTTGAGATCATGCCGGCGATAACATCTCCTACACCAGCAGCTGTAAAGATCACACCTAAAGCGGCTAACAGTTGAGGGAGTATCCCAACGGTTCCTACCTGTCTCACCATACGGTCCCCTTCATGAAGGGCAACTTTTCCATCAGATTTTGTTATAAACATTGCGATTAGGACCGAGAGGACGGCTGCTACCCCAATACCGACTTGTCCTCCCAGTGGTGTGAACTGTGCGATAATGATTGCTATAGAAGCCAGGGAAACGACAGGGATAAAAATCTTGTTGCCTAAGCGTTTACTCCTCTCCTCTGCTTTTTCTTCAGAAACCTGATTTATCGGTCCTATTTTCACTTGATTGAATAAAGTCAAAATGCCCATCCCTACAACCATCACACCTGAAACAAAAGGCGGGATAAATCTTCCGATTGAAAAGGTAGCTGCAAGAAGAAACCAGAAAACAGCTGTCTGGAGTCGCGTAGGATGTTTTGGATCTAATAAGACATTTACCCCAGTATGTGCCATTAGTAAACCTGTTAATATAAAGAAAAACTCAAGAAAGTTGTTATTGAATGCTTCCATTATTTTTCTCCCTCCTTACCTGACGTTGTTTTGGAATTTCCTCTTAATTTTTTATCGAATAATATATTGGAAACAATGACGATGATTAAGGCTATGAAGGCAATCGGCAGTGAAGCTTGAGCAATGTTTACTGCAGAAACATCATACCCCAGTGATTTCAGCGTGCCGGCAATAAGCAGGACCCCTGAGGCCGCTACAAACGTGTTTTGTGCGAAAAAATTACCTAAATTTTCCATAGCAGCAGAACGCGCTTTTATTTTCTCTTGAGTCCCTTCGTCTTCTTCCCCAAATTTACTCTCAGCAGATGCCTGTGCCATCGGTTCAATCAATGGTCTCACGAATTGTGTATGACCTTGAATACGTATTGAGAAAAAGCCAGCCAATTCTCTAATGAACATGTACAGCGATAAAAACCTTCCTGTTGTTAATCCTTTGATTCCTTCAATCAGACGCGTAGCCTGCTGACGTAAACCAGACCGCTCACTTAATCCGATCATAGGCAAAGTCAGGAAAAAAAGCGTAACAAGTCGATTAGACACAAAGGCTTCGCCTAATAATGTCAAAAATTCAAATAATGACAAGCCTGAAACTAAAGCTGTAGCTAAACCTGCCAGTATAACTACCGCTATTGTATCAATTTTAAAAATGAAACCAAGTAATATAATCAAAATTCCTACCAGTTTGATATATTCCATTCTATCTCCTCCTCTTTATCCCCCTATTATAATATAGTTGTAAGTATTATTACAATATCATTAGAGGTATCTATCAAAGAAAACGTTTTAGATAAGAATAACATTTATTCGATTTTTTAGAACCATCTGTCTGATAATAAATCATACTATAAGTACCTTTTTTTAATCGTGCGATAAACTAAAAAGGACACCACTCAGTTCATATGAGCCATGTCCTTTTTTATATTATTTGAAAGCTTTAACTGTATAACTTGTGTCACTTAAAGCCTGATTTATTTGATTTTCGTCTAGTTCTTTTACTGATTCTATGTCTGCTTGTTTTTCATTTAAGTTTATCGCAACATCTGTTACGCCATCAATGGTTTCTAATGCTGATTTAACTGTATTTGCACAGCCATTACAGCTCATGCCTTCAATTCTTTCCTGATAGTTCATTTTCGAACTCTCCTTTTTATAACGTCAGTTGGCTTAATGAGCACAGTCGCACTGACCTGGTGTACACTCGCACACAACTTCTTCTGGTGCCGTTTCTTTTTTCTTTTTGATTATTATTTCCAGCTGTTCCAATTCGCTTTTACTTAATGTTCTTTTTTCTAAAATCGTTTCTATACTGTCACTGATTTTTGTATTACATATTTGGTTAAGCAAGTCCTCAATCGATTCATCCATACTTTCCTTTTCCGTAACGAGTGGGCTGTATTCGAACTTTCTACCTCGCTTTTCTGTGGAAAGCATCCCTTTTTTGACGAGTCGCCCAATCAGTGTTTTTGTAGTTGCCAGTTTCCATTCTTTTTTTTCCTTCAAGATTTCGTTTACTTCTTTTCCCGAGATCGGATAATTCGTCCAGATCACACGCATAATTTCCCATTCTGAAGGAGATATCTGATTTTCCTGCATATTTTCTACTCCTTTAATTTATAATGGTTTTTCCTCTTTATATAAGTTTACATCTGTAATCAATAAAAGTCAATAAAAACCTGCTCTTTCGCTTTGATTAATGAGAAGAACAGGTTTAATTGAAGGAGTCTTACTGTTGTATTTATTACTGAGTTAAATTATGCAGTTATTTCGTTTAAAAAAGACGTTAAATTGTTCATACAAACTAGCAGGACATGCCTGTTCTAATGCGTCAAGTATATTGCTGCTACACGCATCGGATCAATAAATGGGACGGACATATCTCTTGGTGTCAGGACTAGTTCAACTTCAGTACACCCACCGATGATCAAGTCACATTGTTCTTCTTTGATCAATCGCTCAGCAGCTTCAAGCAGCAGCTTTTTTGGTCCATCTCCTGTATTTCCCTGCTTTATCCCGTCATTTCCATAGATTGCCTGCATGACTTTTTCTTTTTGTTCTACTTCGTTTGGATAACGTATTTCTTTACCCTCCAGATAGCGTTGGAAAAGACCTGTTTCTTTTGTTGCAGTGGTCGACAACACACCAATTTTTTCTGCATGCGGATACGTTTTTTGTATATAACTATCCAGGCCTTTAAGTACGTGGTGGATCGGTATAGCGACTTCATTCTGAATAGCTTCATAAAAGTAATGAGCTGTGATACACGGCATGACTGCTACTGTGGCTCCGGCGTTTTCCAAATTCTTTGCTGTTTTAATCATTTCTGAAACGGGAGAAGGTCCATTATAAAGTATAGCCTCTGTCCGGTCAGGTATTTTAGGATTACTGTCAATGATCGTGCGGTAATGATCCTGATCATTTTCGACTTTTGTTTCTTTAATAATCTTCATATAAAAACTTGCTGTTGCTTCTGGGCCCATTCCTCCTAGTATCCCAATAACTCGCTCGTTTTTGTTCATGCTGGCCCTCCTCTTTGGTTATTTATGTTTTATACTGATTTTACTCTATTTTGTTTTTATGGTTAACCATTTTATTCGTATACGCTAAAAGTAGTAAATGTTTATATGTTTGCCGTTTTTATAGAGAGTAGTTCAAAGGTCTCTTTGTCTGAAGTGGACGACAGTTCGAACGCCTGCTGGTAATTTTCATGACCTTTCCCTGACACAACAATAAGTGTCTTTTGTGACGCAGTATTGACCGTTTTTTCAATGGCGCGAGTCCGATCCAGTATGACTTTTATAGTCGCTTCACTATATCTTTGCTGTTGTTTTTCGTATTCAGCTTTCATAATATCAACACTCACGCCGTTCAGATCGTCTAGAGTCAGTATCGTTTCATCACAGTATGATCTGGAAATATCGACCATTTTATCTCTTTTTGTGCTGTCTCGCTGACCTCTGAATCCGAATATATGAATGATCCTGTAATCACCATGCGATTCTCTGATCGTTGTAAAAAGAGCCTGTAATGCTTCCGTCGTATGGGCGTAATCGACGATACCATATACTTTGTTAGAGAGATCATACGTTTCGAATCGTCCAGGCAGTGGACCGATACCTCTCATGATATTGGATATACCAGATAAATCATGCTGCATATCATTTAAAACCGTCAATCCCAGTGCCAAGTTTGCTAAATTATATTTACCGGGTAAAGGAAGTTCGATCTCATAAGTATTATTCTCCATCACACAAACGCCATGGCCATTATTTTTCATATGATACACGACATTCTGGTCATCTTCTCCTACTGTAATTACGCGTTTGTCTTCCTCCCGCAACAGTTTCGACAAGCGTCTACCCCACTCATCCACTTCATTGACTACAGCTGTTCCAGATACTTTAAGTAAAGAGAACAGTTCTTTTTTTGCTTGAAAGTAGTCTTCCATGGACTGATGGTAATCCAGATGATCATGCTGTAAATTAGTGAACAAGGCGTAATCAAAGCTCATTCCTTCCATACGGTATTGTGATAACCCCTGGGAAGAAACCTCAATAACAGCAACTTGATCATCTGATTCAGCTAATGATTTTTGAATCATCAACGAGCTTGGTGTGGTCGTTTGGCTTTTTGTCTCCTCACCGTTTATTTCATTGAAAACAGTACCGAAAAATGAAACACTATAGCCTTTTCTCTTTAGCAGATGTCTGAGAAATAACCCTGTCGTAGTTTTTCTATTTGTTCCAGTAACACCAATGACTACTTTGTTTTTTGAAGGATAACCATAAAAGCTTGCAGCCAGTTGTCCCAGTATTTTCCTTGAATTTTCTACTTTTATATAGGGTCTATTTATCTTATTGATCGATTGCTGGCCGATGACTACAGCAGCGCCTTTTTCGACAGCTTCTTTGATATAATCATGGCCATCCACCGAGAATCCTTCTACTGCAACAAAGACATATCCTTCTCCAACTTCTCTAGAATTGTCTGTGATTCCTTTGATTTCCTTTTTATCCGGAAAAAAAGGATTATTTAACTCTGATATATTACGTATCAGTTTTTTCCATTTCACTATAAAATCTCCTTATTCATGACTCATCTGCTTAATATTTTCAGTATATTCATCACCTGTTGCTTTCTTATATTCCTAAGATTATTCATTGTCCAAGAACGATTCATCAATACCCGCTACACGTTCGCCTAGTGGTTTTAAGACCTCTTTTGCATTCAAGTCCGGACGCTTTTGTACAAGCTGATTCAAAATATATTTTGCCCCAAAATCCATTCCCTGCGCGCCGCCAATCAAAATAACATCGCCTGTTTCTACTTGTTCCAGACTTGATTCAAGCGCATCGGGCATTTCCTTGTGCAATTCTATTTCCACTCCGACTTTATCCATCTCTTCTCTAAATGCAGCCATTTCTTCCGGTAAGACATCATCTTTATCGATGACATGTGACTCGCTCAAAGAAACGATGACTTTTTTTATACCTAAATCAGGGACCCATTTGGCAAGTGTTTGAGCATTCTCCCGATTCGTTGTGACACCGCGGTTGCCTCTGATCGCATAAACGATGTGTAATTTTTTATAATCCATCTTTGTCAATGTTTCCAGAGTGACTTCGATATTTCCGGCATTGGCAAAATGATCATCGACGATTTTGAAATCATTCTCATATATAAACTGAAAACGACGTTCAACACCCTTGAAACTTTCGATTCCAGATTGAATCGTTTCGGTATCCACACCACTGATCAAACCTATAGTGATTGCAGCCATTGAGTTATATACAGAGTGATAACCTGCAACAGACAAGCTGATTTCAAAGCTGGTTTTCTCCACTGTATTACCGTTGATCGTTTTGAATGGCTTATTTATTTCGACTGTGAAATTTCCACGTCCAGTAGACAGATCGACATCTTTACATTGTAGATGTCCTGAGGTGTCTTCGATACCATAAGTAACGACAGAGGCCTCCGTTTCTTCGATAAGCGATCGAGAATACGAATCATCAAGATTCAGTACAGCAAACTGATCCGGTCTGGCTTTTTTGATCAGACTCGCTTTTGCATTGTAATACTCTTCAAAGGATCCATGCAGATCGATATGTTCTCTGCTGATATTGTTAAGAGCCACTATATCAAAAGCAACGTTGCCTACTCTAGAGAGTTCGAGTGCCGAAGAAGACACTTCCATCGTCACATGAGAAACGTTTTCTTCACGCATTTTATCAAAATAACCGTGTAAGTCCAGAGATTCCGGCGTGGTCAAAACACTAGGAACAAGCGTATCGCCAAATTTGACCATGACTGTACCAAGAAGGCCAGTTTTCAGCTTATGGGCTTCCAGGATAGCGTTGGTCATAAAAGATGTGGATGTTTTCCCATTTGTCGCAGTGATTCCTATGATCGTCAAAGCTTTGGATGGATGATCATAATATTCATCTGCAATAGCAGCAAGTGCTTTACGGGTGTCTTCCACTTTGAATTGAGGTGTGCTGACGTCTGGTATAAACTCTTCGACCACAAGAGCAACCGCACCATTGTTAACAGCGTCCTGGGCATACTGGTGTCCATCTGTTTGATACCCTCTGATACACACGAATAAAGACGCATCTTCTGCGTCTTCTGAATGATACGCAATGGTTTTTATTTCAACATCTTTGTTGTTTTTAACTTCCAATACTTCTGTTGATTTTAATAGTTTAGATAATTGCATACGTTTGGTTCCCCTCTTTTAAAATCTTCCATTGATAAATGAAATTTCATTTTTTATCTTTTGATTAGTCTATTCCGAATTTTATCTGCTAAACCGCCAATGTAGTAAAGTCCGGGCTTGGGGTCATTCATTGCCCAAATCGATCCGACTCTTTTTTCGGTATAAGTTTTCAAAATGTTTTTCCAACTGAGTTGACCTGATTTTAAATAAGCTCGAGAAGCATGCAGATCTTCATACATATAATGAAAAGCCAGGTCAGTAGTCTCTTTCAGACTGTTTTGTCCTATTTCTTGTCCTGTCAATTCTCTATACGCGAGCAGTGGCATATTAAAGCCCAGTTCTGTCAGCATTTGATTGAAGTTCGTAGTACGTACATTGATCTCAATTAAATAATAGTCGCCTGTTTGTTCATCTTTCTTGAACTCTATTTCAGCGAATCCCTTGTAGCCGATTGCTTCAAGAAAGGGAGCCCCGATCTCATGAAGTTCTGGAACATATTTTTGTTTAATATAAACAGACGCCCCAAAATTTATCGGATACTGGCGTTCTTTTTGAGCTGTCAGCCAGTGGGTCACTTTGGAGTTCTGATCTAAATATGCATCAAAGGTATACATATGATCATCAAACCCCTGAACCAGTTGCTGGACGACGACCTCGATGCCTGCTTCTTCTGTCTTTTTCAACCCTTCTTCCAGTTCCTTACGGTTCGTCACTTTGAAAAGTTTTTTTCTGAAGGTCGATACAAAACTTGAAGAATCAGATGGCTTAATAATACATGGGTAGCCTAATTCCTGTTCAACTTCCTGGACGATATCAGGCCGGTTTTTGATTTGAATCGTTTTTGGCACCAGGATACCATGGTGTTGGGCCAGAACGTACAATTTATCTTTATCGATCAAATCACTCCAGAATCCTTGTTCTGTCTGATTGATCAAGAAAAATTCTTTCAACTCATCTAAATACTTATCGATAAATAACACGTATGGATCCGCCGTAGGATACAATACCGGCTTATGATCCTGATTTTTCGCATAGCTGATGAGAAAGTCTTTCAACTTATCAGGTTCTTTGCTGTAATGGGGTCCGATCAGTTTTTCAGTTACATACTTGGAGTGCCTGGCATAAGCCCCCTCTTCCTGATAGTCTAAAACTGCTACAGGTATACCGTGTTTACCCAAACTGCGTATGATACTTAATCCAATGTAGTAATTATTCCCCAGTACGACCGCTTTATGTTTCGTTTCCATTCATTCACTCACTCTCTCTTTAGCGTCGCTTATCTTCTTTTGCAACTTCAGTATTTATAGTTTTAGCATACATCAACCTTAGAATTTCTAATTATCACGTAACTAGAATGATCAAAAAAGTTGATCGAAGCATGCTTTTTTACTTGACTATTCACTTTTCTATTATACCGTATTTTCATTACTTATTCTTTACATAAATCAGTTTCTTCTCTGCACTTTTACTTTTACAACAGGTTTAATTTGTTTTTCTTTTCAATAGTCATTCTCTATTTTAAATACTTTAATCGGTAATGTCTACAATCCCGTCTTTACTTTAAGAATACGCTTTTTTTACATTTGAGAATGCGCAGCTGGGGACGCTGACTTTCCTTGGTAGATAAAATTAGCCTATCTAGTTTTAATCATATTCTCATTTTTCATAATTTGTTTACATTTTCAAAAATATCCTGTTATATCAACGAATGGCTCTATTCATGAAATGAAAACGGATAAATATGATTTGATTATTTTTATTCACAAAACCGTCACTTTCACTTGGCGAATTCACTTGCAATAAATTTAAATGTGCCTATACTAGTCCAAAGACTTAAGTATTGAAACTTAATGAAAACACGTCTTAAAAGACATGAACAAGGATTAACGGAGGATTTTATTTATGAATCAAGACATGACAAAAGGTAGTCCCTTAAAACTTATTTTATTATTTGCTTTTCCATTAGTGATCGGAAATATATTACAACAAATGTATCAAATGGCCGATACCTATATCGTCAGCCAGACCCTGGGCGTCAATGCCTTTGCAGCAGTGGGTTCGACACACAGCATCAACACGCTGGTCTTGGGATTGGCTATCGGGTTGACATCCGGCTTATCTGTCATCACTGCCCAGCGGTTCGGGAAAAAGGATGAGAAAGCTATTCGTGAGAACCTTGCAGCAAGTGTGATGATCGCCGGTTCAGTCAGTGTTTTACTGACGCTTTTCGCTGTTTTATTCAGAAGAAGCATTCTGGAATTCATGAATACGCCACATGAACTCGTCGGTTTTGCGAACGATTATTTGACCATGATGTTTATGGGGCTCAGTGGTATCGTATTGTTTAATCTGGTTTCCAATCTGCTTCGTGCCGTTGGAAATACAAAAGCACCGCTCGTTTTTCTAGCCATCGCTTCAGTATTGAATGTTGTTTTGGACTTAGTCTTCATTCTAGTCTTCAATATGGGAGTTGCGGGTGCCGGCTTAGCTACAGTCATTGCACAGTTTATATCTGGTTTGATCGGGCTCGTCTACATCAAGCGCAGCGTCCCCCTTTTCAGAATTCATAAAGAAGACTGGGCTGCAGGTTTTAAACAAATCAAGGAACATTCAGCTATTGCTTTTCCCATGGGCTTTCAAACTTCTCTCATTGCAATCGGTATGATCGTTGTCAGTATGACACTGAATACTTTAGGACCTGAAGCTGTTGCGGCAACCACTGCTGCTCAGAAAATCGATTCTTTAGCTACGAAGCCGATCATGGCTATCGGAGTGACTATGGCAACTTTCACCGCTCAAAATTATGGTGCTGAAAAAATCGAACGTATTTGGGAAGGTGTCAAAAAAGTATTGAAGATCATGACTGTTTACAGTATCGTCATGGGCCTTCTCCTCATTTTCTTTGGGCAATATTTCGCGCTGCTTTTTGTGAGTCCTGAAAATACTGAAATTTTAGAATTGACACGCTTATACTTTATTACCAATTCAGCTTTTTATGTATTGCTATCGTCTCTGATCATTCACCGTTATACGCTGCAGGGACTCGGGAAAAGTACTGCTCCAACGCTTGCCGGTCTGTTCGAACTTTTCGGCCGTGTCGGCGCTGTCCTGCTCCTGTCAAAATCTCTAGGTTTTGTTGGGGTCGGCTTATCCAATCCTATCGCCTGGATCGGCGCATTGATTCCGCTTCTAGGATCGTACTATTCGTTGAAACGCCAGTTGACTGGTAAAAAAATATTCAATCCCTTTAGAAAACTAGCTAATGTTATAAAATAATGAAATGTACTCACCCAACTGTCAACTATCAAGTAGGCAGTTGGGGTTTTTTTGAATATTTTTATTCTAATAGGCTTATATTATTCTTTCATTAACTCACTCTGCGTCTGATTGCTTTTGAGTTGGGGGATACAGTGCTTACGTCACCCTACTCAGCTTCTGGTCACTCCTGAGTCGGAGGATATAATGCCTTCTTCAGTTCTCTCAACTACTATTAACCCTTGAGTTAGGGGATGTGATGCCTGCTTCAGCCCACTTAGCCTCTGGGCGCTCTTGAGTCGGGCGATGTGATGCCTGCTTCAGTTGACTCATCTGCTGTTACACTTGAGTTAGGGGATATGTCACTTATATCAGCCCACTCATCCTCTGGGCGCTCTTGAGTCGGGCGATATACCACCTGTTTCAACTTAACCAGTAAGAGGTGGCTGTATTTCTGTCAAACTAACCCCACCTGGCTATGCCACAGTAATATACAAGAACATCAGTAGTGTTTTCTTTTGATATATAGGGCTATTCAATAAGGGCTTGATCAGGCTGCGGCCTGATCATTCATTTTTGAAGATCATTTTTGTGTTGACAGATAAACTGTATTAAGTATATAATACATCAAAGAGGTGTACTAAGTGAGTAATACACATCTTTTTGCTCTATGTGTACTAAGTGAGTAATACACTTTAGCTTAATCAAATTTCAGAAAGGACTGAACCGTTTGAGCGTATCCTTTAATAAAAGAGATCCGATTTATCTGCAAGTCATACAGCATCTTAAACGACTGATCGTTTCGGGGAAATTACGTCCCGGTGAAGAAATGCCTTCACGAAGACAGCTGGCCAATGATTTTAAAATAAACCCAAACACTGTTCAGCGGGCATACAGCGAAATGGAGGAACAAAGATTGATTTATACAGAACCTAATCGTCCGAGCCATATTACAGAAGATCCTGCCGTGCTGAATCAGTTGAAAAATGAATGGCTCAACAAGGCGATGGCTACTTTTGTTTCAGCTATCGAGCCTCTGGATATTTCTTTGGATGAGCTGGTTCCTCTGCTCGAAGAAAAATTACAAAAAAGAAAGTAGGATGACGAATGATCGAACTGAGAGATGTACAAAAAAGTTACGGACGCAAAAAAGTCCTCGACGGCATTACTTTTACGGCCAATAAAGGGGATATCACCTGTCTCGTGGGAGTCAACGGCGTAGGAAAAACAACGATTTTAAATGCGATAATGAATCTGACACCTATCAAAAAAGGCGATATCCTGATCGATGGAGAAAAAATGACGACCGAACTGTACAATAAGGTAGCCTTCATCCCAGATGTGGCGATCATGCTGCCGGGGATGACTGTAGGAGAAACTATGGATTTTATGAAGGATTATTATGACACTTGGAATGGCAAACGTGCCAAGGATATCGTCCGGTTCTTCAGATTGAACACAACAGACAAGCTGTCGGAATTATCTAAAGGGAATCAGGCCAAAGTGAACTTGCTGATGGGACTGGCTTTAGATGTGGATTACGTCTTGATGGATGAACCTTTTTCGGGAATCGACATATTTACCCGCGAACAAATAACAGAAGTGTTCAGCAGTCGTTTAGTGGAAGACCGCGGCGTACTGATCACGACTCATGAAATCGTAGATATCGAACATCTTATCGACAAGGTGGTCCTACTTGACAACGGCAGGATCTATAAAGAGTTCAACGCTGAAGAAATGCGTGAAACAGAAGGAAAATCCGTCGTTGATGTCATGAGGGAGGTTTATAACGGATGAAGAAATCATTAAATGCTCTACTGAAACTTACTAGTTTTGAACTGGATCGCTTATCTAAATTTCTATTTACTCTGATGGGATTAACTCTGGTAATCAATCTGGCTGGCTATATCTACACACCAATGAGACATATGAATAAGATCAACCAATTTATGACAGAAAATTCTGCAACAGCAGAAGAAGCTCTTCAAACATTTGGACGTTTCTCCTTTTATAACGCGCTGAACAGTTTCTGGATAGTCGGACCCATCGTTATAGGTATCACCGGCATGCTCTTTTACTCAGTGTTTATCTGGTATAGAGAATGGTTTGGAAAGAACACATTCGCATACCGTTTACTCATGCTGCCCGTGTCCAGAATGACTCTATTCTTTTCCAAGTTTATCGTGATATTCATCGGTATATTCACGCTAATTTCCATCCAGATGGTCTCTTTATTTGTAGGCTATCCCATCGTTTCAGCCATAATCAGCGATACCTATGCAAGTGGTTTAAGTTTGATGGAGGCAATCCATGCGCATCCACTGTTCCTGTTTCTTTTCCCGCTGCAGCCGAGCTACTTTATGGTCATCATCACTGCAGGTGCCGTAATGCTTTTGGTGCTGTTCACCATTATTCTTATAGAGCGAAGCTTTTCTGTTCGAGGTATTTTTATTGGTATAGGATACGCTGCACTTTCCTTGGCCATCGTTCTTTTCCCTCTATTTCTGCCTAATTTACTGAAAAACAACTATCTGTTTTATAGTTCAGAACTTCTGATCATTGAACTGATTCTGATGACGGTCGTAGGTATTTGTTCACTCTTTGTGAGCCGGTACTTGATAAACAACAAAATCACTGTATAGAAAGGAAGGATGGAAATCATGAGCAAATATATTAAATTATCAAGCATTATTCTTTTTATTGCTGTCATCATGACTGGCTTTGGAATTTATAAAATCCAAGCAAAGACTCCCCAGCCGGACATGAAAATCGTTACCGCAGAAGGCATGCCAAAGTATATAGGACCTATAGAGTTATATGGTTTTGTTGCAGATTCTAATGGCGGCTTCAATTATCCAACGGTTGAATTAGATAATGGCAACTTTACTTATTTAGAAGAAAGATCATTCTTAAAACGGTTGGATTTTAACTATAATCCTATGATCGATGAATTGATTATAAATTACCGTTCGTTTATGCGCGGAAAAAGTCCTCAACCCAAGCAATTTGCCGAAACAGCACAACATGTTGTATATGTCGGATCAGAAAGCGACGTCCACTGGAGCACATCTCTTTCAAATCAGATGACTATCTCTGTATTGGACAAAGAAACCAAAGAAGAAAAGACATTCTCAGTTAAACTAGAAGATAGCTCTTCTTACAATGATATAAGGGCTGTTTACACTGACTACCCGAGCTTGACTCTTCTTGTCAGTACAGACGCTAATTCGGATAGTATACAGACGCATGCTTATACTTTCGATTTAGAAAATCCAAAAGACACCTTAACTGAGGCAACCAATCTAACTAAGGAGATTGGAACAAATGACTATCTATATGTTGGAGAGACCTACGACAAGACCGAACGGTATGTCACTTTGCAAACAGCAAAAGAAAATATAGATTCCATGTATGGTTACTCTGAAGAAATCACCGGCTATTATGCCTATGACACTATGACACAGGAAGTTATTAAGCTGGATGGTTTTGACGAAGGTACACGCTTATTCACAGATAACGATACACTTTACGTCGGTCAAAAAACGAACAGTGGAATCGAACTTTATGAATTAAATCAGGATGATCAAAAGAAAACGCTGCTTGGAGAAATCACTTTATCTATACCTGATGCACAAGAAGAAATGTCCTATTATGGCACTTTCAATCAAAATATGTCGATTTTGAATGGGAAACTATACGCTTATGGCTATACTGAAGATGGCAGTAAACCAGCACTTCAAATTAGCGACATAAATACTCAAGATGCGCTTTTCAAAGGAACGATCGAGTTGAAGGACGCTAAAAAGAATGATTCCACGAGTGTTGATATTATTGAATATCGATTAAATCCTTTAATCGATTAACGTTTTGCCCTTCTCTTACACTTTTGAGAGGGGCTTTTTTTATGAGTATTATATCTCCCTATTCTGGTAATAAGTAATATAACTTGTTATAATGTGGAAAGTTATCAAGCGATTACGATTTAACTATATAAAGAAAGAATGATTGAATATGACTAATGAAACAAGAAATAAAATCAGAGAAAGTAAACGTATCGTCATAAAAGTCGGTACCAGCACGATCATGTACCCAAACGGTGCAATCAATCTCAAACAGATGGAAAAATTGTCCTTCGTATTGAGTGATTTGAAGAACCAGGGCAAAGAGGTGATCCTGGTATCATCCGGAGCTATAGGAGTGGGCTTGTCGCGGATGAATCTGACTGAACGTCCAGTAACGATCCCTGAACAGCAGGCCATTGCAGCCATTGGCCAAACGGAGCTCATGCGTTTGTACAGCAAGTTCTTTTTCCATTACGGTCACCAGATCGGACAAGTTCTTTTAACGAAAGATGTGACTGATTTTCCAGTCAGCCGGAAGAACACCGTAAACACCTTTGAACAGCTCCTTTACAAGCATATCGTTCCGATCGTCAACGAAAATGATACCGTATCTGTGGAAGAACTCGACCATCTGACGCGCTTTGGCGACAACGATACCCTGTCTGCTATCGTTTTGGAGCTGACGGAAGCTGATCTTTTGATCATGCTTTCTGATATCGACGGCTTTTATGATAAAAACCCGATGGAGTATCAAGACGCAGAGCGCTTTGACATTATTCATGACATTACGGATGATATTTTAGATCTGGCTCAAGACTCAACGACCAAGTTCGGTACAGGGGGTATGATCACTAAACTGAATGCCGCACAAATCGTTCTAGAAGCCAGAAAGCGTATGGTGCTGGCAAATGGATCAGATATCAGTATATTATTTGATGTTTTGAAAGGTAAAGATGTGGGAACATTATTCTCTACAGAATAAATGAGAGGAGAAGGATCGATGGAAACCTTGATAGAACTCGGAAAAAAAGCGAAACAGGCCGAACGGTATCTTGCACAAGCTTCTACAACAGCAAAGAATGAGGCGCTGCTTTTAATGGCCGAAGGTTTACTTGATGATAAAACAGCTATTTTAGAAGCCAATCATAAAGACTTAGAACAGGCTGAAGTAAATAATACGTCAGAATCTTTAATGGATCGGCTGACTTTAACAACGGAGCGCGTAGAAGCGATGGCGCAGGGACTTAAAGACATCGCCAAGCTGCCTGATCCGATCGGTCTGGTGGAAAGTATGTGGACCAATGAGGCGGGACTCAAAATAGGAAAACAGTCGGTGCCTTTAGGTGTCATAGGCATCATTTATGAAGCACGTCCGAATGTTACCTCAGATGCTGCCGGGCTATGCTTTAAATCGGGCAATGCTGTCATTCTACGTGGCGGAAAAGATGCGTTCCATTCCAACCTTGCTGTTGTATCCAGTCTGCAAAAAGCTCTAAGTGCCTGCGACTTACCGGAAACTGCCATACAGCTGGTCGAGGATACCTCACGTCACTCAGCTAATGAGATGATGACGCTGAACCGCTATCTGGATGTTCTAGTTCCTCGTGGCGGTGCCGGGCTTATAAAAGCAGTCGTTGAAAACGCGACCGTTCCAGTAATTGAAACAGGAACGGGAAACTGTCATGTCTACATCGACCAATCTGCTCAACTTGAAATGGCAAAGGATATCATTGTGAACGCCAAGACCGACCGTCCGTCTGTCTGCAATGCCGCTGAGACCCTTTTGATCCATAAAGACGTGGCAGAGGAATTTCTGCCTGAAATCGAAGACGCTTTGAACAAATGGGACGTTGTCCTGCACGCAGATGATAAAGCACAGAAACATTTAAATGACTCCCTGCCTGCTTCAGAGAAAGATTGGGAAAAGGAATATCTTGATTATGAATTAGCTGTAAAAGTAGTGGATTCTTTAGATGAAGCAATCACTCATATCAATAAATACAGTACAGGTCATTCAGAAGCAATCGTGACGAATGATTACTTCTCAGGTCAGCGTTTCCACAAAGAAGTGAATTCCGCAGCCGTTTATGTCAATGCGTCGACCCGCTTTACAGATGGTTTTGCTTTCGGATTCGGTGCCGAGATCGGAATCAGTACGCAAAAACTGCATGCTAGAGGACCAATGGGGCTTCCAGAGCTCACTTCATCCAAGTACATCGTTTTTGGCGAAGGTCAGATACGTTAATATTTGTTTTATAAATCAAATCAACTGGACAGTTTCTCTGCTGTCCAGTTTTTTTATGGCGCAACGCGTTAATCGATTGTGAACAAATGGAAGCATTTACTTCATTTTTGAAAGCGTTATTTTCAACTAAAAGCCGGTTTAATAGTATTTACAGTGTTTAATGACGATATAATATGGTATGATAGTTCTTTATGGGCTCTGTGTTTAATCAAAGCACTGGAAAAAAGGAGAAGATATTATGCAATTGAGTAATAACAACAAAATCAAGTCATTCAATCCCTTGAAAAAGCTGATTGAAAACAAAAAACTTCTGAAAGATGACTTTCTTTCAGGTCTGACAGTCGCCTTAGCTTTGATACCCGAGTCCATCGCTTTTACTTTCGTGGCAGGCGTCAGCCCTATTTTAAGTCTTCAGACAGCCGTTATGATCGGATTTATCGCCGCCATTTTCTCTGGCAGACCTGGGATGATCAGCTCTTCTACTGCTGCCATATCAGTCGTATTCGCTTCACTGATCGCGGTACACGGTCTGGAGTATTTAGACGATTATTCTCGCGTGCGTAATCAACGACTTTATTCAGTAACAGGTCACCAACGCCTTGACCTCTTAATTCATCCTTAACTAATGTATGATCGATGATCATCTGTTTTTCACCATTTAACACGAAGGTCATTTCAGCTTTCGGATCTTCTGGGTTGTCCCCAAAGTAAAGTTTATTATCACCTTTTTTGATTTCCACTTTACTCACTCCTATTTAAATGTATTTTTCTCTAAAAAGTATCAAAATGAAGCGTATCACCATTTTTTCTAACTAGTTGAGGCAGGTATGAAGTTAGTTAAAATAATTGATGCCCATCGCTTCTTTCACTTCAGCCAGTGTTTGAGCAGCAACGGCTTCGGCTTTGAGGCTGCCTTCTTTCAAAATTTCAAGCACAGCTTCTCGATCCTGCGCAAATCTTTCCCGGCGTTCCCGGATCGGTTTTAACTTTTCTTGCAGTACATCGTTCAGATAGCGTTTGATCTTAACATCTCCCAGACCGCCTTGGCGATACTGGTCTTTCAGCTGCTGGACTTTTTCCTTGTCATCATCAAAGACATCCAGATAAGTAAAGACAACATTGCCTTCCACTTGACCCGGATCTTCAACGCGAACATGATTTGGATCTGTATACATTTTCATGATTTTCTTTTGAATCTCTTCTGGACTATCAGATAAATAGATGCCATTATTTAAAGATTTACTCATCTTTCCTTTCCCGTCGATACCAACGAGACGGCCTTGGCCTTTTGGCGGAAGAATGATGTCCGGCTCGATGAGCACGTCTTCACCATATGTGCGGTTAAAGTCACGTGCTACTTCTCGGGTCTGCTCGACCATCGGTTTCTGGTCTTCTCCAACTGGAACGTGGGTCGCTTTAAACGCGGTGATATCTGCCGCCTGGCTCACTGGATACATGAAAAAACCTGCAGGGATACTTTGATTGAACCCTTTTTCTAAAATTTCAGATTTAACTGTCGGATTACGCTGCAACCGTGCAACAGTAACTAAGTTCAGATAGTACATGGTCAACTCTGGTAATTGTGGGATCTGAGACTGAACAAAAATCGTTGTTCTTTTTGGGTCGAGACCCACTGCCAGGTAATCCAGCGCCACTTCGAGTAAATTCTGCTGAACTTTTTCAGGATTTTTTGCATTATCGGTCAACGCCTGCTGATCCGCTATCATGACAAATACTTTATTATCTGGATCTTCTTGTAGTTTTACACGATTCTTTAGAGACCCTACGTAATGCCCCAGATGCAGTTTACCCGTCGGGCGATCTCCCGTTAATATAATTCGTTCCATGTTTAATAATCTCCTCATAATAAATCTTATTATTTTTATTGTATCTTAATTATATAGGAAAAAAAAGGAGAAACCCCCTTTCTCCTTCACATCATATTTATTCACCAAATCCCTTTTTCATCCACCAGCTATTCAAAAAAATGAGAACAATCAAAACGCCCCATTCTGCATATGGAATAAAGGATTGAAACATTACCATAACCAAGGAAATGATAAATACGGGCAGAAAGAAAATCAGGCTGGACATACACCCTTGATTAGCTTCCGAGGCAGCGTATTTTCTAGAAAAAGGCAAATGCTGTCCTGTCCGTTTCATTTCAACATATAAGACGACACTCATGAGTAAAAAACCGTTGATCAGCTGGACACTATGAGTAAATCCTGTCATTATAAGAACCAGAACGCTGATAAATCCATACATCGGCAGCAGGATCTTGATCAGCATGACTTTCGTGACTGCTCTTAAAAAGGGTCCCTTTGCCTGCTTCGGGCTGAGTTCAAAGAGCCATCTGCCTTTGTAGTTAACTGAAAATTGGGTAGCTACCGCGATCATGGGAATTGAAAGCATCGCAAAATACGGTAAGTATAAAAAAGTTTGCATATTCTGGCTTGTTATAGCCTGACTCCCTCTTAAATTTGAGAAAAACATGAAAAGTGGAAAAATCATGGCACTGGCAATCGATGGATACAAACGCGTCTTGAATTCACGCTCATTTTTAGTCAGCTGCCACGTAAAGTGATAATAGGCTTTTTCCAAAGAAGTCAGTCCTAATAATTTAGCTGTGCTTTTTTCTAAAATAGAACGACTGCCTGGCTTAGTTCTACTTTTATTAAGCTTTTGAAGGTTTCCATCTATTTTATCACCATTCAAATGATAAAGGACACCGATCGCTATCGTCCCTGCAATCAAAAACAATGTGTAAATCAGATATACATTGTTGTATCCTTCTTGAAGGAGTCCAAAAGGCGCAACAAACCACATAGGAAATAGCAGGGCGTGACCCAGGGATAAATCCATTTCTACGAGTAGGGTCTCTGGATCAATGATTTCAAACAGCTGTCCTATCAGGTAATAACCTGCGACCATAAACACCGACACACTGATTTGACTATAAGCGATAATATTTTTAAGACGCTCTCCATCAAAATATTTCAATACCGTTGCATACAGGATGATCGTTAATCCCAAGGTCCACAGGGCACTCAGTAAAGTCAGTAAGATAAGGAGCAGGCCGGCAAGGAATCCATTAAAATAAAAGGTGGCAAGCATCACAGGCATCCCCACAGCCAAAGTAAAGGACACAAGGTAAATGCCTATATGGGTAGCTTTTGCTGCTCCAATCGTCTTTCTTGAGACAGGTTTGGATCCAATCAACTCAGTATCTTTGTTATCAAGTAGAATAGTGGAAAAATTAGCCAGCATCGTGGAAAACAGCATAATAAGTATGTAACTGAAATAGGCCGTGTACTGAAAAACCCAATTATCATAGACGAACAGGAAAAGGAGAAAAATACTGATCAGAGTATACACCCACAGACTACCAAAGAAATGATTCTTTTCTTCACCTTCAGTGGTACTATCGCTCATACCGTTCAGAGCTGTTTTTTGGCGACGATCTATAGTCATTTTCATTGCAAGAATGGTTCGCATCTGAACATAATCAACGCCGATTTTTGTGTACATTGGAGCTAGTTTATCGGCAAATCTGAGATAAATCGGCGTTTTATTAAATTCTTCCTTGTCCAAACCACTACGGTCCATGCACAAAGTCCCCTTTCATCCCTTTCAGAAACTGTTCTGCTAGAGCATCGTGTTCATCAAAACCAGTCAATGTATTGAAAAGTTCTTCAAGCGTCCCTGCTGCTTCCTTTTGCAACTCATTGAACGGCCCATCCGCAACGACTTCTCCCTCGTGCAGGATAAGAATACGGTCACTCAGTTTTTCTACTGTATCCATGATATGTGAAGAGTAAAAAATGGTTTTGCCATCTTCCCTTAATTTCAAAAGCAGTTCCTTTATGATCTGTACACTGTTTGCATCGAGTCCGCTCAACGGTTCATCCCAGAACAGTATATCCGGATCATGGATCAAACTTGAAATGATCAGTACCTTCTGACGCATCCCTTTAGAGAAACTTGATAATCTTGCATTAAATGATTCTTTGATCCCTAAAGCATCCATCATTACCAGCGCTTTGTTCATGACTTCTTTTTCTTTCATACCGTAAAGTTCTCCTACAAAAAGCAGGTATTCTCTGGCTGTCAGTGTTTCATACAGCTCTGCATTTTCTGGAACATACCCAATACGCCCTTTATAGGAAACGTCTCCTTCTTCAAGTGGCTGGTTGAAGAGACGCAGGGTACCCGAATCTTTTTTCAGCATGCCCAGTATCATTTTAACGGTAGTACTTTTTCCTGCGCCATTTGGTCCGATATAACCGATGATTTCACCAGGCATAACAGAAAAGGTCACACCTTTCAGTACTTGATCTTGATCGAACCGTTTGGTGACATCGATCAATTCAACAATGGGTTCCATGTAATCCTCCTTTAAACTTGTTTCCCTTATTTTAGCATACATTTATTTGCTGTTTTATCTTCTTCCATAAACATATCGGAGGTTTTCAGCTTTTATCCCACCATTAAAATGATTAAACAAACGACACCAGCTTTCCCCGACAAAAGAGCCGAATCATTCGACTCTTTTGATCCATCATTCAATCGGCTTTTCTTTATAATGCCGGGCAGACATACATAACCAAGACTATACTCTTCTCACTTACCTTCCCATTCTTTAAAGAAAGCTGCAAGGTAATCTTCCATAAAGCGATGACGTTCTTCAGCTATTTCTCGAGCTGCTTTTGTATTCATCAAGTCTTTTAATTTAAATAATTTTTCGTAGAAATGATGAACAGCACTCGATTTTCCTTTACGGTATTCTTCTTCTGTCATAGTTTCTCTAACAGATACTTCCGGATCAAAAATCGGCGATCCTTTACTTCCTGCATAAGCAAAACAGCGAGCGATCCCTATGGCACCAATCGCATCTAAACGGTCAGCATCCTGCACAACCTGTGCCTCGATCGAATGCAGTTTTTTATTGTTTCCACCTTTGAAAGAAATGTTTTCGATTATTTCCAAAATCTTTTCACCATCAGATGAAGAGACGCCTGCACTATCGAGCCAATACCTCACTTCTTCGACTGCTTCATCTTTATTGGAAACAAGTTTATCATCAATCAAGTCGTGTAAAAGTGCTGAAAGTTCAACAACGAAGCAATCGGCGTTCTCCTTCTCAGCGAGAGTGACGGCTGTTTTCCAGACCCGTTCAATATGATACCAGTCATGTCCAGATCCTTCATTTAGTAGTTTATACCGTACCATTTCTTTGGTATCTTCGATGATCATTTCATTATTCATAGTGATCTCCTTAAGTCTTTTTAGTCAGCTTAACACATTTCAAGTCGTTACTTTAGTTATTTAAATGTTTTTGTTTTAGAAAAAAGAGCATTCCTCCTCAAGAGTCAACAACCAAATGAAACTCTTTAAAAAGAATACTCTATTTTTATTTGTTTTGATGTTATAAATTAGATAAGTTTTCGAAGAATCTCAGTAAACTGTTCATGCCTAAACCTAGAGTTACAAGTGTAGCAAGTCCTCCTAAAATATTCTGTACAAAGAAAAAAACAGAAAGTATCCTGCGGAAATTACTGGAAAATAAATCGTACAAGGACATTTATCATTTTATTTCAGTTAGTACCGAAGTATCTCTCTATAACCTTTCTGAAGGTCATCGCCAGGCAATGGACTCACAAAAGATACTGAAAATGGGAGATGCCGTCTCAAACATTGTTTTTTATGAACGTTTAGGGCTTTATCGGCTGTTTATTGAGACGGATAATCTCACATCATTAGAACGCTTTATCCCTGAAAATCTTCAAAAACTTCATAAGGATAATAAGGAATTGCTGAACACCATATACGTTTTTATCAACGTTAACCAGAATTATTCCGAAGCCTCAAAAATTCTTTATATTCACCCGAAAACTGTTCGTTATCACATCAACCGTCTTAAAGAAAGATACGATATTGATTTAAAGAATCCCGAAGAAATACTGCAGTACAGTATTGCATTAAGGATATTGAAGTATTTACCTTTAGAAAATAACTGAAATTAATAAAAGGAGGCAGAATGTACAAGCACTGTCTGCTTCCTTTTATTTTTATCCTCATTTTCTGTTTTATGATCTATTCTTCTAGTACGACAGTTGTTCCGCCATCATTTTCCAAGGCATTTGCAATATTTTCCAATGAAGTAATAACTGTTTTACCATTTTTGACATTTTTTACAAATTCGATTGCTGCTTCTACTTTAGGAAGCATGCTGCCAGGAGCAAATTGATCTTCTTTGATGTACTGTTCCAATTCAGCAACAGTCACTTCTTCTAATTTTTTCTGATTAGGCTTATTGAAATTGATATAAACGTTATCTACACCCGTCAGAATAATAAATGTATCTGCTTTAACGAGTTCAGCCAGTTTGGCAGAGGCAAAGTCTTTGTCGATGACTGCTTCTACCCCTTCAACGCCGTCCTTTTCATTGATAACTGGGATACCGCCGCCTCCAGCTGCAACAGTAATAAATCCAGCTTCCACCATACTTTCTATCACTTTAGATTCTTTGATGTTGACAGGTCTTGGGGACGGCACAACTTTTCTCCATCCACGACCAGCGTCTTCAATGTAAACATCTTCATCAGATGCATTATTTGCTTCTTCTTCTGTTAAAAATGGTCCAATCGGCTTAGACGGGTTGCTGAACGCTGGATCATTTTCGTCAACGACAACTTGAGTCAAAACGGTCGCCACTTCTTTGTCGATATTTTTTCTTTGAAGTGTTTTCTGCAACGCATTCTGCAACCAGTAACCGATACTTCCCTGGGTCATTGAGACCAAAGTATCCAGAGGCATAGCAGGGTTCTCCGGGGAATCCGCTGCAAGTTGTTGAAGGAGTAAGTTTCCTACCTGTGGACCATTACCGTGTGAGATGATTACCTCGTGTCCAGCTTCAACTAAAACACTTAATTTTTCTGTCGTATCTTGTAACGCTTTTTGCTGTGCTTTTGCACTTGGGTCATCTGTTAAAATAGCATTGCCGCCTAATGCGACGATAAAACGTTGTTTTTCCAACTTTTCATTCCTCCATCTCATTTATCAGTGATTGTAAGCCTAAATACATAGCCAACAGTGTATCGTAACCGGACGTATGTCCATATTTACCGATCTGTCTTATAAGCTGATTGATATCAAGTGTTTCTCTACTCTCAAAAAACGTTATTTAATAATGGATCAAAGATAACGGCAGATAACAATAAGATCGCGGATATGATCATTCCGAACAGTTTACCTAATGAGAGATTGCCGTATCCTTCAGACTCATCTCTCTTGAATCCGATATCTCGTCTTTTTGTTCCCAAAAATGCTATAAGTGCTGCAAAAGCTAATGGGGGGATAACAATCGCACTTCCACCACCAATTCCGGACATATAAGTCGCTGCGGCTAATAGAATAACCAAGAAACGGGAAACGAATTCCACTTTTCCTTTTGTCCCTCTCTTTGCTAACTTTAAGGAAGCCGAATGTCCAACAAATTTGAAAACTGCCACGGCACCCGCTGAGTTGATAATGGGAACAGTGATCATCAGCATCGTAGGTGTAGCATTAAGGAGTCCTGTGTTGACTTCAGGTATCGCGATATCGTCGAAAATTATGTCAACTTTTAAGAAAAGAAATTAAGTATCAAGTTAAAGGAACAAGAGCTGATAATGCATTAAACCCTGAGGGCGCTTCGATCATTTCGCTCCCCTACGCAAAAGACAGTGGCATCTGAAACAATAAGTGCATCAAAAAGCGCGATTAGCCATGTCAAATAATTGATTTTTTTCAACGTACATAATTCCCCCTCACTTTTAGTAATTATTTTTTTACCCCTTATATTTTAACCTTGACTTGTAACGATGAGAACATTAAGGGCTGCTTCTTCTCATCCTCACATCCTTTAGTTCCGAGTTGACCCATCCTTAATTTCTCAAGACGGACAAAGTGTGGGATCACAATAGTAGATAAAGCGTTAACAAATTAATGCGTTCTTTCTACTAACAATCATACCATATACATTGATTCCTAAAAAATTAAAGACTTTTTATTCCTGATTTAAAAATCCAACACTGACTACTTAGTAACCAAATACTTATAGTCAATCATATTTATATTGAAAGAAAAAGTGGTACGACCAGAAGACCAGAGCAATTTACAGGATCAAGCTAAACAGCCCACCCCAGCTGAAGATGAAAACGCAAACAACATTTCTCTTAAAGCAATCTTTGGTAACAAGAGTTTGCTTGCCGCTTTTATCTTATGTTTTGTAAGTATCTACGCTAACTTCGTTGTTCTTACTTGGTTACCGACTTTCCTGATTGAAGAACGCGGATTCGTCGGTTCAAGTGTTGGTTTCATTTCTTCATTGGTTCCATGGGCTTCAATTCCTGGTGCTTTATTCTTTGCAAGTCGTGCAGACAAAATGGGAAGCACTAAGAAATTAGTTTATATCCTTATGCCACTAGCTTTGATTTCTGTATTCTCAATTGCTTTCGTAACAAATCGTACACTTTTAATTGCTATGCTTATTTTATACGGGTTTACCGGTAAGTTGGCAATGGATCCTATCTTGGTTGCTTATGTTAGTAAACATGCTCCACGAAAAGCGTTAGGTACTGCTTTGAGTGCATACAACTTTGTTGGTATGTCGGGAGCTATCACAGCACCATATATTACTGGTTTCTTAGCAGATACAGTTGGATCAATGCAAATCGGATTTTACGTTGCTTCTGTCATGATGATTATTGGTTTGATCGTCTTTGCAGTTATGGCGACAGAATCAACTAAAAACGAAACGCTTTAAACATTTGTTCACCAATAGATTAAATTAACACTGAAACGAGCGAGTGAGACTTTCCGTCCAACTCGCTCGTTTTGTATACAAAACACTCGATAATTATCGTAATGCGTGCTGGTGAGTTCGGTCGGTCTATTCCCGAATATATGTTAAAGCAGCCGAAGTTCTCGGTCTTTGACATATTCAGAGATACCACATCAGCGAATCAACCGAACCGAGAAGAACTTAGAAGAATTGATTTTGTCTTTTTCAAAAGTACGCAACAAAAAAGAGTGCAGTTCGAGTGACTGCACTCTTTTTTAATTAAAGCTTGTGTTAGTACTGTTTAAAGGACATCACCTGACAATGCATCGATCGTCTGATCATTGCCGCCGCCTTCAATATCAATGTCGTAAATTGTTTGATCATTTTCTACTTCAAGTTCCCATTCTTCCACGTAACCTGAACCACTTGCTTCAAGCGCCGCATCCATCGCTTCTTTCGGCATGATAACTTCTTCTAAATTTATCATGTTTTCTTGTTCAGTATCTTCTTCCTGTTCCTGTTCGAACGTTTCACTCGTATCAGCATCAATGCTCAATTCGTAATGAAACTCTCCATCCCAGCCGTCAATTGAGTATACATGACGTCCGTCGTCGGCATCAAACTGGACAGAGTCGATATTTATATTTTCACAACCGAAAGTTTCATAGAAAAGATCAACGGCATCATTTAGCGAAACGGATAAATCAAGATCCTGTATCCCTTTATTTTCCGTTTGATTCATATCGTTGTTTGTCATTGAGTCATCCGTCGTCTCAGTGTTTTCTGTTGTTCCACTGTCTTCAGTCATGCTCGTATCATCCGTAGTATCCATGGTATCTGTCGTATCTTCCCCACTACATCCGGCAAGTACCAGTCCTGCTGATAAAGAAAGCATTCCATACTTTATTATTTTTACGTTAGACATCTCTATCTCCTCCTAATAAATCTCTCTTCCTCTTTAACCATCTTACCAAGAATTTAGTCGAGATTCATGTTTAACGGTTTTAATAGCAAGCATGTTCTTTCTGTAGTAAAAAAATAAATAAGTTATTTATTTTTTTACTATCAATTGAATCGCTTTTTCTATTTCCCGGTCCTGTTCTTCAGGATCACTTGAAGGATTCTCAATGCATTGCTTCAAGTTTTCAGCAACGATGACACCCATGATACGATCTATACTTGACCGAACAGCAGACAATTGAGTAATAATATCTGAACAGCTCTTTTCATCTTCCAGCATACGCTGGACTCCTCTTACTTGTCCTTCCGTTCGTTTTAGTCTATTTTGAATACTTTTGTCGCATTTCATAATGTTATTCGATATCTCCTCTCCAAGCAGACATACCACCCATAACATTGGTCACCGTGTATCCGTTGTTTCCTAAATAATCGCTTGCTACAGACGAGCGCGCACCAGTTAAACAGATAATATAGTTTTCTTTGTTTTTATCGATCTTACTTAAATGTTGCGCAAATTCACTTAAAGGTGTATTGACAGCTCCTGGGATATGATCAGCAGCAAATTCATCTGCTTCTCTCACATCTATGATGTTTATGTTTTCTTTTTTCTGTTTTTGCTGAAATTCATCCATACTTATCGATCTATACATGTTCAATCTCCTCTGGTTTAATAGTCTGGTACAGTTCAAAGGCACCATCCAAGTTTTTCACTTTATAACCTAATTGTTTGAGCAGTCTTTCAGCAATATAGCTTCGCTGGCCACTGCGGCAACTGGTAACGTATGTTTGGTCTTTGTCCAGTTCGTCTATACGGTCGCGTAAGTCATTTAACGGAATATTGATTGAATCAGGGAAGCGTCCGGATTCTTCCAGTTCTGCTTCACTTCTTACATCCAGTAACACAGCGCCCGCTTTGATTTCATCATCTAATTCATGCCACTGCACGGATTCACTCAGACCTTCAATAATATTAAGCGCGGCATAACCAATCATGTTAACTGGATCCTTGGCTGAACCAAACGGTGGTGCATAGGTAAATTCAAGTTCTGGCAAATCATGAACTGTCAGTCCCGCTTTTATAGCTGTTGAAAGGATGTCGATACGTTTATCAACGCCTTTGACTCCAACGCCCTGTGCCCCATATATCGTTCCATCTTCTGGGTTGAATACTAGTTTCAGAGAAATATCTGTTGCGCCTGGGTAATATCCTGCATGATCTTTACTTAAAGTGTGTACGGAAGCGACGTTTAAATCATTCATTTTTGCCATGCGTTCATTTAGACCGGTCGACGCAGCTGTAAGGCCAAATGCACGAACAATGGCTGTCCCGATACTTCCATTATTTTTACGTTCCATTCCTGCAATGATATCAGCCACTTGACGCCCTTGACGGTTAGCTGGTGAAGCGAGCGAAATCAGTGCATCATCACCTGTGATCTGATTTTTGACGATTATCGCATCACCTACAGCATAAATATCCGATATGCTTGTTTCGTAATTCTCATCAACTAAAATGCCACCTCTGAGACCCAACGCGATACCTGCAGATTCAGCTAAAGCATTTTCCGGCTGGACTCCAACAGACATGACTGTCATATCAGTTTCTATTTCACTACCATCTTCAAGTACCACACGCTGACCTTTATCCTTAAACGCAACCGCTGATTGAGATGTCAATACTTCAATGCCTTGCTCTTTTATTTCATTCTCAATATAAACAGCCATTTCCTCATCTAATGTCGGCAAAATTTGAGGAACTTTCTCGACGATGACAACGTCTATTCCTCTTTGTTTAAGATTCTCTGCCATCTCGATACCAATATATCCCGCACCGATAACCACTGCTTTTTCAGGATTTTTATCATCAATGCGCTTCATGATTTTATCTAGATCTGGTACGTTTCTCAGCGTATAAATATTTTCAGCTGCTTTGACTCCTTCAATAGGCGGAACAAAAGGCTTGGCTCCCGGTGAAAGGATCAGTTTATCATAGCTTTCAGTTGTTGTTTCCCCATTACTTTTGACTGTAACGGTTTTATTCTCTACATCGATCGACACCACTTCATGGTGAGGTCTTACATCTAGACGAAAGCGATCATGCAGCGCTTCTGGTGTCTGCAATAACAAGTCACTGCGGTCCTCTATTTCTCCAGATACATAATAAGGTAATCCGCAGTTTGCAAAAGATACATAGGGTCCTTTTTCAAAAACAATAATTTCAGCTTCTTCATCTAACCGACGCAGACGGGTTGCAGCTGACATTCCACCAGCTACTCCTCCAACAATAACTACTTTACTCATTTTATAGTTTTCCTCCTCTGACTTTACCCTTCCATTGACTCATTCCACCGCGCACATTGATGACGTCATAACCTTTTTTCTCAAGCTCTTTAGCTGCGCGTTTACTTCTCATTCCCGATTGACAAATAACATATAATGTCTCATCAGTATTGTTTTTATACTTATCCACTTTGTTTAAAGGAACATTTTTCGCTCCCGGTATATGCCCCTGGCGGTATTCTCCAGGTGTTCGAACATCTAATAAAGTCGCTTTTTTACCCAGTTCTACTTCCAATTGACTAGTTGATATACTTGGAATACGCTTGAATAAATTAAACATAATCAGCCTCTTTCATTTATCTTTTTATATACCCCTATAGGTATATTAGTGCTTCTCGTGCTTATTGTCAAGAAGGATAAATAATCTTCGCATTTTTTTCACCTTTATCCGGTATACTAGTATTGAAGTCAATTTCGAAAAAAGGAGGCCGTTTTATGAAAAAGAGCACAAAATGGGGCTTGTTGGGATTAACTGGCTTGACCGCAAGTTTACTTACATATGCCAGTGCTTACTTTTACAAAACCGCTGTAGGTATAAGCAAAAAAGAATTCGTTGCTGAATATAGTATGGAAGAAATTTATCCGGATGATCCGTGGGAAAAAGAAAAACGATGGTATCAGACTGTTGAAAAAGAGATGTTAGTTCAACGTGCAACAGATGGTTTACTTCTTTCAGGCTTTTTCATTCCAGCCAGCAAGCAGTCGAAAAAAGTTGCCATCATTGCACATGGGTACAGCGGCAGCAATCGTGACATGGCACCCTGGGCAAAATTATTTCATGATCTTGGGTTTCATCTCCTTCTTCCAGATGCTAGAGGCCACGGTGAGAGTGAAGGGGATTATATCGGTTTTGGCTGGCACGAAAGAAAAGATTATACGCTGTGGATCGAACGGATGATCGAAAAAATAGGTGAAGATTCAGAAGTCGTACTGTTTGGATTAAGTATGGGAGGCGCCACAGTCATGAATGTCAGTGGTGAAAATCTACCTGATAATGTTAAAGCCATCGTGGAAGACTGCGGGTACAGTTCCGTGTCAAAAGAAATGGCCCATCAGTTGAAAACGATGTATAAACTTCCACAGTATCCGCTCATTCCACTGACCAGTTTTGTAACAAAATTAAAGGCAGGTTACTGGTTTGGGGAAGCAAATCCCAGCGTCCAAGTACAAAAAAGCCAGACACCTATCCTTTTTATCCATGGTGACGAAGACCAATTCGTCCCTACAGAAATGGTTTACGATGTTTATAAAGCAGCTGACGTTTCAAAGGATCTTTACATTGTTCCCGGAGCAGGTCACGCTTATGGATATGTCACTGACAAAAAAGAATACCGCAAACGTATTACACATTTTTTGAACAAGCATCTTTCTTGATAAAATGAAAAAAGATACCCAGACGTACTACCGGCTGGGTATCTTTTTTATCTGACAATACTTGGATCAGTTCATGAACGATTTTTAAATTTCTTTCACCCTGTACACTTCCCTGTTTATTTATTTCTTATACATGCATTCGTTTTTCCAGTTCACTGATTACAGCCTGTCGATGTCTGAAAAAGACAGCAATCGACATAAGAAGGCTCAGCAGAATAGACACAAGACTCGGCAGTATGAAAACGACCCAGTTCATCACTAGAAAGACTGCCGGTATCAAGCCCATGATGGCTGCCAGCTGCAGATAAAGAACGTAGTCTTCAGCCTTCAATTTCACCACTTGAATGGAAATGAACATTGAAAGCAGTGCCGAAACACAGAGTATGGGGATGACAAAAGTTAAAGACCAGCCCAGCCAGCCATTAATGTAATCAAAATACAGACTAATTAGCGAAAACAAAAACAGGATATAGACGATCCCCTTCACTATATTTCGGCGTTTTCTTATGATAACAAGCATCATCAGCCACATGATCATGATGCCGAATAATACATATTCAAGATCAAAAAATTTAAAACGCCAGATAAAGTGAGCTACGAAGTATAAAAAGATAATCAGTACTGAACTGAAACTAAGGATCCGTCTGATTTTTTTGCGATTAAATTTTAAAGGAGCTTTTGGAAAGTCAGTCTCTTCTGGCTGTGTGCTTTGGTTTGTTTCCAATTTCGTCTGGCACAGCGGACAAGTGGACCAGTCTCCTTTAAAATCCGCATGACATGCAGGACAATGTTTCATTACTCATTGATCTCCTCTCTGGATACTTTATTCACGTCCATCATCACATCGATCTTTCTCTCTGTCAGTAAACAAACAAATTCCCGGTGAATATCTGTTTCGATAAATGGACTCGTGAAGCTTATCGATAAAATGTTTCTGTAACTGATCAGACAAAACTGTGGACGTATCGCTGAGGTGTAGAAAAAGGTTCGCTTGACGTATTGTTCCATTCCATCAGGTAGACGAACCCGACCTAGGTTAGACATTGCTACTGTGATATTTTTATTGTTGAAGTAATTCACCAGTTTCAACATGCCATCCTTGAGTGGCCTGGGAGCGATACGTATCAGTGGATGAAATTCAAATTTTATGAGTCTTTTTAACCGTTTCTCCAATGCCTCTTTTTTCAGCTGCGCTTTGAACTGATGGGCTAATGTGTCATATAAATCATCTAAATACTCATTTTTTTCAGGTTTGAACGTGTAAGCAACAACTGTCGTACTGAAGAAATTTCTTACCGAAACTGAGGGGAAAAATTGTCTTAAATTGATAGGGATCGAAGTCGTCACTGTTACATCTCCCGTTTTATCTTCACGCGCCCGGTAAACTGCCAGCATGTATAATGCAGTCATGTAAAGGGTCAACGAGACCTTTTTAGCGCGTGCTAATGCCAGTACCTCATCTAGTTGTGTACTCAGTTCAATGACACGTTGTCTGTGATCCGGTGTTTTGTCTCCTTTGACATGGTAAACAGAAGATGCTTTAGGTTTTAAAATGCCTGAATAGCCGTCATCCTGTGTTTCTATTTCTTTATATTTTTCTAGAGGCGCCATGCTCGCTTCGATCGCTGCGTATTTTTTCTTTTGACTGAAATACCGTTTGAAACTGTCTTCCAAGTCGGCTTTTTCTCTTTTCTTTGGTTTATCCATGGAATCAAGGCGTTTAGCCTGTCTTAACCTAACATACTCACTCAGCAGGTCTTCAAAAAACCACAACGCTCCCGTCCCATCAGTCAAGGCATGAAATACCTCTAAATGAATACGGTCTTTGTAATAAAGGACGCGAAATAAAAACTCCCGCTTATCGTAGTGGTAAAGGGGTGAACAAGGCGGATCGGTTTCCTGTTTCACCTTAGGCATCCCGTCGTATTCTTCCAGATAATACCAGAAGATCCCCCGTCTTAAAACGTTATGAAATAACGGGTATTCTTTGTATACCGCTCTAAGAGCAGACTGGAGTAGAACAGGATCGACTATTTCCGTCATTTCAGCCGATAATCGGAACACTTTCGTATCCGTCTCATTTCTTGCAGCTAAAAAGATGTTGGATGCATTGTCTAATCTGACCCACTTTTTTTTCTCCATAGCTGCAGCTCCTCTCTAATTTTTCAAAAAATCAGCTATCTCTTTCAATGTTTCTTCCACCGGTTCAGTAAATGCCGGATAATTGATGAAGCCGTGGACACTATCTAACACTCGATGGATTTTCACCTTGTTCCCCGCTTTTCTCAATGCTTTACCATAAGCTTCTCCCTCATCCCGCAAAGGATCGAATTCTGCTGTTATGATAAATGTTTCTGGTAAATGTGTTAAGTCTTCAGCCATCAAAGGGGAAATCATTGGACTTTTCCGCTCACTCATATCCGGACCGTACAATTCCATGAACCCCTGTATTTTCTTTATCGTCATACCATAATCATAACCATTTGTTCTCACCGATTCAAAAGGTGAATTTTCTGTATGATCCCAGTAAGTTAAAGGATAAATCAGCACTTGTTTTTTGGGCATTGCTTTTTTGCGGTCACGTAAAAGCATCGATACCACGGCAGCCAGATTCCCCCCAGCTGAATCCCCCATGATTACCCAGTCTTCTTCCTCGCTATCCTCTAAAGGTGTAAGCAGAACTTCTGCCACTCGGTAAACATCATCCAATCCGGCAGGAAAAGGATTTTCGGGTGCCAGCCGATAATCGACTGAGTAAACGACCCTGCCGAGATGGTCCGCTATGTTGACGCATGCCCGTGTGTAGTAGTCGATGTCGCCTATGACCCAGCCCCCTCCGTGAACATAGAGAATAGGCTCCGGGTGTTTTTTAATTTTAGGATAAAAAATACGAACAGGTATTTCATGTTCATTCTTAACTGAATAAATCTTTTCGTCCAGTGTCCGGTAACGGGCGGTAGGAACGCCGGAAAAGAATTTCTGTATTTTCCTCACCCACTGGTAGTCTTCTTGTATATCGATGCGCGGTGAAGAAGCCAGGCGCAATAAAAATTTAAATACTGGATTCATTGTTTTCCCTCATTATCATCAGACATCTTTCTCAAGTGACTTCTATTTACTATGAAGTATACCAAAAATAAGCAGCTGGGTTCCTGGTCAAACCTAATTAATCTACATTTTTCATAAGTTTTCTTAGGTACTCATTTTCATGAAAAGTTATAACCTTTACGCCGTAGCTGTTTTTCAGTATACTAATATTTACAAAAAAGATAAGCGATACTGCTTTTGCAATTTTTAATGTTATAAAATGGAGGTCATTATATTGGAAAAAAATACGCAAAACCATACCATAGAAACCGAAATAGATACAGAAGTTTTGACTCGTGTTGCTCAGACGTTTAAAATACTGGGTGATCCGACGCGCATCCGTATTCTTAAACTTCTTTCTAAAGAAGAATTATCTGTTAATGAAATCGTTGAACGGCTGGATCTCAAACAATCCAATGTTTCTCAACAGCTCAAATCATTGAAAAATGTACAACTAGTGAAATACCGCAGAGAAGGAACCACTGCGTACTACACTTATGATGACGATCATGTTATCACCACGCTTGAAGAGATGATCGACCATGTCAGCCATTCTTAAAATGATCTAAGATTTCGTTGATCATTTGCTTATATATTAGTATATTGTAATATATTAATGTATACTGTCCTTAGAAAGCACTACAGCGAGTGATCTCGTTTAAAAAATATCAGAAAGTGTTTTGAAAGCAAAAAAATTACTGGAGGAGAAAGTAAATGAATCAGTTGAAGACAGAAAATCCCGATATAAATACCCATGATCATGACGAACATGATCACGATCACGGCAAGGCCCCCGTCATTTTATATTTCATTGGCCTGGCATTAGCTGTCATTGCTTTATTTTTGAGCGATGACTTCACATTGGTAAAAAGCATCCTCTTTTCTCTGGCAACTATATCTGCGGGCTATCACGTCATCATACTTGAAGGTATAGGAGAGACGATCGAAAATACGAAATCAAAAGGAAAGTTTTCTCCAAACTCGCACATACTAATGGGCTTAGCTGCACTGGGAGCTTCTTTGATAGGCAGTTTCTGGGAAGGAACTTTGCTGATCCTGATTTTTTCCGGTGCTCATTTTCTGGAGGAATATGCAGAAGGGAGAAGTAAACGGGAAATATCCAGTTTACTTGAAATGAATCCCACAACAGCGCGATTGATCAAAGATGATGGAGAGACTGAAACCGTTGATGTAAGTGAACTGGAACCCGGTGATCGCCTGAAAGTCTTAAATGGCGACCAAGTACCGATCGATGGAGTCATTCTATCTGGTTCAACGTCGATCGATGAATCATCTATCAATGGAGAAAGCATGCCTAAAGAGAAGACCGAAGGAGACACAGTATTTGCCAGTACGATCAATGGCACAGGAAGCTTTACTATGGAAGTCACTAAGGAAAGTAACGAAACGGTTTTCTCCAAAATCGTGGAGTTAGTGAATCAAAATCAGAGCAACCAGACAAGAGCAGCGAGTATTATCCAAAAATTCGAACCTAAATACGTTAACTTTGTCTTGCTTGCAATACCACTCTTTGTCTTACTGGCTCCTTTTCTGTTTGACTGGACTTGGTCAGAAAGCATTTACAGAGGATTAGTTCTTTTAGTTGCTGCATCGCCCTGTGCTCTTGCCGCGGCGACAGTTTCAGTTACCTTGTCGACCACATCCAATCTGGCAAAAAGGGGTGTTTTATCTAAAGGAAGTACGTATTTATCCCAACTCGGCAATATTAAAGCTATCGCTTTTGATAAAACTGGAACACTGACTAAAGGAAAACCTGAAGTGACCGATTATTATTTTTCTGACACAATCAATGAAGAAATGATGATCGATATTATCGTCTCTTTAGAAAGTGAATCGAACCATCCCCTGGCAACTGCGATAATGGAAAAATTTGAAAGCAAAAACAAGCTGGACATAACGGTTGAAAATCAGATCGGAAAAGGGATAAAGGGTGAATACGATCATAAAATCTACCGGATAGGTAAACCGACTTCATTCAAAAATGTGCCTTTAGAATACAGACAGAAAAATGAGACATGGGCGTCTGAAGGAAAAACAGTTGTCTATGTGTCAGAAGATGAGCACGTTATTGGTCTTATTGCATTAATGGATGTCCCTAAGAAAGATACAAAAGAAGCCATTGAATATTTCAAAGCCCAGGGTATCCACACTACACTCATAACAGGAGACTCTGAAATGACCGGAAAGGCTGTTGCCAAACAATTAGGTCTTGATGAAGTGATCGCTAATGTCCTGCCCGAAAATAAAGCCGCCATCATAAACGAGCAAAAAGAAAAATATGGAATCACTGCGATGGTTGGCGATGGTGTAAACGATGCGCCGGCTTTGGTTAATGCAGATGTCGGCATCGCTATGGGAGAAGGGACAGATGTCGCAGTGGATGTATCTGATGTTGTTTTAATGAAAAATGAACTACCTAAACTAGTGAGTTCCCATAAAACTTCCAGAAAAATGAACCGAGTCATCTGGCAGAATATCGTTTTTTCAATGGCCGTTGTCGCCTTCCTGGTCCTTGTAAGTCTGCTGCAGTTAACTGACATTGCGCTCAGTGTCATTATTCACGAAGGAAGTACATTAGTCGTCATACTAAACGGTTTGAGACTCTTGACATCCAAGTAATCTCTAAAAATTTTAATGATTATGACATCACATTTTCAAAAGACACGAAAGGAAGGTTGCCTGTGCACAATTTTAATCGACGAGCAAAACAACTGGAAACTGTGACATTGGGAATGGGCTGCTTTTGGGGACCTGAAAGCCAGTTTGGTCAATATCCCGGAGTGATCCGTACGCAGACGGGGTTCTCAGGAGGTACTTCTCCTGATCCTACTTACAGAAATATCGGTGATCACACAGAGGTGGTTCAGATCGTTTTTGATGCCTCACTGATGACCTACGAGGATATTTTAAATATCTTCTGGGACAGTCATGACGCTTTTAAAGACCGCTATTATAAGGAACGTCAATATATATCACTGTTAATTGTTCATTCGACTGAGCAATTAGGCAAAGCAGAGAAAGTAAAGAAAGAGAGAGAAAACAGATACGGTAAGCAAATAAAAACAGATATTCAATATGATCTGCCTTTTTACCCTGCTGAAGACCGTCATCAAAAATATTTCCTGAAACGCTTTGATAAAGCAACAGCTTCGCTTTTCCCTTTATTTTCTGATCATAAAAGCTTCGTGCACTCAACGATCGCAGCACGGTTGAATGGCTTTGTCAGAGAAAACGGTCGACTGGATAACATCAAAGATGAGATTTCAGACTGGCAACTCACTAAAGAGGCAGAAACCATTCTCCGAGAAACTTTGAGGGATATACGCTGGTGACAAAAGGACTTTGACTTCTCTTTTTTAAATTTCACTATGAAAAAACCTGTTGAGTCAGAGGATACACTCCTGTGCTTCAACAGGTTTTTCGCTGTTATTTTAAAACGATCAGTCAAACCAGCCTTTTTTCTTGAACCAGTAAAACAGAGACAGACCAATAAACAGCATCATCCCTAAAACGATAAAGTAACTGTACCGATCGTCCAGTTCAGGCATGTAACGGAAGTTCATGCCGTAAATACCGGAAATGAGTGTCAACGGTGTGAAAATCGAGGTGATGATAGTCAAGACTTTCATGACTTCGTTGGCTTGATGAGAGGTCACGGAGAGGTAATTATCTCTGATATCCGAGGTGATTTCCCGGTTTGAACTGACCATTTCTGACACTTTTAGTAAATGGTCGTAAATATCAGAGAAGTACTCACGGCGTTTTTTTACTCCTGTCAGATGCTGAGAATTCAGCATGCGATAAAGTAAATCACGCATAGGATTGACCGTTTGACGAATATGCAGGAGCATATGACGAATATCGAACAGTTCATCCATCAATTCATCCATTGACTGATTCTGCTTATTGTCTTCTATATCATCCAGCTTCTCTTCAATGTCATAGATCACTGGGAAATAGGCATCCACCAACTTATCTAATGTCTGATAAAAGACATAGTAAGGATCCCATTTCTCTACGATTGTTTGAGAGGTAATTCTATTCCATACCTGTTCGACTTCTTTGGATTTTTCAAAATGGAAAGTAATAATATAATTATCGCCGACAAAAAAATCAAGTTCTTCTTTTACGATCTCTTTTCCTTCCTGCTTAACGGTATGCGTAACATAAAAATCATATCCATCGTAGTAATCCAATTTAGGACGCTGCAGTATAATGCCGGAGTCTTCAATAGCCAGAGGATGAAAATGAAAAACTGTATCCAGTAATTGAAACTCATCCGCGGTAGGTTCACTGAAATCCACCCAATACCATTTGTATCTCTTTAAATTTTCCTCCGTTACTTTAACGTCTGTTTCTATTGTGTCATCCGGCAAAACGCCTATAATATTGATCATTGATTAAAACATCCTTTAATAAAACTCGTGATACTTTATTATACGATAATTCATGAAAGTATTCTAACATTCTAATTGTTTACTCGACTGCAGAAAATAAATCGTTTGGTATAGAAACCTTTAATAGAAAAACAGCAGCCTTTTAATGGGCTGCTGTTTTTCTATTATTCAGCTGGTATAAACATAAATTTCTCACCATTACGCAGATTATCCAGTAACAGATGATACTTTTCATCTAAACGACCGATGACATTTACCCGTTCATCTTTTGGGTAATCTGTTTTCGTTATCTGAACTTCTCCCGAATAACGTTTATACTTTCTGTTATCCATTGTGACAGAGCCTCTATAACGCTCATCTACTTGTTTGGGTTCGACCGATCTGCCGACTTGGGCATATTGTCTGGACTCCTGTACTCGAATGAGCGTGCCCGGAGAGTCTACTCGTACAGTAAAGGGCTGGTTGTACAAGTAAGTCAGTGGTTCAGACAAAGCAACTGGAAGACGTATGAGTCCATCCTTTGTGTAGTCTAAAATCAGGCTCAACTCAAAATCAGAGAGCTTGATGTCGCCAAGGAAGACTTTGTCCGCACTGTAACGCTTTTTTAAATCAACATATTGAGCATAAGGCGACAGATAGCGATGGGATTCCAGCGTAGGCAGCCCTTCAAATAAAGGGCCGCGCTTTTTTTCATCACCTGATATAAACGCTAAAACCTGTCCTGATTTTTCTTTGATTTTATCGTTTAAAGTAGTAAAGAACAGCTCATCAAGTCCTGTTTCCGGCCTTGGATAAAAATTATGCATGTATAAACAATTTGCTTCTGCTGGGCTTTGATCAAGCAGGGTTGAAGCATTGTAGGTAAAGCTGACATCTAATGCTTCAGTTTTCACTTTTTCCAAATCAAAGCCAAAATCGAGTCTTAGATTATTTAAATGCAAGCGTCTGGACAAAGAAGCTAAAGACCTTTCTTCGAATCGATCCAGAGTCAAAGGCGAGACATCTGCCATGATCCAGAATCCATTTTGATGCAGCCACTCACACATTTCCTCAACATCTTTAACGTACGACTCTGACACTTCTTCTGATATATGCAGTGAAGTGAAAACGGGGGTGTTAGAGTTTTTCAGTTTCTCGAGTATCAGCTGCTGACTCTTGAACGCAGAGACATAAACAGCCAAACCGAATGTATTAGATGTTTGCATTTCTTAAATCGTCCTCTTTGATAAATAGACGTGTAATGATAAATCCAGCGATATAAGAAATGATGATCCCTATAGCATAGTGGATCATACCATCTTGCATAAGTGGAAGTGCGACCCATCCGGAAGGCCCCCAGGCGTTAGCCATAACACCCATCATCATGACGTATGCACCGCCAAATCCAGCACCAAGTCCAGCTGTAATGAATGGTTTCCCAAGCGGCAGTGTGACACCGTAAATCAGCGGTTCACCGATACCTAAAATACCCGCAGGCAATGCCCCTGATATTACACCTTTCAGTCTATTGTCACCGGCTTTTTTTGCAAGGAAATAAATCGCGATCGCTGCTCCGACTTGTCCGGCACCAGCCATAGCCAGTACTGGGAAGAGTGATACCCCACCAAAAGCTTCGAGTTGAATCGCATAAATCGGAATTAGACCGTGATGCAGACCTACTAATACCATCGGCAAGAAAACGGCAGCCAATATATAGCCTGATAAAATACTTACAAATGTGTTTTCAGAGCCAATGATCAAGCTTAGTCCTCTTACTAGCCAGTCAGAAAGGAAACCTGAAACAGGCATGATAATGAATACGAAAAGCAGTGTAGTGATGAGGAGAGTAACGATCGGAGTGACCATTAGATCCAATACATCCGGAATACGTTTACGGACAGCTTTTTCTATCTTGGCAAGGATGAACACACCAAAGATAACGCCGACGATTCCACCTTTACCTGTGGTTAAGATAGAATTAAGTGGCTGTTCAGCATCATATAGACCAACTAATGTAGATAAATCGATAAGCGGTGCTGCAATAGACATGGCACCGATCATCCCACCTAACGCTTCGGTTGCACCAAAACGCTTAGCGGCATTAACACCAGTGAAGATAGCAAAATAGCCAAGGAACGAGTTACCGATCAAAGCGAATGTAATGCGAATACCTTCCCAGATATCGCCACTTATCGTTTCTTCACCAATCATTGTTCCAAGAAGGCCGCTGATACCCTGGAAAATCCCTGCAGCAATAATAGCCGGAATCATAGGAATAAAGATATTAGCAATGGTTGCTAGAGCCTGTTTGAACTTGCTTTGCTGCTGCTGACCTTTGATTTCCTGTTTATTCTGCTGCCAGTTGCTTGCGCTGTTTGATGATTCAGTAACGTTATAATTTTCTACTAAAATATCATTGATCTTTTTAGCCGTGCCGGGACCGACGATGACTTGGTAGGTGTCTGCATCGTTTACGCCCATAACCCCTTCAGTACTTTTAAGTCTTTCTTCATCTATAATACTTCGGTCTTTCACGTTCATTCGCACACGTGTCATACAATTCGTAGAGGAGTAAATATTATCTTGACCACCGACAGCGTCGACGATTTCTTGAGCTAATTTTTCATTATTTTTAACCATCTGATTTTGCTCCTTTTTATAATTTAACTTATAAAGCTTTTCTTATATGTCCTTCTGATTCCTCAAGCTTTTTGATAGCCTCTTCTTTGTTGATATCTAATAAAATCATAATAATAGCTACTTTGACTTTTCCGTCACTTCCTGCCAAGGCTTTCTTAGCTGTTTCTCTTTCAACATCAGTGGCTTTCATGACAATATTTTCAGCTCGAGTAACGAGTTTCTCATTCGTTGGCTGAACATCCACCATCAAGTTTTTGTATACTTTACCAATGCCGACCATAGATATCGTGGAAAGCATATTCAATATCATTTTTTGAGTAGAACCAGCTTTCAAACGTGTTGAACCTGTTAGTACTTCAGGGCCAGGCACTGCTTCAATAGCAATATCCGCTGCATGACCGATCTTAGTGTTTTTGTTACATGCGATAGCGACCGTTGGCACGCCTGTTTCTCTAGCATAATCCAAGGCTCCGATAACATAAGGTGTACGTCCGCTAGCTGCTAAACCAACAACAATATCATTTGTATTTAATTCCAGTTTCACTAAATCTTCTTTTCCTAATTCCTTACTATCTTCAGCGCCTTCAATAGCTTCAGTAAATGCTCGTTCTCCTCCGGCAATCAAACCAACAACTTTTCCTTTAGGTGTCCCAAACGTCGGTGGACACTCTGAGGCATCAAGAACACCTAAACGTCCACTCGTTCCAGCCCCTGTGTAAATCAATCGCCCTCCTTTTTTCAGTTGTTCAATAATTTTATGCACAGCACTTTCAATTTCCGGTATCACCTCCTCGATTGCTTCGGTTACCTTTCTATCCTCTTGATTCATAACAGTGAGCGCTTCTTTTACACTCATTTGATCAAGATTCATTGTGTTTGGATTTTGTTTTTCAGTTGACATTTTTTCTAATTCAACCATTTATTCCCGCTCCTTTTTGATTTGTGTTTTTTCCAGTATTTCGATAGATTCTTCATACATTTTATTGATATAGGCAGTAAAAAGGATATCAATGACGTTAAGCTGAGCTATACGTGAAGACATGGCTCCACTTCTAAAACTGAACTCGTTAGAGGATACGTAAATAGGATGGTCCGCTAATCTATTAATCGGAGACTCCTCAGTTTTCGTGATCGACAAGATGGTAGCACCATTTTCTTTGGCAACTTCAGCACAAGTGATCATTTCTTCTGTCTGACCGGAATAGGAAATCACTAGGGCAACATCTTTTTCACTCATATTCTTTGCCATTAAAAGCTGTGTGTGCCAGTCTTCGCTGACATAAGACATTTTATCGATGCGAGTGAATTTCATCTGCGCATCCTTGGCTACCAGAAGTGACGCTCCGATTCCAAAAATTATTAGTTTCTCACAATTATAAAGCTCTTGAACGCACATTTTTATTGTCTTTGTATCGATCAATTTTTCTGTTTCTTCCAAAGAAAGAATATTTTTATGAGTTACTTTGTTGATTACTTCTTCTATCTCATCTGTTCGTGTCAATTCAGCAAGGTGTTTCTGCTTATAACTTGAACGAACAGCTTGCTCGTAAATCAAATCTTTCAAAAAGTCTTTGTATCCTTTATATCCTGTTTTTTTGCAAAGACGGATAATTGTAGAAGGAGACGAAAACGTTTTCTCTGACAAGTCATAAATCGTCATCTGACTTGTTTCTTCCACATTCTTCAAAATATATTCGATAATAGTCGCTTCAGTAGGACTAGCATTCTTTTTATATTCTTTTAAATTCAAAGTAGCTATGGCCATAGTTTATCTCCTTCTTGATTATTATAATATCAGTATAAAATAAAGTGTCAACAAAACGCTTACTTTATGAAACATAGTACCACACACTGGTTCTAAACGCTATCATACATCGTTATTTTGAAACATATTCTATTGAATGTCTTTATAAAAGTATCAAAAAATAGATACAGCCAGTGCTTTTACACATAAAAAACCCTAAAAAACATATAATAATAGATGCTTTTCAGGGTATTGTTTTACATTCTATTTTTTATCTGACTCTTAATGTGACGTGAAAAATGTCTTTTTGGAAAGAGCAGATACTACTATTGAAATAATCAACAAGACTAGAGAAAGGATCACTATATAGTAGACTGAGAAATTACTTAATAAAGCACTCCCGACTGCACTTCCCACGACGATGCCCGTATTGAAAATGCTTGACTGCAGAGACGTGGCAATATCTTTTGCCTTGTCGACTTGTCTGGCCACCGCATCCTGAAACAAAGTAACCAGTGGGCCGAAGGCGACTCCCCATAAGAAGAAGGAAATATGGGCAATAATAAAGGTCCCCTTAAACACAGCAAAGAGAATCATTGCTGCTAAACCAGTAGAGAGTATGAATAAATTTAACCCGCCTAAGTGCTTATCAATAACTTTTGCCGTTAGTATAACCGACAGGATCGTTCCTATCCCAAAGATGAGCGTTGCTATATTGACACCGCCTGAGAGGTTGAAGGATTCTACCAAAGGTGATAGATAGGTATATAAACCATAGTGTGCCATCATAGTAAAGAAGGTCACGACCAAAACGATCAAGACAGATTTATTTTTAGCAACCTGAAAGGGAGAGGTTTCCTTTGTTCTCTTTTCTCCCTCAGCAGAAGGTAAAACCAAACCAACCAGTAACGCGATCAGGAAAAAAATGCCAGCCAGCACGCCGTATTCAATGCGCCAGCCAAATGTAGTTCCTATCGTCGTCATGATCGGGAGACCAACTCCCAGACCGACGGTACTTCCTCCCATGACAACAGCGATCGCTCGACCGTTATAACCTTTAGGAACCAGGCGAATAGCATACGCCGTCATCATCGGCCACACGATCCCTGCTGATGCCCCTCCGAGAATACGTGCAAAGGCAGTCAAGTAAAAGTTAGAAGAAAAAACAATAATCATGTTGGAAATACCGAAGACGATCAAGACAATGATCAGCAGTTTTTTTCGATTCATTTCCATCGTCCAAGTTATCAAAGGAATCGTCCCTATCGCTGAAGCAACACCATAAGCTGTAACAAGTAAACCAACTTCTGAAGTAGGCACATTTAATCCTTCTCCCATTTGAGGTAAAACACCCGAAGGGACCAATTCTGATAGAATCGCCATAAAGGTCACACTGGACATGAGCAGCATATAGATCCAGGGAAAGTGTTTCGCTTGTTCTGAATGTTGTGACACAATTATTCCTCCTTGTATTATTTTAACTACCACTCATTATAGCCCTTATTTTATTTAGTTTAAATTATGCGTTTTACTCCCAAAATCTAGATAAAGCTTAACAATTGATAAACAAAATTTTTAATAGTAAGGTAGATTAAGATTAAACTAGGAGGTCATGGAAAATGAAGAGTTAATTTATCAATGCTGTTGTTTACAAACACGAAGATGCGTCTGAAATCTTAGTGGAAGACGGTAAATTTTCAGCCATCGGCAACGATTTAGGTGAAGCTGATGAAACGATCGATTTAAACGGTCGACTTGTTTTACCGCCTTATGTAGACTCTCATGTACATTTAGATTATTACTTCATTGGACAGAATGACAAAGTGAAAAATCAGTCTGGCACATTATTTGAAGCGATCGATCTTTGGAACAGTTACAAAGAAGGAACAACCAAAGAAGAAATGAAAGATCGTATTAGAGATGCTGTCAATGAGGTGGCTTCTTACGGAACGCAATATATTAGAGCACAAACAGACTGTACGGATCCTAATCTAGCCGGCATCAAAGCAGCCATAGAAGTAAGGGACGAGTTAAAAGACAACATTACGATTCAAGTTGTCGCTTTCCCACAGAATGGAATGTATTCATACAATAAAGATGGAAAATCAGGCCGCGATTTAGTCGAAGAGGCTTTAAAGCTGGGTGCTGACTGTGTAGGGGGTATCCCTCATAATGAATGGAGTCCTGAAGACGGGAACAAATCGATCAAAGAAATCGTCCGACTTGCAAAGAAATATGACAAGCTGATAGACGTTCACTGTGATGAAACAGATGATGTCCAAGCACGTTTTGTTGAAGTGTTGAATGCAGAAATCATGCATCAGAATTATGGTAAGCAAACAACTGCTTCACATACCTGCTCATTCGGTTCTGCTGATGACGCCTACGCTTTTCGCATGATGGGCTTATTCCGTCAGTCAAAAATGAACTTTGTTTCGTGTCCTACAGAAAACCTATTTTTACAAGGACGTCAGGATACTTATCCAAAACGTCGCGGATTGACCCGTGTCAAAGAATTTGTTGATAAGGGGATCAACGTGGCATTTGGACAGGACTCCATCGTTGACTTATGGTACCCTGCCGGTTCAGGTAATTTGATGAACATTTTAGATAATGGCCTGCACGCTACCCAGTTGATGCGTGAAGAAGACTTCCCGCGTAACTTCGATCTGGTCACTTATAACGGTGCAGAATTAATGCGTCTAGACGATGTCTACGGTTTAGATGAAGGTAAGCCCGCCAACTTTATTGTGCTGGACGCACCTACCGTCTTTGAAGCTCAACGACGTCGCGCAGAATGTCTGGCATCTGTTAGAAATGGTGAATATCTGTTCAATAAAAAACCACGTGAATATGAAACAGAGCTGGATGTTGACAGAAAAACAAAATAAAAATGATTCAAAAGGATGATCTCATATACGAGATCATCCTTTTTTATATTTTGCTGTTAAGCTTTTCGCTGATCCATAAACCAGCTGGCTGATTCGGACGCCAGCTGATAGGTCAGAGGGGCATCGTTATTTCCGTGCTGCGTTCCTCCAACTAACAGGCCATAGAAAAACAAGCCATTCATCGTGCCGTACTCCTGGTTCAAAACCTGCGCTTGAGGCCAATCGATCAATACGTATCGTCCATTTTGATCAGGTATAATGATTTTTTTATTGACTAAGTTATAAATCAGCGGGGAACGATCACCCAGTTCAAGCAGACGGGTTTCAAATCCTGTGGCATTGATAAGCCGGTCTGCCGTTTCTTCTTCATTTGCATGGAGAATAAACGACCCGTCTTTTAAGGCAGTGATTTCTTCTAACCCATAAACGAGTTTCACTTTTCCTCTTTTCATTAAATCAAGCAGCCAAATCATTGTTCTATAAGGTACCCGGGATTTAAAAAATAGCAGTTTATTGTAATAATTTGATAAATAAGCTTTTTTGTCATGACCACTTAGACTATTGAAAAGACTTGGGAGCAAAGAAACAAGTTTGCTGGTATAAGTTTGAATCAATGCTAAATCCTGATCATTTGTGTCTATAGCTTTTTTAATAGCACCTAAATCTCCTTTTTTGTACCGGTCATAAACGGTCAAGACATCCACGCCTTCTGCTTTGATATCTTGTATAAAAGTAGATAAGATTCTTGTAAAAGGTATAAGTCCATTACCATTCGCTTTTTCTTCAGCGATCCATTCTTTTGAAAAAGTAAACTTGAAAGGTTTATTTTCATAGGGGATATCCACAAAGTAAAAGCCCTGATCCTGTACATAAAAGGTCAATGGATGCTTCAGGTCATAATTTCTACTGAAAAAGCGCATCAAATCGATCCCTGTAGCCCCGCTTCCGATAATGCCGATACGTTCATCAGGATCGATCTGTGATAATTTTTCATTCACAGGATATGGATTGGATACATAATGCACTTTCCCTTTTAGATTATAGTAATCCGCATATTCAGGGTGACCCAAGGCTAAAAAGACAGCGTCATAGTGATCTTCGACTGCTCCCTCTCCTGTCTGCAGCCGGTACACATATTGACCAGTTTTTTTTCGCTGGACCTGTTTTTTCGTATCGGCATCCAACACATCTATATCTAACACGGTAGTTTGGATATGCGTGACCTGATCATGTTTAAAATACGGCTCAAACCGTTCAGCCAGGTAATAACCGAACTTAGGGCGTGAGACCAGCCCTTCATCATTTAACGGCTTCTCATAGTTGGCTTTTAGCCATTTCAGAAAATCCAGGGGATCATTCTCATCAACACTTAAATAATCCGGACTGACATTCAGCATCAGCGACTCATCGTCCGGACCATAAGGAAGTCCTACACCCCAGACTTCTCTTGGCTCATAGACATCGATTCGGTCTTCTTTTTTTAAATTAGGATGGCTCAACAGTGTCTTCAAAGCAGTAGCTCCTGAAAGGCCTCCTCCAATAATTGCGATTTTCAATTCTATTCCTCCTGTTAAAATCCACACCTCATTTAAACCACTGAGTGTTGAGTGTGGTATGGACTCTCTTAACACATACTGATTATTTTTTTCTTCATTTTTTGCACTAAAGTTAATTATAACGCAGAAACATCTTTTTTTGTTGAAAAAATTTTTTATTGTCAAGTTATATCAGTAGAAGCTTCTTTCCTGCTGAAACCGGCTACTAAAAATGTGTTATACAGGCACCAGAACAAATGACTTCAAAAAAACGGGCTTGTGTCTGTTATACTTATGTCAGCTCTATTGACCGCAACAAAAGGAGGATACTATTTTGAAAACAGCAGAACAATGGATCCAGGAACTCGATTTGAAACCACATCCTGAAGGTGGTTACTTCAAGCAGACCGATTTAAAAAAGGATCCCTATACAGTTGATGGAAAAGAATCAGTACTTTACACAAATATTTATTTTTTACTGACCGAAGACAGCCCCTCTCATTTTCATAAGCTGGTTTCTGATGAATTATGGTTTTACCATACCGGCAGCCCACTGACCGTTCATTCGCTTTTGCCGAATGGAGAGTATGAAAAAACGATCTTAAGCTTAAATACAGAACAGGGGCATCAGCCGCATTATACTGTCCCGGCAGGCGATATTTTTGGCTCGACGGTAGAGTCGGGATATGCGTTAGTCAGCTGTACGGTCGTTCCTGGCTTTGATTTTTCTGATTTCAAGTTGTATACAAAGAATGAACTTTTGGGACATTACCCAAAACACTCTGAAATAATCAATAAACTGGCTTACGATACACTGCCAGAATAAACATTTCTAAAGTCAACTTATTTATTTAATCAAAGCCCGGTTGATTCAAACGACATATAGGGTATAGTAAGAAGAGAACATCAGTCTCAAAGTAAGGAAGTGTCCGTCATGCGTATCAATAAATTTATCAGTGAAGCAGGAAAAAGCTCCCGTCGCGGCGCAGACAAACTGATTGAAGAAGGCCAAGTTACAGTCAATGGTAAAAAAGCCAAAATCGGCAGCCAGGTAGAGCCTGGTGATGACGTACGCGTCGCCGGTAAACAAATTTTCATTGCACGAAACAATGTCTATATTGCTTTAAATAAACCTGTAGGCATTACAAGTACGACTGAAAAAGACGTCAAAGGAAACATTGTAGACCTAGTTAATCACCCTTTTCGCGTCTTTCATATTGGACGTCTGGATAAGGATTCAGAAGGTCTGATCCTTTTGACGAACGACGGCGATATCGTCAACGAAATCCTGCGTTCAGAAAATAAACATGAAAAGAAATATGTTGTATCTGTCGACCGACCGATTTCTCCTGAATTTCTAAAAGATATGTCAGAAGGCGTCGATATCCTTGGCACAACGACTCTCCCCTGTAAAGTGACGCAACTTTCAAAATATGAATTTGAAATCATTTTAACACAGGGACTGAACCGACAGATCCGCCGTATGTGCGAAGCATTGGGCTACAATGTCTATCGTCTACAAAGACTCCAGATCATGAATATCCATTTAGGCAACTTACCGATCGGCCAGTGGCGTTATTTATCCAAGAAAGAAAAGAATCAGCTCTTTAAAGAACTGGACTATACGCCTAGAGAATGGTAAAAAAATTATGCAACCCCCTTACTTACTGCGAGTAAACAACTCAGTAAGCAAGGGGGCTTTTTTTAGAAATCGTCGCGCGCATCTCTCAGTTTTTTGAATTCATCCAATGTTTCTGCTTTGAGAAACACGTTGATTTCTTTTTCCCTACCGATCGTCGAAGGCAGGGTCGGCCGTCCTTTTTTCTGAAGCTTTTCAGCTTGCTTCAGGGCTTCTGAAATAGACTCGTTTTCCGGGTCGATCGTCTGAGCAAAGTTTAAATTCTTTTCCGTATATTCATGACCGGCATAAACCATCACATGATCATTGAGTTGCTTAAATTTCTGCAAAGCGATAAATTGTGCCTGATAATCACCTGTAAAGACGCGACCGCAGCCGCCGGAAAATAATGCATCCCCGCAGAACAAAGCGCGACGGGTCAATAAACTGATATGACCGTTTGTGTGTCCGGCTGTAATGAATACTTCAAAGGTATCCCCTAATAGATCGAAGGTATCTCCATCTCTTAAGGTTTCTGTATTAAAATCATCGGTTTCTTCAGGCCCGTAAACCGGTGTGCTCGGATAGCTTGCGACAAGCTTGTTTACTCCTGCCGTATGATCATCATGCTTATGGGTGAGGAGGATAGCCGCCAAATTCAGTTCGTTCTCTTTCAAGTAATTTAGTACACCTTCTGCTTCCCCGGGGTCGACCACAATAGTGTCTATGCCTTTTTTCATGATCCAGATATAATTATCAGATAATGCTTTGATTGGATGGATGGACATTTTAGCACTCCTTATCTATGGATTGAACTTTTTCTCTTCACCATTAAGTATAGCAAACATTTCAGTTATTCTGTCTTATCTTGATTATTAAGTCAGGGTATTATAGTTTCTTTAAAAAGAAAATACTTTGACATTCAAAACAATTTCATTTTCTGCTATGATAGTCTTATCACTCATTCATTGGAGGAAAATCATTATGGATTTCAAGCAAAATATCCGGGGAAACGTGGCTATAAGCGTTAATCCGCTTGGACGCAAACAACAAGTTTTAAATCATATCAACTATATAAAAAGTAAAGGCAGTTATGAAGGGCCTAAAAAAGTTTTGATCATTGGTGCATCCTCAAGTTACGGCTTGGCCACCCGGATCAGTTTGGCTTTCGGCGCCGGTGCAGATACGATCGGTGTGTCTTATGAGAAAGGACCGAAAAGCGAACGTAACCTGGGAACGGCAGGCTGGTACAATAATATATTTTTTAAAAAAGCTGCTGAAGAAGAAGGTCTGGTCGCCAAAAACTTCGTCCAGGATGCCTTCAGTCATGAAACCAAGCAGGACGTCATCGATTATATAAAAACCGAATTCGCCGGCAAAGTCGACCTTGTCGTTTATAGTCTTGCAAGCGGCAGACGGACCGATCCGGAGACTGGAGAAACTTATACCTCTTCAATCAAAGCGATCGGTGATCCCGTCGTCGGTCCAAATATAAATATGGAAAAAGAAGAGTACTACACGGAAACGCTGGAACCGGCAACGGAGCAGGAAATCGCTGATACTGTCAAAGTCATGGGCGGTGAAGACTGGGAACTTTGGATGAAAGCATTGAAAGAAGCGGATGTGCTGGCTGACGGGGTCTTGACAACGAACTATTCCTACCTGGGCACCGAATTGAATCATCCCTACTACGGGCACGGCACATTGGGTCGGGCGAAAGCGGACTGTGACGTGAAAGCAGATACTATTAACAGTTTGCTGGCAGATATCAACGGTAAAGCGCAGATCGTTGTTGCTACAGCCGTGACCACCAAAGCCAGCTCGGTCATTCCCTTCTTCCCGGTCTACTGCGTCGGTCTTTATAAAGTGATGACCGAAAAAGGAACGCACGAAACGCCGATCATGCACATGGATCGCATTTACCGGGATATGATTTATGGTGAAAAAGCTGAATACGACGATGAGGGACGTTTGAGACCAGATAGTCTGGAACTGGATGCTGATACGCAGGCAAAAACAAAAGACCTGATCGAGAAATTGGACGAAAATAACTTCAATACCAGTCTCGCTGCTTATGACATCTTTTATAAAGAGTTCTCCAACTTAAACGGCTTCATGGTCGATAATTATGTAGAGCAGGACGTCACGATCGAAGAGTTGAAAGCACTGGACTACTAAAATTAATTAAAATGAGTAAGGCCCTAAAGAGAAGACTGAACGTTTCTGCTTAGGGCCTTTTTTGTTTCGTAATATAAGTCGTATTATCTTGAAAAAGCAGGCTGCTTTTGTCTTTCTTCAGAAGTTTCTAGAAATATAGACGCAACTTCTTAAGCTAATCAATTTGCTTAAGAAGTATGTCACTCAACTTGTCTCACTACTTAAGATAAGCGCTTATCTTAAGTAGTCGTTCACGTTTTTGGTAAAACTGCTCAAGATAAGCCGTATTTTTCACTTTATTTTGATGAAAATCGTCTCTTCAGACGATTTCCTTTCATCTCATCAGAGAATTTGACCTTTAAAACGGGTTAAATTGGATATGCATTCATTCTTCGCTAGTTATTTTACTTAAATTTCCCATTGGCATCTTTTTATATCGACATAGCCTTCTTTTTTCATGACGGCGCCCTCGCCTATTAAAAGCTCTTTCTGTTCGGTCCAGCCCGGCACCAGTCGTCCGGCATGATTCACAACTCTGTGATAAGGATAGCTGCCATAGAATTCAGCCATACTCATTACACGACCTACTAATCGGGCATTACGTTCCCGGCCAATCAATCTGGCGATCTGACCATAAGTCGCGACTTTTCCCTCAGGAATCTCATCAACTACTGATAAAATTTCATAAATCAACGCGTCGTCTAGTATACGAGCCATAATTATCACCTCAATATAAATAATTGATGTTACACATTAATCTCTGATCCTTATTATAAATAACTTCCTATCAGTATTACAATATTTAACGAAAAACTAGTGATAGCCTCAGTGTGATCATTGTATTAATCACCCTAATTAATCTGTTTACAGCGTTTATAATCGATCAAATAAGCCTTCAGAATTTACTCTGAAGACTTCCAATCGATTTACATATTTTCTTTTTCCATAAAGAACAGTGACAGACCGCCTAAGCCGACATGCGTGCCGACAGCAACACCCATCTGCATGATATGGATTTTTCCTAAAAAGTCTGTTTTCAGTTTTATTTTCTCTTTCAGATCATTAGCGATGCCTTTATCGTTTGAATACCCAATAATAATAAAATCTGTCCACTTCGAATCGTACCGCTTTTGAAATTCTTCTACATAATACTTCAATGCTTTATTTGTGCCCTTTACTTTAGCAACGATGGCCCCTTTTGTATCTTTCATAGACATGATCGGTTTTATACGCAGTAGATTACCGATCAGTGCTCCAGCATTTGAAATGCGTCCGCTCTTAGTTAAATTGTATAAATCATCCACGCATAAAAAGTGTTTCACGCGTCTTTTATGTTTCTCAATAAAGTCCACTAATTCTTCGAAGGTATACCCTTCTTCCAGTAATTGTACTGATTTCAGTATCAGCCAGCCGCTCCCATGACTCATTGACCAGGAATCAACAACATGGATTTTTATTTCAGTATCCTCATGCTTATCATAAAAGGAATCCCTTGCCATTTTGGCCGTTTGATAAGATGCACTCGTGCCACTAGACATACAGATACATAAAAACTCAGTATAGCCTTCATCGATTGCTTGTTCGATAATCTTTGAATAAGCGTCTGGACTGGGGGCTCCGGTTTTAGGTAGTTTCTCCATTTCAGGTAAGCGTTCAAAAAACTCATCGAAATATTCTTCACCAAAGTTACGCATTTCTTTCAGTCGTTCATCATCCATCGTAAATCCTTTAATGAGATATTCATTCAATCTCTTCGTAGCCCATTGGCGAAATTGGGTGCCACGGTGAGAGCGCACACGAAATCCTACAGCAATAATGACTTCAAGATTATAATACTTGATATCCTCTTTTACTTCTTTTGCATCTTCATTTTGAACGTATTGATGTATATTGCACGTTGACTGTTTTTCAAGCTCACCTTCTTCGTAAATATTATTAATATGTAAGGTGATATTATAAGGTGAAGTTTGATACAATTCTGAAATTGTTTTTGTATTCATCCATATCGTTTCATTTTCTAGTCGTACATCTATTTTGGTATTTCCATCTTCTGTTTGATAAATTAAAATATCCTCATTAGGTGCCATATAGTACTTCTCTCCTAAAGTTAATATGCTTTTTATCTCAATTTTTATTTTCCTTTTTTCTTTAATAAATCTTTTATAATAAGATTTAATCCTTTCATTTCTTGACCTTCTTTAACTCTTATGAACTCAACTTGTAACTTTTCTTCAATTACTTTTTGTCTTAGTTTATCTTTTTCAATTTGCTTAACATGATGTTTTTCATCATATTCAATGACTAATTTTAACTGTGGTATATAAAAATCTACGTAATATTTATCTATATTAAACTGTTGATGAATTTCCACAATATCAATTAAAGAGTCTTTCAACATTTCTTCGAAATTTTTTTCTTTTATTGGAAAAACTTCAAGATATTCTTTTTTTAATCCATGTATTTTTGCAAATGAAATTAATTTATTAATTTTCTCAAAATATTGACCTCTGATAGCTATATTATAAATTATATCAAGATTGTAATAAATCAATTTTCTTCTTATATTTCTTAATCCTTCTTTCTTTATTATAGAAAAGTAACAAGAATATTTTCTTTTATCTGCGTATTGAAGTATGTTTCTAATATGCAATGTAATATTTTGAGGAGTAGTTTGGTACAACTCAGCGATTGCTTTTTGAGTCATCCAAACCGTTTCATTTTCTAGTCGTACATCTATTTTGGTATTTCCATCTTCTGTTTGATAAATCAAAATATTCGATTCAGCTGGCATCTTGATCACTCTCCGCTCTTTTTAAGTTACGTTTATTATACCAGTTTATGAGGCTTAATAAAACATATAGGGAACTCTAGTTCTTTTTTTATGCGCATAAATTAAAAAACCTCTTAAACTTTTAATTTGTCTAAGAGATTTTTCTTAAGTGATTACTATTTTATTTTCGCGCTTTGTTGACTTTCAGTTTTTTACCTTTAACTGTTCGGTCTTTCATCTGAGAAATAACATATGGTCCTTTGCCATTCAGGATATCGATATAAGTAACATTTTCCTGAATGGTAATAATACCAATGTCTTCAGCTGATATGCTTTTAATACTTGTCAAAGTTCCAACAAAATCAATTGCACGCAGTTTTTTCTTCTTACCGCCGTTGAAGTAAACCTTTGTAATGTCTTTATTCAACTCTTTATTGCGAGCGATTTTTGGTTTCACTTTGGTATTTATTTTCTTTTCAAAGGCAACTTTTGAACGTTTGACTAAGCGTTCGCTAGGAGCAAACACTTCCGTAAACTCTTGGCTGTCATCAAAGCTATAGTCACGAACTTCATCCCAGCGTCTTTGATCCGAATGACTTACTATAGTTAATGCTAATCCTGTTTTTCCTGCACGTCCTGTCCGGCCAGTACGATGCGTGTAACTTTCTTTCTCAAAAGGCACATCATAGTTGATCACGTGAGTCACATTGTCGATATCTATCCCGCGTGCAGCCACATCAGTCGCTACCAAATAACGAAGTTTTCCAGACCGGAAGTCCTCCAAAACAGCTAAACGATCTTCTTGATCCATGCCACCATGTAGCTTGTCGATCGGCAAACCCGCTTTATTTAAAAACGCGTCAACTGCATCCACCACATCTTTGGTATTACAAAAAATGATACAAGCATCTGGATTCTCAACGGTCAGTAAGTCTAACAATACTTTTTCTTTAGATGTTTTATCCACGTTGATGTATGCATGTGAAATCTTCGGTGTGTTCTTCTCTGATTGTTCCATTTTGAAAGACACACGATCTGGGTTCATATAAAAACTAGCCAGTTCTTCGATTTGTGCTGACATCGTAGCAGAAAACAGCATTGTCTGGCGTTCTTTTGGTAAGTAGTCAATAATCTCTTCTACCTGATCAATGAACCCCATATTCAACATTTCATCCGCTTCATCCAGCACGAGACTATTCACTTTATCTACGACCAATGTTCCTTCTTTTAAATGTTCCAAGATCCGTCCCGGCGTGCCGACAACGATATGACTTTTTTGTTTTAGTTCAGATTTTTGCGTTTTGAAAGAAGATTTTCCAAATACAGCCGTCACTTTGATACGTTTCAATCGTCCGATATTCATAATGTCATTCTTGACCTGCAGCGCCAGCTCACGTGTTGGCACTAGAATCAAAGCTTGTGGTTTATTCTCTTCCCATTCGACCTGCTCACAAAGGGGAAGGCCAAACGCAACGGTCTTTCCTCTGCCCGTCTGGGATTCCACCATAATATCTTGTTGTTCTAAGGCCAAAGGGATAACCCTTTTCTGGACCGTTGTCGGGTGAAAATAACGCAAACTCGTCAGTGCTTTTACTATTTCGGGACTGATCCCAAATGATTCAAATAATTGCTTAATACTACTCTCCTGCTTTCTTTTTCTACGTTTAGTCATTATAACAGATATCAAAGAATTTATTGTTTTTATATTGAAGAAACCATGTTCAGAGGATACTGAAGTCTATTATTCTGTTGAGTTTATTCTTGATTTTATATTTTGTATTTTTATTTTTTATTTTTATTTGAATTTTGAAGAATTTTGAACAATGTATTAAATTGTCCTTTAAAAGACATCACATTATCAAATATATCTTCCCCGTCATTCAACATCTTTACTGTTACCCATCCTAACGCCCCAGTAATAGTACTAGCAACAGCTCCATTTACTGCTGCTCCAGCTACTGTTCCAACTACCGGAACTAGCTTAAGTAAATTTCCAACTGCACTTCTACCTAAACCTACTACTATTAATTCTTTTGATAAAGCAGATCCTAAATTTTCTGACCATGACTGACCGAAAATCTTATGCAAACGTCCCATCATAATTAATTGTACTGGAACTAATAAGAGAGCATCTGAAAACGGAATAGGAGAGCAACCAATAATAGCTGCTGTTAATGTAGCAGCATGTATAGTTGAATAGCATTTTTTTTTAATCGCTTGATCAACTCCAACTAAAAACTCATCAAAAACATTCTCGTATTGTTCTTTACTGTTTGCCATTATTTTTTCGGCTTGTGCTTTTGAACTATCGAAAGTTTTTAAAATTATAGTAGAAATTTTTTTTGGTAATTTTTTTAATACTTCGTTAAAGAAAGATATAAATTCTTTTTCTTCATCAGATTCTTGGTCATTTAAGATTAATTGATCTACATCATATTCATTATTATCCTCTACTTTAGATTTTTTCATTCTTTTAGGCTTTTTATCTTTCTGAGATTTATCTTTATTAAATAACTTTTTCATAATAAATACCTCCCAATATAGTCGTTGATATTATTGCATTTTTTTATAATAACATTCATTTAATTTTTTAAAATACTTAGAAAAATATTAGTAGTAATTCCAATTAAAGCGCTTTATAAAATAATAACATAGTTAGTCAATAAATTGATATTAGCATCCAATAAATTATCTTATATTATTGATATTTATAGACTGATTTTTATTCTTTTCATCGAATATTCTATTAGAAGTAATTTGATAAAAAACTGAAGTGAAAAAATGCCTATATAGACGATTCATGATAGAATGAAGATAGTATAATAATTGGAGGATGATATTATGAACCAAGAACTAGTTGAGATTTGCCTGCGCGTGAGAGATCTTGAGGCGACGTTGGACTTCTATACAAACCTGTTTGATTTTGAAGTGGCCAGCCGCAGAGAATTTCCTGAAAATAAATTTGATCTGATTTACCTGAATTCTCCCGGTTCTTCAGTACAAATCGAGCTTACCTATAATTATGATGCCGAGCCTTATACGATTGGAGACGGCTTCAGTCACTTGGGTGTGACCGTTGATGATTTGGAAAAAATGCATGAGATCTGTAAAGATTCTGATTATAAAACAAGTGAGTTAAAAGGCTTATCAGGCGGCACCCCTAGTTATTTCTTTGTGACCGATCCAGATGGCTACCGCATTGAAGTAAAACGTAAGAAATAAATTTCAAATAATTTAAGTGTAAGCATATTGATTATTGCCAATGTGCTTACACTTTTTTACAGACAACCTTCTATTTATTCACCTAGCAGTTCTCTAATTTTTTCTATCGGTAAACCTTCACTTACAATATTTCTATGAAGTTCTAATGGAGGTGTCTTTTTAGTATTAAATCCTGGTTTAGTTGTAAAAGCTAACTTGAAATTTAAATCAGCCAATGTTTTAACGTTACTCTGATCGTACATTCCAAAAGGATAAGCAAAAACATCCTGTTCTTCCACATACTGATTACATTCTTTTAAGTCTTGAACAAATGTTGCTTCTGTTTCCCACATGATTCGGCTTTTCTGCATTCCTTCGCGTTGATGAAAATGATGTGTATGGTTAGCATAGGTAAAAACATCGGACATTTCTTCTAATTCTTTGAAACTCAGTACTTGAGAATATTCTTCTCTGTAAGCATCCTCCTTATTAAAAACCCATCCTGATGGCACAAAAGATACTGCAGGAATTCCCATTTCTTTAAGTATGGGATAGGCATATTTTTTCTGTGACTGATAGCAGTCATCAAAAGATATCAAAGCGGATTTTTCTGGTAACGTCTGGTCATTATAGTAAAAGCCTTTTATTTCATCAAGACTTAGAAAATGATACCCTGCTCCTTTTAAATAAGTCATTAATTCATGGAAATAATCCGTACTATTGTATAAGGGCATCGGCAAACAATCCTCATACCCATCTGCTACACAAATAGGACGCTGCCCCTTAGATATTTCTGCTTTTGGACGGATTTCGTGAAAGACTAGTGTTGTAAACAATTGTTTTACTCCTTTTTCATTCAATTTTTGTATAATTGAAAGCTATTTCGATAAATAAAAAAGTTTGAATTCAAATATTATAATAACTAAATGGATGTATTATTAAATTTAAAATGACTCTACATAGCGAATTTTCTGAAAATAATTTTGATTTCTCTAAATTCTCTGAAGATTTTTGGAATAATTGAACTCGCTTATAATTATGAAACTAAGATATACAGCATTGAAGATGGTTTCAGTCATGAGGAGGTAATTTTTATTGATTCTTAAACAACGCAGAAATCTGTAAAACTTTTAATATAAATCAAGGGAGTTGAAAGAACTTTCCAGCAGCAAGACGGATTATTTCTGAGTAACAGCTCTTGATGGCTATCGCTTAAAGGTTAAATTTACGCTTTTTAAGTGGAGCTGTTTTCTCAGTTTAATTATTTAAAAAACCCACTATAAGGTTTATTCAATTACTGTGAAATAGAGAAAACACTTAATAAATTGTCTATACACCCATGCTACTTATCATTTTTCAAACGTTTTTCAGTAATCTTATACACTTCTTTATTTGATCTTTTTCCAATTGTAATGATGTCTATAATTTCTATACTATTCTCCGATTCTTTAAAGACAACACGCAATCCTGCTCGTGTATGTTTGATCTTTTTGCAATCTGATAAGCTACCATGTAACCATTCACCTGCTTGCATCCCCTGCAGCTCAAGTTTCTTTAAAGACTTATCTATAAGTTTTTTCTGTGATCCATCTAATTTATTGTAATCTTCCTTAGATAATTTATTTAATTTTATATGATATGTCATTTATTCCCACTCATCATCTTCTGGGTCATAGTCCACTTCGCTTAAAGGTCGACCAATTACTTCTTCGACAGTATAGGTTTCAATATCAGGATTTCGTTTTATATATTCTAATCTTTTTTCTGTTTCGGCATAGAGCACTTGATCCTCTAATCGTTCTATTAATTCGGTCATCTGTTCATATTTTTCTTTATCCATAACAACAGCCACAGGTTTATTTCTATTCAAAAGATAAACGGCATGATTTAACTCTTTACTTTTTTCGATAACATTCATAGGATTTGCTTTTAAATCAGTAATACTTGTGGTGGGAGTACTTCCGATCATTTCCATACTCATCATTAATCATTCCTCTCACTTTTATTAATTCTATTATAAAACTTTTAAAAGTTTTTAACAAGTTTTTATAGAAAGTAAAACAAAAATCTACGTAATTAAAATTCCCTTTTATTTTCAACGATATGAATTACCCGTTCTTAAAAGTTACAGCTAAATCACAAATGCTATAACACTGATAGTATTACTTTATTCAATTATGTTAATAGTCCGGCCATCATTTATGATAAGGTTCATTCCGCATAATCCGCAATGCTCTGTAAATCTGTTCAACTAAAATTAAGCGCATGAGCTGGTGGGGGTAGGTCATTTTTCCGAATGAGATGGTGGTGTCGCTGCGGTTCATGACGGCTTGGCTTAGACCTAGTGAGCCGCCGATGACGAAGACGAGTTTGCTTTTTCCGTGGATCATGAGTTGTTCGATTTCTTTGGAGAAGGATTCGGAGGTGCGCTCTTTGGACTGGATAGCTAACGTGAAGACGTAAGCCTGGTCGGGAATTTTTGAAAGCAGCCGTTCGCCTTCTTTTTCTTTTACTTGTTCCATTTCTGCTTCACTCAGGTTTTCTGGTGCTTTCTCGTCAGGTACTTCGACGACTTTTATTTTTGTATAGGCACCCAGACGCTTGGTGTACTCTTCAATGCCTTTTTTTAAATATTTCTCTTTCAACTTCCCTACTGACAAAATAGTAATGTCCATAATCGTCTCCTCTACTTAAACTTGATCGAGTATTTTTGTTAATAATCTTTTCAGTTCTTTAGCTTCTTCGGTTTCTAATTGTATTTCTTTAGAGAATTTATTAGGGATTGCTTCGGCCTGTTTTTCAATTCCTCGTCCTTTTTTGGTCAGGCTTACTTTTACGACGCGTTCATCTTCACTACAGCGTTTTCGTTCCACTAGTCCATGTTCTTCCATACGTTTAAGCAAAGGGGTCAGTGTTCCAGAGTCCAGATACAGACGTTCTCCCAAAGCTTTGACCGTAACTGTCTCATCTTCAAATAAAACAAGCAAGACCAAGTACTGCGGGTAAGTTAAACCCAGTTTTGTAAGCAATGGACGGTAGAGCTTCGTGATCTGTCTTGAAGCAGCATATAAAGGAAAACAGATTTGGTTATTTAATTTTAAAATGTCTTTAGTCACTCAGCTCACTCCTCTTTTTTATTATTATAACAAGTTACTTGGTAAGTTCATACCACCTTGAATAAGGTTTATTCTTCGTTTTCTTCAATATGCTCGTACGTGACCGTTAAACTTATTCACAGTCTCCACAAGGTTTTTTCTGCATATTTAAGGGGATTACTTTCCTAGATTAAATATATTTCCACAGTTACCCACAAAGTTATACACATATCCACAGTTTTTTGTTCCCGTTTCAGTTTTGAAAGCTTGAAAAGTGGCGAGAATGTTAACTAATATCTTTTAAAGTTATACACAGTTTTCCACACGCCATGTTATTTCTTCATAATGTTGATATCCCTTTACCTATAACGTTTATGTGGATTATAATATGTACAACCAAAAAGTTGTTCACAGTTTTTAACACGTTTGTGTATAACTTTTTACACCAAATGCCCGGTATTATCGATTTTTAAAAATACTTATCCACATACGAACAAATTGAAAAATACTATGAAAAAATGCACAGCCTGTTTAAGACTGTGCACATGTTTATTTATTTACAATGTCTGTTCTGCTGTACTGCGCATCGTAAGTGTTGCAGTCTGTAGTTCGCCATCTCGGTAATATTCAATCTCTACTTCATCCCCGATTTCGGTATCATAAATTTCCTGTCTCAGTTCGATACCATTAGCTACTTCCTCACCATTGAATGAGACGATGACATCATTTGTTTCTAATCCAGCTTCAGCTGCTGAACTATCTGGCTGTACTTCTGCAATCACCACACCGCCTTTAACATCGTCTGGAAGATTCAATATAGCATCTTGCTGTTGAGGCGAAACGAGAGACAAGTCGACCATTGCTACACCAATGACAGGTCTAACGACTTCACCATTTTGTTCAAGCTGATTGATGATATCCAAAGCATCATTACTTGGTATGGCAAAGCCCATACCTTCGATAGTTGAAGAAGAAATCTTCATTGAGTTGATTCCGACAACTTGTCCAGCAATATTGATCAGCGGTCCACCTGAGTTACCCGGGTTAATGGCTGCATCGGTTTGGATAGCGGTCATTTCCCAATCGTTTTCTCCGTCCATATTGGTGTCGACGGGGACGGTTCTACCCGTTGCTGAGATGATACCTGACGTTACTGATGATGCAAAGTTAGTTCCAAGAGGTGATCCTATGGCAATAGCCGGCTCGCCAACAGTTAGATTTTCTGAATCGCCGAATTCAGCTGTAGCAGATACTGCTTCTGAATCTATCGATAACACTGCCAGATCTGTCCACAAGTCTGCTCCCACTATGGATGCTTCAACACGTGAACCATCTTTAAATAAGACTTCAATAGCGTCTGAACCGTCAACCACATGATTGTTGGTGAAGACGTAAGCTGTGTCACCATCAACTTTGTAAACAGCACCACTACCTGTGCCCACCTGCTGCAGTTTATCCTCATCGCTCGCTTGTGAGCCCTCATACCAGCCGTATGGGTTCTGCCCAACACGCTGCATGTTTATGATGGATACGACTGCTTCATCTGCCTCTTGAACTGCATCGGTAATGTCAGAGGTGACATCGACGCGTACTTCAGAGATTTGGACATCTCCTTCTTCAGTAGGCGTGTCTTCCACTGTTTCTTCATTATCTGCGCCGGAGTCAGGATCGCTTGTATCACATCCCGCTAAGACAGCACCTGATAAACTTAATGCTAACATCATTTTATATAATTTACTTTTCATGATTTCTTTCCCCCAATAAACTTATTTACATTGTCTATTCTACTCATCAATCATGACATTTTTATGTCTTTTGATTAATTTTATCATGATACAATTCTACCATATTCTATTTTTTTATCGTATTATTAAGCTTTTTGAAGGAAGTTTGAGTATTGTGTGATAAAGTTTTTTGCTTTAAATATTTATTTTTTCTCTGTAACTATAACTCACTAACGCTCTAATTTATCGAACTGTGCTACCTTCGGCTCTTTCTAGCTCTTTCCCATCTTTTTCGCGCCGAACCTCTCACACCTTCGGCTCTTCCTAACTCGTTTTCATCTTTTTCACGCCGAACCTCTCACATCTTCGGCTCTTTCTAGTTCGTTCTCATCTTTTTCCTGCCAAACCTCTCACATCTTCGGCTCTTCCTAACTCTTTTTCAACTCGTTCACGCCGAACCTCTCAC
>NZ_BJUY01000007.1 GCF_007988865.1 Alkalibacterium kapii | reverse complement strand
CTCTTTAAACATTTTAAAAAGTAATTAATATGTATTTACTTTGACCAATAGAAAAGGAGATTATATGAAACCCAAAATTATGAAGGAGTATACAACTATCGAACGTGAAAATTTAATAATGAAAGCTATAATTAAATCATTGCTTGATCTAGGTGGTGTAGCAGATCGTAAAGAAATCAAAAGAGATATTTATGATAATTCAACACTTATACCAGAAGACTATATTGACTTTACGAGGGCTTCTAAACAAACAGGAGCAGAGTATAAACCTTTTAGTTATCAGTTTAACTTTGCCGTTAAGCATCTTCTGCTTGCAGACTATGTACGTTATCCCAGAAGAGGTGAAGTAGAGCTAACTGAAAAAGGACGTAAAGTTGACTTAGAAACTTTTGATCCCGTTCATGATGTCCGAATTGTATCCCAACCAGCTATGGATAAAAATTCTGGAAAAACAAAGTCAAAAAACCCATTGATTGAAGCAAAACTTGAAAATGAAATAGTGGAAAATGAAGACGGAGTCGAAGAAGTGTGGCGAGATCAATTAAAAACAGCGCTTAAAGGAATGTCACCAGCAAAGTTTGAAATATTCGCTAGAGGGCTCATTAATAAAATGGGCATTGATTTAGATAAAACTATAGGAATGCAAAACTCGGCAGATGGTGGTCTCGATGGTTTCGGGTACATTACAGCTGACGATTTTAGAACAACGCGAGTAGCTTTGCAAGCCAAACGATGGGAAGGAAAAGTCGGCTCACCTGAAATAGACAAATTCCGTGGTGCTATGGATAAATACAACGCGGAATATGGAGTGTTCATAACAACATCAGACTACTCAAGATCAGCAACTGAGGCCTCAAGAATAGGAACACGTGTTATCACTTTAATTAACGGAGACGATATATGTGATTTAGTTGCAAGGTATGAATTCTACGTTACTCCCGTGACGACGTACGAATTGAAAGAATTTTATTATGAAGAAGAATAAATAACGCAAAGCAAAAAGAAATTTAACTCTATACAATCTCTCAGGTAAAATTATATTAAATATTATACCTTTTTATTTTAGTGACTCCTTGAAGTAGTATTTGATGAAAGATACGGTTAAAAAACAAGTATTTTTGAAACTTATAGTATATGACAAGGATAAGTTACACTTTAGTTATATAGAAAGGATAAGGTTTGTATAGATGAGGTACCATGCCACAAAAAGTCTGATAAATCTGGTATTAAGAAAAAAGAGCTAATTATTGATAATAAAGCATCATTTATTAAGAATAAAAAATCACACTAAAATTTTTAATATGCACTATAAAATTTTAGTGTAGAAAGTATATACGGATTGTTAATTTAAGTAATGAAATAATGAAAAAAATAAACTTCAATTGATATTACGTCAATATCTTGGACACGATTTAAGAGAATTTCTTAATGAAACATGGACCCGTTTTGAGGCCTCAAGGTTTCGGTGTTAAACAAGGTTTAAAGTATTAATCTACAATAATGCGTTTACTTAAATACGAACTGGAGCATAGGCATATGAAATTAGAATATGAGTTAACAGAAGAAGACTATCTAAATTTCAATATTTATCATTCAAGAAAATCTCCTTCAATAAAAAAGAAAATCTTTATTCAACGGATAATGGGACCTATTATTTTTATGATCACTCCCTTTGTAGTAACAAATTTTTCGGATATCCCTTTGTGGTATTGGCTCACTATTTTTATCTTCATGAGTATCGTTTGGTTTATCTATTATCCAAAGTACGTCAATTGGGAACTGAAAAAAGGTGTTGAGAAAATGCTCGAAGAAGGGAATAATGAGAATCTGTTCGACAGAAAATCGTTGACGATTACAGAAGAAGGTTTAAGAGAAGTGAGTTCGATTGGTTCAAGTAATGTAAGCTGGGACAAGATAAACAGTGTAGATGAAACGAAAGAGTATATCTATGTTTATATTTCTTCACTTTCAGCTCATATCATTCCAAAAAGAGCATTTAACGATCCAAATGAGCAAAAAAACTTTTTAAACGAATTGATGAAACAGACAGTTAGTTAGTCTCAAGATATTCAAAAATAATTTGGAGGTTTTTTTGTAAAAAAGAAAGGGTTATTAGTTTTAGCGGCTGGAGTGTTACTGGTGATTTCTTTTATAGTAATACCCAGGATCTTACAGCCCGAAAGAACTTTGAATGTCGGAAGCCAAGTGGATGACAGTGTTTATCAATATACTAAGCATATAGAAGATAAAGAGAAAATAGTCGAATATGAAAAGTGGTTTGACGGCATCGAGTTTTCAAATGATATTGAAGAGCCAACCGGTTACGCAGAAATCGTCGTTGATCTAGTCAATCATAAAGAAGGAACAATGGTACATCCCATCAGCATATGGATCGATGGTGAAGATATAACTGTAATTAACAATATAGGATTTAAAAGTACAGAATTTGAAACTCCAGAAGGAAAACTAACAAAAACCCAGTTAGATAAGTTGCGAAAAATTATAAAGTAAAAACACGATAGATTGACTTCTCTGATTTAGAGTGATTTGGATAAAGAGAAATCAGTAAAACTATAAAAAAAGGCGTGGTCGAATGTTTAAAGTGCTTCAGAAAGTATTTATTGTATTAAGCGTAATTGTGGCTATATATGTATTGATTACTAGTAATTATTCCTTATTCCCGATACCAAGTTTTTTATTATTGCTGTCAATTCTTGTGAGAGCTTTGTACGATTTCAAAAAAGGAAGAAAAATAATAGGCGTTTCAGGTCTAGCTGTTGTTCTGATACTTTTTTTGATGCTTATACATGTATTATGATTAATTGACATAATTGGATTTAAATTGCCACTATATGGATACACCTTGTGGGCAACTCGTTTTATTATTGAAATATTGATGATTGATTGGTTTTTCTTTAACACTTTAATCAACCAATAACTTCATCCAAAAGCATTCAATGAAAAAAATCTGTCCGTACAATCTTTTAATTTATTCTATGCAGGAAAGAAAGATGAATTGTCTGATGAGTTTCTCCTTTTTTTGCAGGTGTCTATGCTGCATATGATGATGCGGATAATTCTGAAGACTATCTTAAGTGTATTGAGCAGGGGGATCTATCTAGTGCTTATTGGCATACTATCCTTCCTGATAGCTTTAAAACATCAGCTAGAAGCAGTCCGTATTTCAACCTCTTTGTGATAGCGCAAGTTAACCTACTGGTGCTGATTCTGTATCAGTTGTTGAAGAACTTGTTTATACTTATTTAATGTAAGGGTTTTGTTGATGTACTCACTTAAGTACGCTATAATAAATATATAAAAAGGAGGGGTTCTCTTGTCTAAAACGACGTTTAATCCAAGTAATGCAAGAAAAAATTTTTATCATTTATTAAAAGATGTCAATACGAATCATAAAGAAATTCAAATTATTAGTGAGGTTAAGGAAAATAATGCCGTGTTGATTAGTTTAGATGACTGGCAGTCTATACAAGAAACCTTGATGCTCGAACAGACTGGTGTATTAGATGAAGTTAGGAAACGCGTAAAAGATGATAGTGGTTTTACAGAAATTGATGATATCGATTGGGATAATCTTTAATGCCTTTATACAAAGTAGTGATTAAAAATTCAGCCAAAAAGGATTTGAGAAAAATAAAACATTCTCATTTAAGAGACAATTTTCAAGATGTCGTTGATACAAAAAAAAAAGATCCTTTTGCACCTACACAGTCTTTCGAAAAATTACATCCAAAATCTACTAAAATGTATTCAAGAAGAATCAATCAGCAACATCGTGTAGTATACAAAGTTGATGAAATTAATCAATGCGTTGAAATATACTCTGCCTGGAGTCACTATGAATAATTTCTCAAGTATAAAATAATCACAAATGTATTCTTTTTTATTATATTGTAACCATCGGTACTATAATTATTAATAACACTTGACCACTTTATTATTGTTGAGGTGGTCTTTTTTTGTTTTATCTTGTTCATCCCACACCTAATAAGTGTTATACTTATTAGAACTATAGTCTTTAAGAAAAGAGCGAAAATTATGACTAAAAAGTACCTAACAACGTTAAATACACGGCCATTTTTGTACAGAGAAACTAAATTAATTGCAGAATTGATGGATCAAGGTATGAGTGATGAAGATATTAAAGAAAAAGTGATAGGTGATAATCTTTTTCAGCTTACAAGTAAAGATCGGCGTACAAGTTTTCTGAGCGAAATCAGAAAACGGTTGAACAACCTAGATGATTTTCTGCTGGACAGATTTCTAGTCTCTGATACATCGACATGTAAAGCTATTTTACTTTATGCCATCCTTAAGAAAGATAGTCTTTTCTATGAATGGATGAGAGAAGTTGTTTGGGACAAATGGTTAACGCTTGATGACGAAGTCACAAAACTAGATACTACTTCATTCATTGAAAACAAGGTTGAGCAAAATGAAACTGTAGCAAAATGGAAGATATTAACACGTGAACGCTTAGTAAACGCTTACCACCAAGTGCTGGTGGATGCAGAGTATGCTAATTATTCGGAAACTAAGATCATATTACAAAGACCAATCATTTCATCTCAAGTTGAACAATATTTAAAATCTGAGAAAGAAAAACATATCGTAGAAGTATTGTTAGGGGAGGTTATTGAGTGAGACCGATCACAGTAAGGCTGGATGAATTAAATGAAAAATTATCAGATCCGAAAATCTTGTCAAATAAAGGACTAGGTAACGAAGTGGGGTTTTACATTTTTGACTATGAACCTGAAGACGAACTAGTGGTTAGAGATGCTATTCCCTATATAAAGAAACAGATACAAAAGGAGAACCCGGGGACAAAAATACAGGAATTTGATTTATTCGATATCGTGTTAGCTTTTTTCGAAGAACGTGGGTATATGGATAAGAACTTCAAGATGGAAGAGAAAAAGGGAAGTGAATTCCTTTACGACAAAATGAAAAAAGCATTGAAGCTTGCGACAGATAATGACTGGATCGTGAAATATATTAGAGAACATATGGATGAAGATGCCATGATTTTCATCACGGGTGTGGGTAAAGCTTATCCGATCGTCAGATCTCACACGGTATTGAATAATCTTCAAACAGTTGTTGAAAAGAAACCGTTGATCATGTTTTATCCAGGACATTATGAAAACGGTGGGTTACGTTTGTTCTCTCGCTTCATGGATGATAATTATTACCGTGCATTCAAACTGATAGAAAACTAAACGAAAAGGAGTACACGTCTATGAAAATAGAACAGCTATTTAAGAAAGACATCACACGAGATATTCAAGGTGTTATAAAGATCGGTCAAAAAGAAAAAGAGAATATCAAGCAGGAACTTGAAGAATATGTCGTGACTGAAGAACTGCATCAGCATTTCGAGACATTCTATAAAGCTTATACGAAAGCTTACGATAAACCAACGGATAAAATGGGCGTTTGGATTTCAGGTTTCTTTGGATCTGGTAAATCTCATTTCTTAAAGATTCTTTCTTATTTGCTGCAGTCCAACATTGAAATCGATGGTAAAAAACCTGTTGATTTCTTTAAGGATAAACTACATAACCAGGATTTACTGTCGATGATGCAAAAAGTCACGGATCATCCAAGTGACGTCGTCTTGTTTAACATTGATTCTAAGGCTGACTCTGACAGCAAGCAGAACAAAACGGCGATAGTTAAAGTGTTCAATAAAGTGTATAACGAAATGCGCGGCTATTCTGCCAGTATTCCATGGTTAGCTGAACTAGAAGAAACCTTGGATGAAAAAGGAGAGTATGAAGCATTTCAGAGCTACTTTGAAGAAGAAACAGGCTTGAAATGGTCTGAGGGTAGAGAAGAGCTGTATTATAACTTTGACGAGACAGTTACTGCTTTAGCCAAAGCTACAAACAGCAGTGAAGAAAGTGCTAACCGCTGGCTTGAGAATGGTGAAAATAATTACTCGATATCTGTAGAGGAATTCGCTCAACGTATCAAAAAATATGTCGAAAAAAAAGATAAAGACTACCGTCTGATTTTCTCCGTAGATGAAGTGGGTCAGTATATATCTGAAAATACGAATTTGATGCTTAACCTGCAAACCGTCGTTGAAGATTTAGGTAAGCTTTGCAACGGTAAAGTATGGGTAATCGTTACTTCCCAACAAGATATAAACAGTTTACAAGAACATATGTCCTCAACTGATTTCTCAAAAATCCAAGGTCGTTTCAATACGCGTGTGAGCTTAAGCAGTGCTAACGCCGATGAGGTTATCAAGATTCGTTTGCTTGATAAAAAGGCAGAGGCATACGCTAAACTTCTTTCGAACTACGATGAGCATGCTGTCTCGATCAAAAACAAGCTTGAATTTGAAGATGCGGCAACGATGCAGTTTTATAAGAGTCGCGAAGATTTTGCCAAAGTGTATCCCTTTGTACCGTATCAGTTCAATCTCCTCCAAAAAGTCTTTACTGGCATTCGTGAACATGGATCAGCTGGGAAACACTTATCGGATGGTGAACGTAACCTGCTGGAGTCCATCCAGCAAGCAACGATTCAACATAAAGACGCCGATCTCAACACGTTGATTCCTTTCCATGTCTTTTATGACAATATCGACCAGGCCCTAGAACATTCGGTTCGTTCAACAATCATCAAAGCCAATCAGAATGAGATGCTGAGTGACTTCGATGTCAATGTCTTGAAACTCCTGTTCCTCATTCGGTATGTCGATGAAATGCCAGGAACATTAAAGAACTTAACGACTTTGATGATCCATTCTATCGACGAAGACATGATCGAATTAAGCAATAACATCAAGCGCTCACTAGATCTGCTAGAAAATGAATTTCTGATTCAGCGTATCGGTAACAAATACTTGTTCTTGACTAATGAAGAACAGGATATCAATCGTGAAATCGATAATATTGAAATTCCAACGTCCGAGTACATTATGGAAGCTGGGAACCGCCTGATCAACGACGTGTTGAATCTTAGACGCTTTACTTATCAGCCTTATAGTGATCAACCTGATATCACCTATCTTATGGACATTTCTTTATGGATCGATGACCGTTCACTGAGAAGTACGGCTTCGACGATCGGTGTTCGTTTCATGACAACGTATTCCGATCACTATGAAGATCAGGATGCCATTGCCTTGTCTCAACGCGAAGATAAAATGGTTATCGTACGTTTGCCTGAAGAAGAAGACTTCACTGAGATCAAGAATTACTTACGAATCAATCAGTATTTAAGAAGACAGACGACTCAGTCACTGACGCCATCTCAGCAAGATATACGCCAGAGAAAAGCTTCTGAACGTAAGCAGTTGGAAGATGTCTTTGTTGCCAAATTGAAGCAAGATATCAGCGATGCCAATATCATCGTCAATGGATCAGAAATTGACATCAGTGGTACACCAGAAAAGCGTATTGAAAAAGGCTTATACTCGCTGGTTTCAAATACGTACCCTAAAATCTTCTATATAAAAAATTCTTATTCAAAAGATGAACTGGAAAAACTCATTATGCGTAGAGATGTATCCTTGCTGGAAGAGTATGAAGACAAAAATAATGAAGCAACTGAAGAGATCGAACGTTATCTTGATATGCAAAAAGAACGCAACATGGTCGTGACTTTAAGAGAAGTGTTGAATCGTTATACGGTTGAGCCCTATGGATGGAATGATCTGGATATTTTAGCTAGCTTAGTCCGCTTGATCAAACTTGAAAAGGTTCAATTTACTTTAAACAGCAAACACATGAATGTATTTGAAAACGACTTTATGCGCAATATTCAAAGCTCCAAATGGCAGGAGAAAATTGTTGTTGCTAAACGCAAAACATTGAATGATTCAATTAAAAGACAAGTCAAAGAACTGACCAAGGACTTATTTAACATTTCAGCACTCGAAGATAAAGAAGAAGACATGTACCAGACCATAACGAACCGATTCAGCACAGAATTGAAAGAGCTGCAAGATAAACTGTCGCTTTACCGAGAAAATAGCTATCCTGACCAGCAGTTGATCCGCGATGCGATCACAAAAATAGAGCGTCTGCTTGCGATCAAAGATGCCAGAGAGTTCTTGACTCAGTATGTTGAACAGGGCGACGAGCTGTTAGACCTATTCGAAGATCTTGAAGATATATTAGAATTTTTAAACAATCACAAACACATCTATGATAAAGCGATTGAGCAAGTGAACCTCTACGAGAAAGACCGTAACTATATCGAAAATGATGAGTTACGAACGATTTATGAAGCGGAGAAAGCGATCATAGATTTGCCACATCCATATCGCAAGATGAAAGAGTTGAAAGACTGGACGGATCAGTTCACTTCTGCGTACACAGATGAACTGGAATCCGTGTCGAAACCTGTTCATGATGCAATCGAACAAGACAAGTTAGACATTGAACAGGAACTTAAAGTAATAGAAGGGGAGCCGGAGTACGATAAGCTTTACCGCAGTTATAAGTTCCGTCTGTCCAATGTTGAAACAGGTTTACAGACTGCAGGAACAGTTCGTGACCTAAAATCATTTAAACAGGAATCCAGTACGATCAAAGGAAAACTGATCCATCAGATTGAAGAAGCGAAACAGGCGATTGCAGAAAGAGAAAGTGAAAAACACGTTCATAAAAACCCACCGAAAAAGCCTGTAGAAAAAACCGATGGAGAAGATACCGTTGAAACAGCACCAGTTAAAGTCAAGCCCACACCGCCAGTCGTTAACAAACGACCAGTTGTCGTTCATAAAGATACCATTATTCCAAATCGCATGGTCGAGCTGAATAACGAAGAAGACATCGATAAGTATTTAGATGAAATGCGTAAAACCTTGAAGAAGTACCTAGACAACGCCGACTACATCAAATTGATATAGGAGAGACTGACTTTGAATAAGACACAACTACGAAAGTTTGCAGCAACGGCTCGCAAGAAAATAGAAGATGCTGTAAGGCAAAAAGCTTACTCCTTTGGTATCACCAAAGATGAGATCAAACCTTTACAAGAATTGAGTGACGGGCTCATTATCAATGGTACGGTTATGGGCGAACGCGAACAGAAGCAATACAATCATTTGAAAAACCGTATCTTAATGGAAGGCTACGAAACAGTCATGGACGAAGCGGCTTACACGTGGTTTAACCGCTTCGTTGCCATGCGCTACATGGAAGTCAATGATTTTTTACCCATTAATATGCGTATTTTATCTTCAAAAAATTCAGACAAACGCGAACCTGATGCTTTGACAGAGATTTTATCACTCGTGGATGACCTTGATCTGAACCGCGAGCGTGTTTATCAGATGAAGGAAGACAGTCAGCTAAATGAGCTTTATCAATACTTATTAATTAAACAAAGCATCAAACTTGGAGATGTACTACCTAATGTCTTTGATCCAATCACCGATGACTTGGCACTACTTCTTCCAGATAACTTGCTTAACGAGAACAGCATCATTCGAGATATCGTTTCAATGGTTGACGAACAAGATTGGACTGAAGTTGAAATCGTTGGCTGGTTGTATCAATATTACATTGCTGACCAGAAAGAATCATTTTTCTCTAATAGAGGGAAAAAGGCAGGTAAAAAAGATATACCAGTAGCTACCCAACTATTTACACCTAAATGGATAGTGAAATATATGGTTGATAATTCTTTAGGAAAATACTGGTTAGAACGATATCCGGATCAAGATATTGAAAGTTCTTTAGATTATTATTTGAAGTCAGATGATAATAACCTTGGTGATAAACCAGCGGTCGACATTGAACAGCTGACCTTTTTAGACCCCAGTTGTGGTTCTGGACATATCTTAGTTTATGCTTTCGATGTATATTATAAATTATATCTCTCACGAGGATATAGAGAGCGAGAGATCCCTAAACTGATTTTAAACAATAATCTATTTGGTCTTGATATAGATAAACGTGCAGCACAATTAGCCACATTTGCTTTAACTATGAAAGCCAGAGAATATGACCGACGATTGTTCAGTCGAGACTATCAGGTTCATATCCATAGTATTGAAGAAAGTAATACGATTAAAAATGAATATGTGGAACTACTTGCGGATGGAAATGCCGATGTAAAAACCGCTACAGAATTATTAGTAAGTGTATTTAATGATGCAAAACTATATGGATCCATCCTTCAAATGCCAGAGATTGATATATCATTAATTGAAGAACAAATGGAAGCAATTAAAAACAAAACAGAGATTGATATCTTTACGACTGAATTAATTGAATACGTCTTTCCTCTAATTGAAGAGTTGATCGATCAATATAAATTATTGAGTAAGACATATGATATTGTAGTCACTAATCCTCCATACATGAATAACTTCAATAAAAATTTAAAGGACTTCATCAATAAACATTATAAAGATTATAAGAAAGATTTATTCTCTGTATTTATTTATCGATGTACTCTGTTTACTAAAGAGCATGGCTATACAGGCCTAATGACACCCATGGTATGGATGTTTATATCTTCATATGAGAAGTTAAGAAATTATATAGTTAAGAACAAGTCCATTGCAAGTTTAGTTCACTTAGAATACTCTGCATACAAAGATGCGACTGTGCCATTGTGTACATTTGTATTAAAAAATGAATTTTCAGAAGATAAAGGAACATATCTACGTCTAACTGACTTCACTGGCGGAATGGATGTACAGGAAGAAAAGTTTTTAGAAGCGAAAACAGATAAAACTTCTTCTTTTAGATACGAAACTGATTCAAGCAACTTCAGCAAAATACCCGGAAGTCCAATAGCTTATTGGGCAAGCAACAGTGTCCTCGAAATTTTTAGGAAAGGAATCAAACTAAGCGAAATAGGTGATGCTGTAGTCGGTTTACAAACTGGAGACAACAATAAATTTCTAAGAATGTGGTATGAAATAAATAAAAATAAGATGGCTATAAATAATCAAATAGATTTCAGTGACTATATTAACCAATACAAATGGTATCCTCATAGAAAAGGGGGTCCTTTTAGAAAATGGTACGGGAATATTGAATATGTAGTTGATTGGGAGAATGAGGGCCATAAAATAAAACATTTTAAGGACGCAACAGGTAGATTGAGATCTAGACCTCAAAATATAAAATTTTATTTTAAAGAATCAATTTCATGGTCAGATGTATCTTCAGGGAATTTCAGTGCTAGATACGGTGATAAAGGTTTTATTTTTGATACTAGTTCACCTTCTTACTTCACAGATAATCAGTATAAGTTTAAAATTTTAGCTTATTTAAATTCTAAAGTTTTTAATTATCTAACTACATTCTCTATGAGTACTTTACATTTTAATAGTGGAGTTGTTAGTAATCAGCCTTATATAGATTTAAATATTAATGAAAATATGATTAAATCGAATATTAAAAAGTCTAAATTAGACTGGGATTCTTTCGAAACGTCCTGGGACTTCGAGCAACATCCTTTCTTAACTCACAAAGAAGATACATCCTTAATGGAAGACAGCTTTAACAACTGGAAAGAGATTGCTGAGGAACGCTTCTATCAGCTAAAAGAGAATGAGGAAGAACTGAACCGCATTTTTATTGACATCTATGGACTTCAAGATGAACTGACTCCTGAAGTGGCAGAAAAAGATGTGACAGTGAATAAAGCAAAACTGGACCGAGATGTTAAGAGTTTCTTATCCTATTTAGTCGGCGTCATGTTTGGACGCTATTCACTTGATAAAAAAGGCTTGGCCTATGCTGGTGGAGAGTGGGATGAGAGCCAATACACTTCTTATAAACCAGATGACACCAACATCATTCCACTGACTGAAGATCAGTACTTTGAAGATGACATTATGAATAAGATAGAAGAGCTGGTCAGTTTAATTTACGGAAAAGAGACACTTGAAGAGAACCTGCGTTTTATTGCAGAAGCTTTAAAAATGAAAAGCAATGAAAGTGCTAGAGACCGCATACGGCGCTATTTCATGAAAGAGTTTTATAAAGATCATTTGAAGACCTATCAGAAGCGTCCAATATACTGGCAGTTCACGAGTGGGAAACGTGGCGCATTCAAAGGCCTCATGTATCTCCACCGCTATCACAAATATACTGTCGCTCAGCTCCGTACCGAATATATCTTGCATCAGGCCGCAGTATTGGATAATCTGATTAGTCATGAACAACAAGTTATAGCGGATGAGTCCAGTTCAGCCACGCAAAAAGCTCGGGCACAAAAGACGATCGATGAGTACACAAAAGACAGGGCAGAACTCGCCAAGTATGACCAAGTCATCGAACACGTCGCCAGACAGCAAATCGACCTAGACTTGGATGATGGTGTAAAAGAAAACTATCAACTATTCCAAGATATTGAAGTGACAGATGATACATCGACTAAACCCAAAAAACAAAATGTCTTTGAAAAAATATAACAGGAGGTGTTCACTTGGCTGAAGAGTTACTTTCTCGTATCGATACCTTTTATGCTACACCATTAAAAGATGTGGAAAAACGGAAAATCTTATACTTGTTCGATCCAGAAGAAGCTTATGCTGACACAATCAAAACGTGGGCAGAAGAAACTGATGCTGTAGAACTTTTAACAGTCACCACTCACAACTTTTTTCAAACTAACTATCTGATTGAGAAGGAGTTAAAGGACGCTCATCTCTTTTTGTATTTTGCTATGGAGAGACCTCGAATGGAAGAAAATCCACTCTTAGATGTTCTACTTTACAGTGAAGAACTGAAAGTTGATGCCTTAAGCCAGTTGTATCTGACTCTAGGTATCGATCCAGACAATGAAGAGGTCACAGTGGTCATCAAAGAATACCCTGTCTTTTTTAGGGCCAAAAACCGGATCAGCCAGTTCAAGCGTCTATATAATGAAAGTCCTTATCACTCAGCAGTAGTCGTCGACTATGCTGTCTTTGCTGCGTTGACTAAGGCGCCAGCTGCTACATGGATGGCTGTCTTGATCGAACTCTTTGAAGAAGCGGCATCCAAAGAAAACAGTAAGTGGGACCAGCTCGTTAAATTCGGAGACGAAAAACGGTTCTGGACTATGGTCGACCAGTTATTAGGCTACAATAAAGATGCGAGCATGAATGGCAGCTTATCCGTCAACGAACTCATGCATCAAGTCTTTCTCACCTATTTAGGGACGGAACTTGGTCAGTCTATGCCAAAAGAACTTAAACCGTACATGCTTGAGAAAAGTAATCCGATCGTGATCTTCATCAATCAGTGGATGAATACGAAAAACAAAGAATCAGCCTTTTACTTTGTCTCCACAGTTGTTGAAAGTGCTTGGGACTTTGATGATCTCTTACATGATCTTCCAAGTGAAACGTTGGCTGAGTGCGAGACATTTAAATGGTTCGACCAAGAACTCATCGACCGATTTGTGCAATCAATTCAAATGCACGTCAGTGACAGTGACCGACTGTTGCCGCTCCTAGCTAAACGACGTAACACCATCTGGTTCGACCACTTTCAAAACAGTTATACCTTCTTGAAATGGGCCATTCAATTGAACCATTATACAGAAATCTTTGAAGCCGACTGGCGGGGTATGGCAGAGCCCCGTAAACTTTGGCAGTATTACAGTGATCAAGGCTATCATGTGGATACTGCTTACCGTAAAATGACGGAATACTATGATGACCTCGAGTCAGACCAAAAAGAGACAGTCAGACCGGTAAAAGATCAGATGGAAAGACTTTACGTCAATCAGTATCTGAATGACTTTACAAAAAAGTGGGATCTGTACTTCAAAAACACCCACACCTTTGATTCAAACAAACTGCAGGCTAACTTCTTTGATAATGAAGTGAAGCCTTACATTGCTCATGACAGGCGTATCGTTGTTATTATCTCGGATGGCTTACGCTATGAGGCTGGTAAAGAGCTGTATCAGGAGTTGACAAAAGAGAAGCGGTTCAACGGAGAAATCGACTGGTTGCAAACAGAACTGCCTTCTATTACTTCGGTTGGTATGGCAAGTCTGCTCCCACATCACTCACTAGAATTTCAAACAGATGGTACTGTCTTAGTCGATGAGATGAAAACGATAGGACTCGCTAACCGTGAGGCTATATTGAAAAAGAATGGCCATCCTGAAGCCCTTGCACTAAAAGCAACAGACATTGATCAAATGACTAAGGACCAGTTAAGGGAGAAGATGGCTGGCAAGAAGCTGGTATACGTTTATCATAACAAAGTGGATGCCATAGGGGATCACTTGCCAACGGAGAACGATGTATTTAAAGCAACGAGGGATTCAATTAGAGAATTGAACCAATTGATGCATCGTTTAACGAATGAAGTCAGTGTCGGCGCCTTTTTAGTCACTGCCGATCACGGCTACCTATATACACGATCTGCTATTTCAAGCAGTGATAAAGTTTCGGTTAATAATAATTTAGAGGCTTGGGTAAAAAACAAGCGTTTTATATTATCTGAAAAAGAAGAGGATCATTACAGCGGACTCAGCTTTACACTGTCAGAACGCTTAGATAGTAATGGTTACATCACCGTACCGAGAGGCATGAACCGGTTTGCCTTAAAAGGAGGCGGCTATCAATATAGTCATGGGGGACATCTGCCACAGGAAATGATGGTCCCTTTACTCCGAATCAAGACAGACCGCAGCCGAAACGAAATACCGGAAGTCGATGTCTCACTGATCAGTCAGACACGGACAATCACAAACAATATCGTCTGGTTATCCTTCCTGCAGACAGAGCCGGTGTCAGAACAGAAGAAAGAGAAGCGACTGAACCTCTATTTTGAAGATAACAAGGGCAGAAAAATCTCCAATGAGTTGACACTCATTGCGGATAGAGAAAATAAAGCAAGTGACGAACGTGTCTATACAGAAAAGTTCGTTCTACTCAATGAATCTTACAGCTCACTTGATACGCATTACTTTGTTATGGAGAATGTGAATGATGCAGAGGATACTGTTAAAGAACGGTTCAAACTGGACTTGATTTAATGACGTTTTAAAAAGCGAGGAAAAAATGAAGAAATCTGAAGAAGAAAATTTTGAAGACGTAATTTACGGAGAAAACTATTATTTCATCGCTGGCTATACCAGCGGCGGTGCGCCTTATGGCATAACTATGGAAGAAGCCAGAGAACAAGGGATGCTGGAAGAAAATGAGTTGAGCAGTGATGAAGATAATGAAGATTTAGAGTTGCCGTTTTAAATTGCAGATGACCTTCAAGGAGACAATACTTATCCCTTGAAGGTCATCTTTCGCTTATACTGATCGCCAATGTAGCCACGCTGTATAAACAATGGTAAAATCACGGTATAAAATACGAGGAGGGCACAGTTATGGCTACAGTTAGTAAAAAAGTTTATAAACAAGCTCAAAAATGGGGAAACAGTATAGCAATACGTATTCCAAAAGAGATGGCAGATGATTTGCACATTAAAAATAAAACTAACGTATCGATAGAACTTGTGAATGGTAAATTGGTGGTTGAACCAGAAAAGCAGAAACTATCCTTAGACGAACTACTCAGTCAAGTGACGGATGAAAATAGACATGACATGACTGACTGGGGTGAAGAAGTAGATAGAGAGAAATGGTAAGCTTTTCTAATGAAGGCGAAATTATTATGTTAAATCTTTCGCCAACTAAAGGTAACCAACACAGCGAATTTTGACCGTGCATAGTTCTTTCAGACTCTAGATTTAATGAAGACCTTGGTTTAAGTATCGTCGCACCGATTACCAACCAAAAGAAAGGCTATCCATTTGAAGTAAATCTGAGCGATGGAATGACAACTACTGGAGTTATTCTTACAGATCACCTCCGCTATGTTGACTTAAAAAGAAAAACGTTTAAAATTGTAGAATCTGCTCCAATATCACTACTTGATGAGTGCAGGGAATATGTATTTTCGTTTATGGGTAGAGAAGATATCTAGTTATTTAAAAAATAACATCATATATATATTTGCTAAATGACCTTTTGAATAAGTGAAACACACATACAATTTCAAATTGGCTGTTTTTTGATCTCTGTTCAAAATCAATTTTTTTAAAAAATTAATGTCAAACAAGGTCGGATGTTGTATAATAAACTTAGGGAATCCCTCCTGGAGTACTTGTCTTTTTTAGACAACCTAAATGTGCCATATGGAGGGGTTCCTTTTTATATTCTGGTGTTCTTGTTCTGGAAAACTTTGCTTTATTAAGTACTATAAACGATAAATATGAAATTGGCTCGATTAGATGGAAAGATTTTCTAAAAGACTGACTGGAGGAAATACATGAATTTACTTTCAAAATATATTGTAACTTTGACCCATCTTTATGGTGTGGTACATAAAGATGTGGTTGCTGAAATCTATAATGAACAAAAGGACGAGCAGATCACTTCTCAAGAAGTTGAAGACTTTTTCGATGCATCGGTTCAAGAAATAGAAAAGCACTTTGCTTATAAAGAAGGCAACTATTTCGTTCATGAAACAATTCTCGTATATGATGATTTGGATGAGACCTTGTCTAAGCAAGCAGGTAAACCGCGGTACATTCCTGAAAAAGATGAGTTAATGAAGTATATGGATCAGTTTTACTTCTATAAGTCTGAAGCATACAAAAAACTGTATGATCATGTTTTAAAATATCACGTGGATGGTAATGAAGAACGAGCGGAAGCCGTCTGTGAAGATGCAGAAGGAATGATTGAAGTCAATGCTAGTTTTGGAACAGTCATGTCAACTTTAGATAATCTTGGTGTAGAATTTAATAACAAAAAGCAGCGAGATAAAGTCAAGCGATTAGTCAGGAAGCTTCAGGATAATGTAAGACTATGGACAAATAAAGGGCATACGAATCAAGAGTTAAAAGATTTGGGGTACAGTGCTGCTGGTAATGCATCTGCTGGCAATCAAGTACTGACTAAAAAATTAGGACGCAACGATCCTTGCCACTGCGGCAGCGGCAAGAAATATAAAAAATGTTGTATGGATAAAGACCAGAAGATGAACGCACGCTAATTTTATAGGTTTACTATTAAAGACTCGACTGAAAAACAAACGGTCGAGTCTTTTTAAATGTGTTATACTTTATTAAAAAGTATAAAGGATGATCATGTTGGGTGCCTTGTTTATATTGTTACTGGAACGTGTGGGTTTGGTTATAGTCTTGGCCTACATCTTGCTTAGTATTCCGTTCTTCAAAGATGTTCTCCTGCAGCGGGAGAAGCTGAATAAAAAATTCCTGCTTATCATTATTTTCAGTGTGTTTGCCTTTATCTCAAACTTCACAGGGGTAGAGATAAGTGCAGACCAGCAGATCATTTCCCAGCTGTTCAATCCGCTTGATCCGACCTCGTCCCTGGCCAATACACGCGTCTTGACGATTGGGGTCTCAGGCTTGATCGGTGGGACCCCAGTCGGAATGGCTGTGGGGGTCGTCTCAGGTGTCACGCGTTACCTCCAGGGCGGGAATGATCCACATATTTACTTTATCTCATCCATTTTGATCGGGTTGCTTTCCGGTTTTTACGGGAACCGGTTTATTGCGAAGAAGACATTCCCCAAACCCTTGGATGGGGTCATCATCGGCGGCGTGACTGAATTAGTCCAGATGATATCCATTTTACTGCTCAGTTCAAACACGGAAGCGGCTTGGGGCCTGGTCCAGTTCATTGCGCCTCCCATGATCCTGACGAACAGTATAGGGATGGCGCTGTTCTTGTCGATCATTCAATCCTTCAAGAAGATCGAACAAGAGACACGTGCCGTTCAAACGCACGCGGTCCTCGATCTAGCCGAGGCGACGCTGCCTTACTTCCGGTCGGGGCTCACCGAAGAATCGGCGACCAAAGCCGCACAGATCATCAAGAAAACGATGAAAGTCTCCGCGGTGAGCATCACGGATACCGAAAAAATTGTCGCACACGTTGGGGCAGCCAGCGATCATCACAAACCCCCGCACTTCATCTTGACTGACCTGTCAAAAGAGGTCATTGCCTCAGGGGAAGTGACGCTCGCCCACACCAGGAAGCAAATCGGCTGCCATGTCGACGGATGCCCTTTGGTCGCCGCCATCGTTGTCCCGCTGACGGTCAGAAACGACATATGCGGGATCTTGAAGTTTTACTTTACCAATCAGGAAGAACTGACCTTCGTCCAAAGACAACTGGCTGAAGGTTTAGGCAAGCTTTTTTCTAGACAACTGGAATACGGTGAACTGGATATGCAGAAACGCCTGCTCCAGGATGCCGAGATCAAGTCACTTCAAGCGCAGGTCAATCCACACTTCTTCTTTAATGCGTTGAATACCATTTCTGCCTTGATCCGGATCGACAGTGAACAGGCGAGGACCCTTCTCTTTAACTTGAGCGCCTTTTTCCGTTCCAATCTCCAGGGGGCACGAACGAATCTGATCTCGATCATAAAAGAGCTCGAACAGGTCGATGCCTACTTGAGTATCGAACAGGCACGCTTCCCTGATCGCTTTACAGTGCTTAGAGACATCGACGACACGGCCTTAAAAGAATACCTTCCGCCATTTATGCTGCAAATATTAGTTGAAAATGCGGTGAAGCATGGGTTTAAAGGGAGAAAAACCGATAATGAGGTGATCATCAAAATCACCACAGAGGCTGACGACCTTCTTGTAGAAGTGCAGGATAATGGGGTAGGAGTCAGAGAAGATATTTTAGAAGAGATCGGGAATCAGTCGATCCAGTCAGAGTCCGGTACGGGGTCAGCGATTGAAAACCTCAACAAGCGTCTCGTCAGTTTATTCGGGAATGAGGCAAAACTTCATATCGAAACGAGTGACGCCGGGACACGTGTCTGGAGTCGGATCCCTAAAAAAGGAGGATACAATGAAACTATTGATCGTGGAAGATGAATACTTGGCGCGCGCAGAGCTGAGTCATTTATTGAAGAAAGATGAACGCGTGAGTGACGTCCTGGAGGCCGATTCGATCGCTGAAGCAACGAAGCTGTTATTGTCCAATGATATCGCCATTGCTTATTTGGACATCCACTTATCTGATGAAAGCGGGATGGACCTGGCTGACATGCTCATGGGGATCCCTAATCCGCCTGTGATCGTTTTTGCGACGGCTTATGATCATTATGCCATCCAAGCCTTTGAAAAGAATGCCACGGATTATATCTTGAAGCCCTTTGAAGAAAAGCGCGTCCAGCAGTCTCTCGATAAGGCGATCGATCAGCTTAAATCGACACCCATGCCAGCTGCACCTTTAGATACTGTACCTGTGAGCGCGGATGACAAGATCCATATCCTGAAAATCAACAGCATCGAAGTCATCGAAGCCGTCCAGGGGAAAACGGTGATACAGACCGGATCAAAAACCTATGAAAGTACAGAGACCTTGCTGTATTGGGAAGAAAAGACGGCGCACCATGCGTTTATGCGAGTGCATCGGTCGTACATCATCAACCTGGATAAGATCCGTGAGATCGAACCCTGGTTCAACACGACCTATCAGGTCACGATGACGTCCGGGCAGAAAGTACCGGTCAGTCGGTCGTATATCAAAGTGTTCCGTAAAAAACTTGGCCTTTAATTGTCACTGACAGGCATATACTGCAACTCATCGTCCTTTCCCGGTATTTCAGCGACAACCCCCCTAAATAAGCTCTTCCTTTAGTAAACTATAGATACAAATAAAACGTTTACATTTTATAAGGAGGAAAAAATTATGTTGACTTTACTTGGGGGCATCGCGCTCTTAGTTTTAGGCTATTTTACTTATGGACGTTATATAGAGAAGAATTTTACGATCGAAACAGACCGGCCCACACCGGCAGATACATTGAGGGACGGATATGATTTTGTCCCGATGCCGAAATGGAAGAATGCTATTATACAATTACTGAATATCGCAGGAACTGGGCCGATCTTTGGACCGATCATGGGGGCTTTATATGGTCCGGTCGCTTATATCTGGATCATTTTCGGTGCCATCTTTGCCGGCGCTGTGCACGATTATATGATCGGTATGATCTCACTGAGAAACAACGGTGCGCATTTGCCCGAACTGGCCAGTAAATATCTCGGTAAGCCGGTCAAGCATGTGGTCAATATCTTTACGATGCTGCTTTTACTTCTCGTCGGGACGGTTTTCGTCACGTCGCCGGCCAGCTTGATCAAAAGTTTCACGCCGAGCTGGATGACGGTCGGCATGATCACCGGGCTGATCTTTATTTATTACATCATTTCAACGATCTTACCTATCGACAAGGCTTTAGGCAAAGTGTACCCGTTATTTGGCGCCATCTTGATCATCAGTACGATCGCTATCGGGTCGAGCCTGCTGATCGGGGACCATAGCATACCGAACTTAACAGCCGGTTCGTTGACCAACTGGCATCCTGACGGCACACCGGTTTTCCCTATCATGTTCTTCACGATTTCCTGTGGAGCGATCTCAGGCTTCCATGCCACGCAGTCACCCATGGTTTCACGAACAAGTACGAATGAAAGAGAAGGACGCTTTACGTTCTACGGTATGATGATCGCAGAAGGTGTGATCGCCATGATCTGGGCAGCTGCGGCCATGTCCTTATTCGACGGACAGACATTGAGCCAGATGATTGCATCCGGTACGCCTAGTGTCGTCGTCAATCAGGTATCGATCCTTCTGTTGGGTAATGTCCTGGGAACCGTGGCCATCTTCGGTGTCATCGTTCTGCCTTTATCATCCGGCTTATCAGCGTTCAGAAGCTTGCGCACGATTTTAGCTGATTATGTGCACATCAAACAAGATACGTTGAAAAAAATCTTGATGCTGACGATCCCCTTATATGTCGTTTCATTCGGCTTGACTCAGATCGACTTCAACTTGCTTTGGAGATATTTCAACTGGGCTAATCAAGTAACCGCAGTGATCTCTCTGCTCGTGGCTACGCGCTATCTGTACTTGAAAGGCAAGAACTACTTCGTCACCTTGATCCCGGCAACCTTTATGCTTTACGCTGTGGTGGTTTATATCTTCAGCCAGCCTATCGGGTTTGGACTAGGTCTTGGCACACTCACGTATGTATTGTCTGTTATACTCACACTAGGAATCATCGGTGTGTTTTGGAGAAGCGGCAAGGTGCAGAAGAACGACCTGTCACCGGAATCTGATCTCTTGAACGATCACCTTATCCCAGACAACGTCGCAACGGATACTGTCGGCTGACATTTGCTTAAAAGTCTTACGCTTTGAATCATTGAACGATAAACGATGGAGACCACGAGGATAAAACCTGTGCTCTTCATCGTTTTTTCTGTTTGATCAAAAGAAAAGAGGGCGGGACTAGAGGCTTGGAACGATTATATTATTAGCAGTGAGTTTGCTTAGTTTCGACAGTTGTTTGTGATACACTTAGGTTAATATATGATTTGACTACACAACATAACTCCTACACCTAAAAGGGGGCTGCCATAGATGGACTTATTGCTCTGGGTTACGATCAGTTTCATAGTTATCGGATTTCTAGTTTTGTTTTTCATGAAAAAGGGTATGGAAATAAAGCTGGCACACATTCAGAAAAAGAGTGAAGACGAGGAAAATAAAAAGAAAGAAAGATCCATCATTTGGTGGATCAGAGGGGCCGTCATATGGGCAATAATGAGTATGCTGCTGATCGTTTTAAACTTTTATTATCGTTTTGCTTAAATGTACGTCTGTTAAAAAAAAGATAGCGTAAGCGTTAGAACTTCCAGCATACCGGAAGTTCTTTTTTTATTGACAGACAAATAATAGAAACTTTTTAAAGAAATGTCCATTTATCGGTAACACTTCCCACTTTCATTTCGTTATTAATAGGTGAAAGACTATGCTCAAAATAACTAAAAGAAAAGAGAGTGTTTAACATGGCGCGACCACTACAGACTGGCTTGACTTATTTTCCACTGGATGTATCGATCGATCAAGATGACAAGATCGCTTTGATCGAATCGGATTTTGGCCTGGAAGGCTTTGCGGTGACGATCAAACTGTTGATGAAGATCTATGCGGAAGGGTATATGTACCACTGGGGAGAGAAGGAATTGAAGTTGTTCAGTCGAAAAATCGGGGTGGAGGTGTCACTTGTTTCTGCGATCGTTGATGCAGGATTGCGGTGGGGCCTATTCAGTCAGTCCTTGTTCGATGACTACGGCATACTGACGAGTCGCGGCATCCAGAAGCGTTACTTTGAAGCAGTGAGCCGTCGTAAAAACGTGAGCGCTGTGAAAGAGTATTTCCTGCTGACAGAACAAGATTCTGAAAAGTACACCAACTTGTCTGTCGTCTCCCTTTTTCCTGAAAGCCTTGCCGAAACCCCTTTAGAAGAGGCACCTTTGGACTCAGCCGAATTAATGTCAACATTAACTACACAAAGTATAGTAAAGGAAAGTAGAGAAAAAGATAGTAAATCATCAGGCGAAATTGAAAAAGAAGCACCAAAGACCGATGACGATGATGTGACTATCTTAGACAGTTATTCAAGAAAGATCGAAACCCCGACCCATGAAGTGAAACGTCAGTTAAACGACTGGCTAGGGGTATTTAAGGCACCCGTTATTCTTGAAGCGATCGAGCGGACGCAACAGAACGGGAAGAACTATCGGTATTTGCATGCGATCCTCTTGGACTTCAAGCGCAAGCACGTCAAGACCCTGGCCGACCTTGTAGCTTATGATGTAGCTTTTAAACGTCAGAAACAAAGAGGCACTTCTGGACCAGTCAAGCAGGAATCCTTGCCGCTATGGACCTCTTCAGATCATAAAGCCAGTGATGAGCCTGCAAACGAAGCGACGACTCAGAACATCAAAGACACCCTTGAACGCATACGAAGCAAAAAGAGGGAATAGGAGAGGGAAAAGCTTTAAAAAAGCCGAATACTCCGCTTTCTTGGGTAGAGGATCTCAAGAGTCTTTAAACGTTTTTGATTCAACTGGTTTTTGGGTCGTAATCGTTATAAGTGACTGACCAATTTGCCTTCACTTGTAACGAAAAAGCCTAATCGGTACAAGTGACCGAGATATTCTGCCTCACTTATTAAGAAAAAGACGAATCTTTACAAGTGGGCGGTAAACCGTGCCTCACTTGTAAAGAAAACTGGAATAGAACAGGTCAAGAAACCTTAACCAGCGCAGTGATGGCGGTTCGGGAAAACTTTGGTTTGAAGGCAACGACTAGTCCGAAGCAAGTCCCGGACTGATCTACTTTGTCCAGCATTCCCCAAGCCGCCTTAGTGCGTCTTCACGTGGCTCGAGACTGCTGCTGTGGTAAACTGGCAGTGTAAACCATTGATGATCACTTAACCGAACGGAGTGATGACATGAGTAAATATGAGACCCCTGACTATGAGATACTGGAGAAAGAGAGTGACTTTGAGCTGCGGAAGTACAGGCAATTTTACATCGTAGCCTATGATAACCGCAAGGATCCGAATGTCGACCGGGGCTTTCGGACCTTGTTCAAGTACATCTCCAGCGAGAACGAAGCGAATGAAAAGATCGCGATGACGGTGCCGGTGATCCAGGAAGAGACAGAGGAGAACCGGAAGATGGCGTTCGTCGTGCCCAAGGCTTACTGGGACCGGGTGCCGCAGCCGAAAGATCCCAATCTTAAAGTGGAACGGTTTGAAGAAGGGCTGTTTACAGTCGTTCGTTTTTCTGGCAACCGAAGCCAGACGAAAGAGCAAAGCATGAAGAAGCGGCTGGACAAGTGGGTAGCGGACAAGGGCCGGATCAAAGCATCATCTTTCATGCTGGCGTCTTACAACGGACCATTTACGCTGCCGCCGTTCAAACGAAACGAGATCTGGGTCAGAGTCAAGGAGGCATAGGAACGAAGTATATTATACGCACAGAAAAACACGTGCAGCCTGGCAAGGGATGACCTTTGCACGCTGCACGTGTTCCTTTTCGCATTGTAATTTGCGGCTGATTAAATCGTCTTACTTAAACTGGTACATAAAGCGTTCCATATAATAGATGAAGGTCTGGTTATAGAAGCCCGGGAAATAAATATCACTCGCATGGGCACCGTAAGGCATCCAGAGTATGGCGAAGGCTTCGTTGTCTTCTTCAAGGTAAGCCTGCTTGAACTCTTTGGCGATCTGCGGGTCAACGAAACCGTCCCGGTCGCCTTGAAAGAGAAGAACAGGCGGACTGTTCGAATCGACCAGCTGCTTTGGATCGACCAGTTCGTCTGTGCCGCTGATGTCCCGGTGATGCGAGAGATCATTGGCTGGGTAATAGGGGATGAGGCCCTGGACGCTGATCCGTGGATCGATAAGGTCTGTGTAGTCACCGCTTGCTTGAGCCAGGGCCAAGGCACTTGCCAAGTGTCCGCCGGCTGAACCGCCTGAGATGAAGACGGAATCGATGTCAGCACCGTAATCTTCTTTATTTTCTGCTAGATACGTCGTAAAAATGCTTAAATGTCTTACCATATCATCTATAGAAAATGTGCCATAAACCTCATCAGGTCCTGATAAAAACAGGGCGGACTGACCACGTTTTTCCAAGCCATACTGGACATCGAATACAATGTATCCTTGTGAGGCGAAGTATTTATTGATTTGTGAAAAGTTGAAAGCTCCTTTATCACCCGTACTCCATCCACCTCCATGGATACGGATAAGGACAGATCCCTCTCCAGGTAATTCTTCTGCCTTTTCCTGAGGTGTATAGGCATCAAATCTGAGTTTCAGCCCGTCATCTATTCCTTCAGTGCCTTCATAAAACAGAACATCTTCTTCGAGTGAATAGTCGTCAGACGGAGATCCAAAGAAAAAAGCCGGGATTGATACAGGAACATCTCTAAACTCAGTTATATTATCATCAAAAGACTTCCATTCGTTTCCAAAAGCTTCGGTGTAGTTTTCTTCTGCTTCGTTTAACATGGAGGGGATAGACAGAAAGGGCAGAGCAAAGAGTATGTATAATACTACGCCAAATGCACCTAAGGAGTACGTGATGATCGAATGCTTTTTAACGTTTATGAGGTTCAATGACATGCCGGAAATGCTGAGAAAAATCAGACTATAAAACAAGCTGTAAGGAGATAAACCGGCTTCTATCAAACTGACAGGAATGTTCGTCAACATGATCAATGCGAGTAATCCACCAACAAGCATTAAAAAAGAGAGCAATAGCAGTAGGGCGATCCTCGTTTTTCTGTATGTTTTTAAAGCCTGCTCAATGTTGTCTGTTTTGTTTTGGCTACTGAAAGACTTACTTGTCAACCTCGCACCGATAATCAAGAGTAAAACCATGATAGCGATCGATAAAATACTTTGGGAAGAGTGATTGGCTGGATCCAGAGAAGTGACGGTATTTAAGCCCATGACAATAAGTAATCCGAAACTTGACAGAAGAAGATAAGAGAAGCGCCACTTCTTTTTTTGCTTTATAAAAGTAGCGGCCAGTATGTTACTAGTCAGAGTTAGGATCAAGATCAAGCCATAAACGTTCGCGTAAATACTTGGGCCGGGCACAAAGAAATAAACAAGACTTGCCACTATAGAAATAATATTCAATACAAATAAAGACTTCAACGAGTGAGCCATAATTTTACTCCCTTCTAAAATGATATCAATAGATTTATCAATGCTTTAATTAGTCTCATTGTAGTGAATAAAGTTGAATGATGCAACTAGTATAATCAGATAAGGCTTCGGTGTAATGAGAATTGGGGTCAAAAGTGTTAAAACTTTAAATGAAGTGATAGTGTGCCTTATAATAAGTGTAAGTTAAGAAAGGGAGGAATCAACATGAAAGCCATTTTAAATGATACAGTACTGGCAGAAAGTAGTAATACAGAAGTCGTTGAGGATAATCACTATTTCCCGAGAGAAGATGTCAAAACAGACTATTTAAAAGAAAGTGACAAGGAATATACGTGTCCGTGGAAAGGTGAGGCGACTTACTATCATATCGATACAGGCGAAGAGCGTAAAGAAAACGGTGCCTGGTCGTATGAAGATCCAAAAGACGCTGCCAAAAACATTACCGGCTATATCTGTTTCGATAAATCACTGGTTACTGATTAACATTTGGCTCTGCTCATTTTAATTATGGGACGGAGCTTTTTCTAAACCAGTCAGACTATAGATTACACAAGGTTTAGTACGTGGTTACATGTAAAAATTAGTTGTTATTACACGAATAGAAAGGGATATTAAAATGACTAAAGAGATACTATTCGTCCGACATGGAAAGGCTGAAGACAGATCAGCGGGTACAAGTGATGCGAACCGACAGCTTACAGAAAAAGGAAAAAAAGAATTTCGTTCCTTTGTTTCATCCGTTAAAAAAGAGCTGGAATCGGATAAGGCAGTTAGCGTTTGGACGAGTCCGATGGAGCGTGCGAAGCAAACAACAGAAATCTTAAGCGAACAGATGAATTGGCCAGACGCCGAAGAAAAAGAGTTTATCGTTAAAGGTGACTTCAAAGCTTTGATGGAAGACGTAAAAGCAGCAGAGCCAAATACCCGCATTGTTTGTGTCGGCCATAAACCCATACAAGGAATCTGGATAAAGGAACTGACCGGTAATTCTTATGCCTTCAAAAAAGGCGGCATGGCATTGGTGCGGTTGAATGAAAGGGACGCGAATCAAGGCGAATTGGTTTGGGAAGACAAGCCGGACTCATAAACTTATGGCTGGTATTGATTTGAGTTTAACTAAACGTATTCTCTGTCCTCTGAGTGGTCACTATATCAGTTCCGTTTTGACCACTCAGATGAATAGAAGAATTGAAATGCCTATACAAGAGCTGTTTGGTTCCAACTGAAAGGAAAGTTGATGTTGAGCGGTAACTAAAAGCGTAAGTAACGTCAACTCAGATTAGTCGCTTTTTTGAGATGATAGAATATCACACTTTTATTGCCTGCTCATCGGAAAATACAGCTCAGTTCGATGGATAAATGTTTTTTAGCCCATCCATTACTAAATAAGTCTGAACTGTAGATATAAATACTTGAAAATTTAATTCAATAGAAGTTATAGAGTTCATACGAGCTATAAAGCGCGTATGTTCCTTTTTAATCATTCAATTATGATGAAACTGACCAAGGTTAGTTTTTTCTTTACAGACTAAACGAAATCAATGAACTCCATCCGTTTGTTTCCAAAGCGGACGGGGTGTTTAATGTTTAAACTTAATTACTCGGGTGCATAACACTTGCAACAGCTATCCGTAAAAAAACTGTTTTACAAACAGATGAACCACATGTAACCTCGTTTGACATTATGTTATCCTTTAGTATGAAGTAACGCATGTGGAAGAGAAAATAAGAAGATCCTAAAAGTTTTTAAAACAAAAAAAGCAGTCACGCAAAAGATTTTGCGGACCGCTTTAAAATAAGTATATCGAGCAATTATAAGCACAAGACTAAATTGTCAGTGTTTATATAATTCTCTATTTCAGTGTATAATACTTGTGCTTCGTGACGTTCGCTTTTTGTGACATCTGCTGAGTCACTGAGATAGAGAACATCGAGCGTTTCGAGTTGAGTGATAAGCAGATCGACTTTTTTCGGAAAGGCGATGACTGGAGAGGCTTTAATGGCTTGAAAGTTGCTTTTTACATCGTTTAATCCCATTACTGTACCTCCTTGTTTTTATTATTCCTTTGTTTATGATACCACATTACTTGTGTAGTAAGTAACCGATCATGTGACATTATTGACTGAATTTGTTCATATTTATACTGCTGACCACCTACATAAAGAAGAAAATATGACAGCAAAAGCCCAGAGCAGGAAGTCAGGCACTTCCTGCTCTGGGCATGTTCAGCATATTGATTTAAATGTACTTAAACATCTAAGGCATCATTTTCTCCAAGATCAGCTTTTTTATCGGTCGTCATGGCTTTGGTAAATTCAAAGGTATTGGTAAATATGTTATCGGAAGTCCAGTACTCGATACTATCCATGTCAACTTTTAAGAGGATGATCTGGTCATCTTCCGGTTCGCTTTCGAAAAATGCTTCCAGTGGTTTTGACCATAATTCTTTTTTCTTTTCTGCATCATTAACCACAGAGACGTTTCCGCTAACAGAGAGGTACTCATCACCCGTAAATGACACATTAACTACATCATTCTTTTTCAATTCCTCGATTTTTTCGGCATTCCTTCTTGAAAAGAACCAGAGTACATCGTCTTTGATGTCTCCCTGACGGGTCATCGGGTGGCTTACGAGCTTGCCTTGTTCATTAATATTGGTCATCATACCGATATCGTAATTTCTGATCAAATCATAAATGTCTGCTTTTTTCAAAACTAAACACTCCTTTAGTATTTTTTACTTTGGAATAATCCTACGTTTTAATTTTAAAATATAAAAGGAATTATATGAAGCAATAAGACTTACAAGATACATATTCATTGTGTTGCCTTGTTTATTTTTCCTTTGAAATCAAGTATAATTATCAGGGAATGCTATTTTTTTTAAAGGAGGGAAAATGAAATGACAAAAAAGTTAGTGAACCATATAGAAAAAACCTTTGGTGTAACGTTTAATGACGAGTCGATACTAGTCGAAGCGTTTACCCATTCATCCTATGCGAATGATCATCGCGAACAACAGCTCAATAATTTGGAACGCCTTGAATTTCTCGGCGATGCTGTGTTGGAACTGACTGTCTCTGATTACCTTTATCACAAATATCCTGACCAGCCTGAAGGACAACTGACTAGAAAACGTGCATCGATTGTGCGTGCTGAAAGTCTGGCTCAACTTGCCAAAGAGTATAACCTTCATAACTATTTGCGACTAGGCAAAGGGGAAGAACAAATGAACGGTAGAAACCGTCCGTCACTTTTATGTGATGTGTTTGAAGCCTTTATCGGTTCTGTATTTGTGGATCAGGGAATGGATACCGTTCTAAATATATTGAAACAGATATTATTTCCAAAAATTGACTCCGGTGCTTTCTCTCATGGGATGGATCATAAAACAGCGCTTCAGGAACTACTTCAGCAAAATGGTGTCGTGACGATCCAGTACAAGGTCGTTGATAAGCGCGGGCCCGATCATCAGCGTGAGTTTGTGGTAGATGTATTTGTTGAAGGAGATTCATTCGGTCGAGGCATCGGTCGTTCAAAAAAAGCTGCGGAACAGCTGGCGGCTAAACATGCCCTTGATACACTGGAAAAAACGGAACGAAGCTGACGTCTGAATGCAGGCCAGTACTTTTTTATTTGCGGGAGAGGAGAGACTTTTTACGTGCAATTAAAACGATTAGAAATTAAAGGGTTTAAATCTTTTGCTGATAAAACCGTTATTGATTTCACTGATGGGATAACGGCAGTCGTTGGGCCTAATGGCAGCGGGAAATCCAATATTATAGAAGCAATCAGATGGGTCATGGGGGAACAATCGGCTAAGACGCTTCGCGGCGGCCGGATGCACGACGTCATTTTTTCAGGGACCGACTCACGAAAGGCCATCAATATCGCCCAAGTGACCCTTATTCTTGATAATTCCGATAACTTTCTGCCGATAGATTTTGAAGAAGTAAGTATAGGTCGGCGAATCAATCGAAATGGTGACAGTGATTACTTTATCAATAAAGAAAGCTGTCGTCTTAAAGATATCATTGATCTGTTCATGGATTCTGGACTTGGTAAAGAATCGTTTTCGATCATTAGTCAAGGTCAGGTGGAAGCCATTTTCAACAGCAAGGCAGAAGACCGTCGTGCGATATTTGAAGAGGCAGCGGGTGTTTTTAAATACAAGATCGAAAAAGAAAAAGCCGAACGTAAACTGTTTGAAACGCAGGACAATTTGGACCGCGTACAAGACATCCTTTATGAATTAAAGGATCAACTGGAACCTTTAAAAAAACAGAAAGATATCGCTCAGTCTTACCTTTCTCAAAAAGAAGAACTGACGGATCTGGACATTGCCTTATCGGTACTTAAAATCGATCAGTACGTTCTGGAACAAAAAGAAAATAAAGGTAAAATCAATCGCCTTGATCATGACCTTAAGGAACTTGAAGTCAGAATCGGGCAAGAATCCGGCGAATTAAAAAAGAAACGTTCTGAACTGGATGTCATCGAGGAGAAACGGGAAGCGATTCAAGAAAAAATGCTCACCTCTGTTCAGCAAACTGAGCGCACAGAAGCTCAATTGCGTCTGGTTGAAGAAAAGGAGCGTCACCAGGATGCTTTCTTATCCGAAAAAGAGAACAGCTTGAAAAAAGAGCAGATCCGTCTCGCTACTTTGAATGATGACTATGACACGCTTAAAGTAGCCTATGAAAAACAGTCGGCCCAGGCTGAAAAACTGAAAAAAGAAAGAGACAGATTCACCAGCCAACTGGAACGTTTGATGGGTAACAAGGATGAGGCCATCGAAGGGCTCCGCAGCGAATACATGGATGCGATGCAGCTGAAAACCTCTTTGAAAAATGAAGAGATGTACCTGGAACGTGAACACCAGCAAGCACAAATCAATACGAAAAAGTACCGTAAAGCACTGGACAAGGTGGATCAAAATCTTGACGAAAAACGAGTGGAGCATCAAGAAAACGATAAGGCTCTGACTGAAATTAAATCCGAGATAGATGATCTTTTAAAAACATACACATCAAAGAAAGACGTTTTGGAACAGACACAGGAGTTATATAAGGAAAAAACAGGGCGGCTGAACCAATTGAATCACGACTTGCAGCGCGCTCAAGCGAAACAGTCCTCGCTTAAAGAAATGCAGGAAAATTACGCCGGGTACTTTGCCGGTGTCAAAGCTATCATGCGAAGTAAGGATAAACAAGAGGGCATCGTTGGAACGGTTGCTGACATGATGGATGTGCCGTCTGAAGTGACTGAAGCCATCGATGTGGTCTTAGGCGCAGCCAGTCAGTTTGTGATCGTGGAAGATGAAAAGGCCGGACGGTCAGCTATTGCATATCTGAAAAACAAAAAAGCTGGACGGGCAACCTTCCTCCCTTTGACGACAATCAAAAAACGTTTCATTTCACCGGGGAAACTGCAGAATGTAAAAGCAATGGATGGGTTTATTGGTGTAGCCAGTGAGCTGATTCATTATGATGACAAAGTTAAAAATGTAATGGAAAACCTTCTTGGACAGACGATCGTTGCGCGTGATCTTCAGTCAGCAAATGCGATTGCCAAGGCCTTAAGCTATACTGTTCGGATCGTTAGTCTCGATGGCGACGTGATGAACGCCGGGGGTTCAATGACTGGTGGTGGAGGCAAGCGTTCCTCCAACGCTCATCTTTTCTCTCAGAAAAAAGAGCAGAAGGTACTGCGCATTGAAATCGATGAGCTGGAACAAAGATATTCCCTGCGTGAAAAAGAAATGCAGACACTTCAGAATAAAATCGACGGAATTAGTCGAGAGCTGGAAAAATTGCGTACAGCCGGTGAAGAAAAGCGCCTGGCCGAACGGCAATTGGAACAAATCGTTGATGGGCTGACCGAAACTCTCCGTCGTTTAGAACGCGAAGCCAAGGGTCTGCAGTTTGAATTGGAAGAAGCAGAGAGAGAAGAGACAGAGGTTACGGCTAATCTGAAAGATGTGAAAGAAAATCGTAAGCTTTCAGAAACTGAGCTTGAAAGACTGAAACACGAGCTGGATCAGCTGACGAATGAAAAAGAGGATAAACAGGTTCAAAAAGAACGTCTGGAACGTGAACGCGATGTGGTGAGTGAGCAGTGGAACAAAGAACGTGAAACCCTTGCCTCAACGCGGTCAAAAGTTGAAGGGATCAAGTCACAAATCAAAGAGGCTAAAGTATCTCTTTCTAATATAAAAGCAGAACTGACCCAGTTACAAGAGGGCGGCCAGCTGGAATCAAAAGAAGATCTACATGAAAAACTTGAATTGTTGAAGTTGGAATCAGAACAGTTGAAAGTACAGGAAAATGCATTGAAAACGAAACACAGCGCATTGGATGAGCGGGTCCGCAGCCTTGATGAATCCGTAACGTACGCAATTCAGCGCAAGTCTGAACTGACTGATCAAAAAAATAAGCTGGATATCGCTTTATCCCGTTCAGATGTCTCGATGGATCACCTTTTGGAATATTTGTCAGAAGAGTATGCTGTTAGTTATGAGGAAGCCAAAGCGAACCAGCCGGAAAACATCGACCCGGGAGATACAAAAAAACGGGTGAAACTGTTGAAGCGGGGTATCGAAGAGTTGGGTCCAGTCAATATTGGGGCGATCGAGGAGTACGAACGTGTTTCAGAACGTCATGATTTCCTGGCTGCCCAGCAGACTGATTTACTTGAAGCTAAAGAAAAATTGTATGACACAATGGATCAGATGGATAAGGAAGTCAAGCGACGCTTTTTTGAAACTTTCAGCCAAGTGAAAGAACAGTTTGCGCTCGTCTTTCCACGCATGTTCGGAGGCGGTAAAGCGGAACTGCGTCTGACTGACCCGGATGATTTACTTCACTCAGGGATCGAGATCATTGCACAGCCACCAGGAAAGCGTCTGCAGTCTTTGAGTCTGTTATCCGGAGGCGAACGCGCATTGACTGCTCTGTCTTTACTTTTTGCTATTATCCAAGTAAAGCCGATCCCTTTCTGTATTTTAGATGAAGCGGAAGCAGCCTTGGACGAAGCTAATGTGACCCGGTTTGGTCGTTATCTTCATGAATTTGCATCAGATACACAGTTTATCGTTATTACCCACCGCAAGGGAACGATGGAAGAAGCAGATTCACTTTACGGGGTGACTATGCACGAAAAAGGGGTATCACAACTTGTCTCTGTCCATCTCAAGGATGCCATAGAAACAGTTACCTAATAACTTTTTACGGAGGAAAATATGTCTATTAAACTCGTTGCCATCGACTTAGATGGTACTTTACTTAACTCGAATCACGAGGTGTCTTTTGAAAACAAGGAAGCGATCAGGAAAGCGAAGGAACAGGGCGTCAAGGTCGTTCTCGTTACCGGCCGTCCTTTGAAAGCGATGCTGCATATTCTAGAGGCGTGCAACTTAACTGATGCAGGAGATATTGCCTTAACCTATAATGGCGGATTGGTGCAGTGGACGCAAAGTGGTGAAACGCTGAATCAAATCGTTTTCCAGAAAGATGAATCCATAGATATTTATAAACTGAGTCAGGATCTGGGCCTTCCATGTAACTTTATCGATTTGAATACGGTCTACGAACCGCCTTACCCTAAAGGCAAACCGTCCCGCTATCCAGAAGTGATGCATGCTTTACCATTTGAACCGATCGATATGACGGATTTACCGGAAGAATTCCCGATCAATAAAATTGTTTACTGCTGGGATCAGGAAGAACTGGATGAAAAAATCAAAGAAATCCCAAACATCTACCGAGAACGCTATAATTTGATTAAATCACGTCCCAATTTACTTGAATTCATGCCTAAGTCGATCGATAAAGGCAAGGGGCTTGAGCTTCTTTCTGAGATTTTGGACATCAGTGTGGATGATATGATGGCGATCGGTGACCAGGAAAATGACTTGGCTATGGTGCAGCGTGCCGGTACAGGGGTGGCAATGGAGAATGCTGTGCCGATTGTTAAAGATGCTGCTCAAATCATCACCAAAACAAATGATGCGCATGGTGTGGCTTATGCTATTGAAAAATATGTGTTAAACTGATTCTATTAAGACACAACGCTATTAAAACAAACAGAGCATAGAAAGAGTGAGACATTATGGGATTATTTGATAAAATCAAATCAGCTTTTACCGGTTCAGACAAGCAAAAGGACACAGTAAGAGACGAGAAGCTAAGTGGAGCAGCACCCGCTTCTAAAGAGGAACAAGTTGAAAAAGTCACAGAAATAAGCGAAAAATCTACAGCTGAAAACACGACTTTGGAACCAAAAAATGATAAAAAAGAGACCGAACACTATGAAAAAGGCTTAAAGAAATCGCGAGTGAGTTTTACTCGTCGACTAAATGAATTATTAGCCAATTTCCGTTATGAAGATGAGGAGTTCTTTGAAGAACTTGAGGATCTGCTCATCGAATCAGACGTCGGATTCGAAGCAACGATGCATATTGCGGACACTTTGCGTTACGAATCTAAAGTCCAGAACGTCAAGAGCATGAAAGATGCGGAACGTGTGATTGTATCAACAATGGTCGATATGTACGGCGAAACGAATCCGGATCACCATTACTTTAATGAAAACAAAGACGGCTTGACTGTTGTATTATTTGTCGGCGTCAATGGTGTGGGGAAAACAACCACCATCGCTAAAATGGCTCATGAATATATCGAAAAAGGTCAGAAAGTCGTTATGGCTGCCGGAGATACCTTCCGAGCCGGTGCGATCGAACAGTTACATGTCTGGGGAGACCGCGTGGGAGCAGAAGTCGTGTCAACCAAACAAGGCGGAGACCCTGCGGCTGTTGTGTATGATGGGATCGAAACGGCCAGAAACAGTGGTGCCGATTTATTACTCATCGATACTGCCGGACGTCTACAAAACAAGAAAAACTTGATGAACGAACTGGAAAAAATGAAACGGGTCATTTCAAGAGAAATCCCGGATGCTCCGCACGAAACGCTATTGGTCCTGGATGCAACGACCGGACAGAATGCCTTGAACCAAGCCAAGATATTTAAAGAAACCACAGATGTCACCGGAATCGTCTTGACGAAAATGGATGGGACGGCTAAAGGTGGGATCGTGCTGGCGATTGGTAAGGAACTGGGTATCCCAGTGAAATTCGTGGGTTTAGGTGAAACAATGAATGACCTTCATCCATTCGATACAGAGAAGTTTGCTTATGGATTATTCAAGGAATTGATCGAACAAACGGCCTAAAAGCGCTTTGTAGAGCGTTCAAAGGATAAAGGAGCCGACCCAATGGAACTGGAAAAAACATTACGTATGAATCAGCTGTTTTCTTTTTACCGACCGCTCCTCACAAAAAAGCAGCAGGAATACATGCAGCTTTACTATGGTGATGACTATTCGCTCGGAGAAATTGCTGATGCCTTTTCGGTGAGTCGTCAAGCCGTTTATGATAATATCAAACGTTCGGAAACAATTCTAAAAAATTACGAAGACAAATTGCATCTGGTTTCCGATTTTCTAAAAAAGCAAGAAGTATTACAAAAATTAAGTCATTATGTAAAAAAAAACTACGAAGAAGATACTCAGTTGCTTGATTATATTCAGGCGATTCGTAAAGAGATCATGAGAGAGGAATGAAGCCAGAATGGCCTTTGAAGGATTAACTGGACGTCTGCAGGATGCCTTTTCCGGACTGCGTAAAAAAGGGAAAGTAACTGAGGCAGATGTCAAAGACGTCATGCGAGAAGTAAGGCTCGCTTTACTGGAAGCCGACGTCAACTATAAGGTAGTAAGAAATTTTGTTAAAACCGTTCGCGAAAAAGCACTTGGTGAAGAAGTACTTGGCAGCCTCAATGGCGGACAGCAAGTCGTTAAGATCGTTAATGATGAACTGACTGAATTAATGGGTGGCGAGCAGGAAAAAATCATTTTTGCCGAACCAGGACAAGGCCCGACTGTTTATATGATGACGGGTCTCCAGGGTGCCGGTAAAACGACCACTGCTGGGAAACTAGCGAACTATTTAAGGAAATATGAGAAGAAAAAACCGATGATGGTCGCAGCTGATATTTACCGTCCAGCGGCTATAGACCAGCTGCAGACCGTGGGGCGTGACTTGGATATTCCTGTTTTCAGTATGGGAGATCAGGTCAGTCCTGTTGAGATCGCAAAAAAAGGGTTGGAAGAAGCAATTGCTGAAAACCGCGACGTCGTTATCATTGATACGGCTGGTCGTTTGCATATCGACGAAACGTTGATGGATGAACTTGAAGATGTCAAAAAAGCCGTTAACCCTAATGAGATCTTTTTGGTTGTCGATGCCATGACCGGACAGGACGCTGTCAATGTGGCTGATTCCTTTAACGAACGTTTAAGCATTACAAGTGTCATCTTGACAAAATTAGACGGTGACACACGTGGTGGTGCAGCGCTATCTATTCGTTCCGTTACCAACAAACCAATAAAATTTACGGGTACCGGTGAGAAACTAGACGCACTGGAGCCTTTCTATCCAGATCGTATGGCCAATCGAATTCTTGGCATGGGTGATATTCTGACGCTGATCGAACGAGCTCAGCAGGAAGTCGATGAAGAACGTGCCGAAGAGATGGCAGCCAAAATGCGTGAGAACCGTTATGACTTCAATGACTTTATCGAGCAGATGGATCAGATGCAGAATATGGGGCCTTTGGAAGATATTATCAAGATGATCCCGGGGATGAATAATCTGCCTGGCATGGATAACTTTGAAGTGGATCCTAAAGACATGGCTCACATGAAAGCCATTGTAATGTCCATGACGAATGAAGAGCGGGAAAATCCGGATCTTTTATCTCAAAAACGTCGCCGCCGTATAGCTAAAGGTTCGGCTAGAGATATCGCAGAAGTCAATCGTTTGATCAAGCAGTTCAAGCAGTCCAAAGAAATGATGGGCAAGATGTCCAACGGCAAAATGGGCGGCATGGAAAAAATGCTTGGTAAATTAGGCGGTGGCAAAGGCAAGCTCGGAAAGATGGGCAAAGGCATGGGCGGCATGGGTGATATGCTCGGTGGCCTTGGTGGTGGAAACGCTGGTTCTGGTGGCAAGAAGAAGAAAAAGAAGAAGAAAAAAGTCAGACGCAAAAGATAGCAAAGGAAAGCAAAAGAAAGCAGGCATCAGGCCTGCTTTTTTCATACACATTTTTCGTTATTTCTGTTACGTTAGAGATAATAGAAACAATGAAAGGGAGATAGACTTGAAAAAGAAGACATTCTGGCTTTTAGCGATAGGCTACAGTCTACTTACATTCTTATTACATAATGTTTTAGATACTTTCCTGGGTGAGATATTGATGCAAATCAGTTATTTTGGCTTATTGTATGTGGTTGTGTGGTTCATCTATTCGATCATTTCATTCGGTATCAAACAGTTTATTTACAACCGGAAGCACAAGTAGTAATTAACGAAGCGATTTAGGTCGGATAGGCTAGGTTAATGCTTAGTTTAAATATAAATAGTAGTCACTGTAAACTCTTGAACTAGAAAAAGCTCCCCTTACCTCTATAACACTAGAGGGAGGGGAGCTTTCAGCGTAACTTTGAAGCTTATTAGAATAACATATTGTCGCTGCCGTAGGTTTCTCCAGAAGCTTGCTGTGCAAGGACGTTCAAGAAGTTCCATGGACGATTGAATTCTGGCTGGAAGAAGAAGTCGGCGAATGCTAACTGTTCCAATGTCCATCCAGCAGAAATCACTACAGAAAGTGTATTGATAGCTGGTGTGATATCATAAGTCGACATCAACTGTGCACCGACGATACGCTTGCTATCTGTTTCAAAATGAATTTTCATCATAACTTTTTCGTCATCACCCATAAATTTAGGGCGTAGTTTTTCTTCTACATACTTGCTTGAAACTTCTGCTTCCACACTGTCGCTGTCAATATCTTTAACACCTGTTGAAGCGAATTTGTGTGAGAAGAGAGAGAGTCCGGATGTACCAGAAACTTCTGGCATTTTCATCTTCTTATCACCCATGTTTTTAGCTGCAACGACTGCTTGGCGTCGTGCATTTGATGCTAAGGCAATCAATTTATCTCCGTTATTTGGAGCGAAAGGAATCTTGGTAGCATCACCAGCTGCATAGATATCTTTTTCAGATGTCTGCATGTATTCATCGACAACGACTGTTCCGTCTTCGTTCAAGTCTAAAATACCATCTAGCCATTTGGTATTAGGACGAACGCCGGCAGAAAGGATAACGGTGTCAACATCATACTCACCTTTATTGGTAACGACTTTTTTGACTTTGCCATTTTCGCCAACGATTTCTTTGACCATTTCATCCGTACGGACATTGATACCTTGATCGCGCATTTCATCTTCAAGGACGTCTGTGAATTCTTTATCCAGATATGTTTTCAGCACACGATCGAGTGCATCGATAACGGTAACTTCGATACCGGCTTTTGCAAAAGCTTCAACCACTTCAATACCGATATATCCAGCACCAACGACAACGGCTTTTTTCGAATCAGCCATGCGTGCTTTTATTTTTTCTGCCCAATTTCTTCCGCGAACGTAGAAGGCGTTTTCTAAATCTGTCCCTGGGATAGGTAGTTCTACAGGTTTAGCCCCAGGTGATAAGAACAACTTGTCGTAACTTTCTTCTGTTTCACCATCGTCGGTTTTAACCGTGATCGTTTTGTCTTTGGAATTGATGCCCACAACATCACTATTCATGTGTACATGAACGCCTTGTTCTTTGAAAGACTGTTCAGTTGCATAATGAAGCTGGTCGGCATGTTTGCTGATACCTTCTAAATAACTCTGAATGCCGCAGGACAGAAATGAAGCAGTGGATCCTCGTTCATACAGATGTACTTCTGCATCCGGATGATCCTTCAAAAGTGTTTCTGTTGCTTCGTATCCAGCGTGAGATGTGCCTACTACGATAAATTTCATTGAAAATTCCTCCTATTATAATAAAATAATATGTATATTTACATACTTTAATTATTTTAACAAAATACATCTTACTTATAAAATAATATGCCCATAGAATTCAAGTCTTTAACCGTTTTTAACCAGTCTTTTTCCTGCTCCACTAATTTTTTTCAATTCCTCTAATTCTTCTTCTGAAGCTTTTTCAGTCGTTGTGACTAACTTACTTACTTGCTGAGGGCTTAATCCGAGCATTTTTTCAAGTTCTTCCTCAGAAAGTATACGCCTATTTATATAGTTTTCTACTCGTGCCGTATACATAATAGACTCAATTTTTCTGTCAGATAGGCTTTCATCAATTGAAAATTCTAGTTGCAAGAGCTCTTTAAGGGAAGAGAGATCAAGTAACACGCCGATTCCTTTCGCAAAATTTTTTATCTGACGCATAATAAAATCCTGGTCTTCGTATGACATAGAAATCACTCCTCATTTAGTATGACTATAGCATGATTGATCGTATATTTCTCTTAATAGAATCAGTAAATCATATTCAAAGAGATATATCTGTGGTAAATTAATAGTGATCATTGTGAAAGAGGAGGGGAAAATTGTGTCAAATAATGGATTTTTAAAAAGTGGTTTAAACATGGGGATTACTGTTTTTCTAGCATTGATGATAGCTGAATTCACTCCGATAGATAATCTCGCGCTTTTATGGCGTATACTTTTGACTATGTTGATTACAGCTGTTATCTACTTATTAATCAATACATTAAATCCAGTAAAGCACAAAAATGAACAGGGGTAAAAGTCCTAAACTAATGATAAAGTTACTATCAGTTAAATCAGTTAAATCAGTTAAATTTCCTTCTGTAAAGAAAAAACACTTGACGACCTCTACATATCATGATAAGATTACTATCGTGAGTTTGAAAGAGAACGAAACTCAAATAAAAAAGGGTCTTTAAACTTTAAAAGAACGCCTTATTATTTTAAATAGCAGGAGGTGCAAGTATAATGGCAGTAAAAATCCGTATGAAACGCATGGGTTCAAAAAGAAACCCGTTTTACCGTTTAGTCGTCGCTGATTCACGTGCTCCACGTGACGGTCGTATTATTGAACAAGTTGGAACGTACAACCCAATTTCAAAACCAGCAGAAGTCAAACTTGATGAAGAGCTCGTTATGAAATGGTTGAGAGATGGCGCTAAACCATCTGACACAGTTAAAACTTTATTATCTAAAGAAGGAATCATCAAACGATTCCACGACGAGAAAAACAGCAAATAATCGTTCGAATTAAATGAAGCATGTGTGAAGAAAAGGCTGGAGCATTGATAACTGAGACTGTTCCATTTCTTTTCTTCATTTTGTATCAAAGCATTTAAACAAAGGATGGTATTATGACTGATACAGAGATGAGAGAATTGATCAGAACCATTGTCGAACCCTTGGTAAGTCATCCTGAAGACGTTAAACTTGATTTAAAAGACACAGATGACTTTCACGAATATTTGTTATCTGTTCATCCAGACGATGTCGGTCGTGTGATCGGTAAACGTGGTCGGATTGCTAAGGCGATTCGTTCTATTGTCTACAGTATCCAATTTGATGGACCTAAGCGTGTCCGTCTGACGATCGTTGATTAATCAATTGAACAGAAAAACGAGGATGGCTCTCTGAGTACATCCTTTTTTTGTATCAAACGGCATACAGAGGAGGAAATGAATGGATTATTATGACGTTGGAAAAATCGTTAATACACACGGAATAAAAGGAGAGGTTCGTGTGTTATCTACAACGACCAATCCACAGGAACGCTACTTTGAAGGGGCGCCTTTAATATGGTTTGGAAAAAATGGAGAGAGAGAAGACGTTACCGTACGTACGCACCGTACCCATAAAACATTTGACTTGCTTTCATTTGAAGGTTATACCAATGTGAATGATGTCGAGCGATTTGTCGGTGGAACGTTGCGTATCAGTGAAGAGATGCTCTTAGAGCTGCCTGAAAATGAATTTTATATCCACGAAGTTATCGGCAGTCGCGTAATCGATGAGGATACTGGAGAAGAAATCGGTACGATCAAAGACATTCTGACACCAGGAGCCAATGATGTCTGGGTCGTAGAGAGACCTGGGAAAAAAAATCTTCTTCTTCCTTATATAGAATCTGTGATATTGGATGTAGATTTAGATGAGAAAGTCATTCGCGTACATGTGATGGAAGGACTGGACGAATGAAAATTGATATCGTAACACTTTTTCCCGAAATGTTTGACGGTCCATTGGGTCATTCTATGGTTAAAAGGGCAATCGAAAAAGACATCGTTGACATCAATACGATAAATTTTAGACAGTTTGGAAAAGGCAAGCACCAGCAAGTCGATGATACGCCTTACGGTGGGGGCGCCGGGATGCTTTTGAAGCCCGAGCCTTTATTTGAAGCGATTGATGCCATCAACTCGCGTAATCCGGAAACGAAAAAGCGCGTGATTCTCATGGATCCTGCCGGTAAACCTTTCGATCAGAAAATGGCTGAAGAATTCAGTGAAGAAAATCATCTCGTTTTTCTGTGCGGGCATTATGAAGGGTATGACGAGCGTATTCGTTCACTGGTGACGGATGAAGTCTCTTTAGGCGATTATGTGCTGACAGGAGGAGAACTGGCCGCAATGGTGATGGTCGATGCCACGGTGCGTCTGCTGCCTGAAGTTTTAGGTAATGCTGTTTCTGCTCAGACAGATTCACATTCCAGTGGCCTTCTTGAACATCCTCATTACACACGTCCGGCAGAGTATAAAGGGATGAAAGTGCCTGACGTCTTGATGAACGGCAATCACGGTTTGATCGAAGAATGGCGTCATGAAGAATCTTTGAAACGTACCTTTTTACGTCGTCCGGATATGCTGGAGAACTACGATTTGACTGAAAAAGATAAAGCACTTATTTCCAAGTGGCAGAACGAGACAGCAGATAAAAAGACAGACGAAGATTTTTGAATTAAGTAAGTAAAAGACCTTTACACTATATATGTAGTATGGTAAAGTTAATAATTGAGTGGGCAACCACTTTTATTTTCGCAATATTCCGCTGGGACGTGCTCTTATTGAGTGTTGCGCGAGAGGAGATGTAAAGATGAACCAATTGATCGAAGATATCACAAAAGAACAATTACGTACTGATTTACCAGACTTCCGTCCAGGTGACAACGTAACTGTACATGCGCGAATCGTTGAGGGTGAACGCGAACGTATTCAGCTTTTTGAAGGCGTCGTAATCAGCCGTCGTGGTAAAGGGATCAGCGAAATGTACACTGTCCGCAAAATGTCCGGCGGTGTCGGCGTTGAACGTACTTTCCCAGTACATTCCCCACGTGTTGCAAAAATCGATGTTACTCGTCAAGGACGTGTCCGTCGTGCGAAGTTGTACTACTTACGTAACCTACGTGGTAAAGCTGCTCGTATTCCAGAACGCGTACGTAAAACTAAATAGTATGCTGTTGAAGCACCAGATTCTCGATATAGAGTCTGGTGTTTTTTCTACCTTAACGTCAACATTTTCATGCTCATGATCAACTCTGCATCTAGGTACGTTATTTTGTTTAAAACATATGAATAAGGTAAAGTAGTCCGAACTCGGGGACGCCATAGCGATTGAGTTCCAATTATGTGCTTCTATAGCTCTAACTCACGGATGCCACAGCACGTGAGTTACTGTTATCCATTTTGATTCTACCGATTCCACAAAATTTAAACTGGTTAACATTCGTAACAAAGGACTTAGACTACTTCCTGCTCCAGTTTAAGAGGTCAAAGTATACTGAACAGGAAAAAATATAGGATTATGTCTCTTAAAAATTTATTTCAGTCTTTCACTTTCTAAAGTCATGAAGTCCTAATGTTAATAAAATCCCCAACTCAATTCCTGAAGACGTCTATATTTAGTAAGCGTTTTATGTTATACTGTTTTTTGTGTGGAACATAGACACGATACTACATCATTGGAGGAATTATATAATGAGCAAAATAACAGATAATTTCAAATACTTGGCACAAGATAGAAAAATAGAATTCAAAACAAAGGATATCGAAACACCGATCCGCAGAAAAGACGGAGAAGATATCGTACAAAAGCAAATGGTTTTCCAGACCGCTCTTAGAATAAACGAAGATAAAGCAGTGGCTTGCGGCGTGATTATCCATGATTCTGACCAGCCGCGTGTCAATTATCAAGTCACTTACAACAAAATCGGTCAAGTAACAGATCGTAACAAAATGCCGCAAATCACATCTGCACTTAACGACATCAATGCGATGCGTTCAGGTTACTACCGTTTCGTTATATCAGGTGATGGGGAGATTATTATGCGTCATTTGGGTATTACAGGCGAAGATGCCAGCCCGATGATGGATGTATTTGTTTACGGTGGACGTATTTTAAGAGCAGTCTTACCGGAACTTGAAAAAATCGACGGCGTAGATATGTCTCAAATCAAAAACTGAGCGACGAAGGTGAAGTAAGTGGAAAATTATTTGTTTGAAGCAACCGTTCATAACGAAGAGGGCGTGGAGGGGACTGCCTATGTTGAAGGAGAAGACAAGCTTTCCGTCACTGTTTCCAGTCCGACGTCTGATAAGCCGGGAACTAATCCCGAAGAATTGTTTGGCCTGGCTTTGACAACGTGTTTAAATGCCACAATCAGGTCTTTGCTTAAAGCACGTGGTTTGAAGAATCAAAGTAGGGTAACAGCTAAAGTACAGTTGAGACGTGAAGAAAACGGCGTAGGATATTACTTCAAAGTTTCTGTCTTTGCATCGATCGAAGGGCTTGAACTGGACCGTGCAGATGCAATCGTCCAGTCAGCTGACAAACGTTGTCCCGTTGCCAAACTGACACAAAACGCCTCCACGATCACGCTTAAAACTGTTCCTTACAACAACTGATCAATACGAAAGACACTGTAGATTGAACTACAGTGTCTTTTTCATCTTTATTTAGTTGATTTCTTAAAATCGCTTATAAAAGATTGATTATAATGCGATTTGTTTTCCACCGGTAATGCCGTAAATCTGTCCGTTAACGTAGCTTCCTTCATCTGATGCCAGGAAGACGTAAACTGGAGCCAATTCCACGGGTTGTCCGGCACGGCCGAGCGGTGTATCCTGACCAAACGACGGTATGGAACCTGGTAATTGTCCGTTATCTAATTGAAGCGGTGTCCATACAGGGCCTGGTGCAACGCCATTGACACGGACACCTTTTGGACCAAAGTACTCAGCTAATGTTACTGTAAAGTTGCTGATTGATCCTTTAGTGGCTGCATAATCTAGCAGATGGGTACTTGGTCTGAATGATTGTACAGATGTCGTCGTGACAATTGCACTGCCGGGCTTCAAGTGCTTTTCAGCCGCCTTGACTGTTTCAAACATGCTGAGGATATTTACTTTAAAGGTATCCGTCACTTGCTCCATCGATAAGCTTTCAAGATCAGGCTGTGCAATCTGCTGGGCTGCATTTAAAACGAGGGTGTCTAATGCACCGAAGGCATCCACTGTCTTTTCAACGATTTCAGTGGCAGCGTTATCCTCTCGTAAATCATAAGGAAGCAGTAATGCTTTTCGTCCTTCTTTTTCAATAATTTCTTTAACTTCATTCGCGTCTTCTTCCTCGCCAGGGAAGAACTGGATGGCCACATTGGCTCCTTCACGCGCGTAAGCGATAGCTGCCGCACGTCCGATCCCCGAATCTCCACCCGTGATCAGAGCATGACGTCCTTCTAGGCGACTATAACCTTTATAGGATTCTTCTCCTGAATCAGGCTTTGGATCCATCTTTTTCTGTAAAGCCGGAGTACCTTGTTCTTGTTCAGGAAACTTCTCATTGTAATATTTCGTACGCGGATCAGTTATCTTTTTCTCTGACATTGACTTTCGACTCCTTTATCTATTTTTGTCTTAATTTTATAGACACCTATAGTTTAACAAGTCTTTTTTTTATTTTCTATTATAACGGCTCAAACTGTTAATGTTGAATACCATAAACCAATAACAGTTGAAATTTGAAAATCAACCTTTTATGGTTTATGATAAAGAAGAATAATGAAAGGAAGACAAAAAATGACAAAGACGACAAAAATAGCCATGATCGGGGACATCATTGCTTCAAAAAAACTGAAAGAGCGTGCAGAAACGCAGAAAATTCTCTCTACTATACTATCTAAAATGAATACAACATACAGTGAGCACTTTGAATCACATTTAACGATTACTCTAGGAGATGAATTTCAATGTATCGTCAGTGATGTTAAGACGGCATTTATACTCATTGACCGGATCACATTGGAACTGCAGATTACCACAAAAAAACAACTGAATGACGATATTTCATTACGGTGGGGGATAGGGATCGGTGGATTGATCACGCCTATTATAGATAAAAAAGTAAGCATTGGTGCCGATGGTCCAGCTTACTGGCATGCAAGAGAAGCAATCGAATCAGTACATGAAAATGATGATTACGGGCTTTTGAATGAAAAAATCATTACGGAACAGGACGATGATCTTTTTTATAATAGTATCATAAGACTACAGAATGTCATCCGTAACCAGTGGACTTATACGCAGAAAGAAACAGTTTACCATGTCCTCTTAGCTGATGAGTACAATGATGTAAACAATCAAAAAGTCACCGAGGCTTTGTCTCAAGGACTTGAAAAGTCTCTGAGCGCTCAAACAGTCAGCAAGCGAATCATTTCTACCCAGATCAAACAATATATTCAGTCGCGTCGATTACTGGCTGAACAAATAGAGAAGGGGTGTCTACAGGAATGATGATTGAATCAGTTATCCTCCATGTGATCAGTTATTTTTACTTCCAGTCCATTGGTGAAGAAAATGCACATAGACAGCGAGCTGTTTCACAAACTGTCCATTTTGTATGGGGAACGCTATTGTCGAGTTTGATCCTCGCCAGTTTAAAGGACTTTGACATCATCTTTTCTTTGAAGCTGCTTTTGATCGCATCCGGCCTGCTTATGGGATATATTCTTTATGAGAACAAGCTCAAACAGTTTTTTAACATCTTTCTAGCAGATAACTTGAATAGTGAGCATGCCTTATATTCGGTTTATATCAAGAATCGCTCGATCATCCAGTTCGTTCTCCACCAAGGTGTCTATCTGCTGTGGCTAATACTTTTAAATGAGCTGGTATCCATCAGCACGCAACCACTGATTCTTGCAGCTTTGAGTCTAGTCTTTTTTGGTATTTTCATTATAAGTTTCTATGCCCTAAATCAGCGTGATAAAAGAGAAACTCTGTCATTTAAATCATTTTTGAAGCATTTAGGGACTTATATGTTCATTTGGGCTGCCGGGGTACTTTTTTTACAACTTTTGATGGACGGGCTAACGTTGCTCAAGCAATTAGCATTTCCAATCAGTATGTTCCGTATTCAATCGCCTTACCGTATCCTTATCTCTATTAGCCTTGTCCTCTTATTATTGATGAAGCCGACCAATTTAGTCATACGGGCAGTAAGCAGTAAATATGATCCGAAAAAAGATACGACGTTATCTACTCAAAGTGATCATGGATCAGGTTTCAAAGGAGCCGGAGCTATGATCGGGGACCTTGAGCGCCTTTTGATTTTACTGTCGTTTTTCTTTGGCAGCCTTTTATCCGTCGTCGCCATTTTATCGATCAAGGCTTTCGCGCGTTACAAACTAATTGCCGAGGATCCCTACTTCTCAGAGTACTTTGTTATTGGTACAATGCTAAGTGTATTGATAACCTTTGCATGCTATGGACTGCTTGTCTTGTTTCTGGTGTAGAGCAGTTTAATTTGAAAATCACTCAAAAAATAAACACTCAAAAAGGAGCGGTAACGTATGTCAAACGATATGGAAATATTTCAAAGAATGGTCCAGCAGTTTTTAGATGAACACGGAGATGAATTTGATACCACAGCAGAAGCAGTTGATTACTTCACCAGAAAGTATAACAATAAAATAAACACTGGATTCGATTTTTCTCAATCAGAAACGAAAGAAACACGGTCAATGAAAAAGTTGGAAGAAGCCCAGTACGAAGCATCACAAGCGAGAAAGAAAAAGCTCATCAAAGAAGCGATCGAGATTTGGCCGGAAAATTGGGATGCTCAAAGTATGCTGATCGATGTGGATCAAGAAATAGACATGATATCTTTTGTGGAACACACTTTGTTTCTGGAGAAAAGAGCACGCAAATATTGGCAGAATCATACAGATAAGATGGGGTACCTTAACGTTGAAGAACGGCCATATTTAAGACTGAAAGCAAAAGTGGGCTTTCTATATATGGATATGGGTATGGTCGATCACGCACTGGAACATTTACTTGAACTTTACAATATTGATCAAACAGATTCACTAGGCACTCGCTATAAAATCATGAGCCTCTATGTCCGTAAATTCGACTGGAAAAGTGCCTGGCGCTTCTTCCAAAAGGCTGAAGGAGCAGACGAAGACGATCAACTGTTGCTGCCTATACTGATTCTGGCTGTACTGACTGATCGAAAAGATTTAGCCAGAAGTCTATTAGAAAAACTTATTAACGTTAATCGTGAAATAGGATTGGTATTGATGGACGACATGTGGCCGATCGAAGATATTTATAACGAGGAAGTCACTTTAACAACTTCTTACCAGCCGTTTTCTTATCAAAGTTTGCTCATTGCCCTGAGAGATATCGTTTATGTAGTAGTTGAAAATGCCTATCTTTTTGATTGGTTGAAGAAAGAAACGTTCAAACGGATCCCTATCGAAAAAAGTGTCCGTAAAAACAGTCAGCCTTTTTACGGAGAGCTCGACCCGTTCCAAACTCAAAAGTTAGAAGATTTCTTCTATAGTATGCGCGATGAACCATCTAATCCGCTTCGTGGAATGCGAATCGACCGTATGCGTATCCTGTATCATGCAGGGCTGCGAAACTTTGAAGATTTTGCTGAAAGAACTGAAAAAGAGATCCTCAAACTCGACGGAATCGGTCCGGTGACGATCAAAGAGCTAAGGGCGAATGGAGTGAAGTTTAAAAAGTGATTTTTCTATCGGCAAACGAAAGGTGTATGACTTGATTTAAAATAGACAAAAATTTCATTTAATTTAATTCTATAAGTGTGCACTCGGAAGCTACCTGGTCAGCGAGTTCGATATTTCAAGACGAAAAGTGCTCACTCGGACATCATGGCTTCACTGAGTTCGACATTCCGAGACGAAAAGTGCTCACTCGGACATCACGACTTCACTGAGTTCGACATTTCGCTTCACAAAGTGCACACTCAGAGGGCTGGGATTTACTAAGTTCGACATTCTGCTCTTAAAAGTGCAGACTCAGATGAGTGGTGCTTGTCGAGTTCGACATTTCGAGATGCAAAGTGCTCACTCGGACATCAATGACTCTCTGAGTTCGACATTTCGAAAGAAAAAGTGCATACTCAGTGGTCAAAAATTCTGCGAGTTCGACATTTTGAAAGGAAAACTGCATACTCGACAGATACTATTCATCTGAGTTCGACATCTCCAAAAAAGCCTGAACTTTTACTCTTAAAACGACTAAATCACTCTGATATACGCAAATCATAACGATGTAATAAAACAATCTTTATTCAAAAGAGGTCAAACTAGGCTGCAGCCTAGTTTCTTCAAATTAGCCCTTAAAAGGATTGGTTATAAGGTAAACTTGTGGTATCATGAACACAAATTGAATAGAAAACCATTAGGGGGGCATATCCATTTGACCGATGTGCTGAGAGTGACTTTCGTCTGACCCTTTGACCTGATCTGGTTAGTACCAGCGGAGGAAAAGTGGATAAAAGAAAATGGGAGAAATATGTTTTCTTCTCAATTTGCTTTTTATTAATATTACTCACCACACCACTTTTTGTCACTGAGACAGATAAGTGGTGTTTTTTTATTCAATGAATTAAAAGTAAGAAAGGAAACTTCTATGAATATCAAAAAAATGATTCAAACCTCGATGCTGATCGCTATAGGTTATATTGGTAACAGTTTATTTATCATCCCGCTGGGTTTTGTAAGGATCGCACCCATGCAGCATCTGATGAATATCGTGACAAGTGCTTTACTTGGACCATGGTATAGCCTCGCACAGGCATTCGGTGTCTCTTTTTTAAGAAATGTGACCGGAACAGGCTCTCCATTGGCGTTCCCCGGAAGTATGATCGGCGCCTTTCTTTCAGGACTCCTGTTCAGACACTATAAGAAATTTTGGCTGCTTGGTGCAGGGGAAGTCGTTGGTACTGGTATTTTTGGTGCACTGATAAGTTACCCGATCGCACGGCTTGTTTTATCGCAGGAGGCCACGCTATTCGGCTTTTTACCTGCCTTTTTTCAGAGTTCGCTGGCTGGAACGATCATTGGATTAGTCATAGTGATACAGGCAAAAAATAAAAATCTGTTTAAACTGTTAGGAGAAGAAAAAAATGACCACACACTATCTGCTAAATAAGTTAAGACAAGAAAATCCTCTCGTTCATTCTATCACCAACCAGGTCGTTTCCAATGATGTTGCTAATAGCCTGCTGGCGATCGGGGCCTCTCCAATGATGGCGATGGCGCCGGAAGAAATGGAAGAAGTAACCAAATTTGCCAAGGCTGTTGTGTTGAACATAGGTACTTTGACAACAGAAATACTCGAAGCGATGCTCATAGTCGGAAAAGCTGCCAATAAAAAAGGAGTTCCGGTAATCCTTGATCCTGTCGGAGTAGGCGCAACTCAATTCCGTCAAGAAGCTGTTTCGATGCTTTTGAAAGAAGTAACTATTCAACTGATAACAGGAAATGCTGGTGAAATGGCTTATCTTGCTGGGATCGATTGGTCAAGTAAGGGCGTCGATGCAGGGGAAGGGAAAGCCTCAGGAAGAGAAATCGCTGAGCGGGTGGCCAGACGCTATCAGACAGTAGCCGCCGTCAGTGGTAAGGAAGATTTTGTTTCTGATGGTCGAATGACTATAGGTATTTTAAATGGTGATCCAATGCTGACGCGTGTCACTGGAACAGGGTGTATGTTAAGTGGCATTTGTGGTGCCTATTTAGCTGTAGGGGGAAAACCTGTATTAGAAAGCACCGTAGAAGCCTGTACTGCCTATGGTGTGGCTGCAGAAATAGCCGTAGAAAATAAGGAGGTCAACGGACCGGGGAGTTTTCGTGCATCTCTAATAGATGCGCTCTATAACCTCTCAGAACAGACTATTCGTGATAAAGAAAACATAAAAAGATACCATGTGAACAAATCAGAGGAGGGTACCAATGAGTAAAATACAAGTTTTAACTATTGCCGGAAGCGACAGTGGAGGGGGAGCTGGGATACAGGCTGATATCAAAACCTTCCAGGAAAGAGATGTGTTTGGGACTTCAGTCATCACAGCCGTTACGGCTCAGAACACACTTGGGGTTCATGGGATTTATAAGGTTCCTCTAAATGGGGTCAGAGCACAGATGGATGCTGTTTTTTCAGATTTCGATATTGCTGCTATGAAAACGGGTATGCTAGTCGATGAAACCTATATCTCTCTCATTGCAGAAGAACTATCAACTCACTCAGAGATACACTTAGTTGTTGATCCTGTTATGGTTGCCAAAGGTGGGGCACATTTAATGGAAACGCAGGCACTTAAAGCGATGAGAGATGAACTGGCTCCTCTGGCAACGGTATTGACACCGAATATCCCGGAAGCAGAAGAACTGACTGGCATGCAAATTAAATCAGAAGAAGACATGAAAAAAGCCGCTGCCATCCTTCAAGAAAAAGGAAGTAGAAATGTTCTGATAAAAGGCGGACATATGGCAGACAAAGACTGTGCACGTGATTATCTGCTGATGGAAAATCAAACCGAACGCTGGTACGAAACTCCCCGTATAGAAACTAAAAATACGCATGGCACAGGCTGTACGTTCTCTGCCTGTATAGCTGCAGAACTGGCGAAAGGAAAATCCGTCGAAAAGGCAGTTGAAACAGGTAAAGCTTATATTCAGGCGGCTATTTCTCAACCAATTCATGTCGGAAATGGACACGGTCCGACGAATCACTGGGCATATAGGGAGAGTAAACAATGAAAAATGAAATAGAGAAAATGCTTGAATTGTATTTCATCGCAGGGACTCAAGACACGAAAGATCGGTCATTACCTGATGTCCTAAAAGAGGCATTAGAGGCGGGGATCACCTGTTTTCAATATAGAGAGAAAGGACAAGGCAGTTTAACAGATCATGAAGAAATCAAAAAAATGGCAAAGACTTGCCTTGATTTATGCAAAAAAGCAGGCGTACCTTTTGTTGTAAATGATGATGTTTCTTTAGCTGTTGACATCGGAGCAGATGGCGTTCATGTCGGCCAGGATGATTTGGCGATCGAAGAAACAATTGATTTGGCAGGCAGCGATATGTTTGTCGGCTTATCCGTTAATAATTTAAAAGAATTTAAAATCGCAGAAAAAATTGATGGTGTCTCTTATATTGGAATTGGGCCAGTTTATTCGACTTATTCAAAAGCAGACGCAAAGGAGACAATTGGCCTGGGATTTATAGAAAAGGTAGTCGCTCAAAAATCAAAAAAACCTATTGTCGCTATCGGAGGGATTTCAGAAGAACGAGCAGTGCTGGTAAGAAAAACCGGAGTCAGTGGTATTGCTGTGATTTCTGCGATAACGAAGAGTACGGATATTAAAAAAACGGTCACTACATTAAAGAAGTTAAATAAAAATGAAGTTTAAACTAGGCCTCAGCCTAGTTTTTTCATTCTGACTAAAGCCCTCAGTCTCTTCCTCTAGTCAAACAAGGAGCTATTGGTGTACAATAGAGAAGTATGTAGTTGAAAATATAGATGATACAAAGGAGATTGTTATGGTCTTTAAGAAAATAGAAACGCAGGAACTTCCTGACGTTCACTCACAAGGTCACTTATATAAACATATTGAAACAGGGGCTCAGGTTTTACACTTGGCCAATGATGATACGAATAAATCTTTCACGATTGGCTTTAAAACCCCGCCTTATAATGATAACGGGATCACGCATATTCTTGAACATTCTGTCCTGAACGGATCAAAGAAATATCCTTCCAAAGAACCGTTTGTGGAATTGATCAAAGGATCACTCAACACCTTCGTCAACGCGATGACGTTTTCGGATAAAACCATTTACCCGGTTGCATCCACGAACGAAAAAGACTTTGGCCATCTCGTAGACGTCTATCTAGATGCTGTCTTCCAGCCGAAACTATATGAAGATCCACAGATTCTAGCACAAGAAGGCTGGCACTATCATTTAGAAAACGAAGAAGATGACTTGATTTATAAAGGTGTCGTTTACAATGAAATGAAAGGTGCGGCCGCGTCACCGGAAGGTCAGATCTATGATCATATCTTAGCGCAGCTCTACCCAAACACAGTTTACAGTAAAAATTCTGGCGGAGATCCTAAAGCCATCCCAACACTGACACATGAGGAATTTATCGCTTATCATCAAATGCACTATCATCCAAGTAATTCTTTAACGATCGTTTATGGCGATTTGGATATCACTACTGTATTCAATAAATTGGAAGAATACTTCACTGGCATGGGTGAACAAGAAGAAGCGGTCGATTTGTCCATCGAGCTCACTCAGCCGAAAGATGCTGTTTACACGGATACCTATTCCATCACGGCTGGCGATGATCCGAATGATAAGGATTATCTGGCGCTTGCCTGGCATGGTGCTTTACCTGATGAAACGCTGGATATATTCGGTTTTGAAGTACTGGATGAGATTCTTTTCGGAAACAATCAGTCGCCTCTTAAAATAGCATTATTAGACGCTGAAATCGGCGGCGATATCAACAGTGACGTGTCTGATATTGGATATCCGACGGCCTTCATGATCATGGCGAAGTATTCAAGTGCTGATAAAATGCCGAAATTCAAGGAAGTCGTTCAAGAAACATTGACCGATCTGGTTGATAAAGGAATCGAAAAAGAACGTATAGAAGCAGCTTTAAACAAAATCACTTTCCAGACAAGAGAAGCGGCGATCTCGGAAGACAATCCGCGTGGTGTCATTTATGCCATTCAAGTATTCAATACATGGCTGTATGAAAAAAATCCTTTTACAAATCTTCACTTCAATCACTATTTAAATGAACTCTCCAAGAGAGCGGAAGAGGGCTACTTTGAGGAGCTGATCCAGCGTAAATTGATCGATAATGATTTATTTAAACAGATCATTTTAAAAGCTGAACCGGGTAAAAGTGACAAGCAGGAAGCCGAAACACTTGAAAAACTGCAGGACTATAAAGAGAAAATATCTGATGACGAACGCCAGAGGATCATAAAAGAAACACGCGCACTGATCAAACGTCAGGAAACGCCTGATGATCCAGAAGCTCTGGCAAAAATCCCAACCCTGAAACGGGAAGATTTGACAACTGAAGAACCGGATTATCCTATTGAAGAAGAAGCATTCAATGAAGATACGTCTTTCTATCATGCTGAGCAGTTCACCTCAGGGATCGATTACATCGATTTATACTTTGATATCGAAGACTTTGAAGCAGACGAGTACACACTCTTAGGTTATTTCAGTCATCTACTCGGAAAACTCGCTACGGACAACTATGACGAAGCTGCACTGCAGACAGAAATGGATACCCACACAGGCGGGATCTACGGAAGTGTATCGATTTACGAAGATGTTGAAGGAAGGATCAAACCGTTCTTTAAAATCAGCGGAAAAGCTTTAACTGCTTCTTTAAAAAATTTGATCGGATTGATGAAAGAAATCGCCATGCACACTCAGTTTGACAACAGAGCCGAGCTAGTGAAAATCACTCAACGACTGATTTCAAACTTTGAAAATAAAATCAACTTCAGTTCGCATGCGATCGTAGCGAATCGGGCATTGAGTCAAGTGAAAGCGACCGCAAAACTGAGTGAACAGCTTGGTGGTATCGATCAGTTCAATTACCTGAAATCGATACGTGATGATTTAAAAGCCGGATCCACTGATATCAGTGAACAATTGACTCACTTATTGAACAAACTAATGAACAAGCAACGATTAAATGTTCTGTATACTGGCGATGCTGATCGAAAAGACGCCGTTAAATCAGCTTTGAAAGATGCCTTTGCTTCCTTGCCAAGTGACTCACTAGGCGAAAGAGCGGTATATAAAGCGGGGACAAAACAAAGCGAAGCGTTTGTCACCGCACAGGATGTCAACTATGTTGGTTTAGGAAGCGATGCTAAGGAGCAAATCGATTTTTCCGGTGAAACCCAGGTCTTATCAACGGCTTTCCGCTTTGATTATTTATGGAATGAGATCCGCGTTAAAGGAGGCGCTTATGGTTCGCTTTACCGCCATACACGTAACGGAAGTGTCGCTTTAGCCTCTTACCGCGACCCGAATATCAAGAAAACTCTCGATGTTTACACAGCTATTCCCGACTATGTCAAAGGCTTGAAATTGTCAGAGTCCGAGCTGCTGAAATATATCATCGGGACGCTCAGTCCTTTGGAACAGCCGAAATCAGCACACAGTAAAGGATTGACTGCTTTTAACCGACTGCAAAGACATATTTCAAAAGATGCTATCGTTCAATTGAAAAAAGAGATCCTTGAAACGAATCCAGATAAGTTACAGGCATTACACGAAGACTTCAGGACTGTTATCGACTCAGGTTCGGTTGTCGTCATCGGTAACAAGACACAGATCGAAAACGAAAAAGAATTGTTCGATAAAGTTTATGAGCTGTACTGATTTGCTTTAAAATATTAAAACTTTAGAAATAGAACGTCTTCCCGACTCAGGGAGCGTTCTTTTTCTATAAGGATATAGATAAATCGTATCAATTGATTAGCCAGAGGATAAGATTAAAACTTAATATAGTAAAAGAATCATGATTATATTTAGGAGGATGGTTATTATGCCTACAAGATATACTGCAGAGATAAAGCCTGTCAATGAAGATATGATCGGAACGTCCGTCTCTGGTAAAGCTGAATTGATTGAAGACGGCGACACGTGGAAGATAAAAATCGAAGCCACTGGTACACCACCAAACATGATGCACTGGAGTCACTTCCACGGATTCCCTGATGGAAAGAAAGGCAAAGTACCGTCAAAAGCTGCCGATACAAATGGTGATGGCTTTATCGATTTGCCTGAGGTCTATGAAGTTGCCGGTCAGACGATGGTTCCATTTGACAATGCACCTCAAGATATCAATGTCCCCCATGACGATTATCCGCATTCTGATGAAGAGGGGAACTGGAAGTATGAATTTTAAGTACCGCTTGCACCACTTAAAAAGAAGTTCAAAGAAAAATTCGGTTCAGAAGACCTGCAGCTTGACACTCGAACTGTCATTATTCACGGTGTTCCAGAGTCCGTTGACCTTCCAGATACAGTCGAAGGCACTGTTAAAAGTTACGGACCGCATACAACACTGCCGATAGGCGTCGGTGAAATAGAGAAAGCGTAGACGTTGTGAGTCGGTAGAAACTAGTGATGAAACAATTTACTGTCTAACTTCACATCAAAAAATAAAAACGAACCCCTTTCAATCGTTACTGAATTGACCACATATGAAAGGAGTCGTTTTTTTCTGCTTTCTAGTGTCAAAGGTTGTTATACTGAAGTAACGATCATATTTTGAAATTGAAATCCATATACTTAAATCTAATATTGATAAAAACAGAAAGACCTTTATACTGTAATAAGGTAGTGATTTATCTAGAAGAGAATAGAGGTGAATAAATGAGTCTGTTTTATTTTGCACTAGTTTTAAGCGTCTTTTTGTTCCTAAAAGAAGAAAAGGAAGTAAAAAAGCTGTTGACGGCTGTCGATACATATAAAAAACCATTTAAAATTGGCACGTTTATTACTGTCATTTTCCAGGGGTTGTTCATCACGCCATTCGAATCTAGCGGTACAATCATCTTGCGTGCTGTCTTCTACTTATTTGTTGGCATGATCATGTATGGTCTTTATAAGAATCAGCCCCTGAAAGTCTTCTTAGTAGTTGTCATGCTGCATCTACTTGGACTTACCGGACGGATCACACTCGAATGGACCGAAACGATACCCATGAAACTTTACGAGGTCGCGATTCCACTCGTTATCCTATCACTTTATATTTACATCATCCAATTGTTCCTGACTCTTAAACGCTTTTCTTAAGATTGATCACTACCATTAAATCAGCTGTTTGTCCTATTATGGACGAATGCAAAAAGGAAGGTTTTATGAAAACAATAAAGAAACGGCTTTTATTATATCCTGTGCTTTTTATAATCGCACTAGTCGTGTTTTACATTTACACACCGGCACTTAACATCCAGTCGCAGGAGTTCAGATTTTATCTCATACTATTCACATTAGCTGTGATGGGTATAGAATTTCTGGTGGACGGTCAATATTTCTACCGCAAGAAACTGAAGTACGGTGCGCTTTTTTTACCAATCATTTTAGTTATTGGTATTGCGGTCGGCAATTTATTCAACAGTGTGATTTTCCGCTCGACGGACTATGCTGATCTTATAAAAGTGGAAGAGAAGAGCTTCCAGCAGGATTTTCCATCAATGGATGAATCTTCCATTCCACTAATGGACAGAGACACAGCTCAGCGTTTGGGAGACCGCCGCATCGGCTCGATCAGTGAATTGGTGTCCCAGTTTGTACCGGCAGATTCCTATACACAGATCAATATCGATAATGATCCTTACCGTGTCACGCCGCTTCAGTATGCAAGTTTTATTCGCTGGTTGAATAACCGCAGTGAAGGGATTCCCAACTATTTGAAAGTCGATATGGTGACCGGTGAAGTTGAAGTGGAAGACTTGGAAGAAAATATCAAGTATTCCGACTCAGAGATGCTTAACCATAACGTCAAGCGGCATCTGCGTTTCAAATATCCAACGAAACTCTTTGAAGACCCGGATTTTGAAGTAGACGACGAGGGGCATCCGTATTATATTGCGACGACTTACGAAAATGTCTTCTGGTTCACTCAGCTTGAACCGACTGGGCTCATTGTTTTAGACGCTGTGACAGGTGAAACCGAAGAATATACACTTGAAACAATGCCAACGTGGGTCGACCGTGTGTATTCAGCAGAGTTGATTCTGCAGCAGCTGAACTATCGCGGTCAGTATAGCGGCGGCTTCTTCAATGCATATTTTGGTAAGCAGGGCGTCAACCGTACGACCGATGGGTATAATTATATTCCAATGAATGATGATGTCTATCTGTATACAGGAGTCACATCCGTCAATAATGATGCATCAAATATCGGTTTCTATCTTGTTAACACGCGGACCAAAGCGACTGAGTTTTATCCAGTAACGTCTGCTGATGAAATTTCAGCTATGGATTCGGCAGAAGGGGCGCTTCAGCAGATGCGCTTTGAATCGACTTTCCCGCTTCTCATAAGCTTGAATGATCGTCCTTACTATATTTCATCTTTAAAAGATGATTCAGGACTCGTACGTTCGTATGCACTGGTTGATGCGCAGGATTATCAGAAAGTTATTACAAGCGATACAGTGGATGGTCTAATCACTCAATTGAATGGAAAAGACTCAGTGACTGATTCTGACAATGCGGAAGAAGACATCGTTGAAGTGGTCGACGAAAACCTGAATGAGGTCAGCGGACAAGTGGAAAACATCTCACAAGCTGTGGTTGCCGGCAATACGATTTACTACTTCATGATCGATGGCAGTATTTATAAAGCCGATATTACACTGGATGATGCCCTGCCTTTTGTTGAAGAAGGACAAGTCATTGAAGGTGAAGCCAATGAAGACAATGAATTCAAGATGATTATTCTGGATTAGAATATAAGCCTTGCTCGTCTTACTTTTTAGTTGAAGTGAGATGGGTAGGGCTTTTTGGTTCTATAACAGATGTTTTAAAAATACTATTATTCATTTTATATAACCCTTATTTATAATAAATACAGCTTATTGTTATCTAATGTTATAAAAATTTTATCTGTTTTTCTTTACTAAAATATTGGAAATTTAGCTATACTTATGATACGGTGTGGTTGTATTGACATCATTCATAGGAGGAAATCTCATGCTCAGAAATAAGTTTTTAAAGATACTTTTGTTTTCGAGTATGTCTTTGACATTAGCTTCTTGTTCATCTAGAGAAGTACAGGACACAGACTCGGTTGAAGACGCTTCAACAGAAACTGCGGAATCCACTACAGATCAGGAAACAGGAAATGATGCAGAAGCTGAAACAGAAGAGTCAACCAGTGAACTGGGTAAGCGCTCGAATCCCGTTCCGGTTGGTGAATCGATTACTTATACAGAAACATACTACGGTGACGATATGGAAAGTGAATACGAAGCAGAATTTGAATTGAAAGTTACCGATGTGGTACGGGGTGAAGAGGCCTTTAATACATTGAAAGCAGAAAATGAATTCAATGAAGCCGCACCCGAAGGAATGGAGTGGGCTATTATTTCTCTGGAAGGACAATTGCACCAGGGAGATGAAGATGTCCCGTATCCGGTGTATCCGACCTTTACTGTTGTAGATTCAGATGGATCTGAGGTACCGCAGGATATCTACGGAACTTTTGATGGAAATGAATTTGGATATGTTGATCTCTTCCCCGGCGGGACAACGTCTGGTCGCATTGCTAAATATATGCCTGTAGACGATGAAAGTCTGCTTGTCTTAGATGACATGATAGGCAGCGGCATCTATTTCTCACTTTAGGAATAAGACAAAAAGTTATCATGGTCTTGAATGATTAGATAACTGTTCATTTAGTACCCTGTGCAACTTACGCACAGGGTACTTTTTTGAAACAGAAATAGTCTTTCATGACACCATTTTTACTAAATAAATAGTTGATACTTTTGACTCATTAATTGTGTTCTCTTAAGTGGATACTATCTTAATCGGGTTAGTTCAACTCAAACATTATTTACCAGTGAGTGTATTCTACTAAAAGCAAGTAGTGACTACTCATGCATTGATTTATGATCATTTTGATTTAAAAAGAGTATCTGAGGATGACTCGCCCAAAAAATTCCTTTCATCCACTGACCATTAATCAATACTCATAACTCAGCTGTTTTACACCCGACTCGAACTTATATAGTAATTGAGTATACGTTAAATACAATATGAATATTAAAAAAAGCAGTTTATGATTACTTTTTTTAATTTAATCAGAGAATAATGGTATAGTTAATAAAAGTAAGTTAATGATAAAGTCAAGTATATAATAAAAGACGGGACGGAAATGTCAGGGTCAGGGTACAAAAAAGTAGCGTAATTTATTTTTAAATTGCATACATTTGCTTAAGTACAGTTTTTCATAGTAAGAATAGTGACTAAACATTTATTATTTAAATAAGAAGAAAAATTCAGTACAGAAAGGGGCAGGAGTATGTCTGTAAATAAAGATGAAATCATTTTACGTGGACTTAAAGAAAACAACCTTAAAAACATTGATTTAACGATACCTAAAAGAAACATCACGGTATTTACTGGGCTTTCGGGTTCAGGGAAAAGTTCTGTTGCGTTTGATACGCTGGCTACTGAGAGCAGAAGACAGATGACGTTGAACTATCCTTTGTATGTTAGAAATCAGATGCCCCGCTACGAAAGGCCGCATGCCGATTTAATGCAGAACTTGAGTCCGGTCGTTGTCGTTGAGCAGCGGGCTGCCAGTGGCAATTCCAGATCCTCGGTCAGTACTTATATGGACATCGATCCTTTGATCAGGCTTTTATTTTCTCGATTCGGAGACCCATCGATTGGTTCAGCAACTGACTACACCCCTCAAAGCGTATTCGGAAGATGTCCGACGTGTGATGGCTTTGGTGAAGTTGTTGCACCTGATTTGGATAAATTGGTAGACTTCGATAAGTCATTGAGAGAATACGCTGTTCAGTTTAAACCTTTATCTCCTGCAGGGTGGCAAGGTAACTGGATGATGACCTGTGGGCTCTTTGATCCGGATAAACCGATCAAAGATTACTCGGATGAAACACTGGAACTGTTTTTATACGGTCCTCCCGACGGCGGGGCAGTCTATGCGCCTTTTCATACCAAGGATGGCCCACAAAACGCCCGGTGGGATGGCTTGCTGCCACGGTTTACCCGTCTTTATATCAACCGGGACCTTTCAAAATTAAAACAAGTGTCTCAAGAAGATGTCCTGGCAGTTTCCGCTCATTCGACCTGTCCAACGTGTCAGGGAACGGGATTGAATCCAAAAGTGCTTGAAAGTAAAATCAACGGATTCAATCTCCTTGAATACCGAGGATTAGAATTGACAGAAATGGCATTGGAACTTGATAAAATAGACGATCCGCTTGGACATTCTATTGCCCAGCAGGCTTTACCGTTAGTGTCTAAGCTGATCGATATGGGACTTGGATACTTGACCCTAGGACAAACCACGAGTTCTTTAAGTGGCGGTGAAGTCCAGCGATTGAAGCTCGCCAGCCAACTGAAAAAAGAGGGTCAAACGTATCTTTTAGACGAACCTTCACTTGGACTGCACTTAAAAGATAATGAAAAACTTCTTGATGTCTTTAACAAACTGGTCGAACGTGGGAATACGGTAATCGTAATCGAGCATAATTTAGAGTTTATTGCGGCGAGTGACTGGGTAATCGAACTTGGTCCAGAAGGTGGTAAAAGAGGGGGCAAAATCATTTCTGAAGGGACGCCTATGGACATGCTTAATTCTGATACACTGACCGCTAAATGGCTGAACCAGGCTGTCAGTGAATCACGTTAAACAGTCAAATGATTTATCGACATATAAAACGAATTTTAGAAGGAGGAGTTCAAATTGTGGACTTATGTAATCATGGGCTTGGTATTTTTAGGCATTGGCTTTGCTGTGCATATACTTAAATGGAACGGTCTGATATCAGGCTATTCATCAATACCTGAAGAAAAAAAGAAAAAAGTTGATATACAAGCCCAGCGACGTATTTTAGGCCTGTACGGTTATGTCAGTGGTGTGTTTTTCCTCTTGCTGGCTGTCATGGAATACTTTGGGATCATAGTCTCACCGATCCTGGCACTTGTCATCTTTCTGGTGTGGACAGGGTTCATTCTATATTATGCGCAAAAGCAGGCAATAAAAGGCTCGATCAACAAAAAATAATGTCATACATTTACCGTAAACCGACGACTGATGAACAATTAAGAAGGACCTGTGATTGATTGTCAACATGGGTTCTTTCTTTATGCTGTTTGAGCTTGTATAATTGAAAGTAACGATACAATATCACATATGTTGAAAAATAACTAACGAACGAAAAGGTGAGACAATGAGTACAGGCATGGTATTGGAAGGCGGAGGGATGCGCGGCTTATATACAGCCGGAGTGCTTGACACACTGATCGAAGAAGATGTAAGTGTGGACGGTATGGTTACCGTATCTGCAGGCGCTTTGTTTGGTATCAATTTTGCTTCCAGGCAAAAAGGACGATCGCTGAGATATAACATCAACTACATTAGAGACAAACGGTATATCAGCTTAAGAAGCTGGCTGAAAACAGGTGATATCGTCAATAAAGAATTCGCTTATTACACCGTTCCTTTTTCTCTCGATGTCTTCGATGAACAGGCATTCAAGGAATCAGGTATTGATTTCTACGCAACCGTCACGAACATGGAAACAGGTCAACCGGAGTATCCAAAAATCACGGAACCTTTTAAACAAATGGAAGCACTCAGAGCGTCTGGCTCCATGCCCTTCGCTTCAAAACCCGTTACACATGAGGGAACGAATTACTTGGACGGAGGTGTGAGTGACAGTATCCCATTAGAAAAAGCAAAAGCACTTGGATACAATAAAAATATTGTTATTTTAACGCGACCACTGGACTATAGGAAAACGAAACCGAACAGCTTTTTAATTGACCGCTGGTACAAGCATTATCCAAAATTTAAAGAAACACTAAAAAACAGATATAAAAATTACAACAAAACCATTGAAAAAATCAATGAAGAAGAAAAGCAAGACGATATCTTTGTCATAAGGCCGTCAAAAACCATCCCGATCAAACGGCTCGAACGCGATCCAGAAAAACTGCAGGCCATGTATGACTTGGGCGTAAAGGATGCTAAGCGTCGTATTAATGAATTGAAGGACTACTTAAACAAACCATTAAATTAAAAAACATAAACATTTACGCTATCAGAAAGAAGGAATCCTTGTGTTAACTTATCTTTTAATCGGTGCTATTTTACTGGCTCTTGGCTTTGCGGTACATGTTCTCAAATGGAATATGCTGATTGCCTACAGTAACAGTAAACCTAAAGCAAAAACGAACAAGACTAATTCAGAACGCTTCAGAAAAATTATAGGCATTTACGCCTATTTTACTGGCGCTTTATTTTTACTTCTTGCGTTTTTAGAATATCAGGGTATCAGCGTCCCTCAAACGCCGGTCGTTTCTTTCTTTGTCTTGTTGACAATGGGCGTCATGTATTATGCACAAAAAGATTCGAATGATAAAAATTAATCGGATCAGTCTGGTTCTATTTCAATAAAATAGCGATAGGAAGAAAGGGACGTTTGATTATGAAAAAGAATAACAAAAGACCAATCATTATAGATTGTGATCCTGGTGTGGATGATGCCTTTGCTTTGGCGATGGCCTTTGCGGAGGACTCTTTAGACGTACTGGCAATCCATACAGTGGCTGGGAATGTACCGGTGGGGTATACAACAAAAAATGCGAGAGGATTAGTCAAGTTGCTCGGTGTCGATGTGCCAGTTGCTAAAGGAGCAACAGAACCACTTATATTTGATCCGTTTTTTGCTGCGGAAGTGCATGGTGAAAATGGCTTTGGAGAAATCGAACTTACAGATTTGGCACCTTTATCTCCGCTCACTGCAATGGAATCTTATGTTAAGATTTTGAGCGAGGCAGAAGAAAAAGTCACGATCATTGCGATAGGACCACTGACAAATATCGCTTTGTTAATAAAAAGTTACCCTGAATTACTTGATAAAATCGAGTGCATTTCATTAATGGGCGGTGGGCTCAAGGGCGGTAACACGACAAGCGCCGGTGAATTCAACTTTTTCTATGATCCACATGCTGCCCACATCGTTTTAAACAGCGGCCTCCCAATCATTATGTCCAGTCTTGATGCGACCGAACAAAGCGAGTTCCATCAAAAAGACGCTGATGTTCTGAAGGAAAAGGGAGGCGAACTAGGTGTCTTGCTGCACGACATCTCTCAGTCTGCCCTGAAATTTCACCGTGAAGTGAATCACAGCGATTTTATGAATTTACATGACGTGATGGCAGTCTTGTATTTAGTTTATCCTGAATTATTTACGACAAAAGATGTTTATGTGAAGATTGCTTATGACGAAGGGATCATGAGAGGCTTCAGCCATACTGATATTCGTCTTCAGGCAGAGAATCCACCTAATGCCAAAGTTCTTATCGGTCTTGATAACAAAAAAATCATACGAATAGTACTTGAGACACTAACAGGTAAAGACGTGACGTTTAACTAAACGAGAATACCTTTGATATACAAGAACCTGCTGTTTATCACACATTTATGATAAGCAGCAGGCTTTTTTATACTTAAGATAGGCACCATTTTTTATCCTTCCCTCCATTAATGGTATACTTGAATAACAACGGTATGCTTTTGATGTATAGAGAGGATTGGTCAGTATGTTAAAAAAGATAATCAAAGGCGTAACTTTGGGTTTAGGCGCTTATATAGGGTATGCCTTTTTTACTGGGAATATCCTGCTCCATTACAAGAAACCTAAAAACAGGGAAAAATTGAACCCAAAAGGACTGACAGATTATTACGGTGACGACGAAAAATACGGACCGGATAAAGCCGCTTTTTTTGACACGCAGGATATTTTGATGACTCTGCATTTAAACCTGATCGACTCTGCAAAGCAGACGATCAAACTTGCCAACTTTTCCATCGATGACGGGAAAGCCAGTGATTTATTTTATGGGAAACTATTAAAAGCAGCTGATAAAGGAGTCAATGCCTATGTTCTATTTGACGGTAAAGGGCACAATCTTGTTGGTATCAGTAATGAGAAATACTGGGCACTGATGGCTCATCCAAATATCAATCTAGCCTTTTACGAAGAGTTCGATTGGCTGCGTCCGTGGACCTGGCAAAACCGTATGCATGATAAATACATGATTATTGATAAACGCAGTGTTTTGACCGGGGGCGTTAATTTAGAAGATGCCTTTTTCGTTAAAGACGATGAAGATGCTGTGTACGACCGCAATGTCGTTATCATTAATGACGATCCGAAACGCTACGATGAGAGTGTTTTGAAAGATTATACAGAATATTTTGAGTCGATGTGGTATCATCCGTTTACGAGTGTAAGACCGAGTCATATCTTGGAAAGATATAAAGATCTGGCTAAAGAGTCGTATGAAAATCTTACTTCGGCAGTTATAGAGGCTGAAGAAAACCAAGAATATGGAGCCGGGAAGAAAATCAAGTGGGATGATCATGTTTACTCGACAAGAAAAGTCAGTCTCGTAACAAATGGCATACAGCGCTGGAAAAAGGACCCGCATATCCTTGCAACACTTGGACGGCTTTTTGACGAAGCTGAAGAGTGTATAGTTTTTCAGAGTCCTTACGTGGTGCCAAATAAAGAAATGCGTAATTATATCTCACTCAAAGATACAGATGCTGACATTTTCTTTGTAACGAATTCCATGGCAGTTTCAACAAATTTCCCAGCTATTTCCGGCCAGCGAAAATATTTGCAGGAATTAAGCGAGAGAACGACACAGCTCTATCATTTCCAAGGTAAAGGATACATTCATGCCAAAGCATACATGTTTGACCGACGATTGAGCCTTATAGGTTCATTTAACTTTGATCCGCGCAGCTCTTTTTTAAGTCAGGAAAACCTGGTTATTATAGACAGCAGTGATCTTGCTGAAGCCCTAGAAAAAAGCATCAAAGAAATCGCAAAAGACAGTGTTCCTTATCAGAAAGACGCAGGACATCTTGTCGAAAAAACAGCGGAGAACACACCGACACCTTGGTATAAAAAAATCTTACTGGGCATCGCCTATATCGTTTTTTATCCTTTGGAAGATGTCGTTTAAGTAGAGAATAATAAGATGAAGAAGCTGAGATGAGCTTTTCAGCTTCTTTTTTTGTGGCTTTTGTACGAGTGCTCAGTTTTTCTAGCTACATCAAGGTATTTGCTAGCATTTAGATAAGTGAAGTACTTGTAATAATAACTCATGACTGTTTTGGCTCCGAGTTACCATTACTAAGACAAATAACCCCAACTCAGTCCTTTACTTCTGCTTGAGTTGCCATTACTAAGACAAATAGCCCTAACTCAGTGCTTCACTTTCCCTTGAGTTGCCATTACTTAGACAAATAGCCTCAACTCAGGCACTACATAAAATCCCAGTTCCTGTTACTGAGCACGTTAAACTTAACTCATAGAATTATTCCGTATTGAGTTACTACTATTGAGCTCATTAGACGGAACTCGAAAAATTTCTTTACTTTGAGTGACTCATATTCACTATGATTATTTCAAAATCCTGTGAATATTAAATTCGTTATCTAGAATATTTAGTTCGGTTCATTAAATAACACTTTCACATGTGAACTGCTTTTTTTTAAAAAGTAGTTACAGTTAATAGAAAATTCTGCCAGGATCTCATCCATTTATATGATATTTTAATCAAATTGTTTAAGTATATAAGAGTTAAAGCTGCAAGATTAAATAAAATGGAGATTTTATTATAGATATGTTTATTTATTCATATTTTTTGAAAATTTGTATGGATTATAAGTGCAAGATGAAGTAGAATAAAAGAGGTGTTTAAATTAGTACATTGTTAACACTCGTATACGTTTATATACTAATGTAATAGTATATACATCATAATTTTTGATAAAAAGGAAGAGTGATCATGGCCTATGTAATAGCAAAAAAACACGGAAAAAACGGCTCCGTTGCGTATACATATGAATCAAGTGAAATACAGTTGATCAGTCAATTAGAACAGGAATACTCAAACTGCGATATCGATATTTTCATTACCTCAGACCTGTGCAATAAAAAAGAATTTCAGCCTGTTTTCAATGTGGGTCATTTTGAGTTGTTCATTGAATCGATCAAGAAGGTACTGAAATAATTAGATATCTATTATTCAATCTTTATTTATGGGGTTGTTCAGAAAGTGAACCAGCATGCCATAAAAGTTTAAAACACGATGACCGGTCATTTTTCTTGCCCGTAATACTGAAATATAGAAAAACCGGATCTTTGTGTTTTTATTTGCAGAAAAACAACTGACTTATTTTTGCAGTGAAAGCTTATCTCATTGTAAGCGACTTATATTATCATTGAAACTTGCCCAGCAGCCTCAGATAATATTGGAGCAAGAACAAATCATCTCCATCATGCAAGGACAGACGGGTCAGTTTTCATCAATTTTATTATGTCCATAGAATTAATCATTTTACAGGGTACAAAATAATGTATAATGAAATTAAGGAAAAGGAGATGAGAAACATGAGTGAACAAGTTTTAGTGATCAACGACTTGCCGGGTGTTGCCAAGGTCGCCGGCATGTCAAACCTACCCATTTTAGAAGCGGCGCAGTTCGAAGTAGCTTTGCTGCCCACACTGCTTCTGTCTACACATACACTAGGTTATCCGGGTATAGTGAAACATTACTTAAATGAGTCTTTTGATGATATACTGGCTCACTGGAAAGATCTAAACGTGCAATTTCGAGCAACACTGACTGGATACTTTGCCGACAGCAAACAGATCGTCACGGTCATCGATTACCTGGAATCCCTGGATTATGATATGCCGGTCATTATTGATCCCATTATGGCAGATTTCGGTAAATTATATGCGGGCTTCAGTGAAGACTTTCCTGAAAAATTCAGAAAGCTTGTTAAGTATGCAGACATTATTGTTCCCAATTTAACGGAAGCCTGTCTGATTACAGATTATCCGTATTCAGATGATTTGGGGCCGGAAGATTATCCAAAAATCGCTCAGAAATTGTGTGATTTAGGTGCAAAAACCGTTGTATTGACAAGTGTCTTTCAACATGAGGGTAAGCGTGAAGAAGAGACAGGTTACTATGTTTATTCTGAAAACACTGAACCATTTTATCACATGCATGAGAAAGAAGATGTCTGGTTCAAGGGCGTAGGGGATATTTCAGTCAGTTTCATCACAGCTTATTATTTACTAGGACATTCTGTAAAGGATGCTGTGATCAAGAGTTCTGATTACATTGAAAAATCCCTTCGACACAGCACAACTGTAGATCGGGATCCAAACCTGGGAATTTATTTTGAACCGATCATACCAGAATTTTCAAATGATATTGATGAAATAAGAAAACAGCAGTAACTCTCGTATCTTTTAATATCCTAAAAACTTGTCTTATCCTACTGGTTTTTAAAACTAGAAGAGTGGAGAAGAGGAGGGGGGGAAGGGAGGATTTGCTGTTAAAATAAAGAGGATCAAGTCAACTGAATGACTTGATCCTCTTTATTTATTAATGAATTAAGACATCGTCCATCCACCATCAACAGGTAATGCGTGACCTGTGATATAAGAAGACTGATTGCTGGCCAAGAACAAAGCAGCATTTGCCACATCATTAGGCTGGCCTAAGCGTTTCATAGGGATCGGTGAAATAAAGCCTTTATATGTTTCTTCATCTTCTAGAAGTTCTTTAGTCATGCCGGTTTCTCCAGTACCTGGACAAATAGCGTTTGCACGAATGCCATCATCAGCATAGTCAACAGCCATCGCACGAGTAAATGAAATCACTGCACCTTTGGTTGTTGCATAAGATATCGCATCAGGGAAACCGATTATTCCTCCCGCCGAAGCTGTGTTGATAATATTTCCTTTTGTTTCCTTTAAATAAGGCATGGCATATTTAGACGCCAGGAACAAACTGGTAACATTGACGTCTAATGAACGTTTCCAGGCATCCATCTTGGTTTCTTCAATGTTTCCATAAGCATAAATATTAGAAAAGTAAAACAGTTATCCTTCTAATTGTGTATATGGCAATCTTTTAATAATCTAAGACAACCAAAAAACTTGCAGACCAACTTATGATATACTGCGAAGTGTGGACTATACTTTTGACTTAAGAGACGAGAGGAGGAGAGAGGTGAGAAGTAAACGCAGATGCTTTCTTTAACTTTATTTCAAACTGCCACTTTCTGCAAGGAATATTGTATGCAAAGTACCTGATACTAGTGATAACCTGCTTATTTGAAGGAGTGACTTTTATATGTATATTGACAAAGACAGACATCCGATTGCTGAGTTCATAATCAGATTGATTTATATTCTTTCAGTCATACCTTTTATCATAAATCTCTACATATTTTGGCGAACAGACAGTCTAAGCGATGTATTAAATGATGCGATCGACGGAAGAAAAATTGACAGTATATCAGTCAATAACGATGTGCTTAACCTAAGTGATGAGACAATAGAAGACTTTTACTGGAGTATACATGGATATGACACGACAATACCCACGCTTCCTGTTCATGCTCCCAGCAATATTGCCTGGGAAATAGAAGTCAAACATCATCCTTTTAAATCGATCAGCAAAAATGCCTGCGAGTTTTCTATTGAATTCAAGAATGATGACTCTTTAACGATATTTTACAATCAAAATGGCGTCGAGTTAAACAATGTTTATTACACGCTAGTTAAAAATCCAATACAAGAATTTATTGATGATAATAAATAATAATTTGTTTATTTGATAAATTCAAACAGATAATTTCATTTAATTCATTTTGAATGACGGAAGAATTCTAAGGATATTTTATTATTATAATAAGTGTTTTGGCGAAATAGCTGTCTGTTGTTTCTTTACAATTGCAATTAAAGTATGAAGGCAACTCTTATGGAACAAATCGAAAAAGCAATTTAAAAAGTAAAAGTATCAGTATTATTACGATCATTTAATAAAGTTAGATTAAAAAGTGAAAAATAAACTAAAAATAGGGGATTAATTCACGATTTTAACGTATCCAGACAATCCGTTTCTTTTTTTGTTTTAGTTTACATAATATATATTATACAAAGTAGATTGTATGGAATAATGTCTATTATTGATCATTTTCAATTGAATTTGACTTCCTCATCGTTCACTGTTGAATTGAATTGAATTCATCCTTTATTTCAGCTGATTATTCTTTATAGATTTATCTTTTTGTAAAAATTAAAATCATTCTCCATTTGTTTCAACTTTATATTCATTCAAACCATTTATGACTGTTTCAGTTTTTCTCATGTAAAATTATTTGTCAATATTTCTAGAGTTTTCATTTCTGTTCGAATATTTTCCATGCCCTGCTTCTATTTTATTTAGCTCATTCTTTTATTTATTGTTAAACTGTCATGAAACTATCTTTAAAATTATTGCCTGCTATTTTATAGTCCACTTTATTCAAACTTAATTTGTTATTAGTGTCGTTTGATATTCTCGAACTTTTTACCTCTTGCTAATTCATCAATAAGTTTGTCTAGATAGCGAATATCTTGCATCAGCGAATCTTCAATGTCCTCTACGCGAATACCACAAATAACACCTTTAATCAATTTGCGTGACGGATTCATCTGTGGTGCTTCAGCAAAGAACGTCTCAAAATCGTTATCTTTCTTCAATTGATTTTCTAATCCTTCTTGAGTATATCCAGTTAACCAACGAATAAGCTCATCAACTTGACTCTTTGTTTTACCTTTATTTTCTGCTTTTTTAACGTAATGTGGATATACTTTTGAAAAACTCATTGTAAATATTTTGTGTCTAACCATTATATTCTTCTCCTTTTCTACAGAAATGCTGCTGGTATAAATTCATAATAAATACCTCTATCTGAACCGGATAGTTTCATTTTACGATTTCAAATAGCTATATATTCAAAGCATTACATTCTTATACTATCATATATTTACTCAAAATAGGTGTTTTACTTTCTTTATTCACCTCCTTTGCAGTCTATTTGGTTTGAAAAACAAACTAAAGAACGTTCGTTCTGTGTTGAGAATAAAAACAGACTCCTCTACTATGAGAAGTCTGTTTCATTGTTTTTATATGTTTTTAGCTTAATTTACTTTCTACAGTATTTTTATTTGTATTGTCCACTTTTGGTTTCCATAAGCCCATAATGACTGCGGATATTATCGAACCAATAAGAAGTGCTACAACAAATAGCAATGGATTTTCTCCAATCCCGACAACGAACAAACCGCCGTGTGGTGCGGGAATGGAAACATTCCACAATTGGGTCAATCCTCCACCGATAGCTGCACCTAGGACAGAAGAACCGATGACTCGTAGTGGATCTGCTGCGGCAAATGGGATGGCTCCTTCAGTAATAAATGACGCACCTAAAACGAAGTTCGATAAACCGGATTGTTTCTCCATGTCAGTATATTTAGATTTGAACAACACGGTGGAAAGTGCGATCGCTAAAGGCGGGATCATACCACCGACCATAATAGCTGCCATTAAAGCTCCATCTCCAGTATCTGTAAAGATACCGATCGAGAACGCATAGGCCGCTTTGTTTACGGGACCACCCATATCAACAGCCATCATTCCGCCCAAGACGGCGCCAAGCAGCACGATATTTCCGGTACCGAGATTATTTAATAATCCTAACATTTCATTGTTTATAACGGCGAAAAATGGACCAATAATAAAGAACATCAGTAAGCCAACCACAAACAGACCTAATACTGGATAAAGTAAAATAGCTTTAAGTCCTTCAAAGGTTGTAGGTACTTTTCTGAGCATCTTCTTGATTCCGTTCATAACATATCCGGCGATGAAACCAGCAACCAGACCACCTAAGAACCCTGCATTACTTTCTACAGCCAGCAAACCACCCGCCATACCAGGTAAAAGACCAGGACGATCACCGATACTGTATGCAATATAGCCTGCTAGGATTGGGATAAGGAATTCGAAGGCTGAGCCGCCTATAGTATTAAGTGAGGTAAATAACACACTATCCGAACCTAATAAAGATTCAAACAGGAATGATAAAGCTAAGAGTATTCCACCCCCGACAACAAATGGCAGCATATGTGAGATTCCATTCATTAAATCCTTATAAATCGATTGCCAGACCGAACTACTTTCAGTCGTTTCAGCTGAACGTTCTGAACTGTAATCATTACCAGAATCGAATATGGGGGCATTACCTGTACTGGCTTTAGTGATCAGTTCTTCAGCTTTTTTAATGCCATCAGAAACTGGGCGCTCAACAACCGGTTTACCATGGAAACGAGCTGTATCTACTTTTTTATCCGCCGCTACAATAACCCCATCTGCACGAGCAATTTCTTCACTGGTCAGTTTATTTTTAGCACCATCTGTTCCATTCGTTTCAACGCGGATCTCGACACCCATTTCAGCCGCTTTTTTCTTTAAGGCGTCCTCGGCCATATACGTATGCGCGATCCCTGTCGGACAAGCAGTGACGGCAACGACAAACTTCTTGCCTTCTTCATTTGCCTGGACTTCAGTGACCTTTTCTTCTTCTTCACTTTCATTGAAAATCATTTGAACATCTTCTGGGGTCTGAGTTGTTTTCAGCGCTTGGACGACGTCTGCATCCACGAGTCGGCGTGATAAAGAAGCTAGCACTTCAAGGTGTAAGTCATTCCCGCCTTCAGGGGCAGCGATCATGAAGAATATTTCGACCGGCTCTCCATCTAGAGCATTGAAGTTCACACCATTGGATGATTTTGCAAATAATACAGCGGGTTCTTTGACTGCTTCATTTTTTGAGTGTGGCATAGCGATCCCATCACCCAAACCTGTTGAAGTCTGTGCTTCACGAGCCATGATGCCATCTTTGAATGTATCAAAGTCATTCACCACTCCTTTATCCACGAGTTGCTCTACCATCTCATCTATTGCAGATTCTTTTGTTCGAGCTTTTAAGTCCATGATCATTAACTCTTTTTTCAAAACATCATTGATCTTCATTTATTTTTCCTCCCATTTTTCGATTATTATTTGAGGTAATAATTTTTCTATATCATCTTTTTCTGCCAGATCTTCTTTGAAAGCTGTTGCGCTTCCGCAGGCTAAACTCATTTTAAATGCATCGAGTGGATCTTTTATTTTTTGATATTCACTGATAAAACCGGCAATCATGGAATCTCCGGAACCTACCGAATTGACGAGCTGACCTTTAGGCGGTTTGCTGTAAAAGACGTCTTCCCCACTAAAGAACAATGCGCCATCCCCTCCCAGAGATATAATGGCATAGTGAGCACCTGCTTCAAGCAATTTTTTACCGTAAGGCACGATGTCGTTTAAGTTATTTAATGTAACCTCATATAAATCTTCTAGTTCATGTATATTTGGTTTTACTAGCAACGGTTTTTTTGATAAAGCCATCTGCAATTCTTCGCCTGTAGTGTCAATGATAAAATCCGCTTGCTTACTTTCTACATGATCGATCAGTTGCTGATAATAATCTTCCGACAAGCCTTTGGGTTTACTTCCGGCGATGATGACAATATCTCCTTCTGACAAGTCGTTCAATTTCGCATAAAAGTCTTTACTGAAAGCTTCCGTCACTAGAGGCCCTTTGCCATTGATTTCTGTTTCATGATAGCCTTTTATCTTCACATTGATGCGCGTATCTGAATCAATGGCTGTGAAATCAGTGTTGACATGTTCATTATGGAGCTGATCTGTGAGCAGCTGTCCAATTCGTCCGCCTACAAACCCCATAGCCACATTATCCGTATTTAATTGTGTGAGGATACGCGACACATTTATTCCCTTCCCACCCGCTGATTTCTGATCTTTCTCAAACCTGTTCAGTTGTCCTAACTCAATCGGGTCATCCGGGTAAATCACATAATCGATTGAAGGATTCAAGGTTACTGTGTAAATCATAGTGTTACGCCTCCATTATTCTCGTATATTCTTTGAAGTGATGGTATTTATCAGGCAGAGTATTGGTGATGATCGTGCATTCATCGATATCTGCCACTTTTTTGAAGTGGACTTCTTCTAATTTGGATAAGTCAACAAGAACATACGACTGATTGGATTGACTTATCGCTTTTCTCTTAATAGCCGCTTCATCAATGTCTGGAGTAGTAAATCCTTGGCTGACATCCACTCCGTTCATTCCCATAAAAGCTTTAGTGAAATTAACTTCTGCTAGTGTCTGCTCTGCTATGGCGCCAATGATTGCTTTTGTGCGTTGCTTGATTCTTCCTCCCAGAAGGATCGTTTCAATATTGTAATCAGTTAACAGGACAGCATGAGGCACACCATTAGTCACAATAGTGATATTTTTATCTTTCAAATGAGGAATCATAGAATAAGTCGTCGTGCCAGCGTCAAGATAAATCACATCAAAATCATTGATAAGAGAAGCAGCCAATTGACTGATTTTCTCTTTCTCATGAATGAATTTGACTGTTTTTTCATCCATAGTGGGTTCATCCACTGGTTCTCGCTTCTTTTTAGCCCCACCGTGTACACGAACGAGCAAATCCTGATCCTCTAGTGTTGTTAAATCACGTCTTATCGTTGATTCGGAGTGTCCTAGGTTCGTCACTAAGTCTTGAACAGATACCGTTTGGTGCTGATTTAATTGTTCGATAATATACTGATGCCTTTCCTCTGTAAGCACTTCCTTCACCTCTTAAATGTAGTTTAACATGATATAAAATTCAAAACAATACTTTTCATCCAATTACAATCAATTTCAATCATTATTCTTTTTAATAATTGCTAACCTTTTTAAAACGGTCGACTCTACAAGGGGATCGTCGCGACTGCGACATATAGTCTAGAAAGTGCATGCTCAACTTCAGTCAGCTTCATGAGTTCGACATCTCAGTCTAAAAAGTGCATACTCAACTTCAGTCAGCTTCACGAGCTCGACATCTCAGTCTAGAAAGTGCATACTCACCAGCAGTCAGCTTCATGAGTTCGACATCTCAATCTAAAAAGTGCATACTCACCAGCAATCAGCTTCATGAGTTCGACATCTCAATCTAAAAAGTGCATACTCACCAGCAGTCAGCTTCACGAGTTCGACATTTCAGTCTAAAAAGTGCATACTCACAAGCAGTCAGCATCATGAGTTCGACATCTCAGTCTAGAAAGTGCATACTCACCATCAGTCAGCTCACGAGTTCGACATCTCATGCTAAAAAGTGTAAACAGTGCTTACTTCGGCACATTCTCCATCAGACGCATAAAAAAAGATTCCTGACACGACGGTTAAATCGCATCAGAAATCTTTCCCCTTTTATGGATCCTTCTCTTATAAGAACAACACACCTAACGCTAACAGAACACAGGTTGTGACAAAAAGAATACCAATCAGTTTTGCCGTATATTTCCACCAGGTGATAAGTTCAACTTCAGCAATAGCCAAGGCTCCCATTACAACACCGAATGTTGGGGTGACCAGATTGACTATTCCACTGGCGGATTGGAAGGCTGTTACAACGATATGTTCAGATACGCCTACGAATGATCCCAGCGGCCCCATGATCCCCATGGTTGCAGAAGCAAGTCCAGAAGTTGAAGGGATCAGGAATGACAGTGGAATATAGAATATATATGTCAACACAGAGAAGATGACTGGCGACAAACCAGACAAGGCTTGTTCTCCAAAGTGCAGTATGGTATCTGTAATCATCCCTTCGTTCATGATAACTTGAATACCGCGAGCCAAGGCGACAATCAATGCGACACTTAAAAGGTCTTTTGCTCCGTCAACAAAGCCTGAAACAATTTCTTTCTCAGGGACTCTGTAAATGATTCCGATCAGGATGGCCATAGCAAGGAACAGCATTGTGATTTCTTTGAAATACCAGACTCCCAAAGGTACCATTTGCTGGCCTAAGACTGTACCGACAATTGGCAGCTCCATCAGCCAGGTATTAAATGTTTCAAAGAATGTCCAGTTTTCATTAAGTAACGTCCAAGGAATGAGTCCCATTACCATGATCAAGAAGGTCAATCCGAAAAGTATGATCACTATCTTTTGTTTTGTATTCATTTTTGTATCTTTGTTTTTCGTTTTAAACTTCTCTTTATTTTTTTCATAGTCTTCAGAAACCAGTGAATTTTCCCGGTCTTTCTGTACCTTGGTCGCGTATCGATAGACATAAGCTGTCGTGATACTATACATGACTACAAAGAAAATCAGTCTTAGTACAATACCGTTACCTGGGCTGATACCCAAGGATTGTGATGCCACCCCTGTTGCAAAGGGGTTAACGGTTGAAGCTAAAACGCCGACTCCGGCACCCAAAAGGATAACCGATACAGCGACAAGCATGTCAAAACCTACAGTAATCATGACAGGAATGATCAATGGATAAAAAGCAAGTGTTTCTTCTGCCATACCATAAGTGGTTCCGCCCAAAGCAAAGATGAGCATTAAAATGGGGATGAGCGCTTTTTCTCTACCCTTGTTTGCACTAACAACTTGGCCGATCGCCGTGTCAAGTGCCCCTGTTTTATTGACAACGCCTAAAAACCCACCTACAACGAGAATAAAGAGCGATACTTCGATGGCTCCGGGAGTCGTATCTGTTCCTAACATCCCTTTGACGGGAGCCATAAATATATCCCACAAACCCTGTGGCTGCTGTTCGGTGTAAGCAAAGGTGCCTGCAATGATCTCTCCAGCATCATTCACTTCATAACTGCCTGCGGGTACAAACCATGTTAGAATAGCCATAATGACAATGATTATAAATAGTATAGTAAAAGAGGTCGGTAAGGACGATAATTTATCCTTTATTTTGTTATCAGACATTTTTTAACCCTCCAACTCATTATTTTTATCGTTTATTGTGCCAGCCGTCTTTGATTCATGCATTTGAATTCATTATAAGAAGAGGAATGAACCAACTGGATTACCCAGTCAGTTCATTTTTTTCACATTATACGCGGGGAATAAAAAGATTACCTAGTGTTGCTGCCATAATGGCTTTTATTGAATGCATACGGTTTTCTGCCTGGTCGAACTGGCGGGCGTGCTTACTTCTAAACGCTTCATCTGTGACTTCCATTTCCACTTCTCCGAATTTTTCTTCGACCATTTTACCATATTCGGTTTTTGTATCGTGAAAGGCCGGTAGACAATGTAAGAGGATCGTTTCTTCTTTTCCAGTTTTATCAAACATATCCATGTTTATTTGATACGGTTTCAGTAAACTGACCCGCTCTTCAAATTTATCTTCCTCACCCATGGACACCCAGACATCTGTATAGAGAGCATCGGCATCTTTCACACCTTCATCAACATCAGAAGTAACTAATACACGGCTTCCTGATTTATCGGCATATCCTTTTGCCAGGTCAATGATTTCCTGACTTGGAAACAATTCTTTCGGCGATACGATGTGTACATTGACTCCTAGGATAGCACCCGTAACTAGTAAACTGTGGGCAACGTTATTTCTTCCATCGCCTGTGTAAGCTAAGGTCAATCCTTCCAGTTTGCCGAAATTTTCTTTCAGTGTCAGATAATCCGCAATCATCTGAGTCGGATGCCACTCGTCTGTTAAACCGTTCCAAACAGGCACACCAGCATGTTCTGCTAATAGTTCAACACTTTCTTGCTTGAATCCACGAAATTCGATTCCATCAAACATCCGACCAAGTACTTTAGCTGTGTCTTCGACCGATTCTTTTTTACCGATCTGAATATCATTTTTCCCAAGATATTCTGGATGAGCCCCCAAATCGATTGCTGCAGTAGTAAAAGCTGAACGGGTACGCGTCGAGGCTTTTTCAAACAGCAAGGCAATATTTTTTCCTTCGAGATAATGATGGGGTATACCCTTTTTCTTCATATCCTTTAAATGCGCTGAAAAATCGATGAAATACATCAGCTCTTCTTTAGTAAAATCTTTTTCCTTTAAAAAACTGCGTCCTTGAAATACATTTTCCATATCGTTTCCTCCTCTAATTGTCTTCTATATCTTTTCTTACAAGCGGCATACTCATACAGCGAGGACCGCCACGCCCTCTGGATAATTCACTGGATTCAATTTCTATGACTTTAATGCCTTTTTCTCTCATCAAACCATTGGAGACATGATTTCGATCGTATGTCACAACAACGCCTGGTGCGATTGCCAGTGTATTGGATCCATCGTTCCACTGTTCTCTTGGTGCTGCAATAGCGTCTCCGCCACCACACTGGATCAGTTCGATTTCTTCAACGCCCAGCGCCTCTTTAAGAACTTTTTCCAGATCAGTCTGATGTGTGATTTTCAATTCATCTGAATCTAGTGATTTCTCTAAGGTGTATGTGTCTATAGAACCGTCCAGTTCTAAAATACCAGGATGTATGGTGAATTTATTGTGGTCAATCATGGTAAAGACCGTGTCCAAGTGCATCATCGCACGCACATTTGGTATTTTGATCGCAAGAACTTTTTCAAAGGTTGTATGCTTTTTAAACAACTCATGTGCTAAGTCCTCGATCGCTCTAGCTTCTGTACGCTGTGAGATCCCTACGGCCAGGACTTTATCATTCAATACAAGTTCATCGCCACCTTCCATAGATGTCGTTTCATTACGGTCCCTATAAATTTCTACAGCACTGTCTTTGAAGCGTGGATGGTGTTTCATGATCGTCTCAAGAAACAGCGTCTCCCGTTTACGTGCCTCAAAGGTCATATTGTTGATCGTCATGCCATTACCGATCGATGCACCGGGGTCACGTGTGAAGTAAAGATTTGGCATTGGATCCATATAAAAAGGATAATGCTTGCGGTCACTGATATCAGCCAGTCGTTTTGATTCCACTTCGATTTCTTTCTTGCGTACCCCTGCCATCATCGATTCCACCATATCATAAGTGTTCATCGAAAGAAGATACTCTTTTAAAGCAGCGTAAACACTTTCTGACTGAACATGTGATTCATCGAGCATCGCTTCCACAAAGGCTTCTTTATTGCCGGAAGCATCGATTGCTTCTGCCGAAAGTTTTTCCAGGTAAAGGACCTCGACACCGTTTTCTCTTAAGACATCAGCAAACTGATCATGTTCTTTTTGAATAACAGGCAGATGCGGAATATCATCAAGTAATAAACGATCCATAATATCTGGTGTCAGATTTTCGACTTCTCTTCCAGGACGTTTGAGCAAGACCGTTTTCAGATCACCTATTTCTGAGAAAACATGGATGGGCTTATTTGCTTCGTTCATTTTTTTCTCTCCTTTGTAAATTTTTTTATTATCTATTTATTTACACTTGTATAATAACATGAATAATTCATATTGTTATAAGGAATGAAAACGCTTTTTATTCATTCGGTACGCTATTTTGTATAAATATTTAAAATTTGTATATCCTGTGATTTCTGTTCTTTAAAAATGAATAATGGCTTTTTTTATACAGAAATTATCGATAATAAATAATTGATGATAAGTATATTAGAAGTCTTTTAATTGTAACTTTTTGCCACTGATAAGCCTTTTTTTCAATAAACAAGATATTCTATCATCGTCTGTCACTCCTTACTTTTTAATCTTAACTTGAACTGCCTTCAATTTAAAATGATTTGCAGTAAAAGAAAACATAAGTTCAACCCTTTTATTTAGAATTTGATGATTAACTGTTTACATATTTATTAAAATTTGCTAAGCTTGAATACATAAATACAACAGTTGAATAATTGGATGAGGCGCAAAATTCATCAGTACTGGCTTTAGAGGGATCTGTTTATCCAAAGCTTGGGAAAGGGACTTTTGCCGAAACAGCGTGTTTTTTACAGAAAACAGGTTGTTGGGCTGTATATTAAGAATATGCAGACTGCCGTATAGCATTTCATGTGCTAAACGGAGGGCTTCCGCTTGTGAGGGTATCATTAAAAACAAGTCGGCATCCCCGGCTTGTTTTTTTATATAAAAATACTTTCTCAGCTATATATTTAAAGAAAAGGAGTCGCTATGAAAAGAAGTGTTTTAAAATTTGGAGGCTCAAGTGTTTCTGATTTTTTGAAAATCAAAAATCTTGCAGGTTACCTCAAATCACGTATTGAAAACCAGGAACAATTGGTTGTCGTTGTTTCAGCTATGGGGAAAACAACAGATGACCTGCTGACGTCAGTCAGTCATCTGACTGCTAAGCCGAATGAGCTGGATTTAGCGATGCTGCTCAATACAGGAGAGCAGCAGACCATTTCTTTTCTATCGCTCGCACTGAATGATTTGAATGTGCGGACTAAACCTTTGACCGGTTATCAAGCAGGCATCGAAACGAGAGGCAATCATTTGAAAAGTAAAATTTCTTCTATAAAAGCAGACTTTCTAAAAGAGTTGTTTGAATCCAATGATTTACTTATCGTCGCTGGCTTTCAAGGATTCAACGAATTCGGGGAACTGACGACGCTTGGACGAGGCGGGTCCGATACGACAGCGGTAGCTCTTGCTGCTGCCCTGGACTGTACATGTGAAATCTACACAGATGTCACCGGTGTATTCAGTACAGACCCACGGATCTATAAAGACGCCAAACGCCGCGAGCTGATTTCCTTTGAAGAAATGATGGAAATGTCTGCTTTAGGCGCAGGTGTGCTGGAAACGCGGAGTGTCGAACTCGCTAACAATCATAGTATCCCCATTTATTTAGCCAAAACATTATCTGATGAGAAAGGAACATGGATCGTGCCGAATGACCAAATGCTCGAACGAAAAGCCGTAACAGGAGTCGCTTTAGATAAAGAGATGGCACACGTTACCATCACTCACCCTTTAGAAACAAAGGCATTCCTTACCGATTTATTTAGTGAACTGGAAGGATCCGAAATCAATATCGATATGATTTCTCAGATTCAGAACAAGGATGGTCTGCAGTTGTCTTTTACTGTTAAAGAATCTGAAGAAAGCGTGTTGAATGACTTGTTTGATTTGCTAAAAAAGTCCTATGAGAACCTTTATGTCACTATCGAAACGACTTATTGCAAATTGTCTGTTATAGGAGCCGGGATGCGAGATATGACTGGTGTAGCATCGAAAATTTTCAACACATTATTGACTTCAAACATTCCCTTTTACCAAGTCACGACTTCTGAGATCAGTGTCTCTTATGTCTTGGATGAAAAAAATGGCGAATATGCTGCCCGTCTTCTCTGTCAGGCATTCGACTTGTAAACAAACTAAACTGAGAAAGGTTGATTTCATGAGTAACATTGCGATCGTTGGAGCTACGGGGTTAGTAGGCAAGACCATGCTGGATATCATTGAACAGAATGACATTTCCTATTCTTCCCTGACACTTTTTTCTTCTGCACGTTCTGCTGGGAAAGAAATTATTGTTAATGGGAAAACACATGTTGTTGAAGAACTAACCGAGGAAAAAACATCTGAATCGTTTGATTACGTGCTGATGTCAGCTGGAGGAGACACAAGTTTACATTTCTCTCCCCTGTTCGAAAAATCGGGAGCTGTCGTTATTGATAACTCAAGTGCCTGGCGGATGGATGAATCGATCGACCTAGTTGTTCCTGAAGTGAATAAGGCGTCTCTTAAACGTAAAATCATTGCTAACCCAAACTGTTCGACCATCCAGTCTGTTGTCCCTCTAAAACGTCTGTCAGACATTTTTGGAGTGAAACGTGTCGCCTATACGACTTACCAATCGGTATCAGGATCTGGATGGAAAGGCATCGAAGACTTAACAGGAGGTGAACAGGGCGAAGCACCAAAAACTTACCCTAAACCGATCCATCATAATGTCATTCCACACATTGATGACTTCTTGGATAATGGCTACACCAAAGAAGAAGAAAAAATGATTAAAGAAACTCAGAAAATACTGAATGACCCGGCATTGGCTGTTACAGCGACTTGTGTACGCGTGCCTGTGCTGCATGCTCATGCTGTTGCGATAAACGTCACTTTAGATCAAGAAACGAATGTTATAGAACTGAAAGAGGTCCTTTTAAATGCGCCATCCGTGGTTGTTATGGATGATCCTTCACGAGAGGTTTATCCGACGCCCTTGGATGCTGCCGGAAAAGGAAATATCTTTGTTGGACGAATCAGAAAAGATGACAGTTTACCAAATACTTACCACCTATGGTCGGTTTCTGATAACATCCAAAAAGGCGCCGCTTTGAATGCTGTACAAATTCTCCAAGACCTTCTATCAAGAAAGGAAGACTAATATGACAAGACTATTTACTGGCGCAGCTGCTGCTGTGACGACGCCTTTTATAAAGGATCGTATCGACTACGATAGTTTCAAGAATCATTTGACTTATTTAAAAAACAACTCTATTCAAGCTTTTGTGGTTAATGGGACGACTGGAGAAAGTGCCACATTAACTCACAAGGAAAAAGCAACACTTTTATCCATCGCTATCGATGTGGCAGATGGCGATATTCCTGTTATCGCAGGAACGGGATCCAATAATACAGCCGACAGCATACACTACTCAAAGGAAGCTGAGAAACTAGGAGTGGATGGCCTTTTAGTCATTACCCCTTATTACAACAAAACCAGTCAGAAAGGATTGGTTGCTCATTTTGGTGCGATTGCTGACTCTGTCTCTATACCCGTGATTTTATATGATGTGCCCGCCCGAACCGGAATGACGATTGCTCCCGAAACATTGGGAGTTCTAGCCAAGCAGCATAAGAACATTGTGGGATTAAAAGATGCAACGGGCGATCTCTCTCATCTGAACAGGCTGCAATACGTCGTGGATGACTCCTTTTCTTTCTACAGTGGCAACGATGATCTTGCCCTGCCCTTTTACTCTCTAGGTGGTCATGGTTTGATTTCCGTACTGGCTAATGCTTTACCAAAAGAATACCAAGATATGTATGAAATGGCACAAAGACTCCCTAAACGAGCCGCTCAGATCAGTCACAAGCTTTTCCCCTTAGTGGATGCTTTAAACGTAGATGTGAACCCCATTCCCATAAAGTTACTAATAAGTCATTTAGGGTTCGGCGAGTATTCCCTGCGCTTGCCATTAGTTCCACTGGAGAAAATGGCGCAGGACGTCTTGCTCGAACTCTTTGAGCACACAAGGAAGGATGGTTGATATGAAACTACTACTCGTTGGATATGGTGTGATGAATAAACGTGTCGCCAAACTGGCAGAAGAAAGCGGACATGAAATCGTCGGAGTTTTATCACCGGATGAAGAAAACAACTGTCCTTATCCTCTTTTTGAATCAGCGTCTGAAAAATTACCGGAAGCAGACTGTCTGATCGATTTTTCACATCCCTCTTTGTCGAAAAAAATACTGACTTCAGACTTGACTGTTCCCATGGTCATTGCAACCACAGGTGAAAAAGAGGCACTGGTGGAACTGATCGATAAAAAAGCTTCTTCTACACCAGTCTTTTTCAGTGCCAATATGAGTTATGGTGTCCATATCATGATACAGCTCCTTGAAACGGTGGTTCCTTTAATGGAAGATTATGATATAGAATTGATTGAAAAACATCATAACCAGAAAATAGATGCACCCAGCGGTACTCTCATTAAACTGCTTGATGTCATCAAGAATAGAGCGCGCTCAGATGCGAATGAGGTCTATGACCGCTCAGAGACTACAGAAAAACGCAATCAAAAAGATATAGGCATTTCTACGATCCGCGGTGGAACGATCGTCGGAGAACACGAAGTTCTGTTTGCAGGACAGGATGAAGTGATTTCCATCAAACACACCGCCCAGTCAAAAGATATCTTTGCTCGTGGCGCTTTAAAAGCAGCTGAGAAACTCGTCGATAGGAAAAATGGCTTTTACACCTATAATAATTTGTAAGTGAGAAGATTTT
>NZ_BJUY01000006.1 GCF_007988865.1 Alkalibacterium kapii | reverse complement strand
TTATGAAATAAAGGTGTTCCCAAACGCATATTGCGACACCTTTTAGAGGAATTCTAAAATAAACGTGTTCCCAACCGCGTATTGCGACACCTTTTTGGGAAATTCTAAAATAAACGTGTTCCCAAACACGTATTGGAACAACTTTCTGAGGAAATCTAATAAAAACTTGTTCCTAAACGTATATAGCGACACCTTTTTGAAAGGGAACCACCTTAAGTAGTCACAAATTAATGATAAAAAACTGAAACGGCTAAGCATTCTTAAGAAGTCACCTATCATCAGAAAAAGACGGTTGCAGTGAACTTTACATATACCCTTTGTCATGTTATTCGTAATTAGTCGATATCACATGATATACTGATAATTATAAAACAAAACAGTTCTTACCTTGAAATGGAGGAAATCACATGACTGAAAATACGACCACACAACTGATACAAGAGGTTGTTGATTACTTGATCGAAACAGATACGAATGAATTAGCAAGCTGGGGAGAAAAAAGAACGGAATGGTTAAAACAAGGAGGAGAACAGCTCAAAGGTATTGATAAAATCATCTCAGGAGATCTGCGGATAAAAAGAGATAACGGAGAGATTGCTACTTATCCCGCGTTTCGCGTGCAGCATAACAATGCCTGCGGGTACTACAAGGGTGGCATCCGCTTCAGCACAGGTGTGAACAAAGCAGAAGTGGAAACACTGGCGATGCTGATGACGCTGAAGAACGCCTTACACGACTTACCTTATGGCGGAGGTAAAGGTGGCGTGCATATCGATGTCAGAAAACACTCTGACCGTGAGTTAAAAGAGGTCAGTCAAGCATTTGTCAGGCTCGTCCAAAACGACATCGGTCCGTATCGTGATATCCCTGCACCGGATGTCGGCTCAGGTGCAAAGTTGATGGACTGGATGACTCAGGAGTATAAAAACCTCCATCCAAATCAGCCGTATATCAATACCTTTACAGGTAAAAGCTTGGAGAATGGCGGAACGAAAGGACGGTCTGAATCGACGGGCATCGGAACGTTTTTAAGTTATTATTATCTGGTGGATACCGTACTGGACGATACCTTAACAGTGGATGCCAACTATAGAGATGAAAGAGAAATGATCAAGTCGATTGGAGAAAAAGCAGAAGTGAAGGTCGCTATTCAAGGATTCGGTAATTTAAGCCGTGCTGCTGCAATTGAAGCGGAAAAAGCTGACAGAAAACACACAGTAATCGCTGTATCTGACAGCCGTGCAACGATTTATAATGAAGAAGGACTCGATGTAGAGGGATTAGCTGCATTCAAGGAAGAAACAGATCGGTTACCCAATGCAGACGAACTAAAGGAAATGAATAGTGGAGGTGACATTTTAGAACCGGAAGCCGTCTTGACGTTAGCTTGTGATGTGTTGATTCTAGGAGCGATCGAAGACCAGGTAACAGAAAAAAACCAAAAAGACATCAAAGCAGACATTCTTGTAGAAGGAGCAAACGGGCCTGTCACAAAAGAAGCGGATGAGTATCTGACCGCTCAAGGAAAAGTGATCATTCCAGATATTCTAGCAAATGCCGGGGGCGTAACGGTATCTTATTTTGAATGGATCCAGGGATTTACAAATGAGATAAAAGGAAAAGACGAGATTTTAAAAGATATGAGCAATCGCATGAAAAGTGTAAGCCAACGCATCTACAGGCAGCATTTTTCATCAGAACACAAAGAAAGTCTTCGCTTTTTATGTTTCAAACTGGCAGTTATCCGATTAGTGGACACAATGAAACGATCAGGTGACATCATCTAAAAAAGCGAATCATCTGTAGATTCTAACGCTAGTAAATGTTCTTTCATTAAGAGACCACCGCGAAAGCCTTTGGAAGCTGACGATTTCGGCACGACTCTATGACAAGGATAAACGATGAGCAAAGGATTAGCGCTCAAAGCAGATCCTACAGCCCGAGCGGCTTTGTCGGAATAACCAATAGAAACCGCCAGCTCACCATAAGTCGTCCGTTCACCGTATGGAATAGTTTTCAAGCTGTTCCATACTTTTTTCTGAAAATCTGTTCCGTTTAAAAAAAGAGTATCGAAAGTGAAAGTCTGTCTTTCCTTATTTAAATAAGAAATAAATTCTTTTCTAAAAGGCTCCAGCACCTGGTCGTCCTTAATGAGCTCGGCTTCTTTAAAGTAAAACGAGACCCAATCAGTCATTTCCTCCAGAGAAGCTGGACTGGAACCCACAAAGCAGAGGGCATTGTTTGTGCAAACAATATAAAAGGACCAGTGATCCTGTTTCACTAATGTATAGTATAAAATCTGACTCATTGTTTCCCGCTCCTTGATTGCACGTGTATGAAAAAAGCTTCTCGTTGATTTGAGAAGCTTTTAATCATTTAAACGTGTTGTTTTTGTTTCTCCAAGGCTTTTCTGACTTGTTCCATCACGAATGCTTCATCACCAGGGTTATCCAAGTTGACTTTATCGATATCGATCACTAGAGTCGGGCTCTTGTCGTATTCAGCAAACCAGCCGTCGTAGCGGCTATGCAGACTCTTATAATATTCAAGCAGCTCGGGATTTCCTTCGATCTGCTCAAACGGACGTCCACGTTTCTTGATACGCTCCAAGTGAGTATCCAAAGAACCTCTGAGATAAATCAGTAGATCGGGACCTTTTTTAGGCATTCCGTCAATTTCTTCCATCATATTCTCCAATAAGTCAGTATACAAAGTCATTTCTGCTTCGCTCATATTTCCCTGCTCGTAATTAATGCGTGTAAACAAAGCATCTTCATAAATCGAACGGTCCAGAACGTTATGTCTATGTACCAAGGCCTCTTTAATACTTCTAAAGCGCGTATTCAAGAAGAATATTTGTAAAGAAAACGCCCAGCGTTTTGGATCATCATAAAATTTTTCTAATATTGCGTTATCGTCGACATGTTCATAAAAAGCTTTACTGTTTAATTTATTTGATATCAGAGTAGTGTACGTACTTTTTCCGGCACCTATCATTCCTGCTAAAACAATCACAGACATTTTATCTCCTTCCAAATCACAAAAATTTGTATCTCTATTATCATACCATAACTGATTGAAAATAATAATCAAAAAAGTAAAGTTCACAAAAATATGATAGGATGGGGAGAGCAACAAGTTAGAGGAGAATGTCAGTATGCAGTGTAAAATTTGTCAGCATCAAACAAAAAAACTAGAGCATCCAAGTAACGGACACATCTTTCATGAATGCTTGAATTGTCATTTTATTGCCAAGGATCCAACGTTTTATTTGACTTCAGAAAAAGAACTCAAGCAATATGAACAGCATGAAAATTCAATTGACGATCCCAGATATGTTGCATTTTTCGAGAAGTTCCTGAATGCAGCAGTCCTTCCATTTGTCAATGAAGGAAAAAAAGCCTTTGATTACGGAAGTGGTCCCAGTCCAGTGTTAGCTCAGCTTTTGGAACGGGATTACGGTTATAACGTCGCCATCTATGATCTGTTTTATGCTCCAGAGCGCGTCTATCCTGGCCATACCTTTGATCTGATCACAACAACAGAAGTGGTAGAACATATTCCAGAACCATTGGATCTTTTTGCTGAACTTAAATCGCTGATGGATGAAAAAAGTATCCTGGCTGTGATGACACTCTTCCATCCAGAAGATGAGGGAAAATTTTGGGGCTGGCACTATATAAGAGACTTTACACATATCTCTTTTTTCACTCCCAGAACAATGGAAATCGTAGCGGAAAAAGTGGGCTTTGAAATGGTTTACTGTGATGATTATCGCTATACAACTTTTAAATTGAAATGATGCGGCTGATTAATTATAAATCTAAAGTGACAATGAAAAAAATTACTTTAGATTTCCTTGTTCTGTATTACTCTTCTTGTCAAGTGACAATTGTAAGTAATAAAAAAGCTCCACTTTGTGCAAAGATAGCCTCTTGATAGCCCAATTTGAGTAAATACTCTCTAAAGAAAATCAATAAATGTAAATAGGCCCAATATAAATATAAAAAAGAGTACATATCGTTTGAACCTGAGAACATTAATTTTACTATAGAGATAGTTTCCTAATAAAATAGCTGCAAAAACAGCGGGAAGCGACGATAGAAAATAAATACCTAATTCCCTTGTCCAGAAGCCACTTAGAAAATGGCTGAACACAATGAATAGACTTGAGAACAAAAAATGAGTCTGTAGTGTGTCTTTAAATTTGTTTGGAGACCAATTGCTTAGTGTAGCATAAAGAACGATTGGGATGCCATTCATATTATAGGCACTGCCAAGCATTCCTGAAAAGAAGCCAAAAGGGATTCCTAAAGATGTGTTCTGAAATTTTTTTGCAATTGACTTTTGATGACTTTTTGGGCCGATGAAAGAGTAAATCGAATAAAGAATAAGAAGTGTACCGAGGATAAGGCTGATCCATCTTCTTTCTACGGAGCGGACCAGAAGCAGGCCAAATGGTATTCCAGACAAAGTTGCCAGAGATAACTTGATAAGGATAATTTTATCGAAATGTTTATACCCTGAAAAAATCGAAAATAATGCGACCAAGCACCCGATGAGACCCACTAGCGAAACAGCAGTGGAAAAAGGAATCGGCAGTAACGCTAGAAGCGGCATGCTCACAACTGAATCGCCGAATCCTAAAGTAGAACGCATAAGTGATCCTAGAAATACTGCCACGATAATAAGTAAAAGAGTTGAATAGTCCATAATATTTCTCCTCGATAAAATACTTGATATAAATCAATCGCTGTCCATATATTCTATGGTATGATGAGTTTAACACAGAAATGATGAGTGTCTGAAAAGCAAGAATATCTTTTGAGAAAGGATAGATCATATGACTAACAAAAACCATGAACATAAAAGCTGTGTTTCTCTGGTACCCATATTCAATCATCTTGATGCGGAACAGATGAATGAGATAATGGAAACGGCAAGCTCGCAGTCATTTAAAAAAGGTGAGCTAGTTTATCATGCCGGAGAGACGTCAGATGTTTTAACTATTGTCAATAAAGGCAGTCTGCGTCTTTATCGATTATCCGAGTCTGGTAAAGAACAGCTAGTTCGTGTTTTAAGACCCGGGGAGTTTACAGGGGAACTGGCTTTATTTAATGAAAAAGTCCATGAAAACTATGCTGAAGCGATGGAGCCGACCTCTGTCTGCCAGATAACGCGTTCGGATCTCCAGGCTTTACTCATTAAATATCCGTCGATCTCACTTAAAATCCTGCAGGAACTATCCACACGTGTCGATCAAAGTGAAACACAAGCAACGCGTTTCACAACGGAGTCGACTGAACAGCGGCTGGCCTCTTATCTCGTTGATCTGCTTGGACCGGACAGTCAGACAAATATCGTTACCCTTCCTTTGGCAAAAAAGGATTTGGCTTCTTATATCGGAACGACCCCGGAAACTGTGAGCCGGAAATTAAAAGAACTGGAAGAAATGAACCTGATAAAACGCATCAGTTCATCTAAAATAAAAATACTTGATGAAGATAATCTGCTATTTTTATGAGTTTGTAAATGAATGAAAGCGAACAAAACGATCGAAGATCACAACGTTGGACTAAAAATCTGACAGGGTGGTCTTTTTTATTTTGAAAATTGATGCTGATCAATTTCAATATCCGCCAAGTGACATATACTATGACTGTAAGAGATAGGGAAAAGAAATAGCAACTACGGTCCAACAGAAAAAGATACACAAGAAATAGAATAGGAAAACTTGATCGCGGTCAATTCTATTTAATCGAACGTGTCGTATACTAGGATTGTAGGAGAAAGAGACAAGGCAAACGCCAATTATAAAAGGAGAGAGTATAAATGAAGAAAGCAATATTAAGATTAGAAACACTGTCATGTCCAAGCTGTTTACAGAAAATCGAGAACGCATTGAAAGGTCTTGACGGGGTTGACAAAGACACTGTTAAGGTACTCTTCAATTCAAGTAAAGCGAAGACAGCCTTTGATTCTGAGAAGATCTCAATAGAAGAGATTGAAAAAGCGATTGAAGATTTAGGTTATCCAGTAATTAAATCAACGGTTAAAGCAGCGTAATCAAAGATCAGATAAGAGAAAGAAGGAAAGAGAATGACTGAATTCAACACAGTTGTAAAGGAACATTTTCCAAAACTGGAGATTTACACCTTGCCTTTAACGCGGGCCCACGGAAAAAATCATCCGGAAGTCTACAGAGTACACGAATTGTTCAAAACTATGAATGCAAAAGTTAAAGATAATACGGTGGATAAGGTTGATTTAGATAAAGAATTTACTGAACTGCGGCAAGTGACGAACCACTATGCATTGCCAAGTGATGCATGCGAAACCTATGAAGCTGTCTACAGTATGTTATCTGAGTCAGATAGAGCGTATTACAATTAAGCAGGTACAATCAATCGAATAAAGAGTTGTTATCCCGGAGAGTATCGATTGCTTTCCGGGATCATTCTTTTTTTAAAAAGAAAATAAGCAAGACTTGACGGCTATCAAGTTAAAGGCTGGCAGAACCGGGTATACTTAATTTAACATCAAGGGAAGAGAAAAACAGGAGGAATAATCATGCAAAAAGTTATATTGAGTCAAAAGAAGCTGATCACGCTTTTAAGTGGTCTACTTATCATAACAGGTTTTTTCAGCCGCTTTGTTCTGGAAAACATGGCAGTCTTTGAAATCTCACTGATCATTGCATCAATTATTGGGATTGCGCCCATTGCAATACAAGCCTACCAGGCACTCAAGGTGAAGGTAGTCAGTATTGACGTCTTGGTTACGATTGCAGTCGCTGGGGCATTTCTAATACAGAACTTTGAAGAGTCAGCCATTGTGACTTTTCTGTTCCTTTTCGGTCATTTCTTGGAACAGCGAACTCTGAATCAGACCCGTTCAGCTATTAAAGAATTGACAGAGATGGCACCAGAGAGCGCCCTTGTTCAGACAGACAGCGGTGAATTTGAAGAAGTCGACGTGGATGAAGTAGACGAAGGGGATGTCCTACTAGTTAAAACAGGGGCAAAAGTTCCCGTAGACGGTACGGTTCTTAAAGGAGAAGGCTATATCAACGAAGCCAGTATCACAGGTGAATCCGTTCCAGTGACAAAGACTGAAGAATCAGAAGTTTACGCGGGAACAATATTAGAGAACGGTACCATTCAGATTCGTGCGGACCGTGTCGGAGAAGAAACGACTTTCGGAAAAATCATCGAACTGGTGGAAGAGGCACAAGATTCCAAGTCCGAAGCAGAACGCTTTATCGACAAGTTTTCAAAATACTACACACCTGCCGTTTTAGTTCTGTCGCTTGTTGTCTGGCTGATCAGTCAGAACATTGAACTGGCTATTACTATTTTAGTTCTGGGCTGTCCCGGTGCACTAGTTATAGGTGTTCCAGTGTCTAACGTTTCTGGCATAGGCAATGGTGCCCGTCATGGGGTACTTTTAAAAGGAAGTGAAGTGATCCATGACTTCAGCCGTGTGGATACGATCGTTTTTGATAAAACAGGAACTCTGACTGTCGGAAATCCAAGTTTAGCCAGGAAAGAAATGTATGGAGAGTATGCAGAAGAAGCCTTGAATTATCTGGCTAGCGTTGAAAAAGAATCGGATCATCCTCTGGCAAAAGCTGTGCTTGAAGAAATAAAGGCACCTAAACTTTATCCAGTATCTGAAACAGAAGTGGTCAAGGGAGGCGGAATCGTTGCGCAAGTTGACGGACATCGCGTCGTTGTAGGAAACGTCGCTTTAATGGATAAAGAAGGCATTGAATTAAGTACAAAAGCTAAACAGGATATCAAACAAGCGGAAAAAAACGGGAACTCTTTAGTGCTGACTGCTGTTGATGGTGTTCTTTATGTGTTGATGGGTATTAGGGACCAGGTCAGACAAGGTGTGAAACAAGACCTGTTGAAGTTGAAAGAATTAGGCGTGAAGAACCTTGTCGTTCTTTCTGGAGACAACCAGGGCACCGTTGACGTAGTCGCAGAAGAGCTTGGGTTAACTGAAGCACATGGACACATGCTGCCGGAAGATAAGTCGGCTTATATTGAAAAGCTTCAAACAGAAGGACAGATTGTGGCTTTCGTTGGTGATGGAGTGAACGACAGCCCATCCTTGGCATTGGCCGATATTGGAGTCGCTATGGGTAGCGGGACAGACGTCGCTATTGAAACATCAGATGTCGTTCTCATGAACTCTGATTTCAGTCGACTACCGCATGCTTTAGGATTAGTCAAAGCAACCGTCAGCAATATGGTTCAGAATATCGTGATTGCTGTTGGGGTCGTCCTTGTTCTCTTAGCGAGTGTCTTCTTCAGTGACTGGATGAACATGTCCATTGGTATGCTGGTCCATGAAGGAAGTATACTAGTCGTGATATTCAACGGTATGCGTCTGCTAAAGTATCGCCTGCATAGAACGGACACGCGCGAGCAAGCAGTAAGAGTCGAAACAACTTAAGATCAATAAGGAAAGCATCCTGCCTATCAGGATGCTTTTACTACTTCCAAACTAAACCCGGCACATGTATAACTTCTGTAATAGGTGTTTGACGTGACATGTCGAATTCAGGAGCAGCTGCCCGAGTGAGTCTGCACTTTTGAGAGCGAGATGTCGAACTCGTGAACAGTTACCTCAGTGAGTAAGCAGTTTTTGAATCGAGATGTCGAACTCGTGAGTAGGTACCTCAGTGAGTGTGCAGTTTTTAGAGTGGAATGTCGAACTCAGAAGCAGTTACCTCGGCGAGTATGCAGTTTTGAGAGTGAAATGTCGAACTCGTGAACAGGTACCTCAGTGAGTAAGCAGTTTTTAGGACGAAATGTCGAACTCAGGAGCAGGTACCTTGATGAGTATGCATTTTTGGTAGCGAAATGTCGAACTCACGTGCAGTTACCCCAGTGAGTAAGCAGTTTTTAGGACGAAATGTCGAACTCAGGAGCAGCTGCCCGAGTGAGTCTGCACTTTTGAGAGCGAGATGTCGAACTCAAAAAACCGGGACCATATGAGTGAGTATTTTAAATAAAACTAAAAAAAAGTATAAAATAACTATAAGTATGGGCTAGGGTAAGGAAGAAAGATGGCCATTTTTCTTTTCTGCTCGTTTTTTCTATAATAATGATACTTCTGCAATCGATTGCTTGACCGGCAGAGAATAAGATGCTATTATGTAGATGAGTTCACAAAAAGATTGAAAATTAAGTTTGTCACTTTAAAATTAAATATGAAAGCTTTGAATAAAGAATGATTTATTCATTGTGATCTGAACAGGCGGTGAACCTCTCACGTAGGGGAACATGCAGCCGGGCTGCACTTTGTTGCGGCAGCAGAGTATGTTTGTAAAGGGCATATCTGTGGGACAGTTAATTCTGTCCTACGGGTATGCCCTTTTTTATAGTGATAAACCAAAAAGGGGGAATAAAATAACGATTAAATCACTTTCAAAAAATAATAGTAAAAACAAAAATAAGAAAGAAGGGGTTAAAATGTTACACTATTTAATGGAGAACAAGCAAGGACAATTCTTGTCCATTGGCGTTATTTTAACAGCAATCGGCTTTGCCTTGACCGCAGTCGATAATCCTTACAGCACAGGATTGTTTTATGCAGCGATTTTCTTTTTAGGTTTTTTTGCAGCGAAGGATGCTATTACAGAAACGATCAAAGACAAATCACCAAATGTCGATCTACTCATGATTTTAGCAGCTGCGGGCGCTGTAATTATAAATTATGAATCCGAGGGGGCGGCGCTGCTTTTGATTTTTGCTACTGCTGAAGTGCTGGAAGACTATGCCAACAGCAAATCAACATCAGCCATTTCTGAACTGATGGCTCAAGTTCCAGAGACCGCTCAAGTCCTGAAAAAGAATGGTGAAGTCGTTACAGTCCCGACTGAGGAACTAGAAATAGGTGATATAGTAGTTGTGGCAAAAGGGGCGCAAATACCCATAGACGGGATCATTGACCGAAAGGCTGTCGTTAATGAAGCGGCACTGACCGGAGAAGCTGTTCCTGTCGAAAAAGAAAAAAATGATGAAGTTTTTGCCGGCACGATAAATGAAAATGATGCCTTTCATCTTGAAGTGAATAAAACAAATGATGAAACGGTTTTTTCAAATATCATTCGAATGGTCGAAGAAGCCCAAAGTAAACCTTCTCGTATCTCAAAATTCATTGATCGAATCGAAAGTAAATACGTTATTTCTGTGTTGATCATCGTTCCTATCTTTATTTTCGTACTATACGGCGTGATAGGTATTTCATTTCAAGAATCTTTTTATCGTGGTATGGTCTTTCTAACTGTAGCCAGTCCTTGTGCGCTTGTGGCTTCAGCAACACCGGCAACGCTGAGCGCAATTAGTAACGGTGCTAAAAATGGCATCCTATTTAAAGGCGGCGCGGCAATGGAAGCCTTGAGCACGATGGATACCTTGTATACAGATAAAACCGGGACATTGACGCACGGCGAATTTATAGTGAACGACTACAACATTCCAGAAGAAAGTTTAAAAGAAGTAGTTTATATGGAGCAGCAGTCCAGTCATCCTATTGCAAAAGCAATCGTTAATGCTTTCAAAGAGACCGATTTAACGACGGTTGATCAGGATGAACCTGTCAATGAAATAGCAGGCGCAGGCGTCAAAAAAGGCAAGCTTTTTATTGGAAAGCCTGAAGCCTTTAAAAATTACGATAAATACGACGAGTATAAAAAATACTTCCAGGAAGGGAACACGATCATTCTGGTAGCTAAAGAGGATGAAGTCGTGGGGTACTTTTCGCTCAGCGACCAGATCCGTACGCAATCTGCTGAAGCGGTAGCTAGCTTTCAAAAGGAAGGTATCTCAGTCACTCTTTTAACCGGAGACAATGAAGAAGTAACAACACACGTGGCAGAAACAGTTGGTGTTGATCATTATGAAGCGTCGATGCTGCCGGAAAACAAAATCGATTATGTTTTAAAGAGTCAGGATAAAGACGAGATCGTTGGGATGATCGGTGACGGAATCAATGATGCACCGGCTTTAGCAAATGCGGATATTGGCATTGCCATGGGTAGCGGGTCGTCCGTTGCGATGGAATCTTCAGATGTCGTCGTTGTTAAAAACGATCTGCTGAAACTCTTTTACAGCTATAAACTAAGTAAAAAGCTGAATAGAATCATTTTCCAAAACGTCGTGTTCTCAATCAGTGTGATCATTATACTGATCGTTTTGAACCTCTTTGGTGTACTCGGCTTGCCGCTGGCCGTTCTTTTCCACGAAGGTTCGACCATACTCGTCATATTGAATGGTCTGCGTCTGATTGGTTCCACACCCGCCAAGAAAGACCTTACTGAACAATATGACTCCGTAAGAGTTTAAAAAACAGCAGTGAAAGTACAGTAAAAATAAACAGAGAAAAACCCTGAGACATGTGCATCTCAGGGTTTTTTGATTAACTCCTCTGCTAGTTATTTATTCAGTATCCGCATAGCGTTCAATACGGCAAGCACAGTGACGCCAACGTCAGCAAATACGGCTTCCCATAGTGTTGCGATACCAAAGGCTCCGAGTATCAGAAAAACAGCCTTTATTCCAAGAGCTAAGATGATATTTTGCCAGACGATTCCTCGTGTGTTTTTAGCGACTTTTAAGGCACTGGCGATTTTAGGTATTTTATCATCCATAATGACGACATCGGCGGCTTCAATAGCTGCATCAGAACCGAGTCCCCCCATCGCGATGCCAATATCTGAGCGGGCGAGAACCGGCGTGTCATTGATCCCATCACCAACGAAAGCCACTCGTTCATTTTTCTCTTTCCTTGAAAGGATATCTTCCAGAGCATCTACTTTTTCGTGAGGCAGTAATTCAGTATAAACCTCAGTGATGCCGAGTTTTTCTGCAACATCTTCACCGATCTTTTTGGAATCACCTGTCAGCATAATGATATGCTCGATTCCTGATTTTTTAAGTTTTTTAATTCCTTCAGCGGAGTCCTCTTTGATTGTGTCAGAAATCAGTAAATGCCCCATGTATGTTTCATTTACTGCCACATAAACGAGCGTGCCACTGTCTTGTGCCTTAGTATAATCGATAGAGAATCTTTCCATCAATCGAGCATTTCCAGCTAAAACTCTTTCTCCAGAGATTTCAGCTTCGATTCCGTGACCTGGGATTTCATTAACAGCAGTGATCCTGTCTTTTTGAATCGTTTGATCGTACCGTTCTCTGATCGAATCAGCAATGGGATGGGTGGAATAGGCTTCTGCATAAGCAGCAGACTCAAGGAGCTGTGCTTCTTGAAATCCATTGGCTGGTTTTATTTCATTCAATTCAAACTTTCCCTTTGTCAGTGTTCCGGTTTTATCCACAACAATGTATTTGAGATCGTTCAACGCTTCAAGGAAATTACTTCCTTTTACAAGGATCCCTTTTCTGGAAGCCGAACCGATCCCGCCAAAGAATCCAACAGGAATAGAGATAACAAGCGCACAAGGACAGGAAATAACAAGGAAAATACTTGCTCTGTAAATCCATTCATTGAAAGTAGCGCCCGGTAAAAGTAAAGGCGGAATGACTGCAAGCATGACGGCAGCGATGACTACGATCGGAGTATAATAGCGCGCAAACTTTGTTATAAATTGTTCTGTAGGTGCTTTTCGTCCACTGGCATTTTGTACCAAGTCTAGAATTTTCTTTACAGTAGAGTCGGCAAAAGGTTTTTCTACAACAAGTTTCAGTAGAGCATTTTTATTGATATAACCGCTCAACACGGTATCGCCTGGTTTCACGCTTCTTGGAACAGATTCACCGGTCAAAACAGACGTATCCATCGATGAAGTTCCTTCAATGACTTCTCCATCCAAAGGAACTTTTTCGCCGGGACGGATCAGAATGGTATCACCAGCCTGTACTGTTTCAGGGGCCACTTTGTCTACCGTGTCACCTTTGACTAAATTGGCATAATCCGGTCGAATATCCATTAAGTCAGAAATCGAACGACGGGATTTTGTAACGGCAATATCCTGAAAGACTTCACCGATCTGATAGAAAACCATAACTGCGACAGCTTCAGGGTACTGTTGTATGTAAAAAGCACTGAATGTCGCAATCGTCATCAGGAAATTTTCATCAAACAACTGTCCGTGCAGGATGTTTTTGATCGCACGCCAGACCACATCATATCCTGCGGCTAGATAGGCGGCAATGAATAAAACGAGTGACAGACCTTCGTTTAAAGGGATAAACATACCTGAAAGCAGTAAAATTAGACTGAAAAACAAACGCACGAGTGTTGTTTTTGTTTTTGATTCAAGTCCTTTAAAGCGTGAAGAGCGGTCTGTGGATTTGGCTGTTTCAAGCGCATCTTCTTTAACAGCTGTATGGACAGTTGCATCATTATCCAGACTGACTTGTCTGCCACTGGCTTTCTCTAAAAGAGTGATATCCGGTTCCAGAGTCTGGACCTTATCTTTCACGTTTTTTAACACATCATGTTCATCTGCTGCAGTTACCCGAAAACTTAGGGTCGTGGTCATAAAGTTGACTTTACTGTCTGTGACACCAGGAACCAGAGCGACACCCCGTTCGACTTTATCGGCACAGTTGGCGCAGTCGAGACCTTCGAGCAGCCATTCATGCTGCGGATGACTAGTTGACATAAATACACCTTCTTATTAAATTTGATTGATCATTATTGATATACTGGTATTTCTTTCATTGTTTGAAAAGCATCAAGAACGTCCAAGACTGATGGGTTTAAAAGTGAATAGTAAACTGTTTTTCCTTCTTTTCGAGACGTGACGAGTCCATGTTTCTTTAAGAAACGCAAATGGTGTGACGCCAAAGCATTGCTTGATTCAAGAACCGCAGAAAGGTCGCAGACGCACATTTCATCACAAGCTTTCAATGCATAAAGGATTTTTATTCTTGAAGGATCATTGATGCATTTACTCAAGGTTAAAATATCAGAAAAGTCAGCACCATCAAGCGAAGCTTTTACGTCATCTACTTTTTCTTTATGTAAGATTGTACAGCTACACATCTCTTTAGTCATTATTATCTCCTATCATTCAAACGATCATTTGAATGTATCTTAGCAATTTCCTGGTTATTTGTCAAAGTTAAATTGAATCAATGGCTAGTTGATCTAAAAGGAGTATAAAAATTAAAATTAACACTCTATATAGTTTACGGACAGGAGCATAACAGATACAATGGAAATGAAACCACTAACTTGAATGATTTAAAAAAATAATGATACGTGCAAGCGAATAAATCATTAAAGGATTATTTAATGGAGGGAAATTCATGTTGAATATTGCTTATATCGGTGATGGGAAAAGTACGAACCGTTACCACATCCCTTTTTCAACGCAAGTCGAAGGGATAAACATCAAAATGATTCAAGCCCGTTCGGGTCACAATGAAGAATGGGAAAGAGTTCCTGGAGTTGATTACGTAAAAGATAAAACGGCTATTTATAATGATTCAGAAATAGACTTGGTCGTGATCTGCACGCCGCCAGAAAGCCATTATGAACTTGCAAAAGAGACACTTTTAAACAATAAACACGTTCTGGTCGAGAAACCTTTCGCGGAAACATCGGAGGAAGCGAAAGAGCTTTTTGATTTGGCTGAGGAAAAAGGGCTATTTATCCAGTGCTATCAGAACCGCCGTTTCGACTCAGATTTTTTAACAGTTCAGAAAGTGATCGAAAGTGGCGTAATAGGAGACATACTGGAAGTTGAAATGCATTTTGATTACTTCAGACCTGAAGTACCTGAAAACGCAGAAATGTTTGATAAATTAAACAGCTTTATGTACACACATGCCTGCCATACAGTGGATCAAGTGCTATCATACTTTGGCAATCCAGTGGACATCCACTATGATGTTCGCCAGCTTTTAGGCGACGGACGCATGAATGATTACTTTGATTTGGACTTCAATTATACGAACAATTTGAAAGTAAGCGTCAAATCAAGCTATTTCCGCTTGAAGGGCCGTCCAAGCTTTGCAATCTATGGAAAAAAAGGGGCGTTCATCAAAGAAACGAAAGACCGTCAGGAAGAACACTTGAAGCTGTTTTACATGCCGGTAAATAATGATTTTGGTGTCGATCTGCCAGAGCATTACGGGACGCTTTATTATATGGATGACAAAGGACACTACCATGAAGAGAAAGTCGTATCCGAAGTAGGCGACTACAGCCGGATTTACAAAGGGGTTTATGAATCGATTGTCAACGGCAAGGAAAAAATCGTGAAGGATGAAGAAACGATCCGTCAAATCGAAATCCTTGAAGAAGGTATCAGCGAAATGAAAAATTATTAAAAAAGTTTAGCACTTGCCTCGGGAGAAGTTCAATGAAAAAAATGATAATGAATGATAGAAGTCAAAAAGGAGGGAAATGATGTCTGAAAATGCGAATCTTTTTCATATCTTATCGTGGGTATGCTTATTTGCCGGATGGATGGGTTTAACTATCCTAGCTTTTCCATTGGGTATTTACTTAGCAGGTCAAGCAACAAAAGGCGGCGTCGATGCCACTTTGGCCCGTAAGTTAAATAACTGGTCACTGATCGCAGTAATCGTGTTATTCGTGCTTGGTGTCATAGGGTTCTTTACTTTATTTTCTGCCAGCTGGTAAGTTAATAAACGAATACATTTTTAGGAATAGTGGTGTTCTCACAAGCCTCTATTCCTTTTTATGATAGATCTAACAATGATACTGGAGGGAATTACTTGGATAAATTGATATTTCACGACATGACCTTGTACTGGTTAGATGGCGGCGTTGTTTCATTCGATGGGGGAGCCATTTTTGGCGTGGTACCGAAACCTTTATGGTATAAAAAATACCCTGCCAATGAAAAGAATCAAATTACGCATGCAACGGAGCCCATTCTTATTCAGTATCAGGGGAAAAATTATCTGATCGATACAGGCATCGGTAAAGGCAAGCTCACAGAAAAGCAGAAACGTAATTTTGGCGTCAAGGAAGAGTCTCATATAGATGAAAACTTAAATACGCTGGGACTAACTAAAAGTGATATCGATGGTGTCCTCATGACGCATATGCATTTTGATCATGCCTCAGGACTGACGCATGAAGAAGACGGCGTGTTTGTCTCTTCCTATCCTAAAGCGGTGATATATATGACTGAAACAGAGTGGGATGAAGTGAGGCATCCGAATATCCGATCAAAAAGCTCTTACTGGAAAAAGAACTGGGAAGCCATTCAAGGACAAGTCGAAACATTCAAAAAAGAGCGGGAAATCATTCCGGGGATCACGATGTATCATACCGGCGGCCACAGTAAGGGTCATGCGGTAGTGAAACTGGACCAGAACGGAGAAACGCTCATGCATATGGCTGATATTATGGCGTCGACTGCCCATCAGAATCCTTTATGGGTCATGGCGTATGATGATTACCCGATGGATTCTGTCTATGCCAAAGAGAAGTGGATGAAACATGCCTATAAAAATCATTATACATTCATTTTTTATCATGATGCCTACTACCGAATGGTGCAGTGGGATGAAAATGGGAAAGACATCGTCGATTTTATGAGACGATCCAAAAAGTCGAGCGGTTAGACGTGTTGTATTTTATCGACAATCTTTGAAAATCTGTTTTTTTAATAAAGAAATTATATAGTCATAATTTTTTTAAAAACAGAAAAACAACAGAAAAAATAAGCAGAAGCAACAATAAAATATTAACAAATGAGTGGAGTTGTGCTATACTGTTGAATGTTCCGGCTAGGTGGTGGAATGGTAGACACGCCAGACTCAGAATCTGGTGAGCGCAACGCTCGTGAGGGTTCAACTCCCTTCCTGGCCATATTTCAAAATCAAACGCATCGTTTTACAGAACCTTTTTATATGATAATAAAGAAGAAAAGCCCCGTCTACAGTCATTGCAGACGAGGTTTTTTTGTATGCATACTTAAGAAAAAGTAGATGCAGGAATTCAAATCTAATTATTCGGGTTTAAGATTCAGAAGCTTTTACACAGGCTTCAAGCGTTTTTTCAATACTGGCGTAGACGTCATCTTCTTCATAACCTAAGGGGTCCATTGAGATTTTAGGATCAATAGACAGATCACGACTATTCATATCCGCATTCATCACCATATGCATGCCATGCTCTTTGCCAGCTGCAGCTGATTTTTCATCGATTGCCTTGTAGCTAGGCAGCACGGTCTCCAGATCAACGACAGGCACCTGTGTTTTATCTTTTTGCCCTAACGCGTCGACCATCATATCAGCAAATTCTTTATGGGATAAATTGATCCCACCAAGTGGATAAGTCCCGCGATGCTCGCCTTTCTCCAAAGCGCCCACTGCAGCTTGAGCAACTTGTTTAACAGTTACGGCAGCAGTACTACCACCTAGGACAGGATAAACGTCTTTTCCTTTGATTTGATCTGTAAACATTTTCCAAAGTGGCGTACGGCCAGGCATGGTTCCAAATATATAAGGAAGACGGAGACTGCTTACACGCATTTTCCCTTCCCCTTCAGCAAAACCGATCTGCTCCTGCAGTAAACGTGTGGCAGGATAAGGTTCGCTCTTCAAGTCAACGTCAGTAAATCTTTCAGCAAATTCAGCAAAATAAGAACCGAAAATCACAAAGCTCTCGACACCTGCTTTTGCGGACAAACGAGCGAGTCGCTGAGTCGGCAGGACATTGGCTTCATAGAAAAATGAGAACGCCGGTGCGTCAGGAACAATGCGTTCATCCGCGCCGATCGCGTAAATAACACCATCGACATCGCTTAAGATATCAAGCACTTCTTCGTCACTCAATTCGTTGACATTCGCCAGCATGTTTTCAACATTAGTATCTGCGAATAAATTTTCATCTGGCATAGGAGGCAGAGAAAGCGCCTTGACCTTGTAGCCTTTACTTAACAGTTCTTTAGTCGTGTAATAACCTAAAAAACCAGTTCCACCTAAAACTAAAATTTTTTTCACATTAAAACCACCCTTCTGTCGCTTATTATAATACAAAAAAAAATAGTGTAAGTATTATCATAAATTACAAATACTAATAGGTTTGTTTTGTTTAAGAGCTTCCTGATAAAACATAATACATACCCTTTTCTTCGGGTAAAATAATACAAAACACCAAAGGGATCAAAATGCGTGCCCTTTCGGAGAGTGAGGCAGTGCAAAAGGTCAGGCAAAAGTAAAATGCATGCCTTTTTCAGGGGTAAAGACAATTAAAAGGTAACGCAAACTCAAAATGCGCGCCCTTTCGGAGAGTGAGGCAGTGCAAAAGGTAACGCAAAAGTAAAATACATGCCCTTTCTAAGGTAAAGCCGACTAAAAGGTAACATAAAAGCAAAATGCGTGCCCTTTCTAAGGATAAAGACGATCAAAAGGTCACATGAAAGTTAAAACAAAATCGAAAATTAAAGAGCAATTAAAATATTAAGAAAATAAAATTAGCATTCCAAAACAAGTAAGCGGTTTCCGTTGGTGTTAAAAGGTTATTAAATAAATTTATAAGTAGATAAAAAACACTAATTGGTATAAAACTAAGACTCTTGCTATGATTTAGTTGTTGGTAGAAAACGTTTACAAATAACAGGAGGTTTTGAGAAAATGGCAGAGAAATTAAGCAAGCTTAATTTTGACAAACTTGTAGAAGGTTACAAGGACAACTTCAAAATGTATCAGGTTTTGGATGAAAAGGGAAAAGTTGTCGATGAAAAAACAATGAAGGAATTTAGTGATGATGAATTAGTCGCTTTAATGGAAGACATCGTCTGGGGCAGAGCCTTGGATGAACGTACGATTATTTTAAACAGACAAGGGGCACTAGCGAACTACGCGACTGCCGGAGGACAAGAAGCAAGTCAGTTTGGTACATTAAAAGGACTAGAAGAAGGCGACTTCCTAGTACCGGGATATAGAGATATCGGCGTATCTATCAAGCACGGATTACCAATGCATCAAGCCTTTATGTGGTATAGAGGTCATGTAGGGGGTAATAAATATGACAAAGACTTCCCAATGATGGTTCCTCAAGTGGTCGTTGCAGGTGGAATCACCCATGCGATGGGAGTGGCCTTTGCCAAGAAACGCAAGAATGAAAAGAATGTCGTTTTAGCGTTTACCGGTGATTCTGCTACATCTGAAGGTGATTTCTACGAAGGTATCAACTTTGCAGGGGCATTTGGCGTGCCACTTATCGTCGTTGTTCAAAACAATGGTTATGGCATTTCAGTACCCGTTCATGAGCAGACTGCCGCAGAAACACTGGCACAAAAAGGTGTGGCAGCAGGAATTGCTTCCATTCAAGTTGATGGTATGGATCCAGTCGCAACCTATGCAGCAGCTCGAAAAGCAAGAGAATATGCTTTGAAAGAAAATAAACCTGTTTTGATTGAAACACTGACTTACCGTTTTGGACCGCATACGATGTCAGATGATCCTAAGAAATACCGTACAGATGAAGAATTAAATGAGTGGAAGAAAAAAGATCCAATCGTTCGCTTGAGAACTTATTTAGTAGAAAAAGGTTTATGGGAAGAAAGTCGAGAAGAAGAAATCAAAAAAGAGGTAACAAAAGAAGCACGACAAGCAATTGAAAAAATGAATCAGGAACCTGAAATGAAAATTGTTGACTTGCTTGAAAATATGTATGAAGTCAAACCTCAGAATATTAAAGAACAAATCGAAAAATACAAAGCAAAGGAGCAGGGATAAACATGGCTAATTTAACATTTGCAGGAGCTATTACGGATGCATTAAAAAATGCATTGAACAAATTTGATAACACAATGATTTTTGGACAAGATGTTGGGCCAAATGGCGGTGTATTTAGAATAACAGATGGTCTACAAGATGAATTCGGAAAAAGTCGTGTCTTTGATACGCCTTTAGCTGAATCTGGTATTTTAGGCATGACTTTAGGACTTGGACATGAAGGATTCCGAGCATTGCCTGAATTACAGTTCAGCGCATTCAGTACAGAAGCCATCAGTCCGATAATGGGACAAATTTCCAGATACCGATACCGTTATGGCGGAACAAGAAACTTACCTATTACTATCCGTACACCTTTTGGCGGCGGCGTAGGAACGCCTGAATTGCATTCGGACAGTATGGAGGGATTGTTTGGAGGCATACCGGGACTAAGAGTTGTTGTTCCCACAAATCCTTATGATGCTAAAGGGCTGTTATTGTCAGCAATTGAATCGAACGACCCTGTCATCTTTTTAGAACATCTAAAACTGTATCGTTCCGTTAAAGGTGAAGTGCCTGAAGAATATTACACAGTTCCGCTTGATAAAGCAGCTGTCGTTAGAGAAGGAACAGACGTCACCATTGTCACTTCCGGTTTCATGGTACATGAATCAATGAAAGCTGCCGATAAGCTTGAAAAAGAAGGCATCAGTGCAGAAGTGATTGATTTGAGAACCATTGCTCCTATCGATATGGAAACCATTAGAAAATCAGTCGGAAAAACACATCGTGCAGTAGTCGTTCAGGAATCTCAAAGAGTTGCTGGTGTCGGTGGTAATCTGATGTCAGAAATCGGCGAGCGCTGCTTTATGGAATTGGATGCACCGGTTTCTCGCGTGACTGCTCCAGATACTGTTTATCCATTTGTACAGATCGAGAACGAATGGATACCTGGTCCGGAAGCTATTGTTGAAAAAGTAAACGAAACTATCAAGTTCTAGGAGGTAATCAAATGTATGATGTAATTCTACCAGATGCTGGTGAAGGAACGGTTGAAAGTGAGATCGTCGCCTGGTTTTTTGAAGTTGGCGATGAAATTAAAGAAGATGATGTTTTACTGGAAATGCAAAGTGACAAAGCTGTTGTCGAATTGCCTAGTCCTAAAAGCGGTATTTTAAAAAAGAAACACTATGACGTAGGTGAACTCGCACAAGTTGGCGAACCAGTAGCCACGATCGAACTGGAAGGTTCAGACGGGGGTAGTACTGAAGAAAAAGAAGAGACTGCAGAAGTGTTGGTTGCTGAAGAAAAAACAGCTGAAGAAGAAACAGACGCTACTGTCGCATCTACTAAAAGCGCAGGAACAGGAAGTAAGAATAAAGAAGTTTCAGACGACTGGCGTACACTTGCCGTCCCACGTGTCCGTATTTACGCTCGAAATAATAATGTCGACTTAACACAGGTAGAAGGCACAGGAAATCACGGCAAAGTAACGATCGAGGATATCGACCGCTTTATGGAAAGTCCAGAAGCTCAAAAAACAGAAGCAGTTAAAGAAGAAAAAACAATGTCTCAAGACGAAGAGCGTTCTAATGTTTCCATGCCTAAATCTGACGTTAAACCGTATCAGCCTTCTGAATCTGAAGGAGCAAAAGCCGACCGAGTGGAGAAAATCACACCGATGAGACGTGCGATTTCACAAGCTATGGTCAATAGTAAAATGACTTCTCCGCATGTCACTGTGTTCGATAAAGTAGAAGTTTCAGCTCTTGTTGATCATCGTAATGAAATGAAGGTGATTGCAGGTAATAATGATATCCGCTTAACGTATACAGCTTATTTCGTCAAAGCATTAGTCGCTGTGTTAAAGCGTTTCCCTGAGTTGAATGCTTCAATGAATTTGGATAAAGGGGAAATTTACTATCACCAGTATTATAACGTTGGTGTCGCTGCAAATACCCCGCAAGGACTAGTTGTGCCAGTGATCAAAGATGCTGAACGACTAAGCTTATTTGAAATAGCAAGTAAAGTAGATGAGCTGGCAGCAAAAGCAAATGAAGGAAAATTGACACAAGATGAAATGAGTAACGGTTCGATGACGGTCACAAATGTAGGCGGTGCAGCTACTGGCGGAGTATGGTCTACACCTATTATAAACCAGCCTGAAGTGGCGATCGTCGGCATGGGTAGAATAGAAAATGAATTTTTACCGGATGAGGAAGGAAATCCTGTACTCAAACCTGTACTGAAAATTTCATTTGCCTTTGACCATAGAGTGGTCGACGGGGTTTATGCCCAGGAAGCAATTAACTTGTTGAAAGAATACTTGAATAATCCAAACTTGCTATTATCGGAAGGATGATGAAACACAATGGTTGTTGGAAGCTTTGTCGAAGAAGTTGACACAGTAGTGATTGGATCTGGCCCTGGCGGCTATGTCGCAGCGATCCACGCAGCGCAAAAAGGGCAAGACGTTGTTGTCGTAGAAAAAGACGAAATCGGCGGCGTCTGCCTTAATGTCGGGTGTATTCCTTCTAAAGCCCTTATATCTGTCGGAAAAGACACATATAAGTCTCAAAATGAGACCGCTTTTGGTTTGAAATATGAAGGTTCAACACTGGATTTTGAAAAAACACAACAGTGGAAAAACAAGGAAGTGGTGAACAAGCTCACTTCAGGAATTGAAGCGCTCCTTAAAAAATATAAAGTTAAAATAGTCAAAGGAACGGCCAATTTCAGTTCGAAAAACAGAATCTCTGTTGTAAATGGAGATGACTATTATGGCTATGAGTTTCAAAATGTCATTATTGCAACTGGAAGCAGACCCATTGAAATTCCAGGATTTGAATTCAATGAAGATATATTGGATTCAACGGGTTTACTGAATATAAAAGAACTCCCTGAATCTTTAGTGGTTGTAGGTGGTGGATATATTGGCATGGAACTGGCCTTCGCTTTTTCTGACTTAGGCAGCAAAGTGACCGTCATTGAAAGTCTGGACAGAGTCATGAATGGGTTCGAAAAGGATTTAATAAAACCAGTATTAAACGCTGCGAAAAAGAAAAATATAGAAATCATCACGGAAGCTAAAGCCACTTCTTATAAAAAAGATAAAGACAAGCTTGTTTTATCTTATGAAAAAGATGGCAAAACAAGTGAACTTGAAACAGAGAAAATTGCAGTAATGGTTGGAAGAAGACCAAATACAGAAGAACTGTCCTTGTCAATGGCAGGGGTAAAAACAACGACCACTGGCCATATCGAAATAAATGAGTTTGGCCAGACGACGACAGATCATATCTATGCTATTGGAGATGTAGTCCCAGGGCCTGCTTTAGCCCATAAAGCAAGTTATGAAGCGAAAATGGTCGTGGATAAAATAAGCGGCAATGAAGGAGCAGCCATTGATTATCTGGCCATTCCAGCCGTTTGCTACACGTCTCCTGAAGTCGCAACTGTCGGTTTAACTTTTGATCAGGCAAAAGAGCAAGGAATAAAAGCAGAAAAAGCAACGTATAACTTCAGAAACAACGGCAGAGCTCTGTCGATGGGCAAAACGGATGGTTTTATAAGAATGATCATGGATTCAGATTCAAAACGTATTGTAGGAGCTCAATTAGTAGGTGCTAATGTTGATGAGTTGGTCAATAACATTGCACTGGCCATTGAAAATCTGCTAACGGTTGAAGATGTTTCATTAACGATCCACAGTCATCCCTCATTATCAGAAGGTATTTTAGATGTAAGTGAAATATTACTAGGTGAACCAACTCATCAATAGACTCAAACGGAAAAATAAACCAACAATAGATAAAGGTTGTTGGTTTATCTTTCTTTAAAATAATTTAAGAGGGTGAATACATTGGAAAAAGATATGACTGCAAAAAAATTTATTATGAACGTTTTAAATGGTATCGCTTTAGGTACAGTTATTGCACTAATTTCAGGCGCATTGCTTGGAGAAATCGTTAAAGCATTGAGCGACAGTGCTCCCTGGCTAGCTTATCTCGGCACAGCATTATCTATGTCTAATTCTATGATAGGACTACTGAGTGGTATCTTGATAGGACAAAGTTTTAAATTTACGCCAATTCAATCGATGTCCATAGGATTAGCTACTTTGTTCGGTTCTGGTGCAGTTAAAATGATCGATGGAGCGATCGTGCTGGCAGGAACCGGAGATATCATCAATATGGGTGTCACAGCTTCTGCAGGAGTACTGATTGTGATGCTGTTAGGTAAAAGCTTGAAAGCCTATTCCATCATTGTTATCCCACCTGTTGTGTTGGCTGTAGCCGGTGGAATCGGGTACTTCACACTTCCATATATCGCAAAAATCACCGAAGTCATTGGTATAGGTATTGAACAGTTATTAACATTACAGCCAATTGTCTTGGCAGTATTACTTGGAATGATTTTCTCTCTACTTATTGTTTCACCAATTACATCCGTGGGTATAGCCGTTGCTATTTCTTTGGCTGGAGTAGGTTCAGGAGCAGCCAACTTAGGAATAACAGCGACAGGTTTTGGACTGGCGATCATGGGATGGTCTGTCAATGATATTGGTACAAACCTTGCACACTTTATTGGTTCGCCTAAAATACAGATGCCGAACGTCGTTAAAAAGCCATTGATAATGGTTCCCATCTTAGCGAGCGCTGCGTTGACTGCATTACTGGCTGTAATATTCAACATTCAAGGAACACCAATGAGTGCAGGATTTGGATTCAGTGGACTAGTAGGACCAATCAATCACTTGAATCTAACTGAAAGTGGCTGGACTGTTACAAATATTCTAATTACGATTCTAGTTTTTGTCGTCGCACCGATTACTTTTGGATTTATATCAAAATATGTCTTTATGAAAGTATGGCCGATCGTATCTCCTGAGGATTATCGACTGGATATTAAATAAACAGAAATTATATAAGAAAGCAGGGATGAAATATGGGATTGGTTACAAACCTTCAGTCAATTCGTCAATCAGTTGATTCCAAGAAATTAAAGATCGCTGTGGTGAAAGCAGCTAACGAAGATGTTTTGAAATCGATTAAAAGAGGAATAGAAGAAGATATTATAGAACCTGTACTTATCGATGATGAAGGCAAACTAACAGGATTATTGAAACAACTATCCATTGATTTGGAAAAAGTGGAAATTATCGACCAGGCAGATGATAAAAAGGCAGCTGAAAAAGGGGTAGAACTTGCCCGAGATAAAAAAGTGGATGCTTTGATGAAGGGGTTTATTGGAACGGGAGACATTTTACGTCCGGTTGTCAATAAAGAAACAGGAATTCGCTCAAGTACTCTATTATCGCACGTCGCTGTTATCTTTGTACCAAAATTAAACCGTTTTGTCGCTATCACAGATGGTGGAATGGTTGTCGAGCCAAATAAAGAGCAACTTAAAACAATCATCGAACATGGTGTAGAAGTGATGAAGAGTATTGATGTAAAAGAACCAAAGGCAGCTATTCTTTCAGCTTCGGAAAATGTCATGTCAAAAAATAATGCCTCGGTATGGGCAAGTGAATTGACAGAAGAGATGAGAAGTGACGATTACGTAGTAGAAGGACCCATTTCTCTGGATTTGTCCTTGATACCAGATATTGCCGAAGAAAAGAATTATAGAGGGAAAATTCAAGGTGACGCAGATATAATTGTTACCCCAGATATAGTATCTGGAAACTCACTGTCAAAATCACTCACACTATTTGGTGGCGCTGAAATGGCAGGACTGATCATAGGAGCGACTGTGCCGATCATATTAACGTCCCGTGCGTCATCAAGTGACGAAAAATATGCGTCAATTTTGTTAGCACAACATGTCATGAATCAAAAAGAAAATGGATAAGTGAGGGAATCATATGGGGAAAATAATCGTTATCAATCCGGGCGCAACGTCAACAAAGTTTGGTTACTTTGTTGACGCTCAAGAAGAATGGACAAAAGAAATCAAATATAATGGTGATGAAATAAAAAAATACAATGTACTTTTTGATCAGTTTGAATTCCGTTTAAATGATATCCTGTCAGTGTTAGAGGAAAAAAACATAGAAAAATTAGATGCAGTGGTCTCACGCGGAGGATTGGTTGGGCCTGTGAAATCAGGAGCATATATTATTGACCAGGCACTTCTTGACAAACTGGAATTCGATCCCGTGCTTGAACATGCCTCTAACTTAGGTGCTAAAATCGCCTACAACGTATTGAAAAAATATGGAACCGAGAAAGCACAAGCTTATATTTATGACCCCGTAACAGTTGACGAGATGATCGATATTGCACGGATTACAGGCTTAAAAGAAGTGCAAAGAAAAAGTATAGGCCATCATTTAAATATGCGTGCCGTCGCAATTAAAGTCGCTGAAGATCATGATACCACCTATGAACGAAGCAATATTGTGGTTGCCCATCTTGGAGGCGGAAGTACGGCAAGTGCCCATAGAAAAGGGAAAATAGTCGACTTCGTATCCGATGACGAGATCATGTTTTCCGCTGAACGTTCTGGCGGCCTACCTTTAAAAGAGCTTCTTCCTTTAATGAAAGAAACATCAGTTAAAGATATGTCAAGAAGATTGAGAAGCGAAGCGGGCTTACAATCCTTACTGGGTACAAAAGATTTAATGGAAATAGAAGAACGTATTGAAGCCGGCGATCATTATGCTGAACAAGTTATTTCTGCCTTGTCTTTACAAATAGCTAAAACAATCGCAACACTGTCGACTACTTTAAAAGGAGACGTTGATTATATCTGCTTGACAGGTGGGATGGCACACAGTGACCGCGTCTTCAATCAAGTAAAATCTTATATAAATTATGTTGCACCAGTTAAGCGGTATCCTGGTGAATTCGAATTGATCGCTTTAGCTAAAGGCGGAGAACGAGTAATAAACAATAAGGAAACAGCAAATAACTTTCAAAGTTAATTTTTCTTTATCGCTTCGATAAACTGATGATAGGTATCCGTAACAATCATATCTTTACGTCTGGCAATGCCGATAGGATAGTAATTGCTTCTGTCCTCAAGCGGGACCCAGGATAAGTTGGGTGTATCATCATATTCTTTAAATTCTGAAGGCAGAAGAACAACAGCATTGAAATTTTCCAGGCTGTGTAAAAGGACTTTCCAGTCATCTTCTATAAAAACGATCTGATCATTAAAGCCGAATTTAAAACTTTGTTCTTCGGTTAAATTACCAAGCATATAATCATTGCTCAATGAAATAAATGTTTCATTTTTCAAATCTTTGAACGAAACAGAGTCTCGGTCAGAAAGATGATTTGAAGACGGCATAACGACTGAAACGTTATACCCTTCAATATTGGTATTTTTTAAAGGAAGCAATTCAATGGAAGGCTCGACTAAAGGAAACGAAAGGATACCGAAATCGATTTCACCATCAGCAAGCATTTTCTGCAATTTATGTGAGCCATTTTGAATGAGCCGGACTTCGACATTCTGATTATTTGCGATAAATTGTGAAATCTGCTTCATAAATTGCATGGCAGAGAGTACAGTCAACCCAATGCGAATTGATTCTTTGGTGTGTTGTTTTTGACTGTGCATATGATTTACGAGATAATCGAAATTACGAACGATTTCAATGCCATTTTCGTAAAGGAACATGCCAGAATCTGTTAATTGTAAACCGTTTGGAGACTGATCGAATAGTTTGATATCGAATTCCTTTTCAAGTTTCTGCATGGAAAGAGTGAGTGTGGGTTGTGTAACAAAAAGACTTTCTGCTGCTCTTGAATAACTCTTAGCTTCAACAATAGCGATGAAATATTTAAGTTGGCGCATTTCCATGTAAATCTACTCCTTACTTGATTTTTGCAGCCTATGGTACATTTTTATATATGGAAAGAAAATAAAGAAGTGTTCTCTCTGTTACATTATACAGAGTATTTAAACTAAAGTATGTGAATGAAAGATGACAATATGTTTTAAAGAGTAACGATTGTTTATATTGTCGTAATTTGAAATCAGTTCGTACGAGTCTCTACAGAAATAATGTATGATCATAGAAAGGCAAGGTGTATAATGACTAAAATTATTGCTTATCACGTTCGAGATGAAGAATTAGACATAATACAGAAGTGGGAAAAGGAACATGGTGTAGAAGTTAAGACCGTCGAAAATCAATTGTCCGCAGATAATATTCATTTAGCTGAAGGATTTGATGGTCTAACAACGAGTCAAAACAAACCTCTTCCTGATGGAGTCTATGAGACATTGCGCTCACTCGGTATCAGACAAATTGCCCAAAGAAGTGCGGGTTATGACGTCTATGATCTAGAGGAAGCGACTAAAAACAATATTATAGTGAGTAATGTCGCGGTATACTCACCCGAATCGATTGCTGAATTTACTTTGACTCAAGCATTGATGCTAGTTAGAAAAGTAAGACGGATCGAAGAAAGAAAAGAAGAAAGAGATTTCAGCTGGCAGCCAGAAATCCAAGGACGTTTACTTGGAGAAATGACAGTAGGTATTATCGGCACGGGACATATTGGCCGTACGGCAGCGAAACTCTTTAATGCGATGGGTGCTGAAGTATTGGGGTATGATATATACCCTAACGATGAAGCTAAAGAATTTCTGGAATACAAAGAAAGCATTGAAGAGGTTATCAAGCAGGCTGATGTCGTGAGTCTGCACATGCCTGCAACAGATGATAACCATCACCAGTTTAACTACGACATGTTTAAACAATTCAAGCCTACAGCTTATTTAATAAATAATGCTCGCGGCTCGATTGTAGATACTGAAGGATTGATCAAAGCATTGGACGATGGATTACTTGCTGGTGCTGCTTTGGATACCTATGAAAATGAAAGCTCCTATGTTCCTCGGGATAATCGGGAAACAGGAATCAATGATGAGGTATTCAATGCTGTTTTAGACCATGATAAAATAATGTATACCCCGCATATTGCTTATTATACGAATGTTTCTGTTAGAAATATTATGACGATAGGATTGGACTCGACACTGGAAGTCATCCAAACCGGAGATACTAAGAACCGGGTAAATGATATTTAAATAAGCTGAAGGTAAAAGATATAAATAAAAAACTCCGATGTTTTTGGAGTTTTTTATTTTATCTTATTTTGAATACCTTTGATTATATTAAAGGCATAAGGAAAAAACGCATAAAACTATGCGTTTTTTATTTTGAGATTTAAATTTGAATGTCTTTAAAAGAAAAAGAATAAATATCAGTATATAAAACTCATTGCGTGCCCTTTCTCAAGGTGAAAATGGATAAAGGGCACAAAAGATCTTCGATAAAGCAATACTAAATCTTAAAAGGTAACAATCGCACGGCGATTGTTTTCCACTTTGATTACAATAAGCACTTATTTTGATATACTAAAGCTACTAGAAAGACATAGGAGGAAGACGATGCGGATATTACATACAGCAGACTGGCACATTGGAAAAATCGTCAATGAATTTTCGATGTTTGAGGATCAGGAAATAGTTTTAAACGCTTTAGTTGATAAAGTGAAAGAACTAGATGTTGATATTCTGATTATGGCAGGAGACTTATACGACCGGGCAATTCCTCCAAAAGAAGCCGTAAGTTTGGCAAACAATATCTTCAATCGGCTGATCAAAGAAGCGGGGGTTTCAGTATTAACGATTGCAGGAAATCATGATAGTAATGAAAGGCTGGAATACGGTTCTGAACTTCTTGCGGGCAGTCAACTTTATATTGAAGGAACCGTAAAAAAAGACGTACGAAAAGTAACGATCGATAACGTAAACTTTTACCTGCTTCCATTTGCCGACCACATAACGATCAGACAAATCCTTGAAGACGAAACTATCAAAGACTTACAGGATGCGACACGTGCACAAATCGAATCAATAAAAGCGGAAATGGATCCCGATGAGGTCAACATTCTGATTGCTCACGGTTATATCGTGAATGGGGTCAAGGAATCAGTGGAGGCATCTGATTCAGAACGACCATTAAGTATAGGTACGGCGGAATATGTAGATGTGAATCTGTTCGATGATTTTGACTATGTGGCTTTAGGCCATCTCCACAAAGCACAAAAAGTGAAATCCCAACGTGTACGCTATAGCGGTTCGCCGTTGAAGTACTCAAAATCAGAAACCCGGCACAAGAAACAACATGTGCTTTTAGATATAAATAAAGACACTTTCAAGGTTGAAATGATTGAGGTCAAGCCGGAAAGAGACATGAGAGTTTTGAAGGGGACTTTTGAGGACTTGATGCAGGGGGAATCCAGAGACTACATCTTTTTTGAGCTGGAAGACAAAAATTATGTCATGGATGCGATGAATCAACTGCGCCGACGCTATCCTTATGCAATGGGACTTGAATACACTGCACAAAAAACACGTCAGGAATGGATTCAAAACACAAAACAGGAAGCACTTGGGAAAAGAAGTTTACTGGATCTGTTTGGCGATTTCTATTTTGAATATAAGCAGGAACCACTGGATGACAATCAATCTGAAGCGATCCAGAAAACCTGGAATCAAGCACTGAAAGGAGAGAAGTAAATGCGTCCGCTAAAATTAATCATGAATGCCTTTGGTCCATATAAGGATACAGTGACCATCGACTTTACTGAATTCAATCAGTCTTCTCTCTTTCTGATCAGTGGGCCTACGGGTGCAGGAAAAACAACGATTTTTGATGCGATCGCTTATGCACTGTTTGACTCGGCAAGTGGCGATACACGCGGAAAAGATTCGTTCAAATCCGACCACGCCACAGATTTAGACTTGTGTTACGTAGAGCTGGAGTTTGAACTGGGTAAAAACACCTATAAAGTTCGACGCGAGCCCGAACAGACAGGTCCGGGAACACGTACAAAGACCAAACAAGTCAAATCCAGTGTAGAATTTCACCAGGGAAAGAGCGTCACGACAAAAATTGCAGAAGCGAACCAGAAAATACAAGAGTTGATCGGTTTAACCTATGATCAGTTTCGCCAAATCGTCATGCTTCCTCAAGGTGCCTTCAAAAAAATGCTGGAGTCCAACAGCCGCCAGAAAGAAGAGATTTTCCGGAATATATTCGAAACAGATATCTATGAACGTTTCCAGGAAGAATTGAAGAAGAAAGCAAAAGACCTTTCGGATCAACGAAAAGGATACGAATTGGCGCTGCAGGAAACTTTCAAACGCATCGATTCAGAAGAAAATGATGCCTTGGAAAAAGCCATTGAACAGTTTGATGTAAAAACGGTTCTAAATGAACTTGAACAGCTTTTAAATAACGAGAATGAAAAACTGAAAACAGCTAAAGCAAAAGTGATGCAGCTTCAAGAAGAAAAAATCAGGCAGACGAAATTGCTTGAAATGCTTGAGAAAAAAGAGAAGCTCAGCGAAGAAAAAGCAAGGCTTGACGAAAAAGAAAAGACAGTAGCTCAGTATAAAACGCAACTGGATCAGCACAAAAAAGCTGAAGCGTTAGCTCAGGCGCAGAGTAATGTAAAAGAAACGCATGAAGAAAAAGAAACGAATCAAATACGGGTTTTAGAACTGACTGAAAAAATCAAGCAGATAAAAATCGATCTGGCAAATGTAGAGGAACGCTATCAGACTGCTTCAAAAGACTATGCCAAGCTTGATGAAGTGAGAAAGGAAATCCAACGTCTCAAGGACGAACTGAAGCATTACGAAACCATTAAAGAAAAAAAGGTACGTCTGTCTGCATTGGAAAAAGAGGAAAAAGAAATGCAGACTCAAACTGAGTCGCTGACTGAACATCAAAAAGAATTAAAGGGAAACCTTGAAAAAGTGAAAGAAAAATTAACCCAGATTACCAAAATACGCGAAGAACTGACGGACGATTATAAAGCATTGGGCATAAAAAAAGAAGAGCAGTCTCAACTGAACCAGCGCTTCGGTGCACTCAAAGAAATCTGTCAGTGGCGCGAACAGGGTGTGAAATTAAAGAAAGATTTCCAGCAAGCTAAACGCAGACTAAAAGAAATAAGAGAAAACTGGCAGTCAGCGCAATCGGCTTACTTTAGTCAACTTTCCGTAGTTCTGGCCGGAGAACTTGAAGAAGGCGAGCCCTGTCCGGTGTGTGGTTCCGTTGATCATCCTGAAAAAGCGCATGCTCAGCCAGAAGATGTGACTAAAGAACAGGTCGCTGAGCTGAAAAAGGAGAAGGAAGCTGCAGAGTCACTGTTCAACCGATTGGTGACCCAGTCAGAACATCTCGCTGATCAGGTAAATAAACGCAGCGAAGCCTTGGGTCTCGCACCCACCGATGCAGAAGCTGAAAAAGAAGCCATCAAGGAACAGACTGAAGCCTTAGCTCAAACAATCACTGCTTTGCAGACGGAAAATGAGAAGAAAGAAAAAGATGTCAAACAGGAAGCGATGTATACTGAGCAGTTGAGTGACTTGGAAAAACAGGAGCGGGAAATGGCAGAAGCCTTGTCCAAAAATAAGGCAACAATAGAAAATACAAGAACGCGCATGGAAGAAATTATTCGTGAAATTACTGAACTTGAAGAGAAATTGACTTTCGAATCCAAAGAACAGGTTTCAGACCTCATTAAGACAAAAGAAAAAAGAATCAGAGAAGTAGAGAAACTAGAAAAGAACATTCGCGAAGAACAAAATGTACTGAAAAACACTTTAGCTGCTTTTGAAACAGAATGGAACTTGACTGGAAAACGCATCAAAGAACTGAATGAAAAAGAAGAGAAATTGACCGGGATTTTCCAAGAACAATTGAAAGCAAGTGAACTTGGTGAAAAGTATCAAGAGTTATTACTAGAAGAAGAACGCGTTAAAAAAATGCAGGAAGCGATTCAGGTATACGGAGAAGCGCGTGCAGTTCATAACAGCGCATCAAAAGAAGTCACTGATTTTCTCGAAAAAGCTCAAGATATTCAAACTAAAGAAGAACATGAAAATCATTTATCTGAAATTGCAGCAGGGATACCTGAGTGGGAACAAACACGCGATGCCTATCTCAAAATAGCCAGTCAGAATCAGGCGGCAAAAGAGACCATTAAAAAGTACCAAGAACAAAGTGAACACATCGAAGCAGACTATCAGTTATACGGCGAACTGTCCCGCATGGCAAATGGCGCGAAAGAAACCGATTATGTTTCGTTTGAACGGTATGTTTTAGGGATTTATTTTGAAGAGATTCTGGAAGCCGCCAATATCCGTCTAGCACTGATGACCAACAACCGTTATGAAATGCACAAAAAAAATGAAAAAGCTAAAGGAGCCGGGCCTCAGGGACTGGATATCGATGTCTTTGATCACCATACCGGAAAATCCCGGGGTGTCAGTACTTTGTCTGGTGGCGAAACGTTCAAAGCTTCACTGGCTTTAGCGCTGGGACTCAGCGATGTGATCCAAAGTCAAAATGGCGGTGTCAGCGTCGATACCCTCTTTGTGGACGAAGGATTCGGTACACTGGATTCTGACTCTTTGGATAACGCCATTCAAACCCTCCTTGACCTTCACGAGCGTGGACGTCTGGTGGGCATCATCTCACACGTAGAGGAACTTAAAACACGTATCCAGTCACACATCATTGTTGAAAAGAACGCATCAGGAAGCCAGGCTTACGTACAGGCTTAAATAAAATAAATAATTTAAAATAAAAGGAGACATCATTATGACAGAAAAGGAAAAACGCATTGTGCAATCTGATAAAGCCCCTGCAGCTATTGGACCGTATTCTCAGGCGGTTAAATTTGGAAACACTGTTCATCTTTCAGGCCAGCTTCCAATCGATGCAGAAGCTGGAAAGATCACAGAAACCACTGCAGCAGGACAGACCAGACAGTCACTAAAAAACGTTGAATACATCTTAGCTGAAGAAGGACTCGACCTATCAGACGTATTGAAAGTAACGGTTTTGTTAAGTGACATCAATAATTTCAAAGAGATGAACGATGTCTATTCAGAATTCTTCAAAGAACCTTACCCCGCACGCATCGCCTATGAAGTCGCTGCATTACCAGCGGGCGCACTCGTTGAAATAGCTGTCATTGCAGGAGAAGCAGAGGCATAAAAAAATTATATAAAACCAAGAACGATTCTCTTCAAACAGCGGTAAAAACTGTGAGAAGAGGATCGTTTTATTTTGTATATAACACTATTACGAAAGATTATTATAATAAGCCTTATTATCAATGGCTGAACAATGATATTCTTTGCGAGGTTTTCTTTTTACTAATAGGTACGACATAACACCAAATTTTAATTCTCATTTAATAAATTTGATATACAACGTAGCTATTCAAAAAAACAATAGAATTTCAATTTGTTTAAAGATAAGCTGTGTCGTTTAGCCATTAGTTCAAGAATTTCCAATTATAAAAATGCGGATTAAAAATATTTTCAAAAATTAGCCCTTGACGAAAATATTTTCAAAGTTTACAATGAACATGAAAATACTTTTGGAGGAGATAAAATGAGTAAATATTTTGAAAAGGCACAGCAGTTTGGTAAATCGTTTATGCTACCAATTGCGATACTACCAGCTGCAGGTTTGTTACTGGGAATCGGAGGGGCCCTTTCTAATCCCAATACTGTAAACGCTTATCCAATACTTGATATTGCCTGGTTACAAGCTGTCTTTACGATAATGGCTGGTGCAGGATCCATTGTTTTTGCCAACTTGCCGATAATTTTTGCAATCGGTGTAGCAGTGGGGTTGGCTAAATCAGACAGAGGCACGGCTGGACTGGCAGCTTTGATCGGTTATTTTGTCATGCATGCGACGATTCAGTCGATTTTAACCATTACCGGTGAACTTGCGGCAGATAATCTAGCTGCAGTGGGACAAGGAATGACAGTTGGTATTCAGTCACTCGAAATGGGCGTGTTTGGCGGAATTATCATCGGTATCGTCGCCGCGTGGCTGCTTAATCGGTACAACAAGATCGAGTTACCTCAGTTTCTTGGGTTTTTTGGAGGCTCACGTTTTATACCGATCGTTACGTCAATAGCAGCTATTGTTGTAGGAGCAATTATGTACTTTGTCTGGCCATTCTTCCAAGGATTTATCTCTAATCTCGGAGAACTAGTCAATGCAACGGGTTATATTGGAACATTTATATATGGCTTTATTTTACGTATGCTTGGACCTTTGGGATTACATCATATTTTCTATTTACCTTTCTGGCAGACGGCTCTAGGCGGAACAATGGAAATTGCCGGAGATGTCGTTCAAGGAACGCAAAATATATTCTTTGCTCAACTAGCTGAACCTGCAACTCAAGAGTTCTTTATTGGAACATCACGTTTCATGTCTGGCCGATTTATAACTATGATGTTCGGTCTGATTGGTGCGGCACTAGCAATATACCGTACAGCAAAACCTGAAAATAAAAAGATCGTCGGAGGCTTAATGCTTTCTGCCGCTTTAACATCATTCTTGACGGGTATCACTGAACCGATTGAATTTTCCTTCTTATTTATAGCGCCTGCTTTGTATGTTGTTCATGCAGTATTTGACGGATTAGCATTTATGCTGGCTCATATTTTTGAAATTACTATCGGTCAAACTTTCTCAGGTGGATTTATTGATTTCATGTTGTTTGGTGTTTTGCAAGGAAATGAACGTACCAACTGGATCATTGTCGTTTTGATTGGGATTGCCTGGTTCTTCCTTTACTACTTCACTTTTACTTTTTTAATTAAAAAATTCAATTTCAAAACACCCGGAAGAGAAGAGAAAATGGAAGCTGTCGCTGCAAATCAAGGTTCAGAACGCGCTAAATCAATAATAGCTGCGTTAGGCGGGACTGGAAATCTTGTAGATGTAGACAATTGTGCAACACGTTTAAGAGTAACAGTAAGCGATTCGGAACAAGTGAATGAATCTGAACTTAAAAAGACGGGTAGTAAAGGCCTTGTCAAAAAAGGGAATGGCGTCCAAGTTATATACGGACCACAAGTATCTGTCATTAAAAATGAAATTGAAGAAGTGTTAGGAGAATAGAAATGTTAAATAAAATAAAATCAGGACTTGTCGTATCGTGTCAAGCTCTTGAGGACGAACCGCTGCACAGCTCCTTCATAATGGGACGAATGGCAGCAGCAGCAGATCAGGCTGGGGCATCGGGGATTAGAGCTAATTCCAAGGAAGATATTTTAGCTATTAAACAAACCACTGATTTACCTGTGATAGGTATTGTGAAAAGAGATTACGATGATTCAGAAGTATTCATTACAGCAACAATGAAAGAAATAGATGAACTAGCTGAATCTGGCTGCGATATGATTGCACTGGATGCTACAGATCGTATGCGTCCACATGGGGTATCACTGGAAGCATTTGTTCAGCAAATCAGAGAGGAGTATCCATCGATACCACTAATGGCAGATGCATCCACTGTTGAAGAAGTGCTATCAGCTGAAAAAATTGGATTTGACTGTGTATCAACAACGCTTATGGGCTACACTGAAGAATCCGCAGGTTATAACATAGCAGATAATGATTTCGAGCGTTTAAAAGAAATCGTGGCAAAAGTATCTGTGCCGGTGATTGCTGAAGGAAAAATAGATACACCCGAAAAAGCGAAACGATGCTTTGAAATTGGTGTCCACTCAGTTGTCGTTGGTAGTGCCATTACACGACCACAACTTATAGCTAAAAAATTTATTGATTCCATTAAACGAGTGAACAACTAATTTCTGACAACTGATATAAAGTAAGAGTATTTTCCTTGTAGTGTCTAACTGCTGTGGAAGGTACTCTTTTTATAGATAAGTAAAAATAAAATATCTATCTAGAAAAAAATAAATAGGTAATGTTATAATGAACATTAAATTGAGAAAGATGACTGAGGAGAAAAGAGAGTATAAACGTTTTACTTTGACACTCAATTATGGCAGGAGAGATGAAATGAATGATTTTGTTTTTGTAAATAGATTGATGCAAAGTGAAGAATTGCTGTCTACCACAGAAAAAAAAATAGCAGATTTTATTAAAAATCATAAAACTGATATCGATAAAATGGGGATAAGTGATATTTCCGAGAAAACTGAGTCGTCCAACGCATCAGTTTCGCGATTAATTAATAAATTAGGTTATAGCAGCTTTGGAGAGTTCAAGGCAATGATATCCCGTGAAGATATCACTGATACTATAAATAATGAAAGTACTGTTACAGATATAATAGCCAACTACTATAGTCAGTTAACAAAATCCGCTTCGGAACTGCTTGATTTAAAAGATGTTTCAGCAGTCGTTAAAGGGATAAAAAAAGCCAGACAAGTATTAATTTGTGGTATCGGAAATTCTGGTCTTACAGCACTTGAGTTCAAGTATCGATTGACACGAATGGGAATCACCGCAGATGCCTTAACAGATCCACATATGATGTTGATGCGAACGTCTCTGCTCCATGAAGATGATGTTCTTATAGTCCTTTCAAATTCAGGGAAAACACCGGCTATTTTGAAGACAAGTGAATTAGCCAATAGTTTAAATATTTCAGTTTATGCTATAACGAATCATAACTATACACCATTGATACAATACGCCGATGTTGTATTGTTTACATCACAGAAATCAATAATTCAAAATGAAAAATTTGTAAACAGTCAGTTCGCTACACATTTTATAATGGACATAATGACGTATGTTTTATTAAATGACGCTGAGTATTTAGAAAAACGGATCAAAACGTTGAGGCTTTTAGATTAATACTAACACCTCTTGCTATAGTTAGCAGGAGGTGTTTTATTTTGAGCTTTATTAGCTATTAGTCACAATTAACTACAATTAAGAAAAATCTCCATAAAAAATAAAATCAAGGTAAAAATATGTAATTCAAAAATAAAAAAATGTGCAATATTTCACTTTTACTATTGACTCTTTAAGAGTATCGGAATATACTATGAATTATTAGGAGCTACTGATGGTATCGCCTAAACTTTTAAAAGTATTTTTCCTAAGAGCTCAGGACAAATAACTTATAGAAAGGATCTTAATGTGGAAAGTTTAGTAAACGTTTTAAAGAAATTGAAATTTACAGAATATGAATCTAAAGTGTATATAGCTTTGCTGCAAAATGGTTCTTGCACCGGTTATAAACTCAGCAAAGTTTCTGGTGTCCCGCGTTCTAAAATCTATCGCATTTTAGAAACACTTGTCTCACAAGGAGTTGTCGAACAAAGCACAGCTGAAAATTCTTCTTTATATCAGGCGATTTCTCCTGAACAACTATCTGCCCTCTTAGAAAGTTCGTTCAAAGAGACGTTGTCCACATTTAAAGAGGAAAGTGCTTTAATTTCTATGGAAAAAAGTAATCATACAATATGGGAATTAGAGGAATGGCGAAGCATACTCTCTAAAATAAAAATGCATGTATCGGAAGCTAAGTCTAGTTTACTAATTCAGATATGGGTAGATGAATTGGACGACGAGCTAACTACTCTGATTAAACAAAAACAACAAGAATTGGACGATGTTATCATTATTATTTATGATCGTCACAAAGAATACAAAACGTCATTGTCAAATTATTATGCTCATGGCTTTGAACAAGATAAATTAAACGAGATTGGTCATAGATGGATTACAATCGTATCCGATAAGACAGATGTTTTATATGCGACCGTTCCATTCAAGGGGAAACCTAAAGCGATTCATACAAAAAACCCGATTCTATCTTTTTTTGCGAGTGAGTATGTCATCCACGATGCTTACTGTCTGCGTTTAATAGACAACTTTCCTGAACAGATAAAAAATCAATACGGTGAGGACATGAAGGGTCTTCGCAACTTATTTTCAATGTAGAATATAATTTATATATAAATTGGAGGAATAAATATGTTATTAACTGTCATTCTTACACTTATTGTTTTAGTAAATGGTTCTTTTATACTTCAAATTGTGAAAGATTTCACTCGGAATAGAAGTGAATTAGTAAATGAACCCGGTAATCCTATCCTTATGGCACTATCGCAATTTTTTATCTTTTTTCTTTCAACTTTTGGGATTTCGGATTTTGCTATCGGGGCTTCTTTATATCCTAAGGCTAATTGGGTGGGAGACAAGAAGTTACCTGGTACTTTAAACACGGCTTGTGTTGTACCGGTTGCAGCTATGGCGCTTGCGTACATCTCTTCTATAGAAGTGGGGATCGCTACTCTACTTATACCTATCGTAGCACAAGTAGTCGGCGCTTATATCAGTCCGCGTTTCGTAGTGAAATTACCTAAGAACACCATCAAGAAGTTTGTTATTGCCGGCTTGATCGTCGCGGGAGGACTTATTTTAGCTGGTAAATTAGGCGTCTATCCTTCTGGCGGGACCAAAACGTCTCTTCAAGGATTCAGCTTGGTCATGCTAGGTGTTTTATCAATGATTTACGGTGCTTTGAATAACATCGGTATTGGTTCTTATGCACTGACAATGGCAACTGTGTATGCATTTGGCTTAAACCCGGCTGTAGCTTTCCCAATCATGATGGGTGCTTGCACGTTCTCCGTACCAGTAGGAAGTATTCAATTCGTGAAACTGAATTCTTATTCCCGTAAAATCACACTTTTCTCTGCAACTTTTGGTGTTATCGGTGTTTTAGTGGCTGCATTTTTGGTAAAAGGATTGAACACAAACATCTTACAGTGGGTCGTTTTAGGCGTTATTTTATATAGTGTTATTTCGATGATCCATGATTTGCGTAAAGAAAAAGCAGCTAATTTGAAAGACGCTTAAAAATTTTAATGAGTTCATAAAAGGAAGGGAATTAAATTATGGAAATGAGAGTTTTAAAAGAAAAAGAAATGAAACAAGTATTTGAAATGAAAGAAGCTATTCAAGCAGATAAAGATGCACTTTCTCTTTATTCCGCAGAAGAAGTTGATATTCCTTTACGTATCAATCTAGATGTTCCAGAAGAAGAGGGCAGAAGTCTCTACATGCCTGGATATGCAGCAAAAGCTCATGCTTTGGGTGTTAAAATAGTCAGCGTCTACCCTAAAAATATTGAAAAAGGGTTGACAAGTGTCCCGGCAACGATGGTTTTGGTTGACACTGAAACAGGTCAAGTCTGTTCGATAATGGATGGGACATATTTAACTCGACTGCGTACAGGAGCTGTAGCTGGTGCTGCGACTGACTTACTAGCACGTGAAGATAGTTCTGTCTTTACATTAGTGGGTACTGGAGGACAAGCTGAGACACAACTTGAGGCTGTACTAGCGGTACGTCCAATTAAAACTGTATATGTTTTCGATATTGATTTTGAACGCGCTGAAGCATTTGCCAAGACAATGACTTCTCTTTATGGTGAAAAATATGGCACGACGATCGAGGCTGTGTCTGATATTGAAAAAGCAATTCGTAAATCTGATGTCATTACATCAGTGACGACTTCACCAGTCAAAACATTTGAGAACGAATGGGTGAAATCCGGTGCTCATATAAACGGCGTAGGATCCTTCACTCCTGAAATGGCCGAGATCGATGCGGCGATTTTACAAAATGCAGGTAAAGTATACTGTGACACAAAAGATGCCCTTGTGGAAAGTGGTAATTTCACTCAAGCTGTTGAAAAGGGAATGTTTAATTTAGAAGACGTTACGGGTGAACTGGGTGACTTAATTAATAAAGAAGCCCCAGGGAGAGAATCAGAAAAGGAAATTACATTCTTTAACACAACCGGAAATGCCGTTTTGGATATAGTAACAGCACAACGCATATACGAAGCGGCTGTTAAAAATAATATAGGAACATTACTTGAGTTTTAACTTATTTTAAACAGAATACAAGCAAAAGGAGCAACCTAAGCCGGAAGCTCCTTTTTTTATTTAGACAATGTCTTTGGATATTGATAATAAAGAGTTTAATAATGATATTAGTGATTCACTTTTTAATGGATTGTAACAATTTATTACATTAAATGAACAAATGAAACTAACTGAATAGGATTGAATAGGATTAATCTATAATTAGTGATAAAATAAAAAGACATACAGATTAAACTTTCAACTATTTAATGGAGGCACTAGAGTTAATGAAAAAGTTTTTTGCTTATATCAGTATTGTCATCGGGGGATTAGCTGCCTTAATTATTGTAGGGGCTTTCGTTGTAATGCTGTTTCAGACACGTTTGGAAACATCCAATGAACGCTTGGCATTGCGGGAAGAGGAGCGCTCTTCGATTGAAGACAAATGGCTCGCTGCCCATGAAAATGAAGAAAACATTACACTTGTCATTGAAGATGTCGCAATCAATCAAGATAGTGGCACACTGAAATGGTCGGATTCTCAGGAAAGAAAGGGATTGGTTTATTTTTCAGTCGAATCGGATGACTCGATTTCTTTCGCAGAAGCTGAAAGTAACTTTCCAAAAAATATGCCCAGTTATCCAAAATATTTTCGCGAAGCGATCTCAGAAAAGATTCGAAATTAAGAACACGAGACTAAAAAGATTCAATTTTTTAGAATAACTGTGTAATTGAATTAAATTGTACTATAATTAGTAGAGTAAGAAGAATGAAGGAGAAGATGGCTAATGATTCAAAGGATTTATGATAAAGAAATATTTGAAACGATCGAGAAGGAAAAAAAGCGTCAGGAAGAAAACATTGAACTGATCGCTTCGGAAAACTTTGTTTCACAAGGTGTTATGGATGCACAAGGCAGTATTTTGACAAATAAATATGCAGAAGGATACCCGGGAAAACGATATTACGGTGGATGTGAATTCGTTGATGTGATCGAAAACTTGGCCATCGATCGTGTGAAAGAATTATTCGGCGCCGAGTATGCAAATGTTCAGCCGCATTCAGGCTCACAAGCCAATGCCGCTGTTTTCCAGGCTTTTCTCGAACCGGGAGATACCTATATGGGGATGGACTTGACTCATGGCGGGCATTTGACCCACGGCTCTCCGGTAAACTTTAGTGGTAAATTATACAATGTTATCCCATACGGCGTTGACAAAGAAACAGAAACAATTGATTTTGACCAGGTCAGGGAGTTGGCTTTAAAACATCAGCCTAAAATGATTATTACCGGTTACAGCGCCTATCCAAGACCAATCGACTTCGCTAAATTCCGCGAAATCGCAGATGAAGTCGGTGCGTTACTGATGGTCGATATGGCGCATATCGCAGGGCTTATCGCGACAGGCGAACATCCCGATCCTGTCCCATATGCTGATGTGATCACAAGTACGACGCATAAAACCCTGCGTGGTCCTCGCGGCGGACTGATACTGGCTAAAGAAAAATACGCTAAGAAATTGAACAGTGCTATTTTTCCAGGAACTCAAGGCGGCCCGCTTGAACATGTGATCGCCGCAAAAGCGGTCGCATTTAAAGAAGCTCTTCAACCGGAGTTTAAAAGCTATACAAAACAAATCAAGGCAAACACGAAAGCAATGGCCGAAGTATTCCGTGATTCCAAAGGACGCCTCATCAGCGGGGGAACCGACAATCATCTGCTGCTGATCGAAGTCACAGACTTTGGGATGAATGGAAAACAGGCAGAAACCTTGCTGGACAAAGTTGGCATAACGGTAAATAAAAATACGATTCCATTTGAAACACTCAGTCCATTCAAAACCAGTGGTATTCGAGTAGGCACACCTGCGATCACTACGCGCGGGTTTAAAGAGGAACAAAGCAAACAAGTCGCCAAACTGATCATCGATACGCTGGAAAATAAAGACGACGATGAAAGATTGGCTGAAATTAAAAAAGCTGTGCGTGAGTTAACCAAACGCATTCCTTTATATAAGTAAACACGAAAGCTCCCAAACCACTAAAGCGGTTTGGGTGCTTTATTATTAAAAGACTTTATCTGGGTTCAATCGGTTGTCCGGATCAAAGACACGTTTTATTTTTCTCATATAATCGAGGTTGATAGTTTGAGTCATTCGGCCCATGTATTCCTTTTTAACGATACCGATACCATGTTCGGCAGAAGGCAGTCCACCCAATTCATCCACTTTCTGATAAAGATCTTTGAGCAGGGCAGCCCGTTTTTCCGTCCATTCTTCCTCTGTCAAATCATCTTTCATAAGAAGCGTATGAACATTTCCGTCCCCGGCATGGCCGAAATTCAGTACATTCAATCCATGTTTTTCCTGCATTGCTTTCGTTGATTCAATGAGTTCCGCAAATTTATTGATCGGCACCACTTCATCTAAAAGTTCAAACTCGGTAAATTTAGTTAAACCAAGCAGGATATTATCGCGCAGTGCCCAGTTTTTCTCCGCTTCCTCAGCATTCAATGCATGACTCTCCAGCGTCAGGTCGCTCGTTACAGACTGCACAATATCAATGCGTCCGTCTAGTTCTTTTTGATCGTTTCCGTCCAGGCTGATCATGAGATACGCCTGACCGACTTGTGATTTTAAAGGGTAACCTAGATTTTCTTCAGCATAATGCAGTGCAGACCGTTCAAAAAGTTCGATGCCTGAAGGATCCACGCCACTTTTTAAAATCTCCAGAGTCGCTTCGGTTGCCTTTTGCGCTGTTTCGAAGGCTTGAAGGATCGTGACATTGGCTTTAGGCAGAGGAATAAGTTTCAAACGAATACGGGTCGTGATACCTAAAGTTCCTTCAGAACCAATAAACAAATCTTTCAAATCATAACCTGAACTGCTCTTAATGTTCAAGCTTCCTAAGGTCATTTCCTCGCCGTCAGGTAGGACGACAGTCATTTCTCTTACATAATCCCGGGTCGTACCGTATTTAACTGCACGAAGGCCCCCGGCATTGGTTGCCACATTCCCACCGATCGTTGAATGCTTAGAAGCAGGATCAGGCGGGTAGAAATAGCCTTTATTTTCAACATAATCATGAAGGTCACCGATCAGCACACCTGGTTCGACGGTCAGAGTTAAAGTGTCTTCGTCCAATTCAACAATCTTGTCCATCAAGTGGACATCGATGATCAATTCGTTGCCCTGGATCGGCACTTGAGAACCAGCGACGCCCGTCCCGGCCCCCCGAGCGATGATCACCAAATCTTTCTCATTGGCAAAGCGGACGAGTTCTTGGACTTCTTTATGTGTTTTTGGTAAAGCAACGGCATACACCGGTTTGATATTTTTCACATACGTATCCTGATAGTATTGATCTGGGACAGCATCGCCCACGAACAGGCGGGACGCATCCTGGATAATTTCTTTTAACTGCAGCATAAGATTCCTCCTGAGAATAGAAAGTCTTTTATTTGTAATCTTATTTTAGCTTAATCAAACTATGGATGTCTAATAAATAAAGGCTGTTCAGTCATTCAGGTACAAATAATCATGAAGTGAAACTTTTGGAGATGGAAATCTTCTATAAGAAAATGATTCATACTCTGAAACAAACTGGGAGCCAGAACGAATTGCTTTAAAAAATAAGCGTAAAAATAAAGAACCCCTTACTATAGTTGTTAACAGTAAGGGGTCTCTTGTATATAACTGTGGGGAAAAACGGATAGTGATACAAAATCAAAGGGCTTTTAGATCCAGTTCTTCTAAAGTTGCATCAATAAATTCACGACGCATTTTGAAGTCACTACCGTATTGCTTGACTGCCGCAATCTCACCTTGATTGGAATAAAAACCAGCGTATTTCTCAGGTTGCCTGACGGCTTTGATTACAGATTGGCTGCCTTCTTCTACACTGACGAAAAAAGGATCCAAGAGAGCGAAAATAGCATCAGCAACTTTTCTACTTACATTGTCTTTGCCTAAATTTGTGGAAACAGCCCCAGGATGAACAGCCGTTGTTCGCAGACCTTTTCTTGAATAAAACTCATGCAATTCCTGAGCCAGATAGAGTATCCCAAGTTTTGATCGTCCGTATCCTGAAATAGCATTGAAGCGTTTCGGTTTGAAAAACGGCTTTTTCATAGGTGCAAACTTATACGCACCGGAAGTTACAACCACGACTTGCTTTTGTTCACTTTTCATAACCAATGGCAACAGTTCATGAGTAAGGAAAAAAGGCCCGATGTAATTGGTCGCCATCATTAATTCGTATCCATCTGCGCTTTTTTTGTGCGTTGTCGATACGATACCGGCGTTGTTTACTAGACAGTCGATGTGGTTAACTTTGTTCTTGATATTTTCTGCAGCCTGTTTCACAGAATCCAAAACACTTAAATCACACTCGATGATTCCAAGATTTGCCTCAGGATTCAACTCAAGCAGTTCCTGTTTCAAATAAGCTGCCTTTTCCATATTGCGAGCCAGCAGAAGTATCCGGTCAAAGTCATTTACGAGTTCTTTAACGGCCGCACGTCCGATTCCCGACGTAGGTCCGGTGATAGCTAAAATCGATTCAGTCATAATATTCTCCTCCAGTTTATTTTTCTGCTTTTGAACGAGTTGCTAAATTGATTGATTTATCCTATTTATACTCCAAAAAAAATTATTTATGGTCAAATTATTCTGCTTCTTTTCTTTTTTCAACGATTATTCTTGTAAGGTAAGCGAGGGGTATAGTAATCAGAAATAAGCCACTTACCAGCGTAATACTATTAAATGTAATCTGCCCATTTTTAATAAGTGGTGTAGAAGAAGAAACAGAAATATAGATATTAAGCAAGCCTACCAGTGAAAAAATAGATACATATACAACAGGTTTATACTTTTTTTGAAATAGGCTCCTTTATACACACTCATGGCTGTAAGGTATAATACTGAAATAAATGCGATTAACATAAATTCTAGTTCTTTCGTTTCAGCCCACTGAATTTCAAAAATAAAAGTTAGGAAATAATTTAGAAAAATGAGTACTGCTAGTAGTACAAAGGAATAAGTACCAAACTTATAACGTATTAATTTCTGATATTCATCAAATTGATTCATTAAAGTGTCCTCCTGAAATAAAAAGTTTACTTTTTGACTTTCTAAGTGTTTTATACATCATTTCTTTTTTCAACAGCTACTCTTGTAAGATAAGCAAGAGGGATAGAAATAAAAAGCAAACCAGGTACTAGTGTAATACTATTGAAGGTGACATAGCCTTCTAATATGATTGGTGTAGAATAAGAAATCGAAAGATAGATATGAGCCAAGCCTATCAAAGTAAATAAGAAGACATTTACCTTAGGCCTTTGTTTTTTTCGGAAATAAGCCCCTTTATAAACACTCATGGCTACAAAATATACCGCTGTACCAAATGCTAACAGTATAAATTCTAGTTCTTTCGTTTCAGCCCATTGTATTTCAAAAATAAAACTCAAGAAATAATTTACGAAAGTGAGTACTGATAAAAGTATAAAAGAATAAGTACCGTATTGATAGCGTATTAATTTCTGATATTCGTCGAAACCATCCATATTACTTTCCCTCCCAGAACAAGTCGTTAAGTGTGACGTTTAATGCCTTACAAATACGTATACATAGATTAATGGTGGGATTATAGTCACCACGTTCAATGGCGCTTATTGTCTGACGCGTGACATCCACCATATCAGCCAGGTTCTGTTGAGATAGATCCAGTCTGGCTCTGGCCGCCTTAAGTTTTAAGTTTTTGGCCATAAATATTCTCCGTTCAGTCATTTTTATCTAACTTAATGTAAATTATATCATACATAATGATAACTATAAAGGCTATCTTTAAAAAGATAGCCTGAATTTATTAAATAGTAGTTTTAGCCTTTACTAACATAACCACTATTCCTTAAATAATCTACAGTATCCTTTTTTAGTTTTTCAAAAGGTTCATTCGATGTTGTCATCTGGAGGATAAAATCTATGCCTGCCTTTGTTGGAAATGATGTATGGTAACCGTTTATTTTTTATAATATTTTAAGATAAAAGATAGTTTATCATTTTTCAACAAGCTCTTCTAATAAAACATGATATTGTTCCACACTTTCTTCTATAAGAACATCCATGTCCTGCTTTTCTGTTTTCTTTTTTAATATAACAATTCCTCTCGAATCGATGATGTATTCAATTTGGTCTCCTGTTTCAAGGTTTAACGCTTCCTTTACGTCCTTTGGCACAGTCGTGATATCACTGTTGCCTGACTTTCTGATTTTGTAAGGACCTACATTATTGATGCTTTCTTTGCTAAGCATAGTTGTTTCCCCTTTCTATTATTCTGTAGATTTAATATAACATAATATATACTAAAAGGTTAAGTATACACAGTATATACATAATGTGCTCTTACATTTCACCATTTGATTGTAAATCTAAATAACAATCAAAAATTTTAATCGTAATACACTTCATCCAAAAACAAGCCTTGAGCAGGGACGGTCATACCGGCGTCACGTCTTTTGCCGCTTTTAAATACCACTTCAATGTCATCCAACTCTAACGTACCGGTACCGATTTCCAGCAAGGTGCCAGTTAAAATCCGTACCATTTTATGCAAGAATCCTTCGCCGACAAAGGTAAAGTGCAGCAAATCTCCTTCTTGTTCAATTGAAATTTTTTCCAAAGTACGAACAGTCGACTTTTTTGACTTTCTAAGCGCTGAAAAACCGAGGAAATCGTGCCGTCCAGTTAGTTTTTCCGCAGCCCTTTGCATCTTTTCTATATCTAAATTTTCAGGGTAATGAAAGCTATAGTTACGTTCAAACGCCGATGGAATATCCTGGTTCCAGATATAATAGCTGTACTGTTTACCCTTGGCATGGTAGCGCGAATGAAAACGTTCAGGCACTTCCTCCAGTTTTTTAACGATAATGTCTTGCGGAAGGTTCTTGATCAGAACTTCCTGGATGTCTGAAAGATCCATATCTGATTCTGTCTTGAAATTAGCGATTTGTCCCCGAGCATGCGTGCCGGCATCTGTGCGTCCGGAACCCACGATCTCGATTTCTGTTCCAAGCAGCTGAGAAAGGACGTGCTCGATTTTCCCTTGGATCGTCTTAGGCGAGTCACCCAGGCGCTGCCAGCCCAGGTAGCGATATCCATCATATTCGATCGTCATTTTTATATTTCTCATACTATCCCTCTTATCGTTTTTATTAATTACTATGTTAACGAAGTAAATCCTTCTATCTCTATGATATACTATTTGAAAAAGGAATACAGTTTTTGCAGAAGTCTCTTAATAAAATACTTCATAAAAGGGGGATGAAGAGTGGATATACTTGTTGGAAGTGAAAATTGGAACCAGGCGGCTGCTTTGTATGTGAGGATGCAGGTATTTGTCATTGAACGGAATATTTCTTTGAAAGATGAATTTGATTCCCTTGATCAGGACGAAACGGTTTATGTAGTCATTTACGATGACGAGAAGCCTGTGGCGACGGGACGGCATAACCAAGTCGATTCGGAAACGATACGGCCTGGAAGAATCGCGGTACTCAAAGAATACCGAAAAAAAGGACTGGGAGAAGTCGTCGTCAAAGAACTGGAAAAGTTAGGAAGAAGCAAGGGCTGCAGCAAATCAGTCATACATGGAGAACTTTCAGCGGCTAAGTTTTATGAAAAGCTAGGTTACACCATAACCTCGGATGTTTACGAAGAAGACGGCGAACCGTGCGTGACGCTGACGAAAGAGCTGATATAAACTTTTCAATGCTTAGTCATAACAACATTACAGTTTGGGGAACATAAGAAAGTCCCCGTATACTTAGATTGCAAGTTTAAACGGGGACTAATTTAATGATAATAAATACGCTGAATCACTTTTTACTTGCAGCGAAAACTGATGGATACTTATTTGGTCAAAGTAGAGGTTCCATTCAGTTTCTTTAACTTAAAGGAGTCAAAGAGTTGGAGTGTAATTAGATAAATAATGAAGACAATGAAGAGACTGCTCCACCGTGTCAGCCCAGTAAGACTGGTTGCTATAGGGACTAAAATCAAACCAAGAATAAATCCAAAGAAAACAAAGGGACCATTACTTATCTCAACGGTATCTCCATCATTCACTGTCAATGTGTTGCTTTTACCATTCAACTGTTTTATTTGAATCACAGAATTTTCTTTTGTAAGCTCAATATCTTTCGTTTCACCTTGAGTGATTTTTGCAGTTTTTTCACCATTCACTCTGACTTTATACTTAATGAAGCCCCCAACTGTACTCGTGCTTCGCTTTAATCGGACTGTCATACCGATACCTCCATTTATGTACTTATATTATTAAACCAGTGCAATGAGTTTAGTTATAGAAAGGATTATCGAAATGATGCGCATTCAACTTTTAAAAAGTTTCAGTAATCGCAAGAAGTGCTTTATGAATTATTTTAGCTGAGGATCTTTGACTTTGGTTAATTTGAAAGTGTCAAAATAGCCAAATAGAATGACAAGGAGTATGATGTTTAGCGTATAATAAACACCCGTACCCATGAGACCGAAGTAAATCAGTACATAGGTGAAAAGCAAATAACTCATGATTTTCAAAATATACCATTCGGACAGACTGATTTTGATATAATCCCCGTTTTCAACTCGCAGCTGATTGCTTCTGCCGCCTAACTTTTTGACTCGAATCTTAGCTGTTTCTGCTGGGATCTCTACTGTTTTCTCTTCCCCTAAATCAACATTAATGAAACGAGAGTCATTGATTTTAATATTATAACCTGTAAATACACCTGGGACGTCCTTTGCAAATACAGTAATTTTCATAGATACCTCCATCACGTCGAGAGTATAGTTATATGTAGCGTGTAATCGTTTGTGGTTGCACATGTAGTATACCACATTGAAAAGGTGAAACAATTTGAAAACTTTCGGACGGTGCATGACACTGAGAAAAGACTCTAGCCGACATTATTCTTATCAAAGGGTATAAACTTCTTGTTTGCGGCTTTTTTTGCTTGTATAAAATCATTTTTGTTCAATCAGGTATATCGTTTGAATGCAGAATTTATATGTGTTAACATCATGCTTGTGCATGTGTAAGTTAACATTATTCAAAATGAAAAATGACTCAATATGAAGCTTTTTTATTGAACTTATTACATGCGATATTATTAGGAGGTAAAAAATGAAGAAGTCGAAATATCGTAGATTATTAACTGTGTTACCTATCTCTTTCATTTTGTTTGGATGTGAATCAGGAGACGAAACGAAAGATGAGGCTGATAACCTCTCGGAAGCTGTCGATTATACTTTCACAGGTATCGAAGCAGGGTCAGGTATAACAGAATTAACTCTCGATATGATCAACGATTATGATAATTTAGAGGGCTGGGAAGTAAATAAAAGTTCCACGGCAGGAATGATCACAGCGCTTGATCGTGCTATTGAAAATGAAGAGCCGATCATTGTTACAGGCTGGAGTCCTCATTATATTTTTGCGGAACATGATTTAAAAATATTAGATGATCCTAAAAATTCCTTAGGAGAAGAAGAAACCATCAAGACAATCGTCCGTCAAGGATTAGAAGAAGATAAACCGAATGCATACGAAATTATGGACCGATTCAGCTGGGACAAGGAAGATATGGAAGAAGTCATGCTTGAAGCCCAGGAAATTCCTTTCGAAGAAGCTGCTCAAAACTGGGTCGATGAGAATGGCGACAAAGTTTCAGAATGGACAGAAGGCAGCGAAACCGTTGATGGCGAACCGTTCCATCTGATTTCAACACCTTGGGATACTGAACGTGCTTCATCCAACGTCATGGCCATCGTTTTAGAGGACTTGGGCTATGAAGTGGATATCACTAATGTCGATCCAGTCGTGATGTTCCAGGCGATTTCAGAAGATGAAGGAGATGCCAGTCTCTCACCTTGGCTACCGACAAGTTTTGGCGCTTACTATGAACAATTTGAAGGCCAATTTGAAGATCTCGGACCAAATATGACAGGCGTTTCAAATGGTATAGTTGTACCTGCTTATATGGACATTGATTCCGTTGAAGATTTAAAACCACGCAAATAAAATAAATAATTTATAACTCTTGATTTATCTCCTTAAGATGAATCAAGAGTTTTTTAACATGTTCTGAGCTACAAGATTGAGTCTGTAGTTTAGTAAAGCTATAATTCGGCGTGAAATTAAGAAGACGAAGGAAGAATGAGCCGAAAAAGTCCAAGTTCGGCAGATTCGAGGCGCTGCAATCATAGAACCGGCCGAACATGCTCCAGGTTCGGCGTGAAATTGAACTGACGAAGTTTGAATCAGCCGAAGATGCCCAAGTTCGGCAGATTCGAGGCGCTGCAATCATAGAACCGGCCGAACATGCTTCAGGTTCGGCGTGAAATTGAACTGAAGAAGTTTGAACGAGCCGAAGAAGTCTAAGTTCGGCAGATTCGAGCCACTGCATTCATAGAAGCAGCCGAACATACATCAAAACTCAATAAAGTTAAAATTTAAAAACAAAATAAGCGGAAAGATTAAATCAAATCCGTTAATAATAATTATTTATTTTATTAGAAAAGTTATGGTCACAGTCCACGATTGATTCGTTTGCTTAAGCAGCTTTAAAAGGAGAAAACTTCTATCGAAATAGAGTGAAATCGAACCGTATTTTTGATATAGTGCAAGTGACTAGAAGGGTGGGAGTAACATGAGAAGTTTGAATATCGCGCACAGAGGATTCAGTGGTTTATATACAGAAAATACAATGCAGGCATTCAAAAAAGCTTACGAGGCGGGAGCTGATGGGATAGAATTGGATGTCCGTCTTTCAGAAGATGGAAAAGTCGTTATTTTTCACGATGCAAAATTGAACAGAATGACGGGGGAGAAAGGGACGATTCATGAACACAAACTTGAAGAGCTCGAGAGGTATCCACTGATCAGCAACTCACTGCCAAACGAAACGGACCATGATTATATCCCGACACTTACAGAATATCTGAAATGGGCAAAAGACAAACCGATCATAACGAATATTGAGCTGAAAAGTATCAAAAAGAATTACCAGCTGGAACTTCGTGTGGCAGAAATTATTCAAACATATAAAGTGGGTGAGCAGGTAATTATTTCTTCTTTTCTGGAAAACAGTCTGAATCGGATGAAAATTTTAGCCCCCAGAATAAAAACAGGGCTACTGCTTTCAAACTACGATGAAAATGCCATAAAAGTGGCCAAAGATATGGATTTGGATTATGTGCATTTGAAGGCAAACAATTTAACTGAAGAAATAATACGAGCTGCAAATGAACATGGAATAGGAATAAACACATGGACAGTCAATGGACAAAAAGATTTGGAAAAAGTTAATACTCTAGGATTACACGGAATCATTACTGACTATCCTGATCGCTTGCGCAGCATTCAGTATCCTGAACAGTAGCCATTTGTATGTTCAATAAAAATGATACCAAAACAGTTTAGTGCTGCGCTGGCTTAACGGAATATCAAGTCAGCAGCAACAGCACGCTGTAACCCACTACGCCTGAGACAAAGGCGGTGAAACTACTTTTTCTCTGTTCGGGCAATTCTTCTTTCAAGATATTCAAGATAATACCACCAGCCAGGAATGCAAAGAGTGCTGATACAACGAATTGATTGATTTCAAGTGTGTATCCTAAAACGAATCCAAAGACACTCCCAAACGAGAGGATCCACCTTCCATATTTATCATATACACTCTTATAATGTACCCTTAACCCTTGATCAACAACAAAGAAATGAAGGCCGATAGCAGTCGCATACAATAACAAGGAAACCAGAGAATCGTTTTCTCTATTTACCAGTAAATAACCAGTCACAGCATTATAAATAGCAGTTGAAGTGAGATGAATCCAAAACACACTTTTTAGAGCAGTTTGATCAGTATCCTCTTTTTTGTCTTTAGAGAGTTTACTCATGCGTTCCAGCCCATAAAACACGGTCAACCCAAAAAGGGAAATAACGTAGATATGACTTTCCAAAGATTGTAAAAAGTTATTGGTCAAAAGTTCTTCAATCGTTTCCTGGTTCTCACTAAGCTCTGGAAGGATACGAATAAGCGCATAAGAAACCGCCACACCCCCAGCAACAGACAGGAATTTACTTCTCGGTACTCGATTCAAAACTTTCAAGTAAGTCGTACTCAAATGAATCGCTACAAACGTCAAAGTTATCAGTAAAGGAATAAGCATAAAACCTCTCCTCGATTTTTATAGTAGTATACATCGTATTCAAAAGAACTTCTTACAAATAATTCTACTATAGTTTTCTTTGAAACTCTAACTTTAGAGATGGTTGGCTGATTTTTGAGCGGTAAAACTAAAGTTCAGGTAGAAAATACGTATGATAGACAAAAGAGACATCACTCATTTTTGAGGATGTCTCTTTTTAATTGTGAAAAAATTGTAGCCTTATTTCTATATAGTTTTTCTGACATTTTGAAGCTTTGTTTTGGATACGCATTGCATATATCTCTATGTTGTTCTAAAATTAGGAAAATTTAAATACATTGCAACGATAGTATTGTACAGGGGAAACGGCCAAAAAATATTTTTTCTTAACTCCCTATATATAATTCTAATAGTCTCTTTTAATCCAGAATACGATTTAAAAAAATCTTTTTACTAATAGGTTTAATAGATATACCTTCTTAAGACTGTTATTATGAATTATTCTAATTACGAGAGATTCAATAAAAGTCTATTTCTGTTTCTATAACTGATTTATTGTGATAGAATAAATTATAACAACGATGAAAAGGGTTTCAAAACATCTGGGATATATTTGAGGTAACATATTTAAGTGATACAGAATGAATTAGTTATAAAACTAATGCTTAAAAATCTTCTGAAAAGAATTATGGACAGAGTTATCTCCTGACTTATAAATTTTAATTAGTAACGCATTAATTAGACTGTGATGTCTCTGTCTTAATTGATAATATGTTTAATTATGATTTTGATTATATGAATTGATTTTTAATTAAGAGGTGAAGAATAAAATCAGTTTATTAGCGGAACAATCTATAGTAGATTTACGTTTGATGATACGAGTTCTAATGAATTCTTTCTTAAATAAAATAGAATTAGTAGAGTTAAGAACGAAAAAGATTTAAAGTTACTGTATACTAAATACTAATTTGTGAAAGGAGATTTTTATGGTTATCTATACTACAAATGAATGGAAAGGTTACGGCAAGCAAAATTATTATTGGAATGAATATAGATTAGAAGAAAACGAAGTTAATAAATATAAGTGTCACAGACAAAAATTTTTTGATGGTGATGAAAATATCTGGGACACAGATGAAAATCTTGAAGAATCTTGGACTTTAGATGATTCAAATATGCCAGAGTGGTTACATCAATATCTCTAAATACATTTCAATTATAAACATTAGAAGCCCGCTGTAATTAAGCTGCGGGCTTCTAATGTTTTATTTAATTATAATCCACGTGACATTATTTAATGTGTTAGTGTGAAAAAATATTCAATTTTTCTAAGGTATAGAATCTTAAAACTTTAAAATTACTGATTTATAAACTTATATTTGCGACTACTCCCACTCAACTGTGGAAGGTGGCTTGCTCGTTATGTCGTACACGATACGGTTGACGTGATCGACTTCATTGACGATACGGACCGAGATCTTCTGCAGGATGTCCCATGGGATGCGGGCGAAGTCTGCTGTCATGCCGTCGATTGAGGTGATGGCGCGGATACCAATCGTATAGTCATACGTTCTCGCGTCACCCATAACCCCCACACTTTTGAATCCAGGTAAGACCGTGAAGTATTGCCAGATATCGCGGTCTAAGCCAGCTTCTTTGATTTCGTCACGTAAGATTGCGTCGCTTTCTCTGACGATTTTCAGTTTATCTTCAGTGATTTCACCAATGACCCGGATGCCAAGGCCTGGTCCAGGGAAAGGTTGGCGCCAGACAAGGGACTCAGGCATGTTGAGTTCTATCCCGAGTTCACGCACTTCATCTTTAAATAAGGTATTCAAGGGCTCGATCAGCTCAAAAGTCATATCTTCTGGTAGTCCGCCGACGTTATGATGCGACTTGATGGTCTGAGCTGTTGCAGTGCCGCTTTCGATGACATCGGTATAAAGCGTTCCTTGGGCGAGATAGTCGATACCGTCGAGTTTGGCTGCTTCATCATTGAAGACATAAATAAATTCATTTCCGATAATTTTACGTTTTTGTTCAGGATCAGAAATGCCTTCCAGTTTTCTTAAAAAACGATCTTTAGCATCGACCCGAATGATATTCAGACCAAACTTCCCTTCCAAACTTTCCATGACCTGGTCGCCTTCATTTTTACGGAGTAGTCCGTGATCGACAAAGATACACGTCAGCTGGTCACCAATGGCTTTATTTAAGAGTACACCGACCACACTGGAATCCACACCACCAGACAGGCCAAGCAGTACTTTTTTATCGCCGACTAAGTCTCTGATTTTTTCAACTTCCATATCGATGAAGTTCTGCATACTCCAATTACCGGAACACTCACAGACATTGAAGGCAAAGTTACGCAGTAGTTCATTACCGTGTTCAGTATGCCGTACTTCTGGATGGAACTGCACGGCATGAAAATTCTTGTCGCTATTTTCTATGGCACTGATCGGACAGTGATCATTGGATGCGGTGATTGTAAAGCCTTCTGGGGGAGATGTCACATAATCTCCATGACTCATCCAGACATTTTCTTCTGCTTCAAGAGATGTAAATAAATCTGCCGTACGGTCAGTGACTGAAATTTCAGCTTTACCGTATTCACGATTTTCACTCGGTTTCACTTCGCCGCCAAGCATATACGTCATAAGCTGCATACCATAGCAAATTCCTAGAATCGGAATACCTAGATTGAATATTTCTGGATCAACTGAGAAAGCACCCTTATCGTAAACACTCATGGGGCCACCGGAAAAGATAATGCCTTTGACGTTCATTTTTTTCAGTTCTTCGGCCGTTGTTGTATGAGGAAGGAGTTCAGAGTACACACCAAATTCTCTGATGCGACGTGTGATCAGCTGATTATACTGGCTCCCGAAATCCAGTACGACGAGTTTCTCTAATGTTGTTGTATCAATGACTGAAGTCACGTGGTTTCCACCTTTCGATTTAGCTGTAACACTTTAACGCGTAGTATAATTCGGTGCTTCTTTTGTGATCTGTACATCATGTGGGTGGGACTCTTTAAGACCCGCGCCACTCATTTGAACGAACTGGGTTTCTTCGCGTAAAGCTGTGATGTCTTTGGCACCAACATAACCCATGCCCGAGCGTAGTCCGCCAAGCATTTGGAAAATAACTTCTTGAAGGCTGCCTTTGTATTCGATACGCCCTTCGATGCCTTCAGGGACCAGTTTATTGGCTTCGTTAACTGAGTTCTGGAAATAACGGTCGCTCGAGCCTTTTTGCATGGAGCCTAAGCTGCCCATGCCTCTATATGTCTTGAATCGACGGCCCTGGAAGAGTTCGAATTCGCCAGGCGATTCATCGGTTCCGGCTAAGAGACTTCCCAGCATGACAGCGTGCCCGCCAGCAGCCAAGGCTTTAACGACATCGCCAGAATACTTGATTCCGCCGTCTGCAATGATCGGCTTGTTAAATTCTTTAGCAACGGTCGCTGCATCATATATAGCTGTGATTTGTGGCACACCCACACCAGCAACGATACGGGTCGTACAGATAGAACCTGGACCGATACCTACTTTCACAACATCAACGCCTGTCTCAAAGAGAGCCCGTGCTCCTTCACCTGTTGCAACATTGCCAGCTATCAATGCGACGTCTGGAAAAGTTTCGCGAAGTTCCTTGATTTTTCTTATCACACCGGCACTGTGTCCGTGTGCGGTGTCGATAACGATCGCATCCACGCCGGCATCTATGAGTGCCTGTGCTCGTTCAAAGGAATCACTGGTCACACCAATGGCGGCACCAACGAGTAATCGGCCGTGTTCATCTTTGGCAGCATTTGGGAATTGAACGACTTTTTCGATATCTTTAATAGTGATCAGACCACTCAATCGACCGTTTTCATCCACTAAAGGCAGTTTCTCGATTTTATGTTTTTGCAGGATCTTTTCCGCTTCTTCTAAAGACGTTCCGACTGGAGCTGTAATCAGATTTTCATTGGTCATTTCTGTACTGATTTTTTGCGTGTAATCTGTTAAAAAGCGCAGATCGCGGTTAGTTAAAATGCCGACTAAAACACGGTCTTCCATGGTGTTGACTAGAGGCACACCACTGATCCGGTAACGTGACATCAATGCTTCTGCGTCGGAAATCAGGTGATCAGGCGTTAAGTAAAAGGGGTCGATGATGACACCATTTTCCGAACGTTTCACTTTGCGGACTTCCATTGCCTGTTCTTCCATAGACATATTTTTGTGAATGATTCCAAGACCACCTTGACGTGCCATCGCTATGGCCATGCGTGAATCGGTCACGGTATCCATGCTGGCACTTATGATCGGCATCTTGAGCTTTACTTTATCAGTGAGTGTTGTGCTCAAATCCACGTCGTTAGGCAAAACATGACTTTCTTGAGGTAGTAGTAGTACATCGTCAAATGTTAGTCCTTTTTTAACAAATTTAGTTTCCCATTGAGTCATAATTGAAGGTCCTCCTTTAAATTTAGGTCGAAACAGTATGAGATTTTAAGGACTAGTCTATCAAAGCAAGCGGAAGGGGTCAAAGGGAATTTATCCCTTTTTGTAGTATGAGATTTCGATGAAAAAGTTCTGTTAGATAAGGTAATTAAATATAGCGCTTCAATTGTTGATTTTATTAGATTGTGTTGACTGACTGATTATTAAAAATATAAACAGTGAAATAAAATCTAATCAAAATATAATAAAAATTTTTATTTTTTATTAAGGCATAGTTAGTATCTTAAATAAAAAACACGAATAATTTATCTTTTAAAAAGCTAATAATAACTAAAACACGAACAATTATATAATCATTGAATTGTAAATAAGTGAGAATGAAATGCTGATTTTAAGATGCTTCACTAGCTGCTTTCCCAATTGAGGTTATCATCCAAAAGTAATAGAAGTTTGGTGAGCCTTTATCAAGTTCGGCAGATATCAGAGAGTAAGCTGCTCGAATGTGCCGAACATCGCCAACTTCGGCTGATTCACCAGACTCCAAAAATAGCATCAACCGAACCAAGCTCCAGTAATCAGATCGTTACCAACTGAGACCCCCTTAAATATAAAAAAGCAGTTCAGATCCCGTTCATTGATTTAAACAGGCTGAACTGCTTTTTCATCTTTCTTTTAATCTCACTACACTATTCCAATATATCCCTTATTCTTCAATAAATCCTTCTTCGATCAAAAACTCCCGTGCCACTTCTTCTGCTGGACGATCCTCCACGTCTACCTGATAATTCATTTCTCTCATCTGGTCACTTGTGATTTCTCCATCCAATACAGAGAAAGCTTCTTCGATTTCAGGATATTCTTCGATCAGTTCTGTTTTCATTAATGGTGCACCTTGATAAGGAGGGAATAGTTCCATATCATCTTCCAAAACAACCAGATCGTATACTTCGATCTGACTGTCTGTACTATAGGCATCGATTAGATTGACATCCCCTTGTTCCGTTGCTTCATAGCGGAGTTGCGGTTCCATCGTGATCACTTCGCCAAAGGTCAGGTCGTACATCTTCTGGATGCCAGGATAGCCATCTTCACGGTCATTGAATTCTAGCGTGAAGCCGGCGCTGACTTCATTTTCAACGGCTTTCAAATCAGAGATTGTTTCCAGATCGTATTTTTCTGCAAAATCTGATGTGACAGCTAAGGCATAGGTATTGTTGAAAGCCATCGGATCAAGCAGGGTCATGTCATATTCTTCCGCCAATTTATCCCGGGCTTCTTCATAAACATCTTCTTTAGCTACTCCTGGTTCTGGGACGATGTCAAAGAAATTTCCTAAAACAGTACCGGTAAATTCGGTATAAATATCAATTTCTCCCGATCCTAATGCATTGAAAACGAAAGTCGTTTTACCTAAGTTTGGTTCCACTTCAACGGAAAGATCGGTTTCCTGTTCGATTAAAAGTTTGTAGACATTCATCAAAATCTCAGGTTCCGCGCCGAGCTTTCCAGAGATAACTATATCGTCATCTTCTGAATTGAAAAGTGGAATGATAAGCACCCCACCGATAACAAGGATTGCCGAGCCTAAAATAATAGCAGTTTTTTTGAACGACGTATGCTGAAGATAACTGAGCAGACGGTCAAAAAGAATTGCGAGTAAAGCTGCAGGAACAGCGCCTAAAATAATCAAAGCGTTGTTTCCGCGGTCGATCCCTAAAAGGATCAGACTTCCCAAACCCCCGGCACCAATCAGTGCAGCAACTGTTGCAGTACCAATGATCAGGACAGTAGCCGTTCTTATACCTGCCATGATTACGGGTAAAGCTAAAGGGAGCTGAACTTTTATCAACTTCCGCGATTTATTCATGCCCATCGCATCGGCGGCTTCATTAAGTGAAGGATCGATACCCGTTAACCCGGTGTATGTATTTCTGAGAATTGGGAGCAGGGCATAAACGATCAGAGCTGTGATTGCCGGAACAAATCCTATTCCAACCAGAGGAATCAAAAGTCCTAAGATTGCAAGAGAAGGAATCGTCTGAAAAATAGCTGTCACTTGAATGATTGGTTCCGCAATTTTTTTATGACTCATTAAAAAGATACCTAAAGGGACAGCAATAAGCACTGCAATGAACAGTGAGATAAATGACAATTGCATGTGTTCGATCAAAGCGATCCACAAGTCTTGCTGTCTGTCTTGTAGTGTTTCCAACAGGACACTCATGCGTCAACCTCTTTTCTTTTTGTCGTTTTACCATGGATGTCATCAGCGTAATAGTATATCAGGTGTTCCCTGTTTATATAAACTGGTTCTTGCGCTGATTTAACCTTGACCGTATTAAAACGTGCCAGCGAAAGCGTCAGGTCATCTAAATCCATTTCGATAGATACTGTGTCACCGTAACTGTCCGCTTCAGTTGAATAGAATCCTTTATCCAGAAGAGTCTGAACCGTCTTTTCACCATCATAGTGAGGTAAGCCGGTACGAAGGAATTCTTTAACAAAATCATTTGCTGGATATTTGAGTATCTCCTCAGCTGTGCCAACTTGTTCGATTTTTCCTTTATTCATCACACAAATACGGTCACCAAGCTGTATCGCTTCCTGCATATCATGTGTCACAAAAACAACAGTCTTTTTGAATTGACGCTGCAATTTCATAACATCCTGCTGCAGGCTGTTGCGTGTGATCGGATCTAAAGCGCCAAATGGTTCATCCATCAGAATAATATCGGGATTAGCAGCCAATGCACGAATCACACCCACGCGCTGCTGTTCTCCTCCTGACAGTTCGGCCGCATAACGATTACGGTAAGTTTCAGGATCCAAACCAACACTGGAAAGCAGTTCTGTGACACGATCTTTCATATCTTTTTTAGACCATTTCATCATTTCAGGCACGACCGTTATATTTTCTTCAACAGTCATATTCGGGAAAAGAGCGATCTGCTGCAGGACATAGCCAATGTTCCACCGAAGTTCCTGTATGTCGTATTCACTTATTTTTTCATTCTCGATATATAAATATCCTTCTGATAAAAGAATCAATTTGTTGATCATTTTAAGCGTTGTTGTTTTGCCGCTTCCACTTGGACCAATAAGGACAAAAAATTCGCCTTCATTGATTTCAAGATTGAAATCAGAAACGACAGCTTTACCATCGTAACGCTTTGTGACATTATCAAAACGTATCATATTCTACCATCCTCCTTCTTCTACTTCATAAGTATAACAAACTCTATTCATAATTATGCAACCATATACTCTATAATATTGAAGGAAAATAAAGTAACCGCTATACTTCAAGAAATAAGGGGGAGAATGAGATGGTTAAATTGAGACCTATCGAGAAGAGAGACAATCATGCAGTGGGAGAAATCGTTCAAGAATCGCTAGAAAAGAGAGGTTTGAATTTACCGGGGACAGCTTACTACGATCCATATTTGTTTTCGCTCTATGATTATTACCAAAAACCGAACCATGCTTACTGGGTTCTTGATAAAGAAGGAAAAGTCATTGGAGGAGGCGGGATCGGTTCATTTGGTCAAAGTGAAACAGTGGGGGAACTGCAGAAACTTTATATCAGTGATCAGGAACAGGGGAAGGGATACGGGCATTTATTGATGAAAAAGGCGCTGGAATTTGCGGAAGAAAATTATGGAGCCTGCTATATCGATACATTCGCTGCCCTTGATACAGCAAACAACCTCTACGAAAAATATGGATTTAAAAAGTTGAGTGAACCTTTGGAAGGATCAGAGCATAACGCTTGTGATACCTGGTATTTATACGAGGAGTTTTGGTAGATAGAGCAATGATATGGTACAACTCAAAGTAAAACTCTTGTGAGTAGGTCGATATATCACCCATATCAACTAACCCAAAATAAAATCCTTCTGAGTAGTCAAAAGACGATCAAAAGAGTACGATTAAACATGTTGCGCTACTCAACTTGACTCAAAAACTAAAAAAACGTAGACACGCTCAAAATGAAATCCTCGTCAGCAGACGAGGATAAACCTTTTAATTAAAAAAGAGATACACCGAAACACTATTGGTGGACCAGTGCCCCTTGAGTAATAAAGTAGAAATCACTTTATTGATACTTGAAGATTAAATTAAAATGATAAATAACCTTTATTTGTTGTGTTTATATGATAAAATGATTAAACAAATGAGTTATAAAAACAATAAAGGGCGATTATATGATAAGACAGATAATGAGTGAAACAGTCACTTATATGTGGCGGAATAAAAAAAATCGGTTAGTCATGGTTTTGTGTTTAGGCGGCGTTCTTTTACATAGTTTGATACTTTTACCCAATAGACCGGGAGCCAATGAAGTCGATATCACCCAGCTCGAGCGCCAGATGGAAGCAAATCGGCAGACCTTTGAGGATCAACTGGAGAAGGGGATCACTGTTCCTACCTTTTTCACCGGAACGAGTGCGTATGAGGTTGCCAGAAATGAATATGTGAACCAGCGGGAATTACTGACAGTATTGAACAACGGTGATGTCAGACGGTATCTTGAAATCCCTTATAGACCGGTTGACAAAGAGAAAGAAGATGACTTGGGAAGAGCATTTGCCATTCAAGGTTACAATGATGAACAGTACTTTACTGAACAGAAAACAGACTATTATTTAAATAAAGCAGAACCTTTGACTTTTCATATGGTGCACGAACGGACGAGTCTGCAGCAGCTTCATCTGTTCTTGATCGGCAAAGGTCCTTATGTCCTGCTTTTGATATTACTTTTCATGATCAGTGATGTCATCATAAAGGATCGGTCACTGCGCACACAAAAAGCAGGGGTCCCTTTTAACTGGTTTAATTATTTGTTTATTCAGTCAGTAGCAGCGCTCGGATTTGCAACCGTATTCTTTGTCGGGTTGACGACTCTCTTTATTCTTTTAAACGGACTGCTCCATGGTTTCGGTTCTTTCGCTATGCCGGTCGGAATAATAAAAGAAGCTGCTTCAGCCTATTTACCTCCTTCACCATCTACAATGGAAATCGGGACATTCTTAGTAAAAAGTCTGCCTTATCTAATTGTTTTAATGTACGGGTTCACACGACTGAATACACTGTTCAGTCTGATAATCAAACATGATACCGTAACCTTTATCGCATCAGTATTTGTTCTTTTGTTCCCACAACTTTATTACAGTGCTGCCACGGACAAGCTTTTTGGTATCCCGCTGTCTTTTTATCCACAAAGTTATTACTCCTTTGGGGAAGTTATAACGAATAGACTGGGTCTTCCTTATGATAGAGGTTTGGTTGTTCTCGCTGTGACTTTACTCATTATTGAGATACTGAATTACACAGCGGCTAAATCGATCAAGCGACAGGCTTACTTAAGATAGGAGGAGAAGGATGAAACGTATTTTAAAATGGAATGGACGTTTACTTTTAAGGGACTGGAAAACACGATTGATACTTATTGGTTTATTTCTGTTCTTAGGTTCATTCTCCTTGCTTTACCGTCAGCAGAATATCGTTTTACCTGAAATACAGCTGCGTTCAGAATACAGTGATGCTCATAATATTTTCAAACTGATCCCCGATGCGCATTTTGAAGGAGAACTTGGAGAAGAAGTGGAACGACGTCTAGGACGTAATTCCACTTTGATCGGGCTTAACCGTTATATCTTATCCCAGCGTGAAGGCAATACGGTGGAAGGCGTGGAAGATGTTGTTTCCAATTATTTGGAAAACGGGAGACAGATGGCAGAAAACAATCTGTTTTTACTTGAGGCCACAGCCTTTGAGTCCCACGACATATTAACATCTGTCTACTTACCTACAAAAGCTGAGATCGAACAAGAGCTTGCCTTTTATGCTGCCCTGGCTGAAAATGATTTAGCTATTGAATGGAATCCCTATGCATCATCCGAGATTTTAAAAGCAGAGCTGGAACTGTTTATTTCGATTGTTTTATTTATTTTTATTGCTTTGCTGGCCGGAGATCATTTCACGAAAGATCAAGTAAATCATTATAGTGTGACGCAGGGCTTACCGGTGCCTTTAAAAACAGAGTGGCGCACACGCAGCTTTATACTGTGGCTGATGACTTGGGTAAGTGCCTTGCTGGGATTCGGGGTAAGCTACGTTCTATCACTATTTTTTGAAACGACCGGAAGCTTAAGTTATCCTGTTGCTCTTTACATTGATCAAACCATAACATATATTCCATTGTGGGAGTACGGGCTGTTGTTATTCGGTCTTGGCATGCTCGTCAGCTACATTTTACTGCTGATCATTACCGGCCTCAGCTGGATGATCCAAAATATTTACCTGACGCTTTTCATCGCGGCTGTTCTGTTTTTCCTTCCGCAGTTATGGATGGTATTTGATCCGATAACGTCCTGGCAACCGTCTTTTTATACGGAAGTCATTTCGGTTGTGAAAGGGGAAAGTGCCCGACTATTCAACCTTCCCGGCATCACCTTCTGGAAATTACCGATCGTATCGCTGGGTGTCTGGTTGTTCCTTGAAGCTGTTTTCCATATCATCTTTAAATTGATCCCGACTCGTCGATCTGGACTGAAAAGGAGAGTAACGCAATGACATTAGAAGTAAAGAATTTAACCGTCGCTTACGGAGACCGCGAGATCTTAAATGATATCTCTTTCAAATTAACTGATGGACAGATCATCGGTCTGGTTGCGCCCAATGGGACGGGGAAAACGACCTTGTTCAATGCGATCATGCGGTTCATTCCCGTAAAATCAGGACAAATTTTTGTCGATGACAAAGAATATACGTCAAAAGACAAGGATGTACTGAAACTGCATCAGTTGATCACATTTTTCCCTGATCAGTCCGATCTGCATGAAAATTTCACGGGGACAGAGCATATCGAAATGTACGCAGAAATGTGGTCAGGTAAAAAAGACCAGGTGAGAAACATCATCGATCGGTTGGAAATGAACGATTATGTCGACCGTAAAGTCAGTACTTATTCACTCGGGATGCGTCAGCGCCTATGTTTTGCGATGGTCATTGCTTCTGACACACCGATAATGTTTATGGATGAAGTGATGAACAGCCTGGACCCTGAAAATGTCTCTCTTGTTTCAGATATCCTGATCGAGCTGAGAGGGCAGGGAAAAATCATCATCGTCGCTTCCCATTTGCTGGACAACTTGGACGAGTATGCCAATAAAGTGTTTTTCCTTAAAGAAAAGCATATCCACTTCATCTTTGACCATGAGGATGAAAAGAAGGATTACTTCAAATTACTATGCACCCAGGAACAGGCGGAGCTGTTGAAAGAGACGGTTTCCCTGCCGGATAAAACCATGTATTTGGGCAACAACGTGCTGTGCATCCCGCTTGATCAGCTAAGTGAAGCCGAACAGCTGGCGATTTATAAACAGTTGCGTCATTTGAAAAATGTCGAGATCACTGTGGGATCTTTGGGCACTTCTGAATATTATTCTTATTTATATGGTCTTAAAATCCATTCATTCGACAGGGGGCATCAGGATGACGTATCTCTTGCAAAATAAAAAGCCGATAATTCTTGTCTCCCTACTTTTTATGTTCCTGACCGGCTGGTCTTTCGCTGGGATAAGAACGCCTCTGTATGACGGTGAACCTGTGGAACCCAATGAAGCAGCTATCGATCGATATGCTTCAACGCAGCAGATCGATGCGGACAATGAAGAAAATTATTTTAGATACCCGCTGAGTGATACATTATTCGAACCTTCATTGGAATTTTCGGATAGAGAGGCCGTGACTTTGAAAGTCGGTACTTATCGTGTAGGGGAGGATCTACCTGAAGGGCGGGTCATTTTTGAAGGGCAGCCCAGTGATTTCAGCCCTCAAGTATTCACGATCCGTGCCGGTAATGTGACCGTGTATGATACTGATGGAGACGTTACTTTTGAAAACCACTTTCAGGAAAGAGCCGGCGTGATGCAGGCAGTAGCTGACTTGCGTGAGGGACAGACAGTAAAAGTCGATGGAGAGACGTCTGAAATTCATGCCCACTACAATAAAGAAGATCTGCTAAATGACTTTGATATAAAAGCAACATCTGGTCCCGAGTCGTCAGAGTTCTTAAGGGCCGGACATCATGAAGTGGGAAAACACATAAAAGCAGGTCTTTATACCCTGGAAGAATTTTCTGCTCCCCGTACATCAGTCATTTATCACTTTACGGAAGGAAAGATAGAAGTCGTCGAGTTGACGCACAACAGGGGGGGCAGGCCTTCTCCTCCCGAGCTGAATGGAGTGATGTTTAAAATAGAGGGTGAGGGTACGCCGGAGTCTGAGGACGATCAGAGCAATGAGGTGAAGAAGGCGGTCATTTCTTTGAAAGAAGGAGATAAATTATATCTTCCAATGGTTGACTGGCTGGAACTTAAAGTAAATAAAGGAGAACCACATGTATGAATCCTGGATAAGAGCTGAGCAGTTTTATACGTTCATGATACCGTTGATCATTATCGTCCTGCTTTTTTTGACGATCGTCTTTGTGCTTGCCTTTTCTTACACAGAACCCGGCCAGCGTAAAAGGAAAGTCATCACTCTCAGTTATCTTGCTTTACTGGGGATCAGTGCGGCTTATTTCATCTACGGGCATCTGTCGTGCAATGACTGGATAGAGCAGAACGAGCACATCGATCCGGGGGTACGCGCCTCACAAACCATACTGGGCATAGAAACAAGAGAAGATCCTACTATAGTGAAGGCCTATCGTCGTTCGGATTCATTGAAAGAAAATCTGCTGGCACTCGATATGTACGAAGCAGAAGAAGTCACTCGTCCTTTTGACTATGATTACGCCGGAGCGAAAGGGGACAATCATTATTTTACTTATGGAAAAGAAGACCAGTATGTCTTTATCCTGCAGGGGGAAATCGATTGGTCTGAAAATCAGCGTGAACTGAAGGGGATAAAATTCACCTTGACGGATAAGCGTTTTGGAAACATTGGCTTTTACAGTGAGCCGGATGTTGTATTCGACTCGCTTTCACTGCCGAAATCTGAACAGAGAGAGTTAGGGGATGTTGATTTGAACAGTGCAATATCGATCAACGAAATGATCAGCGGCTGGAACTTCGGGAGACAGTTTTATTAACGGTCTTCTATAAAAGCAGATAATCAACTCGTCGTTGTGTTTTGACTCTAAGCCTTGTAAAATAATAAAAGAAACGAAATCAAAGGAGAATATTATGAATTTAGAAGTATTCACACAGTTTCGCTTGGTTTTTGGATTGATCCTGTTCATTTTAGGTCTGTTCCTTGTCTTGTCTATTCTGCCAAAAAGACGAGATACGAACGTCACATTCTTTTCCGTGCTTATCGTATCGATCACTCATGCTGCAGTAGCCATCGCCTTGATCATCACTGAAAATATGTTTTTGGAAAATCTTTCTTTGGAAGATGATTCTATAACCTTCTACATGTTTTTAGGGATACTTTTGCTGGCCGTACTTAATCCAATTGTTTATAAGCTTCGTAATAAAACGAAGCGCCGGGGGTCTTCCTACTCGTTCAGGTAGAAAGAAATGTGATAATGTGAGTCCTGCTTTTGTCAAATGACTTAAGCGGGGCTTTTATTTTGGTTAAAAATAAGAAGTATTTTTAAAGCCTTGGACTGAACGGCCAAGGCATTACTCTAAATAAAACAAAAATCAGGAAAAGGAAGATACTATAGCACCACGCAGATATCAGCAGAGAAAGTTTCAATGTCTAATAATTGAATCACTGCCTGTGAATGATATGATATGTATATGAAGGAAATCACTGGAAAAACTGATGACCGACCAGAAAAGATGAAGTGCAAACGAGAGAAAAGGGTGATAAGGAATGAATAAAAAAAGCAACATGATCGAAGCAGGCGTCGCAGCAGTTAAAGTGATGGAAAGCTGGGGCGTCAAAAATGTGTATGGCCTGCCTGCCGGAACACTCAATTCGTGGATGGATGCCTTGAAAAAAGAAAAAGACAACATCCGCTTCATTCAAGTACGGCACGAAGAAGTAGGGGCTCTGGCAGCATCGATGCACGCGAAATTTACTGGAGAAATAGGAGTTGCCTTGGGATCAGCGGGACCGGGAGCGACGCATTTGATGAATGGCTTATACGATGCTCGGGAAGACGGTGTCCCCGTTTTAGCGATCATCGGCCAGCGGGCAGAACACGAAATCAATATGGATGCCTTTCAGGAAATGAATCATAATCCTTTGTTTGCGGATGTCGCTGTTTACAATCGTCGCGTCGCTTATCCCGAGCAGCTGCCTAAAATCATTGATGAAGCGATCCGGACAGCCGTAGCCCGAAACGGTGTCGCAGCTGTTGAAGTGCCGGTAGATTACGGTTGGGTCGAGATTGATAATGATAGCTGGTATGCTTCCGCAAAGTCCTATAAAAAAATGCCGGCTCCTGCTTTGAACGAACAGGATATCGATGAAGCTGCGAAACTACTTGAAAAAGCGGAAAGACCCGTGATCTATGCAGGTATCGGTACGCGCGGTAATGGTGATGCAGTGATGGCTTTGTCGCAGAAACTGAAAGCACCCGTCGCCATTACTGGAATCAATTATGATAACTTCCCGCATGATTTTGAAGCCTTCTTAGGGTCAGCTCATCGTGTCTCCAGAAAACCGGCTGTTGAAGTCTTTGAAGAAGCGGACGTGGTCCTGTTCGCCGGAAGTAATTATCCTTTCTCTGAAGTAACGGATATATTCGATCGACTCGATAAGTTCATTCAGATCGATATCGATCCACAGAGACTGGGCAAACGTCATGATACAGATGTTGCTATTCTTGGTGATGCAGGCGAAGCCATACGATCGATCACTGATAAAATACCAGAAAAAGAAGAAACACCCTGGTACCGGGCGAACATAAAAAATATCAAGAACTGGAAAGCTTACACAGATAAGCTGGAGAAGAAAACCGAGGGAGAGCTGCAGATCTATCAGGCTTATAACGCGATCAACCAAGTCGCGGATGAAGATGCTATTTACTCAGTGGATGTTGGAAATACAACACAGACTTCTGTGCGACACTTGCATATGACGACTGAAAACATGTGGCGGACGTCAGGCGTCTTCGCGACTATGGGAAACGGCTTACCCGGTGCGATCGCGGCTAAAGCTGATTTCCCTGATCGTCAAGTCTGGAACCTGACCGGTGATGGAGCTTTTTCTATGGTCATGCAGGATATTATTACTACTAGACAATATGGGCTGCCGATCATCAACATTGTTTTTTCAAATACAGAATATGCCTTTATTAAAGCCGAACAGGAAGACACGAATCATGCTTATTATGGGGTCGATTTTAAAGATGTGGATTATGCAAAAATAGCCGAAGCGCAAGGTGCGATCGCTTATACAGTCACAGAGATCAGTGAGCTGGAAGGCGTGCTCAAGAAAGCAGTCGAACACGAAAAAGCCGGGCGAACCGTGCTTGTAGATATAAAAATAAGTACAGATCGTCCCATTCCAGTTGAATCACTGGAACTTGATCCCAGACGCTTTGAAGAACAGGAAATCAAAGCATTCAAGAAACGGTATGAAGCAGAAGAATTGAGACCATTTTATCATTTCCTTGAACAGGAAGGACTAAAATCAAGACTTAAATAAAAGCAAAAAGAAAAAAAGAGAGGGCTGCTTAAAAAGGCAGTTCTCTCTTTTTTTAATAGAACTTATGATAAACACTGAAACATAGATTACTGAACGTTGCGTCACGGCATTTGTGTATCGCTATATTTAAGTGATGTTTCGGTGTAAACCTTACTTAGTTCTTACCGCCGAAAAAGTAAAAGCCACCAGAAACGGATACAATAACCACGATAATACTGCTCAATACGATGGGGAAATCAGATGAACTTTCATCAGCAGCCGTCTCTGTTTCAGTTTCATCGGATGATTCAATTTTATCCTCCACTGAATGGTTATTTTCTGAGTCATTCTTTTCTTGAACGGAAGTCAGCTCTGCTGGGTTAAATACAGCAAGTGCAGGTGTTTCAGTCGTTACGCCTACAACACCACCTTTTGTATAAGCGTCCCCCAGCATATGCCATGTTTCATTGGCTTCATTCCACTGATATAAGGCATCCTGATTAAACTCTGCTGCCGGTGTGAAAAAGCGGTAGGTCATCTGAGAAGGAAATTCACTCGTACGCTGACCGTTTTGCTCGATACTGAAAGAGAGAATGTCACCTTTTGAGATATCCTCAAAAGCTGTCGTTTCATTTATCTGTTCAAAAGAAAGCAGAGCGTCACCATCTGATAGATTGGAAGAAGGAATGACCCATTCTAAATCTGCCCGAGCAACCAGGAGAACGATGTGCTTATCTCTTACCATCTCTACTTGCTCCCGGGATAATTGAATACAATCTAAATGACTGAGCGATGCATCAAAAGATACGGCTAGAACACCATTTTCCGCCACAGCCATCAAGTCTTTATCTGTCACTTTTGCAGTGCCGTTCGCCTCTTGAGGCCGGACCCAGACAGTCTTTTGCTGAAGGGACTGTTCTTTATCTTTAGACTTATCGGTTGATTCGGCCTCATCCTCTTCTTCGGTTATGTCTTCTTTATCAGCCTGTTCCTTTTCATCCTTTGTTTGAGATGATTCTTCGTCAGCTAAATCATTTTCTGACTTTTCGTCTTGAGACTCGTCTGGTTTTTTAGAATCAGAAGGTATCCTGTCCGCTGACTCGTCCTGATCCTTTGGTGGGTTACCTTCTATGACATCACTTTTTTCATCAGGATATTTTTGTTTTTCTTCCGAAGGTTCTTCTGAGGTGTCTTTGGAAGGATTCCCGGTTTCATCTGGGTTTTCTTTAGGTTGTTCTTCTGGTGTTTTTTCAGCTGAACCTTTTTTATCATATTGAACTAGGCCGTAGCCATAAATAAGATCCCGTCCGGGCTCACCTAAATCCAAAGCGCAATCGATCATCCTCTGACGGATAGCACGGGCACTGTCGTCGGGGTATTTCTCCATTAAAAGTGCCGCGACCCCTGCAACGTGTGGTGCGGCTTGAGACGTACCGGACATCGCTGTATGTGTGCCATCGGTGCTGAGACTTAAAATATTTTGTCCCGGTGCCGCCAGCTCGTTCTCGTATGCTATCATCGAATCACTGACATGGTTTTGTTTCTGGTCAACACCAGATACCGCAATAACCTCATCATGAGCAGCAGGATAATCGCTCGTCACATTGTCCTCCGTCATGTTCCCGCTTGCTGCGATCGTCATGATCCCTTTGCTGGCAGCCAGTTGTATAACTTCGTGCACCTCATTGTTTTGATGTTCGTAACCTGAACTGATGACGATGATATCACTGCCATTTTTGATCGCCCAGTTGAGTCCGGCGAGTAAATTCCCGACTCGGGTTTTGGATCCGTTACTTTCATGATAAACCTTGACACCATAAAGATCGACGCCTGGTGCCACGCCTTGAGTCCGTGAACCTGGCATGGCGCCTATGATCCCTGCAACATGTGTGCCATGTCCGGAATGGTCATTTGTCCATGGATCCGGACCCAGCTCATCTTCTTCTCCAAAAATGCTGTATCCACCTGAGTAAGTGATTTCTGGATGCTTGTAGAAACCTGTATCCAGTATAGCTACGCTCACATTCTTTCCAGTATAACCCTCTGTCAAAGCATCGAATGAACCGACCATGTCCTGATTCCAGTCTTCACTGCTGATTTCATAAGTAGACTGACTGGTCTCAACTTCCTGATCATACGTGATGCGTCTGACATTTTCCTGCAGACTGATTTCTCTAACTGCTGATATTGGAACGGACATGGTCTGGATAGGCAAGACGTCCATTGTTTTAATATTTTTATAGCGCGTATCTAATGATGCTTCATCAGGAACCTCCCCTTCATATCGAACGATGATATCAATGTACGGATCTATTCCAGTATCTCTTGCCTTTTCTTCTGCAAAGATCACTCCAGCGGGTAAAAAGATAGAGAGAAGAAAGACAAGTAGTAGTCCTTCTATTCCTTTTTTCATATAATTTGAATTCACACCATCTGACTCCTTTAATGTCCATCTTCCATGATGTCCAGTTTTTTTCATTCAGTGTTTTGTAATCATTAATAACATACTATCATACTAAAGGTTAACACAAGTGACGAAAAGCACTCCAAAATAGAGAATATGAAAGGTTCCGTCACATTTTGTTAAAATTATGAGATACAGTTAAAAAAATGGTAAACTAGAATGGATAGAACAACGACAGTAAATAAAAGGACGTGTCTTTGTATGTATGATCGTGAGTATTTCCTCAGTTATTTACAGGCAGAGTTCCCTCTAGTGAATGACTGGTTGTTTTACTTGATAGAAAACAGTGACGATATCAAGTGGATAATTGATTATATCGAAGAGTCACCCGAAACCTTTGAACAGATGCTGCTTTATTTATCTGAAGGCATCCGGCTGCTGCCGACACGGCCGATCAGTCTGTCAGTATTCAGTCAGATCATTACCTTGGATGCCAATGCCTTTAACCCGACGCGTATGCTTGGGAAACTATGGCTTCATCTATTAGCTGAAACGAAAAGACTTGATAAAACTGAACCGGTCATGTATCCAAAAAAGGAAGAAGACATAGATGTCCTGCTCCAGGACTACCTTTTGTTTCGAGAGGATATTTCAGACTCAGTGACATTGACTAACCTGTTCGCCGAAACGCGAGCGGGGTATCATCCTGTATGGGAAGCGGCAGCCTGGAGTCATAGTGTCTTGACCATTCCTCTAAGAGAAATAGGAAAACTCAAAGCAATTTATCCGGCGCATGAACAACCCATCGTATGGGTCGTGGATGATGCGGAAGTGTTCAGTCGAATCACCGATCGTGTTCCGGTCCTTCCAATGATCTGTACCCGGCAGAAATGGACCCGAACAGCTTGGGAAGTGTTTGACCGTTTGATCGACAGCGGGTCAGAACTGCGCTTTATCGGAGACTTGACACCACTTGGGGTCGTGAGAGCAGAAGAGCTGCTGCTGCGTTACCCGGGTAAGGTCCGGACGTGGCACATGGATATCAAAACCTATCTGAAAGCCAAAGACACTGAAGTAAATCTGACTGAATCAGATTATATGTTACTGAAAAAACAGCACGTCGATTACCTGGCTACCTTGAAAGATGAAATGCGTGACCAAGGGCATCCGGGGAATCTGATAATAGTTATTGATGATTTAATAGAAAAACTGACACACTACTATAGGAAATAACAGGAACCGTCAGATCTTAGTTTAATGATAGCTGAAAAATTCATGTAAAAATCAAAATAGAGGGGCTCAATTGTTTTGTCCTCTGTGTTATACTCGACGGTAGACTGATATAATTTTAATTGAAAGAATAGTGAAAGGAGAAAACCTTTGGCTACATTAACTGATGTTGCAAAGAAAGCGAACGTCTCAAAAATGACTGTCTCACGTGTGATCAATCATCCCGAGCAGGTCAGAGACGAATTAAAAGAACTTGTCTACGAGGCTATGAGGGAACTGAATTACCGCCCCAATGCGGCAGCAAAGGCCTTGGCAAATAAACGGACTCAAATCATCAAACTACTGATTTTGGAAGAAATGGATACGACGGAACCCTATTACATGTTTTTACTGACAGGAATAGCGAACGAATTGGATAAATATGCCTATAGTCTCCAGCTCTTAACTCGAAATAACGTTCAGATCGGTGATTCAGACGGCTTTATCGTTTGTGGCATGCGACGAGAAGACGAAACGCTCATCAAAAGTTTGGATAAACCGGTCGTTCTGTTTGGGCAGAACGAAATGGGGACAGATTTCATTGATAGTAATAACGAGGAGAGTATGGCCAAGGCAACGAAGTATGCTATTGAAAAAGGATATGAAAAAATTGTCTACCTCGGCATCGCGATCGATGAACCTTTTTCCCATTCCAGAGAGAAGGGCTACATTAAAGTGATGAATGATTACGGGAAAAAACCTTGTATTTACAATCTGAAAAATCGTTCGCGCTACTCAGCCGCTTTTATAAAAGAAAACTGGGGTAAATTCTCTGAAAACACACTTTTTCTATGTGCGTCTGATCGGTTAGGGTTGGGAGTCGTCAGAGAAATAAAAGAGCAGAATGGTATTATTCCTGAGGATTATGGTGTCATCGGTCATGACGGCGTCTTTTTAGATCAGATCGCTTACCCGCATTTAACGACACTTAAACAGTCCATCACAGAAATGGGCGCTGCCTGTGCCAGAATGGTACTCAAAAAAGTAAATGAAGAGGGCAAAGCTCAAGGGAATCAGTTATTTGAAACAGAGTTGAAGCGCGGGGGAACCACACGGTAAATTTATTTATGGAAAAAAGCTTCTGGTTAGACTATTAATTAGTTTAGCCAGAAGCTTTTTGTTGTTTTTGCAGACAAGCTAAGCGGCTCTAAAGTGATATAATGCGGACAAAAATAAAACCATCTTTTTTTATGGTTATGTGTTATCCTGTTACCGATAACACAGCAATTGTTCTTGTATAATTATTTCCAGATGCTAAAATCGGGTTGAAACCGCTTTAAGATCGTGAAGTGGACGATGAGAAAAATCAGGGAAAAAATATATAAATAGAAGGAGATTTTTATGGATACAGCAGCAATTTATCACCGCTCAGAAAGTGAATATGCTTATTTATATGAACGGGGACATTATCATATTCGTATACGTACGAAAGCAAAAGATGTTGATAGTGTTGAACTGATCAGTGGGGATCCTTATGCCCTGGATGAACAGAAATGGTACAAACAAGGAAAAGAAATGAAAAAAGTGGCCACCACGACGATGCATGATTATTGGATGATCGATACGCATGAGCCGACAAAACGTATGGCTTATGGCTTTCGCGTGATCGGTAAGGACGGCATCGAAATTTTTTATTCGGATCAAGGTGTCTATCCTTTTGAAGAAGTCTTTCTTGAACAAATGAATTTTTACTTCCGTGTCCCTTATATACACGAAATCGATGCTTTCCGTGCGCCAAAATGGGCGAGTGAAACGATTTGGTACCAGATTTTCCCGGATCGCTTTAGAAACGGAGACAAAAGTAATGATCGTAAAGGGACTCTCCCATGGGCAAGCAAGGAACATCCGTCTCGCGATGACTTTTACGGAGGGGATCTTCAAGGTGTGCTCGATGGTCTCGACTATTTAGAAGACTTAGGCATTAATGGAATTTACTTTACGCCCATCTTTAAGGCGCATTCCAACCATAAGTACGATACGATCGATTACAAAGAAATCGATCCTGATTTTGGTGACAAAGCACTTTTCAAAAAAGTTGTGGATGAAGCCCATAAGCGCGGTATGAAAATCATGATCGATGCGGTCTTTAATCATGTGGGTATCCAATCGAGCCAGTGGCAGGATGTACTTGAGAATCAGGAAAATTCTAAATACAAAGACTGGTTCTATATTCACTCCTTTCCAGTTCAGGATGTCAGTGGTATGAGCACGGAGGAACTGGAAAATGTGGGCCGCGTCAATTACGATACGTTTGCGTTCACGGGTCACATGCCAAAACTGAATACAGCCAATCCCGAGGTCCAGGAGTATCTTTTGGATATTGCAACTTACTGGATCGAAGAATTCGATATCGATGCCTGGCGATTGGATGTCGCGAATGAAGTGGATCATTTCTTCTGGAAAAGATTCTTCAAAGAAACCACAGCGATCAAAGAAGATTTGTATATTTTAGGTGAGATCTGGCATTCTTCCCAGAACTGGTTGAATGGGGATGAATTCCACGCAGTCATGAACTATGCCTTTACAGATAATATTGAAAACTACTTCTTTAAAAAAATCCTGTCGCCGACTCGTTTGGTTTCAAGTCTTAATAGTCAGTTGATGCTTTATCGCAAGCAAACAAGTGAAGTCATGTTCAACCTTTTAGACTCCCATGACACGCCGCGTGTGTTAACAAAAGCGTATGGAGATAAGAGTCTGGTTAAAGCAGCTATGACCTTCCTTTATTCACAACCGGGTGCCCCATGCATGTATTATGGAACAGAAGTAGGCCTTGACGGCGGCCCCGACCCTGACTGCCGAAAGTGTATGATCTGGGATGAAAACAAACAGGACCACGACATGCTCCACTTCTCAAAAGAACTGATTCGCTTCCGTAAAAAGTATCAGGCAATTTTGAGTTACGGAGAAACAGAATGGCACGACGTTAGAGACGATGAACAGTTCATTGGCTTTAAACGTAAGCTGGGTAATCAGGAACTTTACTTCTTCTTTAATCAGGATGAAGAAGCTGCCTTCCTCCCGCTGCTTCCAAATGACGCACAAAAAGTGTTTGGTTTTAGAGACGACACATATGAACAAGATGAAGTCCTCGACCAAAACGGTTTTTCCGTTTACTATTACGTGGATAAAGAAGAAGAAAAGAAAAAACGCCTTATGGAAAAACAAAAACGAGCGAAAAAAAGAAAAGTACTGCTTGCAGCGATCAAAAACGATCAGTAGTAAGAATTCAGAGATTAGGATGTGTAAAAAATGAAGAGAATAGCGAAAGTTGACCCGTGGAAAGTCATTACCACTGAGGTTAAAAAAGATAAGCGTGTTCAAGAAAGTTTAACGGCGATCGGTAACGGATATATGGGACTGCGTGGAAACTTTGAAGAAGGATACTCTGGCGATACTCATATCGGGACATATTTGGCTGGTGTCTGGTATCCTGATAAAACGCGTGTAGGCTGGTGGAAAATCGGCTATCCAGAGTACTTCGGCAAGGTGATCAATGCCACGAATTTTATCCCGGTAATGATCAAGGTCGACGGACACCTTATTAATTTGGCTGTAGACGAAGTAAAAGATTATCAGTTGGAACTGGACATGAAAGCAGGCGTCCTCAACCGTTCTTACACCTGGTCGAAAGGGAATACTGAGATTGCTTTAACATTTTCACGCTTTGTCAGTGCTGAAACTAAAGAGTTGGCTGTCATAAATATTAGAGCAGAAGTGCTTAAAGGCAACCCATCCATTGAAATGATGCCTCTTTTAGATGGAGATGTCACGAATGAAGACAGCAACTACGATGAAAAATTCTGGCTGGAACGTGATCGTGGATCAACGCCGCATCCTTATCTAACGACGAAAACAGTCGAAAATAATTTCGGGACGGAGCGGTTTACAGTAACCACAATGATGAGTAGTACTGTAAAAGGCTTGAGTAAAGAAAATCATAATGAAACGGAAATGAAAGTTTCTGAAACTTATAAAGGAAAGGTATCGGAAGGTGATACGGTTTCCTTGACGAAAAAGGTTTCTGTCATAACAAGTCGCGATGTCAAAGAGGCGGATCAAGTCAACGCAGCAGAACAAATTTTAAGCGAGGCCAATGAAAAGTCATTTACTGATTTAAAAGATGCACACGTTGCAGAGTGGGAATCACGCTGGAACAATGCTGATGTCGTGATCGATGGTGATCAGGAAAGCCAGCAGGGAATCCGATTCAATATATTCCAGCTCTTTTCAACCTATTATGGCGAAGATCCTCGTTTAAACGTGGGGCCAAAAGGGTTTACCGGCGAAAAATATGGTGGCGCGACATACTGGGATACAGAAGCCTGCATACTTCCGATGTATTTGTCTATTACGGATAAAGAAGTTTCAAAGCAGCTTCTTTTGTATCGCTATAATCAGCTTGAAGAAGCATATATCAATGCGGACAAACAGGGACTGAAAGGCGCTTTATATCCGATGGTCACCTTTACCGGCATCGAATGCCACAATGAATGGGAGATAACCTTTGAAGAAATACATCGTAACGGCGCGATCGCCCATGCGATATTCAATTACACCACTTATTATGGCGACGAATCTTATTTACTTGATCAGGGTATTGAAGTCCTCACTGGGATTTCACGTTTCTGGGCGGACCGTGTTCATTATTCAAACCGCAATAAAAAATATATGATTCACGGAGTGACAGGACCAAATGAATATGAAAATAACGTCAACAACAACTGGTACACCAATAAAATGGCGACCTGGACACTGCGCTATACGTTGGAAACACTGGAGAAAGTGTCTGATGAAAAGAAAACCAGTTTAAACGTTTCTGATGAAGAAATCGCAAAATGGAAAGATATTATTGAGGATATGTACTTCCCTAAAGATGAAGAACTGGATATTTTCGTTCAGCATGACACCTTCTTGGATAAAGATTTACGGCCAGTTAAGTCACTTAGTCCTGAAGAACGTCCGATCAATCAGAACTGGTCATGGGACAAAATTCTGCGTTCGCCATTTATCAAACAGGCAGATGTCTTGCAGGGGCTATACTTCTTGAATCATGAGTTTAGTCTATCCGAGAAAGAAAACAATTTTGACTTTTACGAGCCGATGACTGTTCATGAATCTTCGCTTTCGCCTCTGGTCCATTCGATTCTGGCATCAGAGTTAGGTAAAAAAGAAAAAGCCTTTGAGATGTACGAACGGACGGCGCGCTTGGATTTGGATAACTACAACAATGATACTGAAGATGGACTGCACACGACGTCGATGAGTGGGGGCTGGCTGTCGATTGTTCATGGATTTGCGGGTATGCGCACGCTGACAGGAGATCTGTCGTTTTCACCTTACTGCCCAGAACAGTGGAACGGTTATGAGTTCAAGCTGAATTATCGTGGCCGACTGATCAAAGTCACAGTCGACAAAGAAACGGTGGCATTCAACCTACAAGAAGGTGATTCACTGAACTTTAATTTATATGGTAAAGAGGTTTTACTCGAAGACAGCCTGGAACAAACCATCCAAAAATAAAAAGGGTTGAAATCATCCAAAGATGATTTCTTCCTTCCTGTTCGTTTGTCAAGAAAAGTGGTCTTACTGCTAACTGAGATAAGATTTTTGGAGTGAGTGAGCACTTTTGCCGCATGAATGTCGAACTCGAGAGGTAAACAGTGGCTGAGTATGCACTTTTGAGGTGCAAATGTCGAACTCATGAGGCAGTGAGTGAGTGAGTAAGCACTTTTGAACTGCAAATGTCGAACTCATGAGGTAACCAGTGGCTGAGTAAGTACTTTTGAGCTGCAAATGTCGAACTTGAGAGGTAAGCAGTGGCTGAGCAAGCACTTTCGAGCTACAGATGTCGAACTCATGAGGTAACCAGTGGCTGAGTAAGTACTTTCGAGCTGCAAATGTCGAACTCGAGAGGTAACCAGTGAGTGAGTAAGCACTTTCGAAGTAAATACAGGAAAATGAGTAAGCACGAGATCTTTGAAGGCAATGATATAATGAAAAGAGAGATGGACATCTCTCTTTTTTCATCATTTAAAAATAAACATTTCAAGGAGGAGACATTATGATTAAAGGATTAATATTTGACTTGGACGGCGTGATCACGGATACAGCAGAGTATCACTATTTAGCTTGGAAAAGTCTGGCTGAAAAACTTGACATAGAAATCGACCGGGAATTCAATGAGCAGTTAAAAGGGATCAGTCGTATGGAATCGCTCGACTTGATCCTTAAACATGGAAATAAAGAAAAAGACTATACAAAAGAAGAAAAACAAAAGCTTGCAGCTCAAAAAAATGAAGAGTACCAGCAATACATCGAGAAAATCACGCACGATGATTTACTTCCCGGAATAGAAGCATTACTTAAAGAGGTGCAAGAAAGAAACCTTAAGATGGCACTGGCTTCAGCAAGTAAAAATGGACCCAAAATAATCAGACAGCTCGAAATCGAAGACTTGTTCAAAGGAACAGTCGTCGATCCAGCTTCCCTTAATGCAGGGAAACCCGACCCGGAAATATTCCTTAAAGGCGCTGAATTATTAGGACTGGACCCAACCGAGTGTATAGGTCTTGAAGACGCTGAAGCGGGTATTGAGGCGATCAATGCGGCGGGCATGTTTTCAGTAGGTGTGGGATCAGAAACAGCCATGCAAAAGGCTAATTACTTTGTTAAAGAAACGAAACAACTGAAATTAAAAGATATATTGAAACAAGCAGAAAAGTGAATGATTCGCAAAGGAGAATGACATGAGGTGGTGGCAGAACGCGGTAGTTTATCAAATCTATCCGCGAAGTTTTAATGACAGCAATGGGGATGGAATCGGGGATCTACCTGGAATCATCGAGCGTTTGGACTACTTGGAGGACCTGGGTATTGATGCCATATGGCTGAGTCCAGTATACCAGTCACCCAACGACGATAATGGCTATGATATCAGTGATTATCAGGCTATCCATCCAGAATTCGGGACGATGGAAGACATGGACCAGCTTATAAAAGAAGCAGACAGACGGAACATAAAAATCATTATGGACCTTGTCGTCAATCACACAAGTGACGAACACCAGTGGTTTATTGAAGCGAGAAAAGGCAAAGACAATAACTACCGCGACTATTATATTTGGCGTGATCCAGCCGATGATGGTGGACCGCCGAATGATTTGAAATCGACATTTAGCGGTTCCGCCTGGGAATATGATGAAAAAAGTGGGCAGTACTATTTGCACTTATTCAGTAAAAAACAGCCGGATTTGAACTGGGAAAATAAAAACGTTCGGAAGGCTGTCTATGACATGATGAATTTTTGGCTGGATAAAGGGGTCGGTGGTTTCCGAATGGACGTTATTGACTTGATCGGTAAAAAGCCGGATGAAAAAATCACCGGAAACGGACCCAAACTCCATGACTACCTTCAAGAAATGCATCAGGAAACACTGAAAGATAAAGATGTTATGACGGTTGGAGAAACTTGGGGAGCAACGCCTGAAACAGCTAAACTTTATTCTGATCCTTTTCGGGAAGAGTTGTCCATGGTGTTTCAGTTTGAGCATATGCAGCTAGATGAACAGCCGGGTGCTACAAAATGGGATCTCAAAGAACTTGATTTAACTGAACTTAAAAGTGTACTGAGTAAATGGCAGACGGAACTTGGCAATCAGGGATGGAACAGCCTGTTCTGGAACAACCACGACCTTCCGCGTATCGTCTCCCGTTTTGGAAACGATACAGACTACCGGGTCGAAAGTGCTAAGCTGTTCGCGATCCTGCTTCACCTGATGAAAGGGACGCCCTATATCTATCAGGGTGAAGAGATCGGGATGACCAACCGGAAGATCGAATCGATCGATGAAGTGGATGATATCGAAAGCATCAATATGTATAATGAACGATTAGACGAAGGTTACACCAAAGAAGAACTTATACGTGCTATCAATGTCAAAGGACGCGATAACGCCAGAACCCCCATGCAGTGGGATGACACTCATGAAGCAGGTTTTACGACAGGAAAACCTTGGCTGCCCATTCAACCCAATTACGAACAGATCAATGTCGAGGCGGCATTAGAAGATAAAAACTCCATATTTTATACCTATCAAAAACTGATCAGGCTAAGAAAAGAAAATCCGATCGTAGTCTGGGGCGAATATGAACTGGTTTTACCTGAACATAACACTGTTTTTGCTTATAAACGTCACTACAAAAATAAGACATGGTTGGTTCTAGCTAACGTCAGTCGCAACGAAACCAGTCTAGAACTTCCTGATGAAGCACAAGCCGGCAATATCATCGTTTCAAATTATGACAGAGACACAATCGACTTGGCAAAAATTGCCTTGCAGCCTTTCGAAGCCATAGTCGTTGAATTAAAGTATAGTAGTTAAGGGAACGCAATAGCAGGTTGATCCTGATACCGGTAACATTGAAAAAACGATTGCAAGCTTGACTTAAAGCTTATATAGTTAGAATGTAATCACTTACACCACATGTTTTAACTAATTCAGTTCCACGGATTTTCTTTTTAAGTTAGAAGATGAAGTGAGAAACAGACAAATATAAAAAGTAAATGGGAGGAAACACAATGTTAGAGAAGAAATTATGGTACAAAGGACTATTATTACTTTCCACAGCTGGGCTACTTGCCGCATGCGGTTCAGGTGACAACTCAGATTCAGAAGACACATCCGGTGATACATCAGGAGACACCACTGAAGAAACAGCAAGCACTGATATTCCTGAAAAACCAGAATCACTGAAAGTTTGGGTAAACGACGAAGAAGCTCAGTTAGAAGCATACGAAGAAATCACTTCTAACTTTACTGACGAACATGGTATCGAAGTAGAAATCACACCTTACAGCATGCTGGAACAGACAGAAGGTATGAGTCTTGACGGTCCTTCAGGGCAAGGTCCTGATTTATTCTTCCAGCCGCATGACCGTATGGGAGATATCCACCTGCAAGGTTTAGCAGCAGAACTGGAATTGACTGATGATCAAATGGAACGCTTAGGCGAATACAATGAAGAAGCTGTAACAGCATTCAGCTACGACGGTGTACAGTACGGTATTCCAGCCGTTGTAGAAACATATGGTTTGTTTATTAATACAGATCTGGTCGAAGAAGCACCTGAAACAATGGAAGACTTGACTCAGACCGCTACTGACCTGACTGAAGGCGAACAATACGGCTTTATGATGAACGCGGCAGACTTATACTTCACGTATCCGTTCATCACAGCTGACGGTGGCTATATCTTCGCTCAAAACGAAGACGGTTCTTACGATACATCAGACATCGGTTTAAATACACCGGAAGCTGTTGAATCAGTGGAAAGTATCCAATCTTGGTTTGAAGATGGGCTTATGCCTCAAGGAACTGATTTAGAAGTCGCGAACAGCCTGTTCATGGACGGACAAGTGGGAATGATCATCAACGGCCCTTGGGCGATCCCAGACTATGAAAAAGCTCTTGGAGACAGCTTGATGGTTGCAGAATTGCCTTCAAAAGACGGCGAACAATTGACCTCATTCTCAGGGAACAAAGGCTGGTTAGTCAACTATTACACAGAAGATCAGTACTGGGCTACAGAACTGGCACTCTTCATGACAAATGCCGAAAGCTCAGAAACTTACTATGAGGTGGCTGGTGAGTTGCCTGCACACACAGCAGTTGAAATCGATGATGAACTGATGGCACCTATTTTTGCTCAGACACAGAATGCTACTCCAATGCCAAACATCCCAGAAATGGCACAGGTATGGGAGCCAATGGGTGACGCACTACAGTTTATTCAGCAAGGTGACGATGTACAAGAAGTACTAGATGAAGCAGTCAATACCATCGAATCTGAAATTTCATTGATGGGTCAATAATCAGAATCACAGTATAACGTCTAGCTAATTTGAAATTGGAGATTGAGTTATTCTTTGACTCGGTCTCCTTCTTCATATTAGTTATTTATGTGTATAGAGCTGAGCTGATCTAATCAACTCTTTAGACCTAAATAACTGCTATAGGGCGAGCAGAAGGAGAGAAATTATGGCTAGCAATAAGAATCAAAATAAACCGACTCAGACACGAGTAGAGAATCTGGATCATAGCCCAAAAAAAGCGATGCTATTATCTATTATTCCTGGTATGGGACAGATTTATAATAAACGAAAATTAAAAGGGATTGCATTATTCATACTGTTTGCGGCCTTTGCATTCGTTATGTTCGATTTCGTTGCTTCTGGACTCCAGGGACTTGTTACACTCGGAACAGAACCGCGTGTGGATGACTCACGGGTCTTCTTGATCGAAGGTATTTTAGCACTACTTTTCACAATTTTCTATGCAGCGCTTTACTGGATAAACATTCAGGATGCAAAGAACGAAGCTCAGAAAATCAGATATGGCTGGAAGCCAGGCGGAGTAGTAGAAAATTTCAAAAACTCTTGGGATACCGCTTTTCCATATGTACTGATCGGCCCTGGATTTGGCCTTTTAGTCTTTGTGGTCATCCTGCCACTGTTATTTATGGGGTTTTTAGCCTTTACAAATTATAACTTGTATAATGCCCCACCGCGTAATCTTTTAAGTTGGGTCGGTTTTGAAAACTTTATCCGACTGGTAACCTTGTCTGAATGGCGTGAAACATTCCTAAGCGTGCTGACATGGACGATAACGTGGACTTTCGTGGCAACAACACTCCAAATAGCTTTAGCAATGTTTTTGGCTATTTTAACGAATGATAAACGCATCAAAGCAAAAAAACTCATCCGTACAGTACTTATCTTGCCTTGGGCCGTTCCAGGGTTCGTTACGATCATTATTTTCTCTGCCCTATTCAACGATAATTTTGGGGCAATCAACACAGATATTATTCAACCCTTATTTAATACGACGATACCTTGGATGACAGAGGTGATGTGGAGTCGAATCGCCATTATTATGATCCAAGTCTGGCTTGGATTCCCATATGTTTATGCTCTGTTTTCGGGGGTTCTTCAAGGTATATCTGATGACTGGTACGAGGCTGCAGAAATGGATGGCGCTTCCCGCTGGCAGAAGTTTACAAACATTACGTTTCCACACTTGATGTTTGCTACAGGACCACTTTTATTAACGCAGTACACGTTCAACTTCAATAATTTCAACATCATTTACCTATTTAATGAAGGGGGACCTGCTGTACGTGGACAGAATGCTGGAGGAACGGACATCCTGATTTCCTGGGTCTATAATCTGACCTTTACCAACTCTCAGTTCAGTATGGCAGCTGCCATCTCACTGATTCTGGGAATTATTGTCGCAACCTTTGCGTTCTTCCAATTCAGACGCTCACGTTCGTTCAAAGAGGAGGGCAACATGTAATGAATAAACTTTTCAAAAAGATAAGCAGCAATCAAATGAACCGTAAACAAAAAAGTCGTTTTGAAGTGGGACTCATATATTTGGTTTTAGCTGTGATGTTCGTCATCATTGCCTATCCACTTTTCTGGGCTTTTGCGATGTCGATGAATACGACAAGCAATCTCTATGCTGCATCACTTTCACCAGAAAACTGGTCCCTGGAAAACTTTAAATGGCTATTTACTAGTCCAAGAAGTGACTATCTGCTTTGGTATAGGAACACACTCTTTGTCTCTACCGTTGTTACGGTCGTTACGACCCTAACAGTTAGTTTTGTGGCCTATGCTTTTTCACGCTACCGTTTCAAAGGACGCAAGAACGGTCTCTATGCTTTCTTACTCTTACAGATGTTCCCCGTGTTAATGGCAATGGTGGCTCTTTATATCTTACTGAACATTGTAGGACTATTAGACAATCTATGGGGCCTGATACTCATTTATATCGGCGGAGGGATACCAATGAACGCCTTCTTGGTCAAGGGATACTTTGACACTTTGCCTAAATCATTGGATGAATCAGCAAAAATGGATGGCGCCGGTCACTTCAGGATCTTTTTCCAGATTCTCCTGCCACTGGCCAAACCAATTTTATCTGTGGTAGCATTATTCAACTTCATGACACCTTTCATGGATTTTATATTACCGCGGATCGTGTTACGTAGTCCCGAGAATTATACATTAGCGTTAGGGTTATATAACTTCGTAAATGCGCAGTTCTCAAATAACTTCAGTCGTTTTGCTGCGGGTGCGGTACTGATCGCAGTACCGATCGCTACGGTTTACTTGATGCTCCAGAAATACCTTATTTCGGGACTTGCTTCAGGTGCGACAAAAGGATAAGTGTTAAAAATAAAACCAATTGCATACTCTCCTTATTCACATTTTAAGGAGAGTTTCTCTCTGTCCCAAATGACAGCGTTAACAAAAAATAAGGAGAATCAAAAGATGAATAGAAAAAAACAATCTGGTTTATCTGCATTGTTTGCAGTCGTTTTACTTTTTCAAACACTGGCTAATGCTTTTCCGCTTATGAAAACAGTACAAGCTGAAGAAAAACGGTCGGTGCGCATTCATTTAGAAACGGACTCTATTGATAATGACTTATCTTTATGGTTGTTTGGAGATGTCATGACACCTTCAGATGCTAATGGAAATGCTTGGCCGAATGGGTCTAAGTTCAAAGAGGAACAATCCACAGCATTCGGTTACTATCAGGATATTGAAATAAAAGATGAAGCACAGGAAATTGGATTTGTTGCCGTTTATGGAGATGGAACGAAGTATATTGACGCAGACTTGAAAGCTGAGTTGCATGATAAAGTAGATGAGATTTGGGTCAAAAAAGATGGATCGATCAGCTACTTTGAACCAGTCGAATTTAATGAACCAACATTACGAATTCACTACAAAAACGATGATATCAATTATGACGATTATGGTGTCTGGTTCTGGGGCGACGCTCCCAATCTACCTAGTGAATGGCCGGCAGAGGCAATCTCTTTTTCAGCAGATAAAGTAGGCAAGCACGGTGCTTACGCTGATATTCCTGTAAAGGCAGATGCCGGAAGTTTAGGATTTTTGATAGTCAATAAAACGAATGGTGAAGAAAAGTTAACGGGTGACTTGTCGTTTGCTGCATTTGACTCTCAAAACCAGGTTTTTGTAACGAATGATAAACCTGAAGAAGCCTTTATCAATCCTTTTTATATTTCCGAAAAAGTCGAAGAAGATAGACCGGATGAATCAGAAGGTACAAAAGATATTACAGTTTCAGCCAGTGTCGACCGTTCTTTCAACTACAATGAACATGGACTGCTTACTGTTGATATCGTGAATAATTCGGATAGCGCTATTGACCGTATCGAAGCTGATGCTTCAGCGATCGGTGGCCCAAGTGATCTTGCTATTTCACCAGAATTGAATACCGTCACGCTATCTGCAGATCGGACCGTTCAGCCAGGAAATTATTCTATACCTGTAAGTGTCTGGGATGATACGAACGGCAGATATAATACAGAAGCAACAGTGTCAATAGATGCAAGGAACAAAGCAGAAGGCGAGCGTGACTGGGATGAAGAGATTATCTACTTTATGCTGACCGACCGCTTTGCCAATGGGGACGAAAGCAATGATAATCCTTATGGTTTGGATTATGAGTCGGCAGATAACCCTATGGGAACCTATCAGGGTGGTGATTTCAAAGGTGTCACTCAAAAGCTCGACTATCTTGATGACTTAGGCGTATCGACGATCTGGGTTACACCGATCGTTGAAAACGTCGGTCATGATGTCAATTATGATGCATCAGAGGGCTCATATTATGCTTATCATGGCTATTGGGCGAAAGACTTTGAAAAACTTAACCCTTACCTTGGGTCACTTGAAGAGTTCCATACGCTGATCGACGAAGCCGCAGCACGTGATATCGATATTATGGTCGATGTTGTTCTGAATCATGCAGGTTATGGGATGCATCCATCTGACAGTTTAGAGAATGCTCCAGAAGGGTATCCAACAGATGACGATCGCCAGAAATTCGATGGAATGTTGAGAGAAAAGTCAGGCGCAGGAGATCTGAAGAGTGAACTTTCTGGATTACCGGATTTTGAAACAGAAAGACAGGAAGTCCGCGAGCAATTAGTTGCTTGGCAGTCTGACTGGATCGAAAAATCAACGACTCCAAAAGGCAATGCAGTAGCAAGCTACCGTGTCGATACAGTGAAGCACGTAGAAAATACGACCTGGCAGCACTTCAAAAATGAATTAGTTAAAAAAGACCCTTCATTTAAACTGATTGGCGAAACTTGGGGTGCTAACTACAATAGCAATCGTCATCATTTGAATTCAGGCATGATGGACAGTTTGCTTGACTTTGGCTTCAAAGGAACAGCTTCTGCTTTTGCCAACGGGAAACTGGAAGCTGCTAACGATAATTTAATTCAGCGCAACGCTGCGTTAACAAGCAATGCCACATTAGGACAATTTTTAGGCAGTCATGATGAAGACGGCTTTTTATACTCCCAAGGTAATGATGAAAGTAAACTTAAACTGGCCGCTTCTTTGCAAATGACGGCTAAAGGTCAACCCGCTATTTACTACGGTGAAGAGTTGGGTCAAAGTGGTGCCAACAACTGGCCACAGTACGATAACCGCTATAATTTTGCCTGGGACCAGACAGAAAATAACGAGACACTTGAGCATTATAAAAAACTTTTGACATTCAGAAATGATCACAGTGAATTGATGGCACGCGGAACCCGCGAAACATTCTTAGGCTCAGACGACGATGAATGGCTGATGGTGGAAAGAGCGCTGAATGACGAAACTGCTTATATGGCGTTCAATGTTTCAGATGTACCTCAAACCGTCACCGTTGAAACAGATTCAGCTGACGCAGTAATAACAGACCATTATTCACTTGAAACAGCTGAAGCGATGGAAAACGATGGAACTTATAGCCTGAGCTTCACTATCCCAGCTATGTCAGAAGGCGGAACAGCATTACTGACACTGGAAAATGGAGAACTTCTGTCGCAGGAAGTCACTGCACCTGAAGATGGCGGACAGCCCACAGAAACGCCTGTTGAAGATGGGTTCTTTCGTCTCCATTTTGAAAGCCTTCCGTCAGATAATAGAGAAGATCTGGGTCTTTGGATCTGGGGAGACGTGGCAGAAAAGTCAGAAGATGTAAGTGCCTGGCCAAATGGAGCGATGTCATTTAAGGATGCTGTGGAAACAGATTATGGCTACTATATGGATTTTGAATTAGCAGAAGATCCAGAATTGATCCAATTTTTGATCAATAATACCCAAGGAACGAATATAACAGGAGATTTAAGTCTTCGCTTATTAGCGCCAGAAATGAATGAAGCCTGGTTAGATTCTGAGTATGCAATATACCCTTATGAACCTTTAGCTGAAGACACTCTAAGAGTCAACTATAAGAGAAATGCACAGGATTATGAAAACTGGGGACTTTGGAACTGGGAAGATGTTCTAAAACCATCAGAAGGCTGGTCAGATGGTGCAAAAGCTCTAGATGCTATTGGAAATTATGGCGCATATTATGAGTTGGCTTTAAAAGAAGATGCCAAGACTGTAGGCTTTTTATTCGTAAATAAAGAGACAAGTGAGCAAACGGACAATTACGTGTTCAATGAAACAGCTGAGCACACTCAAGTCTTTATTAAAGAAGGTGACGATACAATTTATACTAACCCTTACTATGCCAGCAAAGCCGGACTGGACAGAGCCGAACTGATTTCTGAAACGGAGATCGAAGTGTTCTTCCATACCGTCGAGGATCTGACAGAGGAAAAATTAAGAGAAGAACTTAATTTGACAAACAGCAATGGCGACACAGAAAAAATCGATGAAATCAATATAGCTGCTGATAAGAATATCGTGACTTTAACTGGCGATTTTTCAGTAGAAGCAGGTCCATACACTGTGAAATTCAACGAAAAAGAAGTTGAAGCGCTAATGGGATGGAGACTGAAAGATTCCTTGTACGCCTATGACGGTGAGTTAGGTCTCAACTTGAATGAAGATGGTACGGCTACCCTTAAAGTCTGGTCGCCAAGTGCCGACAATGTAGGTGTTGTACTTTATGACAAAGATGACCAGGATACTGTTGTCAAAGACGATATCAAAATGAATGCCAAAGAGTCTGGTGTATGGGAAGTGGCACTGAATGAAAAAACCACGGGACTTAAAGACGTCACAGGGTATTACTACCACTTTGAAATTGAACGCGATGGCGAGAAAGTCCTTGCTTTGGATCCTTATGCCCGCTCGATGGCTGCCTGGAACAGCAGTGATCCTGACAGCACAATAGGAAAAGCGGCTATCGTGAACCCAAGCCAATTGGGACCAGAACTTGACTATGCAGAAATTGAAAATTATGAAAAACGCGAAGATGCGATCATTTACGAAATCCATGTCAGAGACTTTACGTCTGACCCTAATATCAAAGAGGAACTGGACAGTCAGTTCGGAACATTCAGCGCTTTTGTAGAAAAACTGGATTATATAGAAAGTTTAGGTGTCACTCATGTCCAGTTACTGCCTGTAATGAGTTACTTCTTTGCCAATGAATTTAAAAATGATGAAAGAATGCTTGAATATGAATCCACAGATACGAATTATAACTGGGGCTATGACCCGCAGAGTTACTTCTCTCTGACGGGCATGTATTCAGAGAATCCAGAAGATCCGGAAAAACGTATCGAAGAGTTCAAGAACCTGATCAAAGAAATCCACAAGCGTGATATGGGAGTCATCCTCGACGTCGTTTATAATCATACCGCGCGTACAAGTATTTTTGAAGATTTGGAACCAAATTACTATCATTTCATGGATGCGGACGGAACGGCTCGTGAAAGTTTCGGCGGCGGACGCTTAGGAACGACTCACGCCATGTCCCGACGAATCTTGGTTGATTCCATCACTTACTGGGTCGAAGAATTCAAAGTTGATGGCTTCCGCTTTGATATGATGGGAGACCATGATGCAGAAAGTATTCAAAAAGCTTATGATGAAGCAAAAGCTTTGAATCCAAATATCTTAATGATCGGTGAAGGCTGGCGCACATATGCCGGGGATGAAGGTTACGAAGATGTTATGCCTGCCGACCAGGACTGGATGCAGCATACAGATGGCGTTGCTTCCTTCTCAGATGATATGCGTAACGAACTGAAATCCGGCTTTGGGAGTGAAGGTGAACCTCGCTTCTTGACAGGTGGTGCACGTTCGGTCCAGCGTATTTTCGATAACTTGACTGCTGATCCTGATAACTTCACAGCTGATGATCCTGGAGATGTGGTTCCTTATATTGCTGCTCACGACAACCTGACCTTACACGACGTGATCGCACAGTCGATCAAAAAAGATCCGGCTGACCATGAACAGGAGATCCATGAGCGTATCCGCATTGGAAATCTTATGGTCTTGACAGCGCAAGGAACACCATTCATTCATGCCGGCCAAGAATATGGACGCACCAAGCAATTCCGTGATCCAGACTTTAAAGAACCTGTGTCTAAAGAGGAAGTGCCATACAAGTCGACATTCATGACCGATGCAGAGGGTGAACCATTCGAATACCCATACTTCATTCATGATTCCTATGACTCAACAGATATCATCAACCGTTTTGACTGGGAAAAAGTTACGGATGAAGAAGCTTATCCAATCCATACACTGACTAAAGACTATACGGCAGGACTGATTGCCTTACGTCGCAGTACAGATGCCTTCAGTAAAGGAACGATGGAAGAAGTTGCTGAAATGGTTTCACTCGTTGATGTACCTGAAATAGAAGAGAACGATTTGGCTATCGTTTACCGTGCTGAAGATTCAAATGGTGACAGCTACCTGGTCATAATCAATGCGGACGATAAAGAACGCACCTTGACCATGGATACTGACCTGACCGAAGGATATGTACTTATAGATGCTGAACAGGCGGGCACTCTTCCGATCGAAGACCCTACTGGTGTATCTGTTTCTGGAAACCAGGTTACGATGGATGCGTTGACTGCTTCAATAATTTTGTTGACGGATAGAGATCTAACTGAACAACCTGAAGACAACGATGATTCTGAAACTGATGGATCAACTGAATCAGAAGAAAACGACGGTGAAGATGATTCCGCAACTAACGGATCAACAGGAACCGATGATCCCGATGAAGAAAAACCTTCGGAAGAAGATAAAAATGATACAGATTCAGAAGGATCAACTGATTCTGAAAAAACAGCATCTGAATCAGAAAGTAAAGATGAAGAATCAGATGAAGGAATAAAACTTCCAAGTACGGCTACGATGATGTGGACAGCCGGTGCTATCGGATTGCTGATCTTGCTTTCAGGAGTAGGGTTACGCTTCTTGACTAAAAAGAAATAGACTAAAAGGTTATAAAATGATTGAAATAAGGAAGCTCTGGCAAATGCTAGAGCTTTTTCCTAATCCTGACAATAAAAAGTACGTCACTGCTAACGGCGGACATGCTAATCAACCAGGTATCGATGAGTTCCTGACTGAATTTGTTGATAAGACCATAGGAAATTATGATGTGATGACAGTCGGAGAAGCAGGCGGAGCTAAATTTGAAGAGGCGAAGCACTGGGTAGACGAAACGGACGGCTACTTTGATATGATCTTCCAGTTTGATCATCTTGGTTTATGGAAAGCCAAAGACGGTCAGCTGGATATAGAAAAATTGAAGGATGTTCTTACCAAATGGCAAACGGGTCTTCAAGGTAAAGGCTGGAACGCTTTATATCTTGAAAATCATGATCAGCCGCGAAGCGTTTCTACTTGGGGAGAAGACACTGATTTAAGAAAAACCTCCGCAAAAGCTTTCGCGACCTTCTACTTTTTGATGCAGGGCACGCCGTTTATCTATCAAGGCCAGGAAATAGGGATGACAAATATACGACTGGATTCAATCGATGATTATAATGATGTCAGCATGAAAAATAGATACAAAACGGAACTGGAAGACGGTAAAACGCATGAAGAGCTGATGTCATCCATCTGGAAGAATGCGCGAGATAATGCGCGGACACCGATGCAATGGTCTGATGCGCCTCAAGCTGGGTTCACAACTGGCACTCCGTGGTTTAGCGTGAATGCGAATTATCCTGATATCAACGTCAAGCAAGCAGTAAAAGATCCTGAATCGATCTATCATTATTATAAAAAAATGATAGAGATTCGTAAAAATACGCCCGCTTTGATTTTTGGATCTTATGAATTACTTGCAGAAGAACACCCGCAAGTTTACAGTTATTTGAGACTCTATGAAGGAGAACGCTATGTCGTCATTGTCAACCCGTTCAACGCACCAACGGAAATTGATTTGGGTAAGGGCATCAAAGTGGACGAACTGCTCTTGTCTAATTACTCTATTCAAGGTGAAATGTCCTCGATTATGCAGCTGGAGTCCTATGAAGCCCGAGTGTATAAGTTAGCCGAATAAAATTACCGAATACTGTTGTGTCGGGTGATAAATGATAGAATAATTTTTTATTCTTTCGCTTGATCCAATGGTAATGACAGTACAAAACAAATCAATCAGTAATATGAGAAGGGTTCCTGCTAAAAGCAGGGACCTTTTTTGTCTATAAGCATTTTTAAGGGCTGGCTATTGCTGGTATGCCTTTTTTCTATCATTAGCCACACTTAGAGTCATTTTTTATACCCGTAGTTTTTTGCTATATGTTATTTACTACCAAAGCCGGAATTAAATCAACTGAAGTAGCCATTAGATTGAATGAACTGTCCTATTTAAAGCACACAAATCGCCAGAAATTGAATAACCTGATACCGATAACAACGTAATAAGTATTGAATACCCTTTAGCCAGATTATATCATAAGAGATGTCGCAGAAAGATAACCAGTGTTTAGGTAAGTTGGACCATGCATAAAAATATTAACGTTTACATAGGAGTGTAAAAAAATGAGCTAAAGAAATAATGGCAGAAAAAAAGTGATATATCAGCTACCTCCGCGCCAGTTTGCGCATTCATTGATAATGTTAGTGACCTTAAAAAATCGTTTAAAAATACGATTACATAAAAGAGTCAGATATCGAGCTGTCCCAGTTCTCCTTGATGTCTCAACTACCAAAGGACCACAAATGCGATAAGTGATCACCATGCCAACATGGGTAGATGCGGCACGATCACGATCTATTATCGACTAAAAAACTGACAAGTAGATAAACAAAGATAGAAACAAGCAGAATACAAGCATGGAAATGGAATCAGCATATAATAAAGGAGAAGGAGATATAACATGAAGAAGATAATGAATTTTGAATTCTGGCAGAAGTTCGGCAAAGCACTAATGGGCGTCATCGCCGTCATGCCAGCTGCTGGGTTGATGATCAGTATTGGTGGGTCCATTCCGTTGATCGACCCCGATCTGGAGACCTTGGTCGCTTTAGGAAGCGTTATCGAAAACATCGGGTGGGCCATTATTGGGAACCTGCACATTTTGTTCGCCTTGGCAATAGGTGGAAGCTGGGCGAAAGATCGAGCTGGCGGAGCGTTTGCAGCCGGGATCAGTTTCATCCTGATCAATCGGATCACTGGCGCGATCTTCGGTGTAACCGGAGACATGCTGGATGACGAGTCGGCTGTTACTGAAACATTGTTCGGGACAGAAATCCCGGTCAACGGCTACTTTACCAGTGTCTTAGAAGCACCTGCTCTTAATATGGGTGTATTTGTCGGTATCATCGCCGGATTTATGGGAGCGATGGCTTTCAATAAGTACTATAACTTCAGAAAATTACCGGATGCCTTGGCATTCTTTAACGGCAAGCGCTTTGTTCCGTTCGTCGTTATCTTATGGTCGCTGATTGCATCCGTTGTTCTGGCTTTTGTCTGGCCAGTTATTCAGGGAGGAATCAACAGCTTTGGAGTCTGGATTGCAGAGTCGCAGGATACTGCACCCGTTTTGGCACCATTCTTATTCGGGACACTGGAGCGTCTGCTTTTACCATTCGGTCTGCATCACATGCTGACCATTCCGATCAACTATACACCGCTTGGTGGAACATATGAAATCTTAAGCGGCGCACAAGAAGGCGCATTAGTTTTTGGGCAGGACCCGCTTTGGCTAGCCTGGGCCAGAGATCTGGTAAACTTGGATCAAGCAGGAGACACAAGTACGTATCAGTATGCTATTGAAAACTTTATTCCGGCAAGATTCAAAGTCGGTCAGATGATTGGTTCTTCAGGAACTTTGATGGGACTGGCTTATGCCATGTATAAAAATGTGGATGCAGACAAGCGCAAGGCCTATAAATCAATGTATTTTTCAGCCGCATTGGCAGTTTTCCTGACAGGTGTCACAGAACCGCTGGAGTTCATGTTCATGTTTGCCGCCATGCCGCTTTACGGGGTTTATGCTTTGGTTCAAGGTGTTGCTTTTGCTATGGCAGATCTCTTACCGCTACGAGTTCACGCCTTCGGTAATATCGAACTGCTGACACGGACACCGCTCGCATTGCGTGCCGGACTAGGCTGGGACCTGTTCAATTATATCTGGATTACTATCGTCTTTGCCGTTGCCATGTACTTCATTTCTGACTTCTTAATTCGAAAATTCAAGTACGCAACGCCTGGACGTCAAGGGAATTATGAAAGCACGGGAGCTGAAACAGGCTCTTCAAACGGTAACGAAGTCGATGCGTCACAACAGGTCTACAACATCATTCACCTACTAGGCGGGAAAGACAACATTTCTGAAGTCGATGCTTGCATGACACGTCTACGTGTGACAGTCAAAGATACGGATAAAGTGGGCTCTGAATCCGGATGGAAGAAAGTTGGCGCAATGGGACTGGTTCATAAAGATACCGGTGTTCAGGCTATATACGGACCTAAAGCTGATGTGTTGAAATCTGATATTTTAGATGTACTGGATTCTAATGCGACAATTCCGGCTTCCACAATCAGTTTAGACGAGCCTTCAGAAACACCGGCTGACACGGAAAAGAAAAAAGAAGCTGAGGAAAATCCCGGAATCAGCCCGCAAGCGATTTATTCTGTAGCTGACGGTCGGGTAATGCCTATTACAGAAGTCAATGATCAAGTCTTTTCTCAGAAAATGATGGGAGACGGTTTTGCGGTCGTTCCTTCTGATGATGCTGTTGTTTCACCGGTTTCTGGAAAGGTGAGCAGCATCTTTCCGACCAAACATGCCATTGGACTGGAAACAGCTGAAGGCCTTGAGGTGCTGGTCCACATGGGTGTCGATACAGTAGAACTGGAAGGAGCTGCCTTTAATGTGCTGGTCGAAGAGGCTCAGATCGTTGAAGCCGGACAGGTCCTTGCAACCATGGACCGCAGTGAAGTTGAAAATGCAGGTAAAGATACCTCTATTATGGTCATCTTTACAAACCTTAAGAAAAGCCAGTCATTCGAGCTGACTGCAGAAAATGATGTTAATAAAACCGATAAAATCGGACATATCGAATAAAAAGCAATTGATCAAGGAGAGTGCGAGATGAACGTTCTGACCCTGAATACCCATGCATGGATGGAAGATGAACCTTTTGACAAAATCGAAAAAATCATCGACAGGATAGCTGCGGAGTCTTATGTGTTTATAGCGCTCCAGGAAATCAACCAGTCGATAGATGCAGAAACGGTAGAAAATCAGGCTTTCATCAAGCCGGTCGGAGATGATCCTGGGGTCAGTATCAAAGCAGACAATTTTGCCCTGCTGATCGTGGAAGGATTGAAAGAAAGAGGATTGAACTATTACTGGAGCTGGACGGCCAATCATGTTGGCTACGACACTTATGATGAAGGGGTCGGGATCCTGTCAAAAGCTCCATTCACTGCAGAAAGTCTTCTTGTTTCCGACTGCCAGGACTACAGCCATCATTACACACGGCGTGTACTTAAGGCAACGGCTGAACTGGACGGAGACAGCTGGTCAGTCCTTTCCTGCCACTACTCCTGGTGGAAAGATGAAGAAGGCAGAGAACTGTTCAGAAAAGAATGGAATAGAACAAAAAAACTGCTGAAAGACGAGAAGCAAACGTCTCTCTTAGTCATGGGTGACTTTAATAATGAAGCTTCCATCGACCGAGAAGGCTACGATCACATCTGTGTGACGACACCTTTCTTGTCGGATGCTTATACACAAGCACAGGAAAAAATCGGCGAGGCTACTGTTGTCAGTGCCATCGACGGCTGGGATCAGCATCCAAACGAAAAGCGGATCGATTATATTTTTACAGACAACAGAAAAAAAGTCGACAGGTATCGGGTGGTCTTTGATGGTCACAACGGGCCTGTGGTCAGTGATCACTTCGGCATTGAAGCAGTTATTACTGAAGTCGAATAACTAAATAAATGAAGCCTGCAGTGCACCTTTCTTGGTCCTGCAGGCTTTTTCTGTTTTTAAATAATGGGTGTTAAAGCAATGCCTTTAAATAAACCCAAAAGAATTTTCTATACAATCTTTCTTGACTTTTTGGAATGAATGAAAAGTCAGACTTTTTAAATACAAAATGTTTAGTACATTTGATTAAGAAGGTTATAATTTCGAGATTTTATTCTTCTGAAAACTGATACCGTTAACATTGGAATTAGTATTGAATGATATAACAGGAGTCATTAAGCTAAGGATTGGGAAATAAATCAAACAAGATATCGCTTGAGATTTACCGCAAAAATAGTGAAAAGAATTAGGAGAATGACTTAATGAAAAAGCAATGGTGGAAGAAAGCTGTAGCATACCAGATATATCCGCGCAGTTTTTATGACTCTAACGGGGACGGTGTCGGTGATCTTCGTGGGATTATAGAAAAACTTGACTACATTAAAGACTTGGGGATCGGAGTGATTTGGGTCAGCCCGATCTATCAATCACCTAATGATGACAACGGCTACGATATTAGTGATTACCATGCAATCATGAATGAATTCGGTACGATGCAGGATTTTAATGAGCTGCTGGAAGAAACGCATAAGCGTGGCATGAAAATCATTATGGATCTTGTGATCAACCATACATCAGATGAGCACGAATGGTTTGTTGAAGCACGTTCATCTAAGGACAATCCGTACAGAGATTATTACATCTGGCATCCTGGTATGCCTGATGATTCGGACATCAACAACTGGGAATCGATATTCGGTGGGTCTGTCTGGGAATATGATGAGCAGTCCAAAGAATATTACATGCACGTGTTCTCTAAGAAACAACCGGATTTAAACTGGGAAAACAAAGAAGTACGTGAAAAGTTATATGAAATGGTTAACTGGTGGCTAGATAAAGGGATCGACGGCTTCCGCATCGATGCGATTTCCCATATCAAGAAGAAAAATGGCTTTCCGAACATGCCAAATCCACTAAATAAAAAATATGTTCCTTCTTTTGAAGGACACATGAATCAATCAGGAATCGACTTGTTTTTATCAGAATTTGTTGAGCGTACGATCAATAACTATGATGTGATGACGGTCGGCGAGGCGAACGGTGTAACGATCCAAGAGGCAGACAGATGGGTAGGAGAAGACAAGGGGTATTTCAATATGATTTTTCAATTCGAACATTTAGGTCTCTGGGGAGCTAAAGACAATGGATTGGATATTCATCAGCTAAAAGATGTGATGACGCGCTGGCAGCGTGGACTTGCTGGCCGCGGCTGGAATGCACTATTCATTGAAAATCATGACTTAGCGCGCTCTGTGTCTACTTGGGGAAATGATGGTGATTTAAGAAGAACGTCAGCTAAAGCTCTGGCAACTTTTTATTTCTTCATGCAGGGAACGCCTTTTATTTATCAAGGACAAGAAATAGGTATGACGAATGTTCAATTCGATTCGATCGAAGATTATGACGATATCGGCATGAAAAATATGTACCTTGAAAAAATGGAAAACGGACAGACACACGAAGAAGTCATGGCTTATATTTGGAAGAATGGGCGAGATAACTCACGTACACCGATGCAGTGGTCGAACGAACCTCAAGCGGGTTTCACTACAGGTATCCCTTGGCTGGGGGTCAACCCAAATTATCCGGATATCAACGTCGAACAGTCACTGAACGACCCTGACTCTATTTACCATTTCTACAAAAAAATGATTGAGATGAGACGAACGACTCCAACGCTTATTTACGGACATTATGAACTCATTGCAAAAGACCACGACCAGGTCTACGCTTACCTGAGATCCTATGACAATGTGGTATATGTGATTATTGTCAATCTTTTTAATCAGTCAACCAAGTTGGATTTATCAGAAGAGCTGGTTCTTGGAGAAATGAAATTAAGCAATTACAAAGTAAGGGATGAATCCAAAGCAACAATGATTTTACGTCCTTACGAGGCTAGGGTCTATAAAGTAGCGAAGCAAAAAGTATGGCACGATCCTAACTACTACGAACTGGATGATGAATCACTGTAAGTATAAGTTCATTAGGCTACAGTAACGTGCTCATAAATCTAGTCCTTAAGTCGTATTTACTCTCAATCCTTTCGTGTTATACTAAATGTGTACCAAATCGATGCGGATAAGTGAAAATAATTTCTATTCTGGCAAACAAAGTAACACTCTAGTGAAAGGAAGTTAGAAAATGAAACTTCATAAAAAACAGAGAAAAACACCAATGACTAAAATCAAGTCACTAGCCATGTCTCTTTTTGATGCTAAGGTTGAAACAAAAAAGAAACTCATGGTCTTAGGGATCATTCTTTATATCCTGAGTCCTGTGGATATTATCCCGGACTTCATTCCAATGGTCGGCTATGCTGATGATATATTGCTGCCGATTCTGTTACTGGTAGCTGAACGGCTGCTTTCAGGTGATGATAAAGCTGAACCTGTTCATGTTCGAAAAGAAGCTGAAAAAGTCGACTGAAAATAATAAATATATTGAAAAAGAGTTCTTTCTTATCATAAGAAAGGACTCTTTTTTGAGCAGTATAAATATAAATGGAACAGCTGACTGCTAAAAAGCTAAAACCAGAGCTTTAAAAAAGACAATACGTGCTCGTCAGCGCGTATTACCATTATTGCAGTGCTTTTGGGTTTGATTTACAACGTATCTTAAGAAGTGAATGAGAAAATACAAGAAACTACTTAAGGAACAGTCCTAGCTTCACTAGTTTACAAAAATAAAAGTCAAACTCCTGAAGATAACGGATCACCTTCAGGAGTTTCAACTTGAGCAGTACTCACTTCTTAAGCAAATGTTCTAAAAGCTGCAGAAAGCACTGTAAATCACGCTTCATTCTTGTCAACTTTCTCCAGGAAAAGTGAGAGAGGGTAAACGCCCGCACTTTGAAAAATGAAAGAAAAAAGTGTCGTTATGAAAGCGACGGATATCAAAGAGGCACTGTTATCGATCGCAAGTGCACTTTCAGCCCAAAGGAGCAACACAACAGACATTGTCCCTTTTATTCCAGCCCAGGATAAAAGAAAAAGCCCCGAGTTTAAATGCTTGAACTTTTTTCTCCAGGGTGGAACGACCAGTAATGTACCTCCAAGGACGAGAAAACGAGAGAGTATGGATAGAATGAAAACTATAAAAGCAGTGATCCAGATGGTGGGATCTTGGAAATTAGTGTACTGAACGGACTGGATCCCAATAAACAGAAACAAAACGGAGGATAAAGTCGGCTCAATGACATTCCAGAAACCGCTTAGTGATTCACGGAATTCTTCTTCTTTTTCTTCATGTTTGGAAAAGGCAAAGGAAAGCATCAGACCAGAAACAACTGTAGCAAGAACACCAGAGGCATTGACCAGTTCTGCCAATGTGAAACCGCCATAAGCAATCAGAATACTGAGTATGACCTGATATTCATGATGAGAAGTGATATGAATGGCTTGGCTTAGGATCCAGCCAAAGGCAAGGCCGATCCCGATTCCGCCAAGAGACACATAAGTAAAACTTTCCAGAAAATTGAGCGGTGAAAAGGCGTCTCCTGACTGAACCATGGATAAGAGGATGGTAAAGATGACGATGCTCGTTCCGTCGTTGACGAGAGACTCGCCTTCAACGATTTCAGACACTTCCTTAGAACCGCCACTGTCCTTTAATATTGAAACGACAGAAACAGGGTCAGTTGGTACGAGAATAGCCGCCAGCAGAAAAGAAACGGCCCAGGTTAAAGGAACAAAAAAAGAACTGACCCAGTAAATACCTGTGCCAAGAAGTAAAGCGGTCAGAAGCATCCCGACTGTACTGAACGTTAAAATGATTCCGGCATTCTTTTTAAAAGCATAGGCAGAAAACTGGTAAGCAGAAACGAAAATAAGACCGGGAATGAATATATCGTACAAAACATCATGTGAAACTGAAAAATCAGAGAAAAGCGGTAAAAAAGATAAAGCCATACCAGCTAGAACTAATACGACCGGCACGGGAAAAAACTTTTTATTTATATCAATAATAAAAACGATGATACTGACGAATAAAAGGACCAGGACTTGATGTTATACGACCATTTTACAGCGGTCTCCTTTCAGGTAATACTTATTTAATTCCAGAATAGCAAAGAAACAAGTTGAGTCAAAATGAATAGACTTTAAAAAAGTGCTGGTCATATTTTTATATGAAAATCGAAAAAATTTGATCTATCCCATTAACGGAACAAAAAAGTGGCCAAGCACAAATGTGCCCAACCACTTGCTAGTTATTTTAATTGAAAGAGAAATCAGTCTTGATAAGTTGAACTGACACGGTTGAGCCATGAATAGGACAAACCAATGATTAATCCACCGCCTACATAGTTCCCCAAGCCGGCAAGTAAATAGTTGGTTCCGACACCTGACAAAGTCATTCCGGCAATGGAGCTGTTTGATGAAAAATAAGCAAGCGGGAAAGAAGCAAAGTTGGCAATCAAATGTTCAAAGCCTAAGAAAGCAAAAATAAAGATGATAAAAATCATTGCAACCACTTTTCCGGCGTCGTCTTTCATTCTTATCGTACTGAAAATAGCTGTATTGACAATAATGTTGGCCAGTATGCCTTCAGTGAAGATCTGTAAAGGTGTTTTAGCCAATTTGCCTTCGACCGCACTGAACAAAAAGTGATCAGCAGGCAGATCTTGAAAAATCGAGGTTAAGGATACGAAATAACTAAAAATAATACCACCGATAAAGTTGAAAAATAAACAAGTGAAAAGTAGAATAAGTGCATTTTTGAAAGATAAAAATTTTCTGTGAACCGCGACAGTGGTATACATCATATTAGATGTTCCAAGTTCAGCGTTCATATAAATGATCATGATCAAAGACCAGCTGAACATAAATGAAAATAAAAACTTTCCTGACCCCGGCAGTGCACCTTCAGCCTGTTGGGCAGTGATTACAGCGATCGCAGTACCTAAAGTCAGAAAAAGAGTAGCCAGCATCGCCCGCATACCGTAACCCATCACACTGACATCAAGTAATTCATTTTTCTTTTCGATACTCTTTTCAATGCTGTAAAAGAGTCCCCTATAATTTGCATCCATAGTGATTCCATCCTTTTTTGTTAAGTTTTACACAATATTTATATCATACACCTTTATGGCTGCTTTGAAAATGAAAATTGGAATAAATTTATAAAAATAACACCAAAATAAAATAAATCCTTCTCAAACAGACTACTTAAACGTCAATTTTTAAAACCATACTAAAGAAACAGTAAACACTGTATCCTGGAACGGACGAAAATCGATTTGAGAAAATATAAAAAAACGCTTGCAAGACAAAAAGACTCATGCTATAGTGCATTCATAGTCAAATAAAATATGAATTGGATTGTTACTGGTCTTTTAAAAAGATGCAGGCAAAACCTGAATTGATCCGAGAACGTACTTTTAGGCAAATTTTACCTGAAAGAGAGTTTGGGATAAATTTAGGTTTATTTTTTTGGTATGATTTATTGTCCAGGGGGTGTCAGTATAGTGCAATGAAAATTGAAAAGATATTGAATAATAACGTCGTTCTGACTTTAAATGAAAGTAATCAGGAAACAGTGGTCATGGGAAGAGGTATTGCTTTTCAGAAAAAAGTGGGCGAAACGATAGAGTCCGAAAAAATTGAAAAAAACTTTGTTCCAGAGGGGCAGGATGTTGTGGAGCACTTGTCCGATTTATACCGTGACATTGATCCTTATATATTGGAAGTAGCAACAAATGTCATAAAATATGCTCAGAGTATTTTACGATTAAAATAAGCAATCATATCTATTTAACGTTACCGGATCACTTGAGTTATGCTATCAGTCGAACAGAGGAAGGTATCGATATAAAAACGCCACTCATCTGGGAAATCAAGCGCTTTTATAAGGTGAAGTATGAAATCGGACTAAAAGCAATTGAGCTGGTCAAGAAAGATATCGGCGTAGAGCTGCCCTCGTCTGAAGCAGCAGCAATTGCCCTTCATATCGTGAATGCCAGAGAAGATGATTCTGATCTTGGCGTAACGATCCGCATGACTGAGCTCGTACAGGATATTCTCAACATCGTTCATTTTTATTATGGTCAGACGTTTTATGAAGAATCCTTTCAATACACCCGTTTTATCACTCACTTGCAGTATTTTGCACGACGTCTGTTTAATCAGGAACGACGTGAAACAGAAGATGATTTTTTATATGAACAAGTGCAGAGCAAGTATAAAAAAGCATTCAAATGTACAGAAAGAATCAATGATAATTTGAAAAAAGTCGAAAACACGGCATTAACCAAGGATGAACAGCTATATCTGGCCATCCTTATCCAGCGTGTCACAACTGAAGATTAATCTATCTCTGATGGATTGTTACTGGTCTTATTATAAGATGCAGGCAAAACCTGAATGGATAGTCAAACGCTTGCTTTAATTAGAGCATGCTTACGACTATTTGTTTTGGGTTTTTTATTTA
>NZ_BJUY01000005.1 GCF_007988865.1 Alkalibacterium kapii | reverse complement strand
TTCGGCGCGAAAATAAAAGTTAGCTCAGTGGAACGTCCGAACAACGAGAACTTCGGCCGCTCCGCCGGACGTTTATCAAAGAATCGACCGAACACGACCGAGGTTCGGTGCGAAAATAACAGTTAGCTCAGTGAAACGGCCGAACACAGCATAAAGTCAAAACAATTCAATCATTTGGAGATAAAATGATGAAGTCCACTCAATTATTCGAAAACTACTGACTTCTATGCAGAGCATACTCGCCGGCAGCGAGTATGTCCTTTCCTAAAAAGCCCGCAAAACGGTAACTTTCGAAAAAAAGGTTTTTAATAGGCAATGTTTTCGCTATAATAGTAAAGGAGTATGAATAATGAAGGAGAATGTTTTGTGATCACATTGAAATCACCTCGCGAAATTGAAGCGATGGACAAAGCCGGCGACGTGTTGGCTGAAATCCATGAGCAGCTGCGCGATTTTATAAAACCTGGTATTACAGGTATGGATATTGAAAATTATGTTGAAGAATTGATGGAAAAACATGGGGCGACAGCGGAGCAAAAAGGATTCGAAGGCTACAAGTATGCTACGTGTGTCAGTGTCAATGACGAAATCTGTCACGGCTTCCCGAGAAAAGAGAAGCTGAAACAAGGCGATTTGATCAAAGTCGATATGGTTGTCAATTTGAATGGCGCCTTGGCTGACTCATGCTGGAGCTACAGTGTGGGAGAGCCGACACCTGAACTCAAAAAACTGATGGACGTTACCAAAGAAGCTTTATACCGAGGGATTGAAGCCGCTCAACTTGGCAATCGTATTGGAGATATTGGACATGCGATCCAAGAGTATGTTGAAGCAGAAGGCTTTTCGATTGTTCGTGAATTCATCGGACACGGAATCGGTCCAACATTGCATGAAGCACCAAGCGTGCCGCATTATGGCCAAGCCGGTAAAGGATCCCGTTTAAAAGAGGGTCTGGTTATTACGATCGAGCCAATGGTCAACACAGGAACATGGCGCTCGAAAATGGATGATAACGGCTGGACAGCTCGCACACAGGACGGCGGACTCAGTTGTCAGTATGAACACACCATCGCTATTACAAAAGACGGCCCGCGCATCTTGACAAAGCAAAAGGGCGAATAAACTCAAATCATTCTATAGATAGAAGAAGTGCGCAGCCGCGTGCTTCTTTTTTAATAAACCGAGTGTTACACATTCATTCAGCTCTTTACTTTTGATACAATAAATAAGAGAAAGAGTTGACGAAGGAGACTGACAATGAAAACAGAAATCATTTCGATCGGAACAGAACTTTTAATGGGATACGTTACAGACACCAATGCACCTGAGATCGCACAGGAACTACTAGATATCGGCGTAGGTATTTATTATCAGCAAACCGTTGGTGATAATCCAGATCGATTGCGTGCTGCTTTGGAACTGGCAGCAAAAAGATCCGATCTTATCATTATGACTGGTGGGCTTGGGCCGACCCAGGACGATATTACCAAGCAAGTCGCTGCAGAATTTTTGGGTGATGAACTGATAACAGATAAAAAACAGTTGAATATCATGGAAGACTTCTTTGAAAAACGGGGAGAAGAACCGGATGAGAATGTTTACCGTGAGGCTTTGACGTTTAAAAACGGACAAACGTTTCACAACCATGTTGGTTTGGCCTGCGGTTCCGCCTATAAGTGGGAGCAACCACAGCAAACGTCTAAACATTTTATCCTGCTTCCTGGAGTTCCGCATGAAATGACCGCGATGCTAAAGGGTGAAGTGAAACCTTATCTAAAAAAGATGATGCGGGAAAAAGGCGTCATAGAATCGCTGTTTATGAATTTCAATGGCATCGGAGAATCGAAAGTTGCCACACTTTTAAACGAACACATTGAAAATCAGACGAATCCGACAATTGCCATGTATGCAAAACCGCGCCACATCACGATTCGTTTAACAGCAAACGCAGCGACCACTGAAAAAGCCAAAGCAATGAATGAGAAAGTCGCCGCTGACATTTTGACTGTTCTTTCCAAAAACTTTATTGGCTATGGGAAAAAACAGACGATTGAAACCCATGTTGTTGAGTTGTTGCAAAAGAAGGAGAGCACTTTAAGTGTTTCGGAAGGATTCACCTCGGGACTAGTCATGAGTAACTTGACCAGCATTTCAGGTGTTTCTTCGATATTTGAAGGAGGGCTAGTGGCAACGACGAACGAAATGAAAGAAAAACAGTTTAGACTTAGTGATCTGGATAATAAATCAGAAGAAGTAAAGGGAAGAATGCTGGCTGAAAGAATAAGAGTAGATTTTGAAACAGATATCGGACTCAGTATCGATGCAGAAACAACGTGGGACGATTCAAAACAATTGATGTGTGGAACGGGGTATATTTCAGTCGCAGTTAAGGACAAAGAGACTCAATCAAAAACCTATCCTCTTTCGAAAAGACCACAGGCCATCTTAAAAGAAACGCTTAAAAATGAAGCCCTCGCTTTCTTGAAAGAAGTTTTAGAGTAAACCAACGGATTTTTAGGGCAGTCTCGCTCCCATGCGAGACTGTTCCTTTTTGTCTTTAGTAGTTTAGATAGAAGTTGTCTGAACTCCTTGAGATAACTGATCTGCTTAAGAAGTTGGCACAGTTTGCGGACAAACTGCTTGAGATAATCGATTAGCTTTAGCAGTTGAGACAAAAATTCACCATACTCCTGAAGCTAATGCCATATTTTAAGAAAGTTCACCAATACTTACAAGCAAACACTCAAAAGAGCATTTCAAAGTAGACCATACGCGCAAGCCTGCGCGTATGCACACCTTAAAAACCATAAGTCGAATACAGTTGAACCGAAAAGGACCGAAACTCTTTACGATAAAGGCTAAACGAGAGGAGTTCCGTGATTTTATCTAAAGACTTACTCAAAATAAACAAGTCCAAACCCTGAACATGAAAAAAGCCGCCAAGCGTTTGGCGGCTTTCCAATTGATCTTCAGTACTTTTAACTTTTTTAACATAAACTACGCAAGCTAAGCTATTTACTTCAGCAGTTCAAGCAATTTCCGGACAAACTGCTTAAGCTAACGTACTTACTTCATCAGTTCAACCAATTTCCAGTCAAAATACTTAAGCTAACCGGTTTCCTTCAGTAGTCGAAACGAATCCCGAATAAACTCCGCAAGCTAATACAGAAACCTAACAAACCTCCACACTCCAACCATCACAGTCGTTTTTTCTGAATAGCTTTTCTCACGTGCTTAAGGGCTGACTGTCCTTTATTTTCAAGGGAAGCCATCACGTTGACATATAAGGCATCCAAAATACTCAATTGGGCAATGCGTGATGCCAGAGCTTCTGAACGGAAATCAGTTTCTTCCGACAGTGTGAATAGTGACAGGTCTGACCCTTGACTCAAAGGAGACAGAGTAAAGCCTGTGATGCAAATTGTCACAACATTTTGCGCTTTTACTGTTTCCAGAATATCCAGAATATCTTTCGAATGTCCTGTATGCGAGATCAGTATAGCCACGTCGCCTTTCTTTAGTTGTGATGCCGACATCAACTGCATGTGTGAATCCGTCTGCGCACTTACGGGTAGCCCAGTTCGAATAAATTTATGATATCCGTCCATCGCAATAACATTCGATCCTCCGAAACCAAACAGCTCGACTTTATTGGCATGAATGATCACGTCGACTGCCCGGGCAAAATCCTTGTCATCAATGACTTCTAATGTATCTTCCAGTGTTTTGATATTGGAATGGAAAATTTTTTCCAGGATCGTTTTTTCATCGTCACTTTTTGAAACTTTTTCGTGGACATCTTTCATCTCATTGGCCGTTTCTGTTGCCAGAGAAATCTTCAAATCCTGAAAGCCTTTATAGCCGAGTTTCTTGCAAAAGCGAAACACAGTGGAGTCAGCGAGACTTAATTCTTCAGCGATCCCACTGATGGTACCGTGGATGATTTTTTCTGGATTATCCAATATAAACTCTGCCATTACGCGTTCTTTATCGCTCAATGTCGTGTAAATCGACCGGATACGCATCTGAGTGCTTTTATTTTTAAACGTCTGATTCATGGGAACACCTCACTGCTTTTTTTCCATTATAAAGTAAACTGACAAAAAAAGAAATAAAATTCCTGAAAAGGCTTGCAAGAAATAAAATTCTTTTGTATACTGATCACATAGAAAAATATTCTATAAAGGAGGATAAAAATGAACGTTGCAATTTGTGGGTTAGGAAAAATGGGTATGAATTTAGTACTTAACTTGATGGATCATGGTCACAAGGTCGTGGCTTATGACATTAATGACAAACTGGTCGAAGAAGCAGAAGCAAGAGGAGCGACCGGCGCGCGGACACTTGAAGAAGTCGTAAATAATCTGCCTGATAAAAAGGTGATCTGGATGATGGTGCCGGCGGGTGACATTACGGAACAACTTGTAACCGCTATCGAACCTCATCTTTCGCCTGGAGATGTTCTGATGGATGGCGGCAATGCCTTTTACAAAGATTCAATGAGACGACACGAGAAACTCAAAGCCTTGGGAATCCACTACATCGATGTCGGTACCAGCGGCGGCATGGAAGGAGCCAGAGAAGGTGCTTGCACGATGGTTGGCGGTGACAAGGAAGCAGTCAGTGAGGTTGAGCAAATTTTCAAAGACGTCTCAGTCACAAATGGCTATTTATACACGGGCCGCAGCGGCAGTGGACATTTCCTTAAAATGGTACATAACGGCGTGGAGTACGGTATGATGCAGGCCATCGGTGAAGGTTTTGACATTCTTGAAAAAAGTGCGTTCGACTACGATCACGAAAAAGTAGCCAGAGTCTGGAATAATGGCTCCGTTATTCGTTCATGGCTGATGGAACTCATTGAAACGGCCTTTTCAGAAGATCCGAAGCTGGATGATATCAAAGGAATCGTTCATGCTTCAGGTGAAGGCCGATGGACGGTTGAAACAGCAATGGAATTGGAAACCTCAGCACCTGTCATCGCTCTATCACTCATGATGCGCAACCGGTCACTGGAAAATGATACATTCAGCGGAAAAGTCGTCGCGTCGCTGCGCAATCAGTTCGGTGGGCACTCAGTGGAATTAAAAGATTCAAAATAATAGAATTGAATTGGAGGAATTATAATGGATGGAACAGCACTAATATTTTTAGCACTCGGCGGCATCGCCATACTTTTATTCTTAGTTATCGCGCTTAAAATGCACGCGTTCGTGGCTTTGCTTTTGACCAGTCTAATCGTAGGTGTAGCCACAGGTATGCCACTGAATGGCGTGATCGATTCTGTGATAAGTGGAATGGGTGGTACGCTCGGATTCGTCGCCATTGTTGTAGGTCTTGGAGCCATGTTTGGTAAGATGCTGGAAATTTCAGGCGGTGTCGAACGGCTCGCAAGCAGTTTATTGAACAAGTTTGGTGAAGATAAAGCACAATGGGCTTTAGGTATCGCTGGCTTCCTCGTTGCGATCCCCGTATTTTTCGACGTCGGCTTTATTATTTTAGTCCCGATCGTTTACGGCCTGCAAAGAAAAACCGGTCGTTCACTGCTTTACTACGGAATTCCACTCTTAGCCGGACTGGCAGTTACGCACTCATACATTCCACCAACCCCAGGTCCGATCGCGGTCGCTGACTTGGTTGGTGCTGACCTTGGCTGGGTTATTTTATTCGGTGTGATTGCAGGGATTCCTTCCATGATTCTGGCAGGTCCTGTCTTTGGGAAATTCATTTCCAAACGCATCAATATTGGGATACCAGACTACATGAATATTGAAGATAAAAAATGGGAGAAAGAACTGCCAAGCTTTGGGATGATTGCTTCGATCATTCTTTTACCCCTAGCACTTATTTTGTTCAACACACTATCAACCGTTCTTTTAGAAGAAGGCAACATGATCAGAAGCATTTCTACCTTTATCGGTCACCCAATCGTAGCTCTACTTTTGGCAACACTATTGGCTTTTGTCATTTTAGGAACAAGACGCGGGTATTCACGCAAAGAAGTTCAAGACATAGCGACGAAATCTCTGGAACCTGTCGGGATCATCATCTTGGTTACCGGTGCCGGTGGTGTATTCAAACAAGTATTGATCGACTCAGGAGTGGCAGAAGTACTTGGCGAACAAATGGCGGCTTCACCACTGCCTCCGATTCTACTGGCCTTCGTTTTGGCTTCTACTGTAAGGATTGCTCAAGGGTCCGCGACCGTCTCAATGGTTACAGCTGCAGGTTTGATGGCTCCGATCCTGCCGACTCTTGGTGTTACTGGTCCTGGACTGGCATTGATCGTTATTGCAATCGCAGGTGGGGCAACAGCCTTCTCACACGTTAACGACTCCGGCTTCTGGCTCGTCTCCCGTTACTTTGGCTTGGACGAAAAAGCGACACTGAAAAGTTGGACAGTAATGGAAACGATCATTGGCTTCACCGGTTTAGCAGTGGCGATGCTTTTGGGTATATTCTTTATCTAAGCCTAAGCTGAAAAGAATACAGAAAAAGCTTCTCAAGCAGGGGCTTTTTCTTTTAAAATAGAAACGAGATGTATAACTGAAAGGAGTTATAAAATGAGTACGTATTCGATCGGTGCCGATATTGGGACAACCAGTACTAAAGCGGTGCTGTTTTCAGAAACTGGAGAAATCATTTACCAGTCGACAGTGGAGTATCCGCTTTTGACACCTGAACCAAAAATTGCCGAGCAGGATCCTGATGAGATTCTGGAAGCCGTGATTACCGCGATTCAAAATGTTATGAAAAAGTCAGCAGTAGACAAAGAAAAAATAACGGTGCTCTCATTCAGTGCCGCGATGCATAGTCTGATTGCCGTGGATGGCAAAGGAAAACCCCTGACGAACTCGATTACCTGGGCCGATCAGCGTGCTGAACCCTACGCGCAGCAGTTGAAAGAAACGACTGGCAAATCGATTTACGATAAAACGGGCACACCAATCCATCCGATGTCGCCTTTAACAAAGTTGATGTGGTTGAAAGCAGAAATGCCTGATGTATTTAATAAAGCACGTCGATTTATTGGCATCAAAGAATATATTTTCCACCACTTTTTCGGACAATACGTCGTGGATCATTCCATCGCTTCAGCAACCGGATTGTTTAACATGTACAACATGGACTGGGACGAAGAAGCACTGGAAACCGCTGGTGTGACGAGGGATAAATTATCCAAAATCGTACCCACGACAGAAGTCTTCACAAAGATGAACGATGACATTGCTGAGCGACTAGGCGTTCATCCAAACATGAAAACCGTTATTGGGGCAAACGATGGGTGCTTGGCCAACTTGGGAGTTAATGCAATAGAAAAAGGTGTGGTCGCCGTCTCTATTGGAACAAGCGGGGCGCTCCGAACGGTCACAGACAAGCCGGTAGCTGATCCTAAAGGACGTATTTTCTGTTACGCCCTGACAGAAAACCATTGGGTCATCGGTGGACCCGTCAACAACGGGGGGATGGTACTGCGCTGGCTGCGGGATGAATTAAGTGAGCGAGAAGTCGAAGAAGCTAAAGCGATCGGTGCGGATCCTTATGATGTGATTACCGATAAAATCGAAAAAATCCCTGCCGGTTCCAACGGACTTCTTTTTCATCCTTATTTGTCAGGAGAAAGAGCCCCTTCCTGGAATGCGAATTCTAGAGGATCTTTCTACGGCCTGGCTATCAATCACAAACGCGAGCACGTGATGCGTGCTGTCCTTGAAGGCATCAATATGAATTTGTATATGGTTCTTCTGGCCTTGGAAGAAGTGATCGGCATCCCCGACCGGATCCATGCAACAGGTGGCTTTGCCAAATCGACCGTCTGGCGTCAAATGATGGCCAATATCTTTAACCAGGAAGTCCATATCCCGCAAACGGTCGAAGGGGCGTGCTTAGGCGCGGCGGTACTCGGAAAATACGCGATCGGCGAAATCGATGATTTGAGAGAAGTTGAAAATATGGTCGAGACTAAAGCGATCAGCGTACCCGAAAAGGAAGAAGTAGCGGTTTATGAAGAACTCATGCCTCTGTATATCCGTTTGAGCCGACTATTCGAACAAGAATATGATGCCATAACCGAGTTCCAGCAGAAGTTTAAGTAAAAGAATGATTTTTGAAGTGCAGTCTCGCTTACCGGCGAGACTGTTCCTTTTTGTCTTAAGAACTTTAGTCGAAAAATAGCGAAACTGCTTAAGCTAAAGGATTTGCTCAAGGAGTTGAGACTATTCACGCTGAAACTGCTTAAGATAACCAATTTGCTTATGAAGTAAAGAAAGTTTCTGGACAAAGTCCTTAAGCTAACCCGTCTGCTTAACAAGTGAAAGCAAATAATTTAAGAACTCCTGAAGCTATCTTTTAAAAGTCGGACATACGCGCACGCCTGCGCGTATGCACAGCATTGAAAGCTTGATTCGGTGTGAAAAAAAGGGAAAAGAAGCACAACTCCTCTCGAATAGACGTAATCGAGTGAAAATAGTCAGAAAAACCGTACAATTCCTTTCGAAAAAGACTAATCGAGAGGAGTTCCAGGGGTTAGTCCATAAACTCCTCTCGAATAAACAAAACCAGACTATAAAAGATGAAAAAAGCCGCCGGATCGGCGGCTTTCCGATTGTTCTTAAGCACTTTTCGTTTCTCCAGTCAAAACTGCTTAAGCTAAACGATTTATTTAAGTAGTTGAGACTAAACACGTTGAAACTGCTCAAGCTAACCCATTATCTTAAGCAGATTAAACAAAAAATCAGCAAACTTCTTATGCAAACACGCAATCGACAAAACTTTGCCTTTATCACTCGCGATTTCCTAAGTGTATATGAATTGATTCTGTAAAATGTTTAAGATATATTTAAGAAAGGATCAACGGTGATCAAGAATATCATCAACCGATAACTGTGAAAGGAGAGAGAAGATGACACCGAAACAAATGCTTCTGCTATTTTTATTAGCACTATTTAGTTATATTGCAATTTTCATAGTGATTCGACTGTCGGGAAAGCGTACCTTATCCAAAATGAATGCCTTCGACTTCATCATCACTGTCACGATCGGCGCCGTTTTTGGCAGCACGCTACTTAACTATCAGACCAAATTCGTACAGGGCATTTATGTCATCGTCCTACTTTTACTGTTTCAGCTCATGACAAGTTTTCTCTCGTCACATATCTCATTTATGGAGTCTTTCTTAAGAGCTGAACCTGCAATCCTTTATTATAAAGGTGAGTACAAAGATGCGATCCTGAAGAAAGAACGTATTTCTAGAAATGAAGTGATTCAAATGGTTCGCGAAGAAGGCATTGGACAAATGGAAGACGTCGAAGCGGTCGTGCTGGAACCCAATGGCAGCTTGTCCGTTATAAAAGCTCAAAAAGGAAACGCCAAGCAATCAGATACCCTGGAAGATTTAAAAAAATAGCACGTTTTTAATGACAGTTACTTATTCAAGAAAGGAGACAAACGTATGACGAATCTGATCATTATGGTCGTCATCGGCTTAGCTATAGTCATTTTAACTATTGTAGACATCGTCTGGACGACTTTGTGGGTGGAAGGAGGAGCCGGCTTTATCACGGACAACCTGAGTAAAGGAACCTGGTTTGTGATGACGAAAATATCTGGTAATAACCGAAAAATATTACGCCTTACTGGCCCCTTACTCCTTATCGGTACGTTATTCATGTGGGTCGTTTTGTTATGGTTTGGTTGGTTTCTGGTCTTTTCAGCTAGCCCTCAAGCAATCATGAACACGTCAAATCCACAAGCGATCAGCTGGCACAATGTGATGTATTACTCAGGATATACCTTGTTCACGTTAGGATTGGGGGACTATTCTCCTGGCGGCCCTTATTGGCAATTACTAACAGCCTTAGCCAGCGGCACTGGTATGCTGTTTTTCACATTTGGAGCATCTTATATCATATCGATCGTCGGCGCAGTGGTAGATAAGCGCTCTTTTTCAAGCAGCATTTCTGAAATAGGGAAGAGTTCCGAAGAAATCATAAAAGCAGCCTGGAACGGGAAAGACTTCAGCGACATCGATTTACTCTTGATGAATCTGTCTGATAATTTAAGTAAAGTAGCCGTCAAGCATAAAGCGTATCCTTTATTACATTACTACCATACGAGTGATAAAGAAAAAACGATGTCGTTGACAGTACCGACGATCGACGACGCGCTTTCTATCTTGGCCTATGGGATAGAAGATAGAGCCAAACCTAATGGGATATTGCTGAAGAAGTTTAGAAATGGCGTGAAAGATTACTTAGATGTGCTTGAAGAGACCTACATGACCAAAGCAAATGACCCATTAAAGCTACCGGATTTAACTAAACTAAGAAAAGCCGGGTATCCAGTAGTAGCAGATGACGTGTTTGAGAAAAATATGAAGGGACATGAAGAAAGAAGACAGCAGCTCTTAGGCTTTGTCCTAAAAGATAACTGGAAAGAAGAAGATATTGTAACGTCAAAATAAGGATTAAGGCTAAGGCTAGACCATACGCGCTGCAGCGCGTATGCACATTATGAAACCCTTAAATGATGTTAAAAGCCGCCATCACGGCGGCTTTTGTCATATTAAGTATCACTTCTAGTATTTTAGCTATCTTGAGTCAGATCATAATTTTTGAGTAAACTATTAAAAGCTTCATTAGGTAATATCTCGTGGTCACCGTCGAATATTGTTAAAGATAAATTATTAATACCTTTACTGTATATTATATCTCTTTCGTCAAATAAAAAGGTTGGGGTGAATTTTTCGGATACACTTTGTGTGTAAACTAACTCAGAGAAAGCTTCTGGAGAAACCAGGTAATTTTTATCGTAATTTAAGTCGCGAACTAATTTATTATAAAAACGAATAGTATGACTGATAGGAACTGAACCTTTATACCCATCATTTATTCCAGCATATAACTGAATAATTGTATTACTTGCTTTTTTTATAGGAGTAGTTTGATGAAGAGGAGATCTCTTTCGTGCTTCCTCTAAATTAAGTTTATTATTTTGAGATTGAGTAATCTTAAGAATATCTTTTGAATAATTATTTTCTCTCACTTTACTTTCTCCATACCATGCAACTAGATCAGTTATAGGAACCCACGCAGAATAGGAGGCAACATCTTTAGTGGAAGTCATAAAGTGCTGGAGAGCAGCATGTCCGCCACCACTAGCGCCAACAATATGAATGTGCTCGGGATCGACATTGCCATTTTCTAAAGCATAATCTATAGCATCATCAATATCAGTCACAGCAAATTTACTCCCCCCAGCTTTGGGTGTTTTATTAGGACCTCTAAAGTTGGGTCGAATGTAATTCCATTTGTGATCAATAGCAAATGTAACAAGTGGGTCATAACGTTCAAATGATGCACTCCATTGATGCAGGCTTATAATTAAGGGCCGTTTCTCTTCTGATTTAACAAAGTATGCACCTTGTTGAGCGGAATCTATTGATGACATTATCTGAACGGTTACTGCCTCTTTAGGCCAAGATAAATCATTTACATCTGCTTTTTTTTCATTACTTTTTTTTATTTTGTCCTCATCAATTAATTTTTCTCGTGCACTATCATCCCGAATGTCTTCTTCATTTTTTTCATTATCCACACTGTTTTTTGTAATGTTATTTGAAGATTCATCACTTGTTATTTTCTCGTTTCTGGTTTCTTCGTCCGCCACTGAAATACCTGAGTCTCGTGTACCACTATATTCATTTACAAAGAAAATCAAAATGAACGATAGGAATAGAAAGGTTATAATTTTTTTCATTTAAAAACTCCTTAAGTAAAATCATGTATATAAAACTTAACATGAATTTCTGATAATATACATTTACTTTGTGACTAAATTATTTAATTTGCATTATTTAATATTAGAGCATCATAATTATTACTGAAAGTATCGATATCCAGTAGACCATACGCGCGACACAGCGCGTATGACCATTATGAAAAGCTTGAATGATGTAAAAAGCCGTCAAACGCTTGGCGGCTTTCCTATTGTTTTTCCATACTTTTCAGTTTTTCCAGCGAAACTGCTTAAGATAAGCGACTTTGTTAAGAAGTTTTGCTAAATGACGCCCAAACTGCGTAAGAAAGCTAATCAGCTTAAGCAGTTACCACAAATTTCCAACAAGCTCCTGAAGTAAACACAGTATCTTAAGAAGTTTCATCAAAATTATTCTAAACTACTAAAGATATTTTCAAAAAAAAGCAGACCATACGCGCAAGTCTGCGCGTATGACCATCATAAAAACCAATATAAACGTTAAAAGCCGCCATTCAGGTGGCTTTTCTCACAACAATCAAAATCTTTTAACTTTCATACCCGTTTGGATTGGTTTTCTGCCAATTCCAGGAATCGCGACACATGTCTTCGATCGAATGTGTGGCTTCCCACCCAAGCTGGTTTTTAGCTTTCGTAGCGTCTGCGTAACTTGTAGCGATATCACCCGAACGGCGGTCAACGATTTCATAAGGAATCTCAACATCATTTGCATTCTCAAAGGCATGAACGACATCCAAAACCGAATACCCTTTGCCGGTACCCAGGTTATAGGCTTCGACGCCAGTCATTCCCATGACTTTTTCCAAAGCCTTGATATGACCTTTAGCCAAATCGACCACATGAATATAGTCACGCACACCCGTACCGTCATGCGTGTCGTAATCAGAGCCGAAAACAGATAATTTCTCACGTTTCCCCACAGCGACTTGAGTAATGTAAGGCATCAAATTATTTGGAATATCATTGGGATCCTCACCGATACGTCCGGATTCATGCGCGCCGATCGGATTAAAGTAGCGCAAAAGGGCAGCGCTCCACTGATTATCCGCAATATACTGATCCTGAATGAACTGCTCGATAAACATTTTCGTGGTCCCATAAGGATTCGTTGTCGACAAAGGCATCTCTTCGACAAAAGGAGCCTCATTGTTCATACCATAAACCGTTGCGCTCGAACTGAAGACGATTTTCTTAACATTAAACTCGTTCATCAGCTCCATCAAAACGATCGTGCCATTCAAGTTGTTGCTGTAATACTTTAACGGCTTGGCCACCGATTCACCCACAGCTTTGTATCCCGCAAAGTGGATCACCGCATCCAATTCGTGTGCTTCAAACACCTCACGAAGTGCTTCTTTATCGCAAAGGTTTACTTCATGAAAAGGTACATCTTTTCCCGTGATTTCTTTCAATCGATTCAAGACTTCCGGTTTTGAATTTGAATAATCATCCACGATCACCACATCATAATTTTTTTCAATTAATTCTACGACTGTGTGACTGCCGATATAGCCAGCCCCGCCCGTTACTAAAATAGCCATCGTAATCGCTCCTAACAGTTTATTGTTTACTCGTGATCTTACACGCCTTCACACCAAACAGTTTACCACAGAATGTCCGCCGTTTATACAGGAACTAACCTTATATGACAAAATGATTAATTTTTAATAGCATTTGTAAAAATCTAAGTAAAAGCCTAGTTACTGAAAAAAACTGTGGTATAATTGCCTTTGATTAAAAATTCAATTAAAAAAGTGTCAGTATGCTAATTTTCAATGGATGAAACCAACCCAGGTAAACATTTCACCCAACTAATCCAGATAATTAAAATAGGGAACAGCCATTTAAGAGAGGATAATAATCATGTTTCCAGTTTCCATCATTATGCCCATATACAATGTAAAAGAACACTTAGCCAGAGCGATCGATTCGGCCTTAGATCAGAAAGAAATACTTGCTGAAATTATTTTAGTGGATGATGGATCCACTGACGGGAGTGCCGAAATCTGTGATGACTATGCTGAACGTGAACCGCTCTTAGTGAAAGTACTCCATCAGGAAAACAAAGGTTCCGGACCCGCGCGCAATGCCGGAATGGATCAGGCTAATGGTGAATACATATATTTTGCAGATCCTGATGATTATTTCGATAGACAGTTACTAAAGGACAATTACCGGCTTGCCAAAGAAACACGCCCGGACATTGTCGTCTTTGGGTATACAGAAGAAAAGGCAGGCAAGCCAAACGATCGAGAAGTCAAGCTACCTAATTTTCCGCAATTAACTACACAAAAGGGCTTCCGTAAGCATTTTGTGAATGTCTATCAGTTTTCACCTTATGCGCTCTGGAATAAATTATATAAAAAAAGTTTTTTGAAAAAGCACCACATTCGTTTTACCAGTCAAAAAACAGGACAGGATGCCTTGTTCAATATCGATGTATATAACTATTTAACCACCCTATCAGTGAACAGAAATGTTTATTATCACTACGTCACTCATTCTGGCTCATCTGTTAACCGCTACCGACCAGATCGTTATTTAATGGAAGATAATATCGCTCAGGCCTTTGAAGAAATGATCAAAGGGTGGGGCGAAGAGTACGCGTTCAGTCAATTGATAGCACAAGAATACTTCAACTCGGTTTACATCGAAACCAATAATTTAGTGCATAAAGACTGTCCACTGACCAATGAAGAAAAAGTAAAAAGACTTAAAGATATTTGGCAGTACGTTGGAGTCGAGAAAATCGTTCCATATAAAAAAAGTGACGCTAATCCGTTTCGTTATATGCTTTTAAAAAAATTGAAACAGAAAAAATTTGAACAAGCCTTGTTTTTAATGAAAAGCCGCAACCGAGTGGCCGAAAAATATACTCGAACATTTGGAAAAATCAAAAATCTTTTAAACACATGATCTTTAAAACTCGGTAACTAGTAACCGCAGAATAAAGAAACACTAAACAAGGAGAAAGCCGCTATGATGGAACAATTTAAACATGCCTTATTTTATACAGCGATCGGGAAGTATTCCATCGTGGTGGTTCAGCTGCTCGTCCAAGCCGTGTTGTCACGGATACTGACGCCCGCAGAATACGGCATCGTAGCAGCTGTCAATATCTTCCTCGTTTTCTTCCAACTATTGGCAGATTTTGGTATTGGACCAGCTGTTATCCAAAACAAAGAATTAAATAACAAAGAATTGAATGATATTTTTTCATTCAGTCTCTACATAGCTTTTGGCCTAGCCATCCTATTCGTTTTTCTCGGCTACCCGATGAGTCTCTTTTACGGCAATGACGTATTTATACCAATAAGCATGATCTTAGCCATCGCGGTCTTTTTCTACGGTATCTTAGTCGTTCCCCAGTCAATACTCCTTCGGGAAAAGAATTTCAAACTCGTTAACTTGACAACTGTTTTAGGATCCGTCGTTTCTGGAGTCATCTCAATCATTTTAGCCCTTTTGGACTTCAGTTATTATGCGATTATCATAGGAAACACAGCAAGAGCCGCGACATTATTCGTTGTGTTTTACATGAAGACCGATATCAAAATCAAACTGACATTTAATTGGGAACCGCTGAAAAAGATTTTCGCTTTTTCAAGAAACCAATTCCTGTTCAACTTTATCAACTACTTCTCACGAAATCTGGATAATCTACTGATCGGACGCTTTTTCTCTGCAAGTGCTTTGGCCTATTATGACAAAGCCTATCAAGTCTCACTCTATCCGAACCAAGTACTGACAAGTCTTGTGACCTCGGTGATCCATCCGATATTATCAGATTATGAAGAGGAAAAAGAACGCATCAAAAACGTCTATCTAAGAATTTCAAATTTATTAGCTACGCTAGGCATGCCACTGTCTGTCTTTTTATTTTTTACAGCAAAAGAAGTGATTTTATTTCTCTTTGGTGGACAATGGGACGGCAGTGTGCAGGCCTTTCAGATACTGGCCTTGTCGATCTGGGTTCAGATGATCCTCTCAAGCACCGGCGGCATTTTCCAGTCGGGGAACCGGACAGATCTCCTATTGCTGTCAGGCGTTCTGTCGACAGCCTTCAATATCACCGGGATCGTTATCGGTATTTTAATGGGACAGATCGAATATGTCGCAGCTTTTCTGGTTCTGGCATTCACACTGAACCTGATCCAGGCCAACTATCTGTTGATGATCAAGATGTTCAAGTCAAGTCTTTTGGACTTCATTAAAGTCTTGAGAAAACCATTGTATCTTGCCATTATGCAGGCGGGGGTGTTCTGGCTCTTGCCGGAACTGCCGTTGAATGTCTTCTTCAGTTTAGTTGTCAAAGGACTTGTATTCCTTATCGTCTGGATCATCGGCCTATTCATTACAGGTGAATTCAAACGACTAAAACTGGAGCTCGAGCGTGCACGTGGCATTAAAGAATAAAGAAGGGAGGAGCAATAACATGACGAAACCCTTAGTATCGATCATCGTACCCACTTATAATGTAGAAAGGTATGTCGAGGAGTGTATCGATTCCCTGCTCGCTCAAACCTACAAAAACACGGAGATCATCGTCCTGGACGATGCATCGACTGACGCGACCACGTATTTACTCAAGCAATATACAGAAGAGATCATCCTAATAGAAAATGAAAAGAACGAAGGCCAGGGGGCCAGACGGAATCAGGGACTAGAAATCGCCCAAGGGAAATACATCTACTTCATGGATGCCGATGACTGGCTGGAAAAAGATGCACTAGAAGAATGCGTCCAGCTGGCCGAAGCGACACAAGCAGAACTCGTCCGCTTCAACGGACTGGCTTTTTACGAAGGTGATCAGACGCTGGTCAATGAAAATAACTATGACTTTTCAGGAACACTCAAAAGCAAAAAGCTCTACACAGGGGAAGAAGCCTTGCAGAAAAATAGAAAAGCGTTCACGCCTTCTCCATGCCTCTACTTAGTTAATAAAGACTTGATCGACGAGAACAACCTGTCATTCATCGAAGGCGTCCTGCATGAAGACGAGTACTTTACGACCATCCTTTTTGCGAACACGCAAAGAATGACTTACTTAAACCAGAACTTTTTCCACCGGCGTTACCGGACGGCTTCGACCATGACGGCGCACACAAAGCAGCACAAGCTGAAGTCGTTCAACTCTTACATTAAAGTGTTTAAAGCACTGGAAGAAGAGTATGCGAAGCAAAAATACTCGGAAATGCAGAAGCAGTTCATCAAGCGCCAGCTGCTGTCCATCTATAACGGGCTGGTAACAAGTGACGTCCATCCGGAGATGAAACGCCGGCTGAAACAGTTCAAAACAGTGAAGCTGAAGGATAAACTGTTTATACTAGGTTCGCGGCTCAAACAGCAGATGAGAAAATAAGAATAAAAAGTGAATAAGAAAGCACTTACCTTTACCGGATTATGACAAAACACTTAAATTGTGTGGGTAGAGGTTCTTTTTATGGTAAAATAGCTGGTGATTGTGTCACACTATGAGTGTCCAGCACGATGACCAAACGAAAATTCATTAAATACAGAACGGAGAAGCAGCAGGATGAAAAAAAAGAAAATTGCGATCGTGTTTGGGACACGCCCGGAAGCGATCAAAATGGCACCCGTCATTCTTGAACTGAAAAAACATCAGGATGAATTTGAACCCTGCATCATCGTCTCTGCTCAGCATAGAGAAATGCTAGACCAGGTATTGTCGGTCTTTGACATCAAACCGGACCACGACCTGGATATCATGAAACGCAATCAGACCTTGTCTGACATCACCTCTGATGTATTGAAAGGGATTGAATCCGTCTTTTTAGAAGAACAGCCGGATATGGTCCTCGTTCACGGGGATACCACGACAAGTTTTGCGGCAGCCTTAGCTGCTTATTATCATCAAATCCCGATCGGGCACGTGGAAGCCGGGCTGCGCACCTATGACAAGTATTTCCCGTTCCCAGAAGAAGGAAACAGACAGTTGATCGATGCAATTACCGATCTGTTCTTTGTGCCAACTGAGACCACGAAACAGAACCTTCTAAAAGAAGGTAAGGATGAAAAGCAGATAGTTGTCACAGGCAACACTGTGATCGACGCTGTTCATTACACAAAAAACAGCACGACTAGGCATCCGACATTGGATTTGATGGATTCGAAACCTAACCAGAAATGGATCCTCTTGACATCACACCGCCGTGAGAATTACGGTGAACCGATGCAAAATATTTTTGAAGCAATCATTGATGTCGTTAACAAGCACCCGAATGTGGAAGTGCTGCTTCCCGTTCACTTGAGCCCGGTGGTGCAGCAGATGGCCCGTAAACTTCTAGGTAATCATCAGCGTATTCATTTGATTGAACCGCTGGAAGTGGATGTTTTTCACCAGGTAATGAACAAAGCCTACCTTGTTTTGACGGATTCAGGTGGACTGCAGGAAGAAGCGCCCGCCCTAGATAAGCCAGTTTTAGTCTTGAGAGATAAAACCGAGCGCCCCGAAGGTCTGGAAACGGGCACACTTAAAGTCATCGGAACAAAAAAAGCACATGTGATCAATGAAGTTAATGAGCTACTTAATAATAATGAACGCTACCAGCAAATGTCAGAAGCAGTCAATCCATACGGAGACGGCTTTGCCAGCAGCAGGATAGTTAAAGAAATCATCCGTTACTTCGAGTGAAGGAGAGACACTGAATTTGGACATCTCATTGAATGAAACAGAAATTTACAGAAGATATGCAGATCGCTGGTCAGTGCTGATATTAACTCTCGCAGCTGCAACTTTCCTAGTCAGTGACTGGGCGGTACTCTATTCATCGCTTGGAGATTTTGTTCTAGCATTCGCTGTGCTGCTGATTTTTCTGCTTGGAAAATTCCATATCCAAAAGAAACAGATGATCGTTCTGCTGACGGTAGTCACCGTTTTAGCTCTGACATTCATTTTGTCTTATCTATACAATGATTACTGGTTCAGTCTGCGACGGGCGATATTGTCGACCGTAAAACTGATTTTCTATTCGGTATCATTAGTATCACTTTACAACTACATTAAACAAGAACAGTTAAGCTCTACTTTTTTGAAACTGAACAATATATTGGCTATCGCGACCGTAGTCATCGGAATCATCTTGACCATACTGATATACTTAGACAGCCTTGAACTTCCCCATTTCGTCTGGAGCTTTACACGCCAGGACACAAGAAGTTACCTGTACGCGGGCAATGATGCCATCGTTCGGACGCGGAGTGTTTTTTCAGAACCGGCCCACCTGGGTCATTATCTGAACATTCTGTTCTTCTCGAATGTGATGCACAAAAAAAGTCAAACGAAGAAGACAGTGCTCTTCATTCTGGCGGCCGGTATCCTCTTGACCCTGAGTTACAGCATGATCCTGATTTTTCTCATCTCGAGTGCGACCGTGCTCATCGCGCGTCTCATTAAAGGTGATTTTTACTGGTCCGATTGGTACCTTGTCCCGGTAGCAATACTTGGAGGATTGATTATTTATTTCTGGGAATACATCGATGTCACGATCATCGAGCGAACCAAAAGTATCCTCAGCGGCGAAGACGGATCGGCTAATATCCGACTTTTCGGGGCATGGACGTATGTCGAACGGGACCGTCTTCTGATGGGTAACGGCATCGGACACACGCCGCCGATCACAAATATATACGCCTACATACTAAGCGATTTTGGTTTGATCGGTTTTATTCCCTCTATTGGTCTGACTTTATATATGCTGCTCAATAGTCTGCCGACGTTCATCTTCTTTGTGATGATGAATATGGCCAAAGGCGGCTACTTGAATCCGGCGTTCTGGATGTTCCTGCTGTTTGTTTTTCTCTACGGTATATCAAAGGAACAGAATGAACGAGACCTGTATTAAAGAGAAAGGAGGCACCATTTTATGTATGATATGTATCAAGTAATTGTAAATGTACTTTTAACGGCGTTGATCAGTGTAATGCTGACACCTTTAGTCAGGAAGCTTTCATTCAAAGTGGGAGCTGTTGATGTACCGAACAAACGCCGAGTGAATAAAGAAACGATGCCTTCCATGGGAGGACTGGCCATTTATCTGACCTTCTTTTTCTCACTATTCGTCCTGCAGCCGGTTCAGCTGAGTATTTCTGTTCCAATATTTTTAGGCGCAACGATCGTATTATTGACGGGGATCGTTGACGATATCAAAGAAATCAGTCCGAAAGCAAAGATGCTGGGACTGATCATTGCTGCTGTTGTCATTGTATTAATGAATGATCTGACAGTCGTTCAAGTAAGTGTGCCTTTTATGGAGGATATTTTCCTGCCGACTTGGATAGGATTTCCACTAACGATATTCTGGATCCTAGCGATAACGAATTCAATCAATCTGATAGATGGCCTGGATGGTCTGGCCAGCGGGGTGTCGATCATTGCTTTGACAACCATGGGAATCATCGGCGTTTTTTTCCTGGAATCGGCCAGTTTTGTGACCAGCATTATCATCTTTACCTTAGTAGGGGCCATTATTGGCTTTCTTCCCTATAACTTCTTTCCAGCCAGGATCTATCTGGGAGATACAGGCGCACTATTTTTGGGATTCATGATATCAGTCATGTCTTTATACGGACTGAAGAACGTGACACTGATCACACTGATCATCCCGATTGTTATCCTGGGTATACCGATCACGGATACAGTCTATGCGATGCTGAGAAGAAAACTCAATAAAATGCCCATGTCCAGTGCGGACAGGCACCATATGCATCACCGACTGATGTCTCTAGGGCTGACACATAAGCAGACCGTTTTGGTTATTTATCTTATTGCCGGAATTTTTTCTATGATTGCACTGCTATATCCGTTATCATCATTATATGGATCGATCCTGATCACCATCGCTTTACTGATCGGACTGGAAATCTTTATTGAACTGATCGGTTTGGTCGGCGAAGATAGACGACCATTATTGAAGAAATTAAGTCGTTTTGTGGATAAACTAAACAATAAGGACAACAAATAGTATAATAGTAGGGGATAATTATGAGTACGAAAAATCTAGTTTCGATAGTGATGCCAACATACAACGCTGCGAAATATATCAAGGAGACCATCGATTCTATCATCGGTCAGACCTATGAGAACTGGGAACTGGTCGTTGTCGATGACTGTTCGACAGATAATACGATCGATATCATCAACACCTATGACGATGCCCGTATAAATCTCGTTAAGCTCTCTAAAAATCAAGGGGCAGCAGTAGCTAGAAATACCGCGCTCCAGAACGTGACGGGTGAATATATTGCCTTTCTAGATAGTGATGATTTATGGGACAAGGAAAAACTGACGAAGCAGCTGAGCTTCATGAAAGAAAATGGTTATGTGTTTACGAGTACCGATTATGCTGAGATCAATGAAGCTGGCGAAAAGACTGGGACTGTCATCAAATCACATCCGAAACTGGATTATGAAGGTGTTTTGAAGTATTGTCCGGGCAACTCGACCGTCATGTACAATGCAAAAGAATTGGGCATCTTTTTCATCCCCGACATCAAAAGAAGAAATGATTTTGTTATGTGGCTGCAGGTCATCAAGAAAGCCAAATATGTATACGGCCTGCCCGAAGCGCTGACTTACTACAGAGTAAGGGAAGGCTCTTTGTCCAAAAACAAGAAGAAACTGATCAAATATCAGTGGAAAGTTTACAGAGATATCGAGAAACTGCCTCTTATGAAGTCTGTATACCTACTTATCCATAAAATCTACACAGTATTAAAAAAGAAATGAAGGGTGATGAGTCATGTTGAACGTCTTTCACATAAACTCGAATTATTTGACGTCAAGACTGCATGAGAATCTGGTCGAGAAACTTGAAGCCAAAGGTGTTAAGAACACGATCTATATGCCTATAAAAAAAGAAACGATCGACGAGTTCTTATACGAATCCAATTTTGACGTAAAGACACCTGTGACGTTTAAAGATAAGGATAAGTTCATATTCACCTGGAAACAGCACAAGATAATCAGTAAAATGGAAGAACTGTATGATTTCAAAAACATTGACGTTATCCATGCACATACCTTATTCACAGACGGCAATGCGGCACTTTATTTGTCAAAAAAGTATAATATCCCTTATGTTGTAACGGTGAGAGGGATGACAGACATCGACGGTTTCTTCAAAAAGCGAATCAATTTAAGAGCACGCGGCAGAAGAATATTAAGAGAGGCTTCACATGTCGTTTTTCTTTCTGAAGCCAATAAAAAGACACTGCTGTCCGAGTACATAAAAAACGACCGGACGTCACTTGAAGAAAAATCCAAAGTCATCCCAAACGGTATCGATGATTTCTGGTTCGAAAATGAATACAGGCCGAAAAAGATGGCGTCAGACACAGCAGTAAATCTTTTATACGTCGGCAAGCTGAAAAAATCGAAGAATGCACCGAGTGTCATAGAAGCTATGCGAATATTGAAAGATAAACATGCGATAGAAGCACAGGCTACCTTTATCGGGAAAATCGTCGATCAGGATATCTATGATGAACTCACTGCTGTAGAAGACGTGCCGGTCAAGGTCCTCCCGCCAGCAGGCAAGGATGTCCTTTTAGATCTGTACAGAAAAAACGATATTTTCATCATGCCGTCTTATACAGAAACGTTTGGACTAGTATATCCCGAAGCCATGAGCCAGGGACTTCCTGTCATTTACTCAATAGATCAAGGATTTGACGGGCAGTTCGCGTACGGCCAGGTCGGCTATCCAGTCGATCCTTACACACCGGAAGATATCGCTGATAAACTGGCTGAGATCATAAAGAACTACGAAACGCTCTCGAAAAACACAATCGATAAATACAAAATGTTCAACTGGGAAATTATTTCAGATGAACTAATGAATACTTACAAGGAAGTCAAATAGTCAGCTTAATATTTAATGAAAAGTGACAGGAGATATAAAGGAGAAGGAAATGACATTATATGCGTTTATGAGCGAAGTTTGGAAAATGGTAAAAGATTATCTCTGGTTGATCCTAGGGACGATTATTTTAGTCGTTGTTGCAGGATTAGGACTTCAGTATGCTCTGACATTCTTTGGTAGTAGCACAGAAAGTGATGAAGAAATCATCGATGATGATACGATAAATCAAGTGGGTGTCATTTCGTTGCATGCCGATTCTGATTTTAAAAACATTCGTCTGAATCCTGAACTGCATCCAGATTTGATTGAGGAAATTAAAGGAATGAAGGGATTCTCAACTGACTTTGCAGTAAATACAAATCCTGCTGAAGAGGATGAGGGCGAAACGGGTAATGAACCTGTCATCGATCTGGATAGTTTCGAAACAGCTAATATTCTGGAGTTGCTTTTAGGCATCGACCCGACCCAACATGCCCGTCTATATGAAGATCCTGATACGGGGAATTTACTGATGTCACTCGAGATCAATGCTGATTCCGGTGATGTCCGTTTGGTAGAAGCAACGAGTACAACAGATGTAATAGAAGTTCAGCTTGATGTCTCTGAAGCTGCTGAAACAGAAAACTTCAGCCTTCCATCAACAGATGCCGATTTAATGAATATCGGATGGAACTTTACACCTGACGGGGATTCATTAATGTCTATCAATACTGTCTATGATTTTATATCGGGAATGAATTACCCTATTCAATTAAACGATAACAGAAGAAATATACGTGTTGCCAATCCCACAGAATTTAATCCTATAATAGATTCAGAACAAGGCGGTTTCAATGTAAGAGCTTTGATCACTCGACTGGTATTATTAGTGTTCGGTGGAACACTTTTAGGTTTAGGCATAGCTTTTGTGCTTTCTATCCTTTCTAAAACGATCAAATACAGTTTTACGTATGGCTGGAATGCAGATGAATTATTCCTGAAGTTTGATGAAAGTGATTCAGCAAAACTCGTTGCCCATGACATGCTCGTGTCAGAAAACAACCATGTGGCTATAGTGGCTGAAAATCAGCTTGATGGAAGTTTAGTATCTGAACTGTCTAACACCTCAAAGGATGTAGGTATATTTAATAGTATTGAACACTTAGATGTATCGGATAAAATCGACGAAATCGTATTAGTTGTTCAGCGTAACTTCACATCGAAAGATTGGTATCGCAGACAGAGGAAACATGTCAAAGCATACCGCAATATAGATATTAAAATAGCTGAAGTTTAAAGAATGGCAGAAAGGGGAAAATATGAAAAAGCTAACGTATCTGCTCGTTATCTCTGTGTTTTTTGGAACGCAGATGTTTTCAGTACCGTTAGGTTTTGCTGAACTGTCAATGTATCGATTGACAGTTCTAGTTTTGCTTATGGGGACGGTGCTGACCTTTATTAATAAAGATGATTTATCACATCTTAATCATAGGATATCATTTTCATATTCAACAGTTTTCTTCTTTTGGCTGTTCTATGCTTTAGTCTCAGTTTTATGGGTTGAAAATTTATCAAGATGGCTCTATGGAACTTTTTTTATTGCTTTTGGAACGATATCTATTTACTTTATCTCGACTTATCTAAGTTCAAAAAGAGATTCGAAAAGGCTTATTATGATCGTGTTTGTAATGACACTCATGCATCAGCTGATAGGCTGGATCGAATTGCTTTTTAATACCTATTTCTGGGCAGATTTGAATTATATTGATAAGTATAATCAGTTTGATAAAAGTATTACTGAGCGAGTTCCTATCTCTATCTTTCAAAACATCAATGATTATGCCACACTTATATTATTCAGTATATTCATCGCATTGATCGTGCTGTTTACATCAAAACACCTGCTATTAAAATTTATCTCTCTCTTCATGATAGGCTCAGGAAGTTTCTTTATCTTCCAGGCCGGTTCAAGGGGGAATCAGCTGGGCTTGATCGTGGGACTTTTTGCTCTTGCTTTAGTGAAAATAATGGACCTGTCAATAAGTAGAAAAATTTTTATGACAGCTGGCGTATTGGCTGGATTATTTGTGATTGCAGTTATTTTGTCACCAGCTATCAGAAACTTTACTAGTGAAACGATCAGCATGATTATTGAGACGCAGTTTAGAGAAGGCTATTCAAACCGTTATCGTGTACATTTGATACTCAATTCCTTGTATTTCCTTGGTGTGACCTTTGGCTTTGGAGTAGGTGCCGGAAATCTGGAACATTGGATGACGAACCATGCTATTTATGAAGTGGATGCCAGAAATGTACATAATTGGTTTATTGAAATATTGGCAGGATATGGTATAGTTACTTTCGTTCTATACACGCTCATGTATTTTTATATGATGAGGAAATTGTACAATAACTTTAAATACTCCAATAACTCATATATACAGAAGGTTTCTTGGGTATTGTTAAGTTATCTCTTTGCTTTCTTATTCTCCTCGATATCTTCAGCTTCTAACATTATTATCGAATGGCAGTGGATCTCCTGGGGAGTCATTATTGCATTTATTAAATACTCAGATGAACACGCAAAAATAACTTAGATACTTCCGACTTTCAAATCAAATTAAAGGAATGATAAATATGAACAAGTACGTATTTATTTCAGGTGGCGAATTATTCAATAAAGGTGCTCAGGCTATGACGTTTATTGCCGTCGATCAGATGAAGAGACGATTCCCGGATGCCGAGATCGTCTTGCTCTCTACCAGCGACTACAAGCGCTCGGAAGAAGAGAAGAGCACGTATCGATTTACGATCCTGCCATTTTCAACAGGCTGGATCTATGATTACATCAGTGGACCAATCAGTTCAGCTTACAAGCTGAAGAACCTGGTCAAGAAACCTGCGAAGAGTCAGTACCAGAACGAGAAAGAAAAAATCGGTAAAATGCTGAATGATGTAGTTGCCTGGATTGATATCAGTGGCTACGCCTTATCTTCTCAGTTCACAGCCAATCGGTCGCTGGATTTTCTACTGCGTATCCTGACGGCAAAAAACTATGGGATCAAAATGGCCATCATGCCTCAGTCATTCGGCCCGTTCTCCTATAAGGGCAAGAATAAAGTCCTCATCGATTATTTGATGAAAAAGACCATGCCTTACCCAGTTAAAATCTATGCAAGGGAACAGGAGGGCTACGATATCCTGACCAACGAGCTGGGACTGAAGAATGTTGAACGAACGTATGACATGGTACTGATGAGCAAAGAACTTGATCTGACTAATGTCTATAAAGAGCTGCCGGAGTTTCCGTCTTATGAAGACGTTGAAAGTGCGATCGGCATCGTGCCGAATGAAGAGAATTTTAAGCATGGTAAAAGCGAAGATGTCTATGCGGCCTATAAGTATGCCATTGAAACAGCTTTGAAACACGATAAGAGTGTATATATCCTCAGACACTCTCACAATGACAAGGAAGTTTGTCAGAATATCAAGAACATGTTCAAGCAGGAAGAAGTTATTCTTTTAGACAAAGACATCAGCTCTCTTGAATTTGATATCTTAGTTGAAAAGCTGGACTTTATTATCGGGTCTCGTTTCCACTCGATCGTCCATTCTTATAAAAACCATGTACCGTGTATCGCGATCGGCTGGGCAACGAAGTATCATGAATTACTGAAACTGTTTGGTCAATATGATTATATGTTCGACGTGCGTGAAAGCCTGGATAAAGACAAGCTGAATGCTGCGGTCGTCAAGCTATTGAACGAATATGAAAATGAATCCAAAGTTATTTCTGGAAAATTGGCTGATGTACAGAATTCAACCGATTTATTTAAAGTCTTTTAAGGATCGAATGGAGAGAAGCAAGTCATGTCTAAATTGAAAAACCAGGCAGTCAATAGTATAAAGTGGACGACGATCAAAACCGTTATCAACTCACTGGCTGCTCCACTGCTGCTAATATTTAAAGCCAGATACCTGAGTCCTACTGAGTTCGGTGTCATGGCGATCATTAACGTTTTCGTTTCGCTGATTTCCGTATTTGAAAACTTCGGTGTCAGTACGGCGATCATTCAGAAAGATGAAATAACGAAAAATGAACGTTCATCGTTGTTCGTCTTTCAAACTGCATTTAGTGTGATCATCGGTATATTGATCATCGTATTTTCGCCAGTCATGTCGGCGATTTATGATATGGATGCCTTGACGAGCTTGCTGCCTATATTGAGTTTGTCCGTCTTCTTTAACGCGCCGGTCATCCTCTTCACAGCATTCCTTGAGAAAGAGCTGCACTTCAAGGCACTGTCGATCATACAGATCATCAGGGAGGCCGTACTGGTCATCGCCACAGTGATTTTTTTGATGATGGACTTTGGACTGCTGGGTGTCGTGCTTGGGCAAGTGGCCTCAGTTGCTGTCATGGCCATCTTAGTGATGATCGAATCCTATAGAGCCGACCTGCTTCATCTGTACTGGCATTTCAAGCTGAATGAAATCAGACCCTTTATCAAATTTGGTATTTACATTGTTGCAAAACAATTGATGACGCAAATCACTCATCATATCGATGAACTGATCATTGGTTACTTCCTGTCAGCTGAAATCCTGGGATTGTATCACTTTGCCAAGAACATGCTGGGCAAACTTAGAATTCTCATCACCACGTCATTTGCGAAAGTCATGTTCCCGGTACTCTCTAAAGTTAAGAACGACATGAGCCGATTGACGAATGCGTATAACAAGATATCCAAGTACTTAGGTATCTTCGCCTTCCCGATTTTTATCGGCATCGCTATGACGGCCCATTCATTTATCCCCGTGTTGTTCGGGTCTGAATGGATAGAGAGTACAGATTTCTTCATCATTCTGTCGCTGTCTTATATCCCTTATATCCTGACGGCTAACCTGGCGACATCGCTGCTTTATTCGGTGAATAAGCCTAACCTTGTTTTATATACGGATATCATCGTCAATTCAGTCTATATCCTAATTCTGCTGGTGTTTTCATGGATGGGATTAGGCATTTATTCTGTCGTAATTTTATACGCGGTATATCTGGTCATCAAGACCATGACCCTACAGTATCTCACGACGATGTATCTTCATTCCACGTTCAGAAGCTATCTGGCTCTATTTAAAAACACAGTGATTGCTTCAGTGCTCATGGTCCTGGTAGTCGCCGGGGTGCGCTACTTGTCAACGGGTAATGTGAGCAATCTCGTCGAATTGATCTTGAGCGTCATTGGCGGTGGCCTTGCTTACATGGTGACATATTATCTCATAGACAAAAAAACACTGATCAGCATGAAAGATCTGGCGTTGAACAGATAGATAGGGAAAGGAACGACTTATGAAAAAAATGATCAAAAAGATGATTCCGGATTCCTTAAGAGTCTGGTTAATCAAGCAAATCAAAGAATATCGAATGAAGAAATTAATGAAAAACGATCAGGAACGTTTCTTGAAATACAGCTTCGGAAAGAAGGACCTGACGGCATATAATCAGATCGAGGCGAGACTGACGAAAGAGTATCACTCGATCGAAAAAGGCTTGTCTTATAAAGAACTGCGTCTTGGCTTCGGCAAACAGGTCCTTCAGAATGTCCTTGAGCTGATGAAGGAATACCGTAGAAAAGGATATCCCTTGGACACGCATGTGTATCAGACTGCTCTGAGCAACCTGCACAGCTATATCGCCGTGCATGACGAAGCTGGCTTCAATGTGGATGCCTTGAAAGAAGAAGTGGCTCAGCTTGAGACAGATACGCCGGATACGTGTTCAGGCGGGATTCTTTACAAGTCGAAAGCGGAAGTCATGGAACAGTCCAAACAGGATTTTAAAACCTTTGCTGAAAGCCGACACAGTGTTCGAGACTATTCGGGAGTTCCTGTCGATATGGCTGAACTGGAAAAGGCTTTTGAACTGGCTAAACGGACACCATCAGCCTGTAACCGACAGTCCTGGAAGCTTCGTGTCGTTGAAGATCCTAAACTGAAGAAAACGATCCAGAAGAATCAGAATGGTAACCGCGGATTCGGGGACTACATCGACAAGTTCATCATCATCACAGCTGACGTTCAGTATTATGACCGGATCCGCGAAAGGAATCAGGCCAATATCGATGGCGGCATGTATGCTATGAACCTGCTTTACGCGCTTCACTATTACGATATTGCTGCCGTACCGCTCAGCGGCTCTTTGAACCTGAACCAGGAAAAAAACCTAAGATCTGCCTTTGATATCCCTGACTACGAGAACTTTATCATGTTTATCGGTGTGGGCAATTATGTAGACGACTATAAAGTGCCTAAATCTGACCGACGCGAAGTGAAGTACACGTACTACTAGTCAGCAGATCGATAGGCTGATCGAAAAAAAGTAAAGAGACATACTCCTTTATGTAAGAAGTTACGTAGTGAGAGTTGTCTCTTTATTTAAATACATAATAAAGGCACAAAAAGAGCACAGCAGCTGACTGTGCATCAAGAAAGGAAACTGACATTGAAATTCAACTATCTGATGAAGCGGACGATCGACCAGTCATACGAACATTTTATCGAACTGGATCCTTTTGTTTTCAACTATGACACCGATTCTTTGGCTGCCCAGGCGACAGACGGTGAAAAGACGGTCATCGCTTACGGCAAAATCATCGACAGCCGGAATCCGGATTTGACTGAACAGGCTATCGTAGAGAAACTTGCCCAAGCCAAAGACAGCGTTCAGCTGGTCGAGTGGACCGAATATATGGCCGGACGTTATGTCCTTATCTATCAAAACACAAAGGAATTGATCCTGTTTCCCGATGCAACGTGTTCGGTCCCGATATTTTATTCCGTAATAGAAAATAAATGGCTGATTTCTTCAAAACAGAAAACGATCGCTGATGCGCTTGAGTTGCCTATGTCAGATGCGTCCGTCGAGATCAAAAGCCAGGCCGAAGAACAGCAGCCGCTTCCTTATGACCGTTCAATGTATGAAGGGATAAGAGTGGTGATCCCCAACCATTTTCTGAATGTGAAAGATCAGCGCGCCAAGCGATTCTTTCCGATCAGAGAGCTTGAATCAAGAAGCGTGGATGAAGTCATCAAAGAAACGATCACACTCACACAAAACGTCGTAGACAGTTACATGATGGAGGATGATCTTGTCATCCCGCTGACTGCGGGGAAAGACAGCCGGCTGATCCTTTCTTTCTTCAAAAAGTACCAGGACAGGATCCAGCTGTACACCTTTGATCATCAACCGAAAGAAGCTGAACCGGATGATATAAAGATCCCAAGACAACTGACAAGCAGACTGGGACTGTCTTATCAAGTCCTGCCTAGAGTACAGATGGATGATGAGACCTTTAAGTCGTTCGTTAACTATTTTTCAGGGACGCAGAACCGACGCATCTTGGAAAACGCTCTGACACTGAAACAGTCTGGACTAAAATCCAGCCGTTTCGTTACTGGGGACATCATACCGATCGTCAAAAGCAACTTCGGTAAGAAATTACCGGAAAGTCTAGCGACCACAAACTATCTTGTAACGAAAACACACAACTATTCAGATGAAAACAAAAGGATCGTCCGGCAGTGGCGAAAAAACGTCAAAAAGCATGCGCACGAAAACGGCGTTTCTTTGTTTGATTTGTTTTTCTGGGAAAGCCGTTTGGGGCGCTGGCTGCCGAACAACATGAGCAACTATGACACGATGAGTGATCCCGTGCTTATTTTCAACAATCGGCGACTGATCGAAAGCTGGATCTCCATCCCAAGAGAACAGCGAGTGGACACTGATTTTCATGAGCAGATCATCAGTCGACTCTGGCCGGAACTGCTGGATATCCCGCTGACCTCTGGGACAGGTCTAGTCAATGATCTGACCCGGAATTCCTATGTTTATTACGGGGCGACTTTTTTCAAATATTACCTAAAAAAAATTCAAAAAGTAATCCAGCACTAATATGAAAGAGAAATAACCAACACGATGAGAAGACCTGACAGCTAGAATAATGACCAGGGTCTTAAAAGGAGTTAGAAAATGAGTGAACAGAAGTTAGTTTCGATCATTATGCCGATTTATAACGCTGAAGAGTACTTGAGAGTGAATCTGGAAACGATCGCGGCTCAAACCCACACTAATTTAGAAGTACTGCTGGTGGACGACGGATCGACGGATCAGTCTGCAGTGATCGCTCAGGAGTTCTGTGAGAAAGATGCGCGTTTCCGTTATTTTATCCAGAAAAATCAGGGGGCACCAGCCGCAAGGAACTACGGTTTCAGAGAATCACATGGACAGTATGCGCTCTTTGTCGATTCCGATGACATCTTAAAGACAAATGCCATAGAGTTATTGTACCTTGTGGCTGAAAAGCAGGATGCGGATCTAGTGATCGGCCAGTATGACACAATCGATGAACAGGGCATGCCGCTGGAGACGAAAAAGATGCAGTACGAAAAAGATGAGATCTACGAGGTGGACGAGCATCTGGATACTCTGTTTTTATTGTCGCCGATGCCAGGAAACAAACTGTATAATGCCGAGCTGCTTAGAGAAAAGGATCTGTTTTTCAGCGACTTGAAACGGGCGCAGGACCTGAACTTTTATTTGAAGCTCCTGCTCTATGCTGACAAGGTCTGTACGCTTTCTGACACAACTTATCTATACCGTATACGTTTGAACAGTATCAGCCATACCGTGTCCCCCGTAATTCTGGAAACGATCAGAAGCGTGGAAGATGTGGAAGACTTTTATCGTCAGAACAGTCGATACGATGAGCGTCTCTTCAAGACATTGAAATTCAAGTATTATGCCGATCAGCTGGCGAAGATACCGCAGATCGAAGATAAAAAGGAACGGAAACAAACCTATGACCGACTGGCTAGGGAACTTAAAGCAATAAAAAGAGAGTCGGTCCTAGAACGATTCCAGTCCAAAAAATACAGTATCGTCAAGACGAAGCTGATGTTTCCTTTGCTTTTCAAGAGTGAACTGTACAGCTGGATTCAGACAGCTAAACTGAACAGGCGGGACCGGATCAATCGCCGTTCTCACGAATAAGTAGGGTGGGGTAAAATGAAGATAGTCTACATCGCGAATTTGAATCTGCATGTCAAAGGAGGTCTGTTTAAAGCAACCTTCGAGCGGATCAGCAGAGTCAAGGAACAAGTGGATGATGTTTTCGTCATCAATAACAATTTCTACGACAGTGCGGTCATTAATTTAGTGAAAAAAGTGCTAAACAGAAAAGACAGCCGATTGAAGAAACCGGATATAAGCACCTATAAAAATGTCGAGATTAACAATACCAATTTTAAGCGCACGATTTTCTTCTATTTCAAACGAGTACTGAAACTGAAAAGTACAGAGAACGGTATGATCAGACACTACCTTAAGCACTATAAAGAGGAGCTGGAAAGGGCGGATATCATCCATGCGCATTTCGGCTGGGTGAATGGCTACATTGCCTACGAACTGAGCCGACAACTGAATAAGCCTTATTTCATCACGCTGCACGGAAGCGACGTCAATAAAGTCTGGAAGCATAATCGCTCACGCTTGGTCGAAGCGATGGAACAGGCTGAAAGGTGCTTCTTCGTCAGCAGTCAGCTCCTTGAACAGGCTATAACCTTAGGGTATTCGGGTAAAAACGCGTTGATAACTTATAACGGCGTAGACACCAAGCTGTTTTCTCAAAAAGACAAACGAAACTACAACCGAGTAGGGTTTGTCGGTACGCTGAAGAAAGTGAAAGGAGCAGATCTGCTGCCTGATATTTTCAAATGTATTGAAAAATACAATGGAGAAACAGACTTTTTCGTCATTGGGGATGGACCGCTGAGAAATCAGCTGGAGCAGGCTTTTAAAGAGCGGGATCTGGATGTCGAGATGCCGGGCCTCGTTGATTACGATGATGTGCCCGAGCTGCTCAAGACGATGGATGTCTTGGTCGTACCAAGCAGAAATGAAGGCTTGGGTATGATCGCACTTGAGGCAAATGCCATGGGGATTCCTGCAGTCGGCTCGGCAGTTGGTGGGATACCTGAAGCGATCAGTTTTGAAGAAAACCTCATTGCCTTCACCGATGATCTGCCTGAATTAATGGGGAGTCGCGTAGCTGAGATTTTGAGCAGTGAGTCTGATTCTTCAAGGTACAGAGAACGTGTACTGGCGAAGTTCGACTGGGATAAAATCGTCGACATTGAAACAGCTGCTTACGTAAAGGCTCTAAACAAAAATCAATACGTTAACCCTTGAGGTTCGAAAGAACCATCAGATGGAAGAGACTTAGGTCTCGAGCCGGTCTAATGGTTCTTTTTGTGTAATTATGGAGTCCATGTATATAAATCGGTGACTCAAATGTGACAAATGAGTATTTATTATCCTATGATTCTCATTTGTCAAATAATTGTACCATTTGAGTATATTAATACAATTATTTTAATAAAATCACTGTATATTTATATCTTTATGATATAATTCACTTGGATACAAAGTTGAACTATAAATAATTACAATTGAAGGGTGGAGTTAGAGTGAAACACTATAGAAGTATGAATGTCAGGGTCAAAAGCCTTATTTACAGCAGTGCTATATTAGCTGCCTTAGCCCCGGCAATGGAAGCAGAAGCACAAGAAGCTGAGACGCCCGACGTAACTGAACAGATTGAACAAGCACCGATCGTAAAAGAGAACCGTGACGAATTATTAGAGATTTTATCACCGCATATAGAGCAAATAGGATCTGAAGACTTATCGCTTTACACAGTGATAGAAATCACACAGACGTTACATATAAACGAAGATTACACGGAAGCACAAGCTCTTTACCGCATCTTGGGTACATATCCTGAACTGGATGATACGGTTAAAGCGTATTTACATAAAAATGGACAGCTTGCTTTGAATGAAACATCTCCAGAAGAGTTCACGCTAACTGAAGAACAGATAATCGAACTTCGGTCAGTTAGTGTTCTAACTGAGAGCGATGTAGATCAAATAGTGATGATGGAAGAGAATACTCAAAACAGTACGGAGCCAGTCGAGGAATCTTCTGAAAATCTATCGGAACTGTCTGAGCATGTAAGCGAAGCACCGGAAGAAGACCAGCTGGCAGAGACGGAAGAAGCAGCTTCAGAGGATCTTGAAAGTGAAGTGGTCGAAGAAACTGAACCGTATATTAAGCTGTCAGAAACCGAGGAATCTGCGGACAGTGAAGCAGAAGATACACTAATTTCAACTCAAGAAGAAACAGAAGAAGTGTCAGCTGAAATTACCGAAGAAGTAGAAAAAACAGCTGAACCGGTAACTGAAGCGGTAGCTGAACCCGAAGAGAAAGCAAGCAAAGAACAGGCAACTTTCATGACGACGTCCAGCACATCTGATGCAGATGCGCTTTATAACACGTCTATTGAATCAAGCTCAGTCACAGAGGCCTGGTACACAGCCATAGAAGGATACACCAAGTATCCGAATGACAAACGCTTTGAATATGCGATCGAAAAAGCTGCTGGTCGTAGTCTTAACTATGCCGATTCGCTGGCATCAAGAGATAAGACGGACAGTGCACTAGCTTACTACAAGCGAACGCTGGACAGCCCTTGGCTGACAGAAGCACTCACAATACGAGCGACTGATTCAATTACAGCTGTGGAGGAATCATTGATGAAACCTTCCAGTTCGGAAAAAGCTGATGAATTATATAACACATCGATCAACTCCGGTTCAGTCACCGAAGCCTGGTATACAGCCGTAGAAGGATATAATACTTATCCAGACGATAACCGTTTTGAATATGCGATCGAAAAAGCAGCGGTGCGAAGCTTGAATTATGCTGATTCGCTGGAAGAGAGAAACGATCTAGCTAGTGCGCTTGCGTACTATGATCGTACACTAGACAGTCCATGGCTCACTACTACGCTAAGAAATAGAGCAGAAACATCTAAGACACGTGTGTCAAGAGCTATCGAAGAAACGGATAAGGAAGCGTTGTATCAAGCGTCAGTGAGTTCCGGATCTGTTTCAACTGCCTGGTATAAAGCACTCGAAGGCTATAACAAATATCCAGGGGATGCTCGCTTCAAAGATGCGATCGAAAAAGCCGGCGTCCGTAGTTTGAACTATGCCGACTCCCTGGAAGACAAAGGCAATTTAGATGGCGCCTTAGCTTATTATGGCCGTACGCTTGAAAGTCCTTGGCTGACTTCGGCATTAAAGGACCGTGCAGAGACATCTCAAGCACGTGTATCACAGGCTATTGAAGAAGCAGAAAAAGAAACTCTGTATCAAGAATCTGTAGGGTCGGGTTCTGTTTCGACATCTTGGTATACGGCACTCGAAGGCTATAACAAATATCCAAATGATGCCCGTTTCAAAGATGCGATCGAAAAAGCCGCGATCCGCAGTCTAAATTACGCGGACTCTCTGGAAGCAAAAGGTAAAGCCACGAATGCGATTCCTTATTACGCCCGAACGATCGATGCACCGTGGATGACAGACACTTTGATCAAGAGAGCGACAGATTCCAAAGCGCGTATGCTTAAAGTCATTGAAGAAGAAGACAAAACGGCTCTTTATAATGCCTCTGTCGATTCCCCCTATGTCTCAGAAGCTTGGAACAAGGCGATCGAAGGGTATACGAAGTACCCGACTGATAGCCGATTCCAGGATGCGATCCGGAAAGCAGCTGTGCGTAACTTGAACTACGCGGATAGTCTTGAATCTAAAGGAAAGGCATCAAGCTCGATTCAGTATTATGATAAGATTCTTAATGCACCATGGATGCCGAACGACTTGTATGAACGCGCATTTAACTCTAAAGAAGAAATGTTGAAGTATCTTGATTCTGATTATGTCTATCAGGAGATACTAAAAGAAAAGAATCAGATCATCGCCTGGGAGATGGCCGCAAAAGCCACCATCGATCATCCGGAAGATGACCGTATTTCAGACTATATCACTAAACAGGCCGAGATCATCCTGGCTGATGCGATCGCTCTTCACAAGGACTATCAGTATGACCGTGCGATCCAGCGCTATGATTTGTTGATCACTGGCCCGTCTGATCTGTATGATGATGAAGACATTGCCGAAAAATACAAGATCCTGGCTATGAATGATCTTATTCCGAACCATGCGTCCTACCAGAACTCTTATTATTACGAATCACTTGATGAGGCACTGGATGAGCAGATGAGACGTGCACCCCAGACGCAGTCAGGCGGTAAATGGGTGAATGCTTCACGCGCTCAGACTGAATACTATCTGAACCCGGATAACTTCATTAAGAGCATCGACTACGATAAGGAACTAGCTAAAGTGACCGGCATCGTTACAGCCAGTGCTCTGAATGTCCGCAGCGGAAGTGGCACGAGTCATAGTGCAATCGATATGGTGTACAACGGTAAAGAAGTGACGATCATCGGTGAAGCAAACGGCTGGTACGAAATCATGTATGTCGTTTCTGGTCAGAACCGTACAGGTTGGGTCTCAGGCGTTTATGTACAAAAAGACAGCAAGGAAAGCATCAAGCATGACTTTAATGATGCTTACAATCCGGTAGCACGCATCATAGTCGGCACATTAAATGTCAGACAAGGGCCTGGAACGAGCCACAGCATCGTCACGCAGGTGCACAGCGGACAGCGCTACACGATCCTCAAAGGCAGCGGTGGCTGGTATCAGCTCGACTTAGGCAATGGCCAGCATGGCTGGGTCTCAGGCGAGTATGTCACCGTTTCAAATACCCTTGATAAAGACCTGCTGCAATTCTTGAAACTGTCCGGTTCGTCAGGTATTGATGAAACGAGGCTAAACGAAGAGATCGGGAACAGCGGCGTATTGACTGGGAAAGGACATATCTTCTTGGAAGCAAGCCAGCGCTACAATATCAACGAGATCTATCTGCTAGCTCACGCGAAGCTTGAAACAGGGAACGGCTCGTCATCTCTGGCGAAAGGCATTGTTGTCTCAGAAGTAGACGGAAAAGCTGTTGAACCGAAGAAGGTCTACAATATGTTCGGTATCGCAGCCTTTGATAGTTCGCCGCTCAAATCAGGTTCTGAATATGCCTACAAGATGGGCTGGGACTCAGTGGACAAAGCAATCATGGGCGGTGCTGAATGGATTTCCAAACAGTACGTGAACCACGCCACACATAAGCAGGACACCTTGTACAAAATGAGATGGAACCCGCTTGATCCTGGTGCACACCAGTATGCGACAGACATCGGCTGGGCATACAAGCAGACTCATACATTGAATACACTGGTCGAAGTTTCTCAGAGATACGATCTGCATCTGAACTTTGACATTCCTGTCTATAATCAGTAATCGTTAATCTAAAAGACTGTTGTCTCTTAACGGAGATGACAGTCTTTTTGCATGTGTGATGATTTAGTGAAATATTGGTCATGCCTATTGAGTTGCTCGGAAAAACTGGTAAAATAGGAAAGATAGAAAAAGAAGAAAGCAGGAATCTTATGAACAAGCAAACGCGTTCTGAAAGAAACAGTAAAAATAACAAGAAAACAGCAAGTAAAATCGTTTTAAAAATCGTCTTATTCTTTTTGCTCATCTTGGTAGCTGCCGGTGGCTATGTCGGCTGGCAGGTGTGGAGCGACCTTCAGAGTACGACGGACAATATGTACGAGGCGGTTGAAGACCGTCAGGAACATGCGGCTCGCCAGGAGAAACCTGTCGATGTCGACAGCGGTGAGGATCCCTTTACGGTCTTGATCATGGGTATCGATAACGACGGCGACAATGTCGAGCACGGTCGTTCTGACACGATGATGCTGGTGACCGTCAATCCGAATACGGAAAAGACAAGCATCGTAAGCATTCCAAGAGACACTTATACTGAAATCATCGGGAGAGGAATCAAAGACAAAATAAACCACGCCCATGCCTATGGTAAAGCCAGTATGGCGATGGATTCAGTCCAGAACCTCCTAGACGTGCCGGTGGATTACTATGTGTCGGTAAACATGGACAGTATGCAGCAGATGGTCGATGCGGTGGGTGGCGTCACAGTAACTCCGCCGCTCTCATTCAGTCAGGACGGCTTCACGTTCAGGGAAGGGGAACCGACGCATCTGGAAGGGGAGAAAGCTTTGGCTTACATCCGCATGCGTAAAAAAGATCCCAAGGGTGACTACGGACGTCAATTCCGTCAGCGCCAGATCATCGAGGGTGCGATGAAGAGTCTGGCTTCGGTTGATTCGATCCGTAACTACAGAGGGATTTTAGACACACTTGGCAATTCGATGAAGACCAACATGAGTTTTGCTGAAATGCAGGATCTCTTCAGCAATTACCGTGGGGCGGCGAAAAACATCGAACAGGATCAGCTTGCCGGAAGCGGCACGATGATGAATGGGATTTACTACGAAATTATCCCGGACGAAGAAATTAGCCGCGTCCAGAGTCATTTAAAAACAGAATTAGAGCTATAACGCAGAAGAAGTCCCTGACTTGAACAGGGACTTTTTGCATAGACCTGAAGTTCGTATAAACTTCAGTATCTTTCTAGGCAACACCATTCGTGAGCATGGTATACTAAAACAAGATTAAGAAGATTTCTATTAAAAAAATGAAAGTTGGAACGAGATGGATGAACAGTCAAAGCGGTCGAAAAGCAGTAGACCTAAAAAGAAGAAATCAGTCTTGAAAATCGTTTTACTTGTCATACTTGGCCTATTGATTCTAGTTACGGGGATCGGCGGCTATGTCGTTTGGCGTGTGTATGACGATGTGAAAAGCACCACAGAGGTCATGTACGAACCCGCCGAAGAGCAGGAGCCGCATGAAAGCCGGCTCAACAAACCGCTTGTGGTGGATGACGGTGAGGATCCGTTCTCTGTCTTGATCATGGGGGTGGACACAGGCGACTTTGACCGGGATTACACCGGACGCTCAGACACGATGATGTTAGTGACCCTGAACCCGAACACAGAAAAAACGAGTATCGTCAGTATCCCGCGTGATACCTATACAGAGATCATCGGCGAAGGATTTAAAGACAAGATCAACCATGCCTACGCTTTCGGCGGGACCAGTATGGCGATGAACACGGTGCAGAACCTCTTTGACATTCCGGTGGACTACTATATCTCCGTCAATATGGAAAGCATGCAGACGATCGTGGATGCCATTGGCGGGATCACAGTTGTACCGCCGTTGTCATTCGAACACTCCGGAAACACTTTCGTCGAAGGCGAGGAAACACATCTGACCGGAGCTCAGGCTCTGTCATACTCGCGCATGCGCTATGAGGATCCAGAAGGGGACTACGGACGCCAGTACCGGCAGCGCCAGGTCATTGAAGCTACGATGAAGCAGATCGCTACCCTTGAATCCGTGCGCAACTACAGTTCGGTGCTCGAGTCGATGAGCAGTTCAATGAAGACGAATATGTCCTTTGATGATATGGTGGATATGTTCAACAAGTACCGCAGCGCCGTAAACGAAGTAGAACAGATCCAGCTCTCAGGCAGTGGGACTTATATTGATGAGATTTATTACGAAATCATCCCGGATGAAGAGATCGAACGGGTGCAGGAACATCTGCAAAATCAATTAGAGCTATAGAGCTAAAAGAGTGCATCGATAAAGAGGAGCACTCCTTATAATTTATATTGTGATATATATTTTTAAGTGGTAAACTAAAAAAGATGAACGAACTATGAGAGGAATGAATTGAATGAACGTAACAGTAGTAGGTTTAGGCTATGTCGGCTTGTCTAACGCCGTTTTATTGGCACAACACAACACAGTGAAAGCCATTGATGTCATACAGGAAAAAGTCGATATGGTGAATGATAAAAAGTCACCGATCGTTGATAAAGAATTATCTGAGTACTTAGCGAATAAAGAATTGGACCTTGAAGCAACGACAGACAAAAAGGTCGCTTACGGCAATGATCCGGAATTCGTCGTTATCGCAGCACCAACGAACTATGATGACAAGACGAACTATTTTGATACCTCAGCCGTAGAATCCGTGATGGAAGATGTCTTGGAACTGGCACCTAACGCAACGATGATCATCAAGTCAACGGTTCCTGTCGGTTACACAGAAGAGATCCGTAAAAAATTCAATACGGATAAGATCATTTTCTCACCAGAATTCCTGCGTGAAGGGAATGCATTGTATGATAACCTGCACCCAAGCCGAATCATTTTAGGTGAAAAGTCAGAGCGTGCTCAGAAATTCGCTGACTTATTAGTCGAAGGGGCTGAAAAAGATGACATCGATGTGTTGTTGATGGATTCAACAGAAGCTGAAGCTGTGAAGCTCTTCGCCAATACTTACCTGGCTCTGCGTGTCGCATATTTCAATGAGCTAGACACCTATGCTGAAGTTCATGGATTAGACACACAGTCGATTATCGACGGTGTCTCACTTGATCCACGTATCGGAGACCATTACAACAACCCGTCATTCGGTTACGGGGGTTACTGCCTGCCGAAAGATACGAAACAACTCTTGGCAAACTATGATCAGGTACCAAACAACTTGATCCGTGCGATCGTGGATGCGAACCGTACCCGTAAAGATTTCTTGTCTGACCAGGTCATTGCGATGAAACCGAATAAAGTCGGTATCTACCGCTTGGTCATGAAATCAGGTTCCGACAACTTCCGTCAGAGTGCGATTCAAGGCATCATGAAGCGCATCAAGGCTAAAGGGATCGAAGTCGTCGTTTATGAACCCGTCCTTGAAGAAGAGACCTTCTACAATTCTAAAGTGAACAATGACCTTGAATCATTCAAAAATGAAGTGGATGTTATTATCGCCAACCGGCTGACTGACGATATCAAAGATGTCGCAGACAAGGTCTATACGCGAGACTTATATAACAATAACTAAGAAAATAACGTCCTTCCAAAAGAAGGGCGTTATTACATATAGAGTCATATTAAAAATTATTAATAGAAAGAGATGAAGATATGAAATTACTCGTAACAGGAGCTGCAGGCTTTGTGGGTTTCCATTTGTCAAAAGCACTGCTTGAAAATGATATCGAAATTGTTGGTCTGGACAATATGAATGACTACTATGATCCACAGCTGAAAAAAGACCGTTTGGCGATTTTAAATGAAAAAGACAACTTTAACTTTTATCAGATCGATTTGAAAGACAAAGCAGATGTCGATGATCTATTTGAAAAAGAAAAGCCGACGCATGTTGTGCATTTAGCTGCTCAAGCGGGGGTCCGTTATTCTATTGAAAATCCCTATGCCTATGTCGACAGCAATCTGATCGGATTCATAAATATCTTGGAAGCCTGCCGAAACAATCCAGTGGAGCATCTCTTGTACGCGTCCTCAAGTTCAGTGTACGGCGGTAACAAGATCGCACCGTTCTCGACGAACCATAATGTGGATCATCCGGTGTCGCTTTATGCCGCCACAAAAAAATCAAATGAACTGATGGCGCACACTTACAGTCACTTGTACAATATCCCAACCACAGGACTGCGATTTTTCACAGTATATGGTCCGTTCGGCCGTCCGGATATGGCCTACTTCTCATTCACTAACCGTATCTTGAAAGGTGAAACGATCGATGTCTATAACCATGGCAATATGGAGCGCGACTTCACCTATATCGACGACATCGTTCAGGGGATCGAAAAACTGATCGACAAGGCACCAGAGCCAAACGCTGACTGGGACGAAGAGAAAGATGACATCAGTGAGAGCTTCGCACCGTATAAAATCTATAATATTGGTAACAACAGCCCGATCAAATTGATGCGTTTCATCAAAGCGCTGGAATCAGCGTTGGGTCAGGAAGCTGAGAAGAACTACATGGACATGCAGCCGGGTGACGTGAAGCGTACCTACGCGGACATGACCGATTTGGAACAGGACATCAACTTCAAGCCGTCAACGACGATCGAAGAAGGTCTCGAAAAATTCGTGACGTGGTATAGAGAGTACTATAACAAATAAAAGAAAAATATAATAACAAACGTCATCTTCAAAGATTCTCTATGAGACTTTGAAGATGTTTTATTGTTTAAATGTTTATAAAATGACAAATACCTGATGTAAGCATTACCAATTTTGTCTAAAATTTGTCTATTAAAAAAATGAAAGTATTTAACTCTTTAAAACCCCTTAAAACATCCTGCCATATTGTGGTACTATTAAAACTGTTAATTAAAGTATAGGTAATTTACACTATCTAAAAATATTTTTGCGCTATCAGGAGGAAAAGATGGAAGAAGAAATCAGTTTGGTCGAGTTATTCGCCATTATAAAGAAAAGATTAGCTCTTATTATAAACTTAACATTGCTGGGACTGCTCATTACAGCGATCTACACCTTTTTTATCGCCACGCCGGAGTACAGTGCGACCACACAGCTTTTAGTGAATCGCAGCCAGCAGACGGAAGCCATCCAGCAGTCAGACATCAACACGAACCTGCAGCTGATCAATACATATAAAGACATCATCAAAGGACCGGTCATTCTAGACGATGTGAGAGAAGAAATGGACTTGTCTCTGTCTCACAGTCAAGTAGCCAACAAAATTTCTATCTCAAATGCCAGCGATTCTCAGGTCTTTTCAGTCAGTGTAACGGACACAGACCCGTATGAAGCTGCTGAACTGGCCAACACGACAGCGTCTGTTTTCCAGGAAAACTTGAACGACATCATGAATGTGGACAACATCACGGTCATTTCACCGGCGGTACCAAACACAACTCCGGTGTCACCGAACAACACCTTGAACCTGGCGATCGGCTTGGTCCTAGGCGGGATGATCGGTGTAGGCTTGGCCTTTCTTTTAGAGTTCCTAGACAACACGGTCAAAGATGAACGCTTTATCGTTGAAGAGCTTGGATGGACGAATTTGGGCATGGTCAGCAAGATGAGTCAGGACGACCTGAAAGCCGACCAGCATCAGCCGCTTGTAAATAACCAAGTAGAATCACGACGCGCACGGTCGCGAGTATAGAGGAGAGCGCATATGTTATTTAAAAAGAAAAAAGAGAAGACCTATTCATCACCCGGTCTGGTCACTTTAAACAAGCCGATGTCGCACATCTCGGAACAATTCAGAACGATCCGCACGAATATCCAGTTCTCTATGATCGACGACACCTTGAAATCGATCGTTGTGACTTCAGCAAGTTCTGAAGCAGGGAAGTCGACGATCGCGTCGAACTTGGCATCGACGTTTGCTTCCAGTGAAAAAAGTGTCTTGCTGGTGGATGCGGACTTAAGAAAGCCAACGATTCATAAACTCTTCAATACGATAAACACGGAAGGTCTGACGACGCTTCTAACAGACAAAGAAACGACACTCAAAGACGTGATAGTCAAGACACGGTCTGAAGGCCTTTATGTCTTACCGAGTGGTGCGATCCCGCCGAACCCGGCTGAGCTTTTAGGGTCTAACCGCATGCAGGAAGTGGAGAAAGAAATCCTTTCAGCTTTCGATTTAGTTATCTTTGACATGCCACCAGTATTGGTGGTGACCGATGCACAAGTCATGGCTGCACGCGCAGATGGTGTGTTGTTTGTCATACCTAAAGGCGAAGCGCATAAAGACAGTGTACTGAAAGCGAAAGACTTGCTTGAAAAAGTACAGGCCAATGTACTAGGAGCTGTACTAAACAAGGTAGAAGAAAAGGATAATTATTACTATTATTACGGTACAGAGTAAAAGATAGGAGACCAGGCTGATGATCGATTTGCATTGTCATATCTTACCGGGGGTTGACGACGGCGCTAAAACGATGGAAGAGTCTTTAGAGATGGCCAAAGCTGCTGTTAGAGAAGGCATCACACATATTTTAGCGACGCCGCATCATATGAATCGCCACTGGTTCAATGAAAAGCAGGACGTTATTCAGCTGGTCGACACCTTGCAAGCAGAACTTGATAGGCAGAGGATCGACTTAACAATCTTCCCCGGTCAGGAAGTGAGGCTTTATGGTGACATTCTAAAAGATATCGAAGAAGACAAGATCCTCTTCGCCGATGAACAAGAGCAGTACATACTCATTGAGTTCCCGACAGAGACGATTCCCAAGTATGCTGAACGACTCTTTTTCGACCTGCAGTCAAGCGGGAAGACACCGATCATCGTTCATCCGGAACGTAATCATGATTTTTTGAAGAACCCGAATCGACTGAAAGATTTCATCGACAAAGGTGCATTGGCCCAGCTGACAGCAGCGAGCTATACAGGCGGCTTCGGCAGCAAAATACAGAAGTTATCTAAGCAGCTTTTAGAAGCGAATCTCGTCCATTTCCTAGCATCCGATGCTCATAATGTCACGAACAGAGCCTTCCATATGCAGGACGCTTACGATAAATTAAGCAAAGAATACGGTACCAATAAACTTAATGAATTTCACAAAGTAACGAAAGACTTGATTAACGGCGAAGTCGTTGTCGTACCAGAAACAAGAGAAATCAGACAGTCATTTTTATCGAAATGGTTCAAATAAATAGTAGGAGTGGAAACAGACATGAATCGGACAATGAAACGCATCACCTTAATTACACTGGATTTGACGGTCTTTTATCTGACGGGTCTCTTTTCCTATTTGTTCCTGAGTCCGCTCGTTGGCCTGGATGCACAGCCGATGGTCACGTCCCTGCTTATAAGCATAGGGGTCTACATAGCACTTTCTTTTTACTTTAGACTTTTCGACAAGATCAACCGCTATACGAGTATCAGAGAAACAATCGTACATGCTTTGGTCGTGACCTTTGCTTTTGTGGTCAGTGATATCGTCACGATGCTCTTTGCACCGCTCAGCATGCGTTTCCTCTTCTTATGGTATCTCTTAGCAGTGATGATCATCCCAGCGAGCCGTGTTGGCTGGCGGATCATCATGGAGCACCGGATGAAAAAGGAAAAAATAAACGGCAAAGAAGAATTAAAAACACTTCGTACCTTGATAGTTGGAGCAGGCGAAGGCGGTGGGCTATTTATCCGCAACCTTCAGCACGATCCGGCAATCGAATTCGTGGGTATCGTCGATGACGACGACAACAAGAAAAATACCACCGTATATGGCGTTCCGGTACTAGGCAAGACGAAAGACATCGAAAACTTGATCGATACGTATGATGTCGACCAGGTGACGATCGCTATCCCGTCAATTTCTTCTAAAAACTTGGAACGTATCGTCTCTTACTGTAATGAAACAGATATCAAAGTGAACCAGATGCCTTCAGTGGAAGATATGGTTCAGGGAACGTATGAAGTCAATGAATTCAAAGAGATCGATGTCACCGACTTACTTGGTCGTGACGAAGTGAAACTGGATATGGAAAAAATCGCGACCCAGCTGTCTGGTCAAACGATTCTCGTTTCTGGAGCTGGCGGATCAATCGGCTCAGAAATATGTCGTCAGATCATCCGTTTCTCACCTAAGCGAATCCTTTTATTAGGACACGGAGAAAACTCAATCTATTTGATCAATAGAGAACTAAAACCTTTCGCAGACCAAAACAATATCGACTTGGTTCCTGTTATCGCGGATATCCAGGACCGTGACCGCATCTTTAAAGTCATGGCCCAGTACAAGCCCGACCGTGTGTATCATGCGGCAGCGCATAAGCATGTGCCTCTGATGGAGTATAACCCAACAGAAGCCGTTAAAAACAACGTCTATGGTACAAAAAACATGGCAGAAGGTGCTAAGGCAGCCGGTGTTCAGAGTTTTGTCATGGTCTCAACAGACAAAGCCGTTAACCCGCCGAACGTTATGGGCGCAACCAAACGAATCGCAGAAATGATCGTAACTGGACTGAATGAAGAAGGCAAGACGAATTTCGTAGCCGTACGTTTCGGGAACGTCTTAGGCAGTCGTGGAAGTGTCATTCCAGTCTTTAAAGACCAGATCAAAAAAGGCGGACCGATCACAGTTACAGACTTCCATATGACCCGTTACTTTATGACCATTCCAGAAGCCAGCCGTTTAGTCCTGCAAGCAGGATCACTAGCTCGAGGTGGAGAGATATTTGTTTTAGACATGGGCGAACCCGTCAAGATCGTTGACTTGGCTAAGCAGATGATTCAGCTCAGCGGAGCAAAAAACAAGGATATTAAAATCACTGAATCTGGCATTCGTCCTGGAGAGAAACTCTACGAAGAACTTCTAAGTAAGAGTGAGAATACCAAAAAACAAGTTTATGAGAAAATATTTATCGGTAAAGTAACGAATGCACCGCTCAATGAAGTGCTTAAGTTTGTACAAACGATCGAACAGCTTGAAGACGGTGAATTGAAAGAGCAGCTCATTGACTTTGCGAATGGCAGAATCGAATTAACAACTGAAGATACACAAGACGAATCATCACTGGCATACGCTTAAAGAAAAAAGCTTTGGCCTAATAACTAGAGGTCAAAGCTTTTATGTGAAAATGGGAGGAACTGAGATGAATTATTTAAAGGTAAAACGATTAATAGATATCATACTATCCGCAATTGGATTAATACTATTGTCGCCCATTTTTCTGATTCTCATCATTGCTATAAAGTTAGATTCAGAAGGTCCTGTCTTATTTAAGCAGAAAAGAGTAGGGATGTACAAAAAGCATTTCTACATATTAAAATTTAGAACGATGCGCATTGATACACCAAAAGATACACCCACACATTTACTAGATAATCCAGACCAATGGATCACAAGAGTCGGTAAGTTTTTAAGAAAGACGTCACTTGATGAATTACCTCAAATCATCAATATTTTTAAAGGTGATATGAGTATCATAGGACCGCGACCAGCTCTTTGGAATCAATATGATTTGATAGCGGAAAGAGACATACACAACGCCAATGACGTGCCGGCCGGTCTGACTGGATGGGCTCAAATAAATGGACGTGATGAACTCCCTATTAAAAAGAAAGCTAAACTCGATGGTGAGTACGTACAAAATATCGGTTTAGTCATGGATATTAAATGTTTCTTTGGTACGATATTTAGTGTATTAAAAAGTGATGGTGTCGTTGAAGGCAATACAGCTGATGAATCTAATAGCTAAGGAGATTGTTTAACCATGAAGAAAATATTAATCACTGGAAAAAATAGCTATATAGGAACTTCTGTTGAAAAGTGGCTCTTGAGAGAACCCGATAACTATAGTGTAGACACAATCGACATGAAAGATCCTTCATGGAAAGAAAAAGATTTTTCAGAATATGATGTGGTGTTTCATGTTGCAGGGATAGCTCATGTATCATCTGATCCGAAGATGGAAGACCTCTACTATAAAGTGAACAGAGACCTTACAGTTGATGTAGCAAAGAAAGCCAAATCAGAAGGTGTAAAGCAGTTTATCTTTATGAGCAGTATCATAGTTTATGGTGACAGCACATCGAGCAAAAGAGTTATAGATAGAGATACCATACCTACTCCAAGTAACTTTTATGGTGACAGCAAACTTCAGGCAGAAAAAGGAATCGAACCTCTCAATTCTGACGATTTTAAAGTAGTCATTGTGAGACCACCAATGATATACGGGAAAGGTTCGAAAGGTAATTATCCTAAACTATCAAAGTTGGCAAAGAAAACTCCAATTTTTCCTGATTTATACAATGAACGTAGTATGCTACATATAGATAACTTATGTGAATTTATCAAAGTTATGGTAGACCAAGAAGAGTCAGGATTGTATTTTCCTCAAAATAAAGAATATGTAACGACTAGTAATTTAGTACAAACAATTTCTAAGGTGAATGGAAATAAAATAATAATGACTAAACTTTTTAATCCAATTTTTAAGCGAATGTATCGATTTAATGTTATTAATAAGGTGTTTGGTAATTTAGTTTATGATCGATCAATAAGTCAATATCCTAAAAGTAATTACCAAATTAGATCGTTAGAAGAGTCAATCGAATTAACAGAACTAGGGAGTAAAAGTTAAATGGAAAGCAAATATAGTGTGCTAATGTCAATATACAAAAAAGAAAAGGCAGAGTACTTTGTTGAAAGTATTGAGAGTATGATTAAGCAAACTCTCATGCCAGATGAAATTGTGATTGTTAAAGATGGTGATCTGACAAAGGAATTAGAAGAAGTAATAGTTAACTACATAGATAAGTATCCAGGGTTATTTAATATTGTTTCACTAAAAGTGAACGTTGGATTAGGGAGAGCATTAGATGAAGGGCTTAAACATTGCCAAAATGAGTTAGTAGCAAGAATGGACACTGATGACATCTCTTTGCCTAATAGATGTAAGTTACAAATTGGTCAATTTAATGAAAACCCTGAATTATGTATCGTGGGCACAATGATTGATGAGTTTTATGATGTACCTGATAATGTTACATCCTCTAGGGTCGTCCCAACTACAAATGATGCTATATATAAATTCATGAAGCGACGAAGTCCATTTAACCATCCAACAGTTATGTATAAGAAATCTGAAGTGATTAGATGTGGTGGTTATGGGAAGATGAGAAGAAAACAAGACTTGGATCTGTTTTCACGGATGATTAATAATGGATGTTATGCTCAGAATATTAATCAATCCCTTCTATTGTTTAGATCAAATGAGGATAACTTTAAACGTAGAAAAAGCTGGTCATATTGTAAGAGCTACATTGATGTCCAGTATGAGATATGGAAGAGAGGTCATTGTAGTTTAAGTGATTTATCGTTTGTTACTACAGGGCAACTAGTCATGTTTTTAGCTCCGATGAGGCTGCTTAAAAAGGTCTCTAACAAGTATTTAAGAAATATGAATTAATTCAATTATATGTGAATTTTTATGGGCAGTTTAAAAAATGAGGGGTGTTTCTATGTTATATTTTATGATTGATAACTTAACTTATGGAGGAGCAGAAAGGCAAGCCACATACCTAATCGAGAATAGTATAGGGGTTGATGAGCTAGTTTTACTCGAAAACCACATAAAATATGAATTGAAAACTTCAATTCCAATACGATCAATTCATTCGAAAATATTGAGAATATACCAAAGACCTTTAGGAGATAGTTTTGCTGTTAAGGAACTGAGCAAAGTTTACAAGGATCGGGATACAGTAATTTCATTTCTTGAAAGAAGTAACATTGCCAACATTAAGATTTCATTGAATACTGGTCATAGATCCATAATTTCTGTTAGAAATTATATGTCAGAAAGATATAAAGAAAAGAAATACTTTTTTAGAATGAAATTAATAAAAAAATATTATCCTAAGGCAGATTTAATAATAGTTAATTCTATAGATTCAAAGAATGATCTAGTTAATAATTTTGATGTACCAGAAGAAAAGATAAAAGTTATTTATAATCTAATAGATATTGAAAAGATTAACTCTCTAAAGAATGATTCAATAGAAGATGAGTATAAAGAGATATTTGAATATCCAGTCATCTTGAACATTGGATCACTAATACCTCAAAAATCTCAAAAGCAATTGATTGATGCTTTTAAGAGAATTAAACAAAGTAACCCAGAGTATAAAATGGTTATTATAGGGGATGGAAAGTTGTATGAAGTTTTGGAACAGACGATTAAAGAAAACGGCCTTATAAGAGATGTGTTCCTACTGGGAAACACAAATAATCCATTCAAATATCTCAATAAAGCAGATATGTTTGTTCTAAACTCAAAATTTGAAGGTTTCCCAAATGTTCTGCTTGAATCTCTAGCTACGGGAATCCCTGTGGTGACAAAGAATTGTCTATCAGGACCAGCAGAGATGTTAAAAGTTTTAAATTATAAAAATGAAGAAATAAAACTTACTAAGTATGGATATATATTTCCACGTAAAGCATACGAGGTTGATGAAAAGAAAGAACTGAGTTTTTTGATTGACGCCATAAATAGAATGATTGATTTTAAAAAAAATGATTTAAAGAGTTATGATGACTTAAAGATTAACTGTATTAATAGAGCAATGAGCTTTTCTGTGGATAATATCGTTGAAGAATGGATTAAAGTAATCGAATAGCAGAATGATTTTACTGTTAATCGACAAACAAAATTTACCAAATGAAGGTGTTATTATGGATCTAAAAAGAATTACTAAGTTTGTTAAGCAACCTCAGCTTATTTTTTTATCATTAGGGCATATAGGGGTATTTAAATGGATGAAAGATGAAACTTATTTAAAAATAGCATTCTACTTTAAAATGGGTAAAAAATTAGATCTGAATAAACCAAAAACATATAGTGAGAAATTACAGTGGTTAAAGTTAAATGATCGAGACCCGAACTATACTAGTTTAGTCGATAAATATGAAGTGCGAAAATTTATAGAGAAAACTATAGGAGAGAATTACTTAATTCCTCTACTTGGCGTTTGGTATAACGTCGATGAAATTGATTTTGATGAGCTACCAAATGAGTTTGTTTTGAAATGTACACACGATTCTGGAGGAGTAGTTATCTGTAAAGATAAACGTGAATTAGATATAAAAAAAGCTAAAAAGAAACTACAGAAATCAATGAAACACAATTATTACTGGGGCCAAAGGGAATGGCCTTATAAAAACATAACACCTAAAATTATTGCCGAAAAATACATGATAGAAACAAGGGATAAAGATTTAAAAGATTATAAATTTATGTGCTTTAATGGAGTACCTAAAGTTGTTTTAGTTGTATCGAATAGGAATAAAAAAAATAATAATGTTCTAATGGATTTTTATGATCCAGAGTGGAACAAATTAAATTTAAAAAGGTCAAACAAAAAAAGCAAAGATGATTCGCATGAAAAACCCATTAACTTAGATAATATGCTAGAAATTGCTACAATTTTAAGCCGGGGATATCCTTTCATTAGAGTAGACTTTTATGAAGTAAACAGGAAACTTTACTTTGGAGAATTAACACTTTATCCTGCCTCAGGAATGGAAAAGTTCTCACCAGATGAATGGGATAATGTATTAGGTACATGGACTGATTTGTCTATAGCTTATAATAATAGATGATGGAAGAGGTTAAGATTAAATGAATATAAAAATAAAATTTAAAAATGTAATTTCACTTATTTCATATATATATATAATCTCACTATTAACCATGGCAAATCATGATCAATATTTTATTATCAATAGAATTTCGTTTGTCTTTTTATTTCTGATGTTCATCACTATTAGTATTAAAAGGAGGATTAAAATAGATCAGTCAATTTTAATCTTTTTACCGTTTGTATTTATTGTGATACTGTCGAACTTATGGGCAGTTGACAGAGCAGTTTCAGTTCATAGAACGGTTGGTATTATAACATATTTCTTGGGTGCATTAATAATTTATATCTTTCTAAAAGGTAAGTTCGTTAGTAAAAAAGCCTTAATGAGCTCTTTATTTATATCCTTGTGGATACTTTCTATTACAGCATCGTATGAATACTATTTTTTGGGTTTTTCTAGAGGGGCGGGAGTTGTCCAAAACGCTAATACGTTTGGTTTAAACGTTATATATATAAGTCTTATATTATTATTCACCATTAATAAGTCAAGTAAGCTATATAAGTGGAAGATATTTTTATTAATAATATTTATTATTAACTCAGTAATTGTTAGTGGGAGTAGGAAAATATTTATATCTGTATTTTTAATGTTGCTACAGTATGTATTAATGGAAACATTAGTAGATAAAAAAAGACTAAAAGTAATTTTTTATTTAATATTTTTTATTTTAATAGTAATTTTAGTTTTGAGTACTGATATTTTTCACGATATGTTTAAGAATATTGAGGCCTTTAATAGACTCTTAAGTAGAGACGATAATAGTTATAATATACGGACTGAAATGATTAATTCATCGATTAGTCTATCCAAAGAACGACCATTCTTTGGATATGGAATTGATAACTTTAGATCTATTTCAGTTTTTGGAACATATTCACATAATAACTATACAGAATTATTAGTATCCGTTGGTATAATAGGCATGTCACTCTATTATCTTATATATTTATATGTAATCAGGATTAATTATCATATATTTGTTAAAACTCGGAATATTAAAGTTTTTTCTTTCTTTGTATTATTCATAGTTATTCTACTCGTTCAAGAAGTCGCACTTGTAACAATAAATAGTCCAAGGAATTGGTTAGTTTTATTTTTGTTACTTTGGATGACACAAGACTTTCAGAAAAGATATCAACCATTTGATTATAATTTGTTACAATAATTTTTGATACTAATAACTTTTTAGACTTAAATTAATTAGATTGGAGTTATAAGACGTGAGACATATACAATATATTAAACAAATGTTAAAATTTTTCCTAGCATTTGTAATATGTAAGACTATATTAAGAAGTAACTATTCAAAAAAAATTTGGTTAATAGGCGAAAAAAAAACAGAAGCAAGAGACAACGCTTATCATTTGTTTAAATATATTAGGGAGAATCATCCAGAAATAAATGCTCATTATGTTATTAGCAACGATTCCCCTGATTTATATAAAATTGAAAAATATGGAAACTTAGTAAGCCTATATTCTATGAAACACTATATATATTATCTAACATCATCCAAGCTGATTAATTCACAACTCTCTGGGGCATTTCCATTCTGGCATTGGTTTACGAATGCTTTTCCATTTTTGAAAAATAAATCTCAGCACTCTATTTATTTGAAACACGGGGTTTATAAAGATGAAATGGATCATAAAGTGGATTACTCTAATACCCAGTTCTCCTTAGTCTCTTGTGTAGGAGATAAAGAGAAAAAATTTTTCATAGATACTTATGGATATCCTGAGAGTGTTGCCCAAAGTATAGGGCTATGTAGATTTGATAATCTGCCCACAGAGAAGACTAGTGATCATAGACAAATTTTAGTTATGCCTACATTTAGGAATTGGCTCGTTTCAAAAAATAGAATGGAAGATGCTTCTGACAATGAAAACAGTAAATTTATAAAAAGTGAATTTTTTAAAAATTATCTAGATTTTTTTAATAGCGAAGAACTTGAAAAGATTCTGAGTAAATATAATTACAAAGTAGTTTTCTATCCTCATTATTCCATCCAAAGTTATTCAAAGGTATTTAAAGAACATATCAATCCCAATATTATTGTTGCGGATAGATTCCACTACGATGTTCAAGAATTATTAATTAACAGCTCTATACTTGTCACAGATTTTTCGAGTGTTTTTTTTGACTTTGCATATATGGGAAAACCTGTTATATATTATCAATTTGATAAGGAAAATTATAGAAAAAACCATTATAAAAAAGGATACTTTAATTATGATTCTGATGGATTTGGAAATATAGTGGGTAATACTAGTGATTTAATAAGTGAAGTGGAAGAATGTATAGTTAGAGATTTAAAGTTACCATGTACTATAAAAAAAAGGGTAGATGAATTCTTTGAGTATCGTGATAATAATAATTGTAAAAGGACTTTCGAATTTATTAATAATCTGTGAGATGTTTAATCATCTGGAGGGTAAATATGGGAAATTATCATCAATTTAGAGTGAAATATGATATGAAGTATAAAATATATTATGATAAGTATTATTATGCAATGATTCTCTTTGATATGGTTATTAAAAATTATGAAAGAGGAACTACTCATCTGTCGGTCTCTTTACTGAATGAAATCAAAGGAAACTTCAAAGGATCTAAAAATTTTTGGAAGAATATTTTAACTAGTTTGATTTCTAAATTAAACTATTTATATAGCAAAATAAAACGTCATAATTCTGTTTTAATCTTAGACTCTAATAAGTTTAAGTTATTAAACGAAGCAATAAAAACTAACACGAAAAAGAATAAAAAAAGCATCAAAGTAGTTGCTCCGAAAAAGATAATGGATATAAGAGGAATAATTATACCGAAGACAGTTATATACAATAAGGATTTAAAAAACCTACTAGAAAGTATTTCTATTGAGAATTTACCTGAAATATTGGAAAATGAGTATCTTATGAATTCGTTTAATTTGAATATTAAGAAATCTGTATTTCAAGTTAATCAAATTTTAAAAGTAAACAATATTGAAAGCATATATACGATAAGTGATCAAAAGTTCGAAAATCGATTAATTTGCGAAGCTGCAAAATTATCCCAGATTCCTTTTTTTGTGTTTCTACATGGATATCCTCAAGGTGGCGAATATATAGGGGTGCTTCCATTTCACGGAAGCAAACTTCTTGTATGGAACAGAGAACAAAAAGAACGCTTAAGTAAAATAATGGATATTAATAAGCTGGAGATATTTGGTTATCCTAAGTTTGATAAACTTTATTTAAAGAAGTTCCAAAATGTTAGTACTATTAAAAATAAAATTACATTTATTTCTCAACCTTTCGAAGAGACTGGTATTAATTTCAAAAGGGAACTTGTATATTCTAAACTATCTAAGTATAAGGATGATAATTACATAATAAATATAAGGTTGCATCCAAAAGAAAAAGATGACTTAGTAAAAATTAATCAAATAATTAATATGGGATTTAAAGTATCGACCGATTCTCTATTATATGATATATATAGTAGTAGTAAAATAATTGGATATAATTCTTCAGTATTGTATGAAGCTTTTTTAATCTCTAATGATAAAGTTTATCAAATAGACGATGATACTCCTATTAATTTTAAATATAGTTTTATAAAGAAATTATATTTAGAGGATTTAGAAGAAATTAAAAATAATGATAATCATAATACTATAACCCAATCTAAATATTTAATTGAGGATTTTAAAACAGAAGTTAAACATCTATTAATTAGTGATAATTAGATTAGTATATTATCTTTTGTAATATATATAAGTAGGTGAAATATTGGTAAATATTACTAGATTCATAAATTATAAATCAAAAAAGATAAAAAAAAATAAATTTACTAAAAATATAATAATGTTAACAAGTGGGAGTTTAATAGCTCAAATAATAAATACCTTTTCTACACCATTAATAACTAGGTTATACTCACCGGAAGAGTACGGCGTCTTAACTATTTATGGATCCATCTTAGCAATGATGTCAATTAGTTCTTTGAATTACGAACAAGCGATACCGATAGCAGATGATGAAGATGCAGCGAATAATGTACTGTTTTTAAGTTTTTCTATTTTATTTACATTTGTTATATCTACGACCTTTATTATAGCAATGTTTGGTTCTTCTATATTCGAGTATTATGATGATAGTGGGATACTTTATACCTATAGATATTTTTTGCCTATTGGGATGTTATTTACAGGTATGTATAGAATCTTTATTAAATATGCTTATAGAAAGAAAAATTTTGATATTATTTATAGAACAAAAGTAACCCAAAGTATTACTGGTAATCTAGTGAAAATTTTCGGAGGTTTTTTTGGTCTTGGGTCGATAATGTTAATAATTGGAAAAATCGTTGCGAATAGTGCAGGTGTAATTAATCTATCTAAGCAACTAAGTTCTGAAAGCTATTCTAATCTAAGTATTTCTAAACTATATTGGTCCTTTAAGAGATATATCAAGTTTCCGCTTTATTTAACTCCTAGTACTTTTTTTCAAAAATTTACAAATCAAATACCGATTATATTTATCGGAATTCTATATGGTAGTGAAATGCTGGGATACTATGGTCTTGCTTATAATATAGTTAAATTACCCATGAATTTAATAGGACAGTCAGTTAGTAATGTATTTTATGCTGAAGCAGCTACATTAGGAAAAAGTGATCCAATCAAATTGAAAAGATTATCTGATAAACTAATCATTAGACTTGTATTTATTGGTATGATTCCTTTAATAGTGATTCTTCTCTTTGGTCCGCATTTATTTTCGTTATTTTTTGGTATTGAATGGTATCATTCAGGCGTATATGCTAGAGTTATATCGTTTTTGGTGTTTTCTAACTTTATATTTACTCCTGTAAGTAGAGTATACGAAGTCTATGAAAAGCAAAGAGAAATATTTTTACTAAGTTTATTTAGATTATTTATATCTGGATTAGGATTTGGAGTTTCATATATTCTTAACCTGAATTTTATATGGGCATTAATTCTTTACGTAATCGCTTTATCTTTTGTGTATTTAATTACGTACTTAAAGGCACAGAGAATATTGACTGATCAAATAAGATTATTTAATATTTATAAAGGTCAAAAATGATACATCGAAATAAATTAAATTGCTTATCGAAAAAAATTTAATGAATTAATGCTAAACCTGAATAATTCATAGTTCTGCATATAAGCTATTTTCTTGAACAAATTTCCTGTCTTTTAAATTAGTCAGTTACTTTTTTCCAAAATAATATGCTTTTGAATATGATGACTACGGGAGAAACTCATATTAATAGTCCTTTGTCTATTTAAGGGCAGACTGACCCCTTGAGAAAGAATCGGTTAAAAATTTATGTGATAAACGATCTAAATCCATTGTTTGGATCACCGCAGGCGTTCGAAAACCTTATAAAATTCAGTTTGATATACATGATAACTCGACAGTTTGAGATAGATCTTTCTGCCTGTTTTAACGAGTTTACCAGCAACTTTGAGCAATGTCAGTCGGATAGAATGAATCGTCATACCCCGATTCACTTTTACAAATCCAATGGTCTTTAAAAAATTGACGAGGTTATAAGCCAGGACACTGATCATCATTCTGATGTGATTTTCCAGGAAGAGTGGGCTATCTGTTTTATCAAAATAAAAGCCTGATTTCGCTTCTTTGATGAAATTATCCATTGTACCTCGTTTGCCGTAAAGAGAGAATATGACTTCAGGCGAGACATAGTCGGATAGATTAGTCATAATAAACGTATGGTGAAAGAGCAATTCTCCTCCTTCTCGGACGGAACGTATATAGACACGACGGGGTTTCGACCAGGATTGTGCTTGATAAGGTAGTTAAAAATACTGCACTTCTTGCTCTTCCCATTCTTGATTGTCCCCGTAAAGAACGGAGTGTTCAGCTAACTGACTTAACCTCCGATTGCTCTTTAATCGGATAACGTACTGGCTTTCAGTTGCTTTACAAGACTCATACACCTCTGGTGTGGCGAATCCGCTGTCACCCCGAACCAATATGTCGGTATGAGGTAAAGTGGTCTTGTAGTATTGTAACAACGGGTTCATAAAAGCCTTTATCCCTTTGGATGTGTACTGATTTCCTGAACGCAGCTCAGCTTTCAAAAAATCCCCGGTCAGTCCGTCGAAGGCATCCAAAGGATGATAACCGTAGGTTTGATAATGTGCATTATAATCTGTTTGTTCTTGATGACTAAAAGTATCTGAATGTGTGGAATCGACATCAATGATTAATTCGGTGTCATTGCGAATCAAATGAGCTTTATCAATGAGCGACTGATTTAATGCTTGTAATTGACCCACGTTTTTCTCGGTGAAACGATCTAAAACCGTGAGATTGACGATTGTGATGCCAACTGCTTTTTACCTAGTACGACTTGAAATACTGGATTTCGTCTTAATAGATTAGCTGATGAGTCAGCCGAATAACCAGCGATTAACTGCATAATAAGCTGTTCTAATATCGCTAAGTTATCATGTGTGAAGTAAGCGCGGTTATCTTTGATGTCTAGCAGAGATTGTGACAAATCAGAGAACTGGAAGGTGTCTATCACTTCTTTTACCAAGACTAAACCCGAATCACTCGATAAGCGACCACCTGTATGTGAAATAGTAATGTTTGCATTGAATTTTACCTGGTTTTTGTGTAAGCTAATCATTAGAAGAACTCCTTTCTTATGGTTGGTTTCGACACCTTTACCATATCAGAACGGGGTTCTTTTCTCATCACTTAACGGGTTAAAATGAAAAAGTAATTGTAGACTGCCGTTAGGCAGTTTCAGACGGTTTAAATTAAAAGTATGAATTATTCAGGGCTAAAAGATTTAGTTAACTAGGGCTATTTTAATTATAATAATTGTATGAATTTGCAAAAAATATAACTCAGGTTTTTATTTATTAATATTTCTAACTTGATTAAATTTATCATTCTGCAGTTATTTATATAAAAATATATTATGAAAAATAAAATTAACTATCTACGATAAAAGGGTTTTTTAGATAGTAAAATAACCGATATTGATGGAAACTTTTAAAGAGATAACTAATTCCTATCATAGTGTATTATTTTATTGTGATAGAAAGGCTGTATTAATCAAAGTATTTATAGATTTCGTTTATTTATATATGAAATATAGAAATATAGATTCTTTGATTTTGAAATTTAAAAATAAAAAGGTAACACTGTACAATATCTTGAATATATAACTACCAATATAAATATAATAGTAATTAAAAAGGAGAAAATTATGCTTAATAACAAATCGATTTTAATCACAGGTGGAACCGGATCTTTTGGCAAACAATTTACAGAGATGGTTCTATCAAATTTTGATCCTAAAAAAGTTATCATATATTCCCGGGATGAGTTTAAACAAGATGTCATGAGAAAAATGCTGACAGAGAGATTTCCTGAAAAAATATCTAAAATGAGATTTTTCATTGGTGATGTACGGGATAAAGATAGACTGTACCGTGCATTTAAAGGGGTAGATTATGTCGTTCATGCAGCAGCTATGAAGCAAGTTCCCGCATGTGAATATAATCCTTTCGAAGCAATCAAGACAAATATTAACGGTGCTCAAAATATTGTAGATGCAGCGATAGATAGAGGCGTCCAAAAAGTGATTGCCTTATCAACGGATAAAGCTGTAAACCCTATTAATCTCTATGGTGGGACAAAATTAGTTTCTGATAAATTGTTTGTTTCTGCCAACTCTTACCGCGGTGATGAAGGGACCATATTTTCAGTCGTTAGATATGGTAATGTATCAGGAAGCAGAGGATCAGTTATTCCATTCTTTAGAGAATTGTTGAACCAGGGCGTCAAGGATCTTCCTATCACTGATGAAAGAATGACACGTTTTTGGATGACGCTAGATGATGCGGTAGATTTAGTAGTCAAAGCCCTTGAAGAATCTAAAGGCGGAGAAACGTACGTCTTTAAGAACCCGTCATATAAAATCACAGATGTTGCGGAAGCAATTAATCCTAATGCTGACTATAACGTTGTCGGTATTCGAGAAGGAGAAAAATTGCATGAAGTTATGATAACGAGTGATGATTCGCGCGGAACTTATGACTATGGCGATTACTATATCATCTATCCGAATTATACCTGGTGGACTAAAGATACAGACTTCAAGCCTGGTGGAACGCTGATCGAAGAAGGCTGGGAATATAATTCTGGCAACAATACGGAATGGCTGGACGTAGAAACACTACGAGATAAAATCAATGAACTAGGCTTATAATCGGGGGAATGACAATGGATAAATTAGCAATCAATGGTGGGGAACCCGTAAGAGATGAATTATTAACTTATGGTAAGCAATCCATCGATGACGATGATATTCAAGCAGTTGTAGATGTATTAAAAGGGGATTTTTTAACAACAGGTCCATATGTTAAAGAATTTGAGAATAAGATAGCAGAATACGTCGGGGCAAAATATGCTGTGGCCGTTTCAAACGGAACAGCCGGATTGCACATGGCCTGTTATGCCGCAGGAATCACTGAAGGTGATGAAGTGATCGTCAGCTCTTTAACTTTTGCAGCTTCGTCAAACGCTGTATTGTACTGTGGAGGAACGCCAATATTTGCCGATATAGATCCGCTCACATATAATATCGACGTAAAAGATATCGAAAAGAAAATTACGGACAAAACTAAAGCAATTATTCCTGTAGATTTCACGGGTCAATCGGTGGATATGGATGCGATCAAAGTATTAGCTGAAAAACATGATCTTGTCATTATAGAAGACGCAGCTCATGCCTTAGGCAGTGAATATAAAGGGGAAAAAGTTGGATCACAGGCTGATATGGTAGAATTCAGTTTTCATCCAGTTAAACCAATCACAACTGCTGAAGGCGGAATTGTAACGACGAATAATGAAGACTACTATGAAAAAATGATGGAATTTAGAACACATGGTATTACAAGAGATCCCGATAAATTAAAAGTTGATCATGGGCCATGGTACTATGAACAGCAAACACTTGGATATAATTACCGGTTAACTGATGTACAAAGTGCATTAGGAACAAGTCAACTGAGTAAATTAAATAATTTCATTGAAAGACGTCGGGGAATTGTTGGTATGTATAACAAGGCATTAAAGGATATTGAAGAAATCACCACTCCGTATGAAGCTGAGTTCTCTAATTCGGGATGGCATATTTATGTTATCAAGTTAAATACCGAAAAATTAAACGTATCGCGTAAAGAGGTCTTTGAAGCCTTATATGCTGAGAACATTGGAGTTAATGTTCATTACCTGCCAGTATATTTACACCCTTATTATGAAGAGTTAGGATATGAGAAAGGCCTTTGTCCGAAGGCTGAGGCATTGTATGAAAACATCATTACGTTACCTCTACACCCGAACATGACCAACGATGATGTTAAAGATGTTGTTGATGCTATGAATAAAGTACTAGATTACTACCGAAAGTAGGCTTTTTAATGAAAATTGGTGTAGTTATACAAGCAAGAATGGGTTCGACACGTTTACCAGGAAAGGTTTTAAGAGAACTAAAAGGGAAGTCCGTCTTAAATCATGTTATTGAAAGAGTAAAACAGGCAGAAAAAGTTGATCAAATAATTATAGCAACGACTACACTGTCTAAAGATAATGTAATTGAATCTGAAGCAAAGAAAAATGACGTATCATTCTTCAGAGGAAGTGAAAGTGACGTTCTATCTCGATTTTATTTTGCCGCAGTTGAAAATAAGTTGGATGTTATTGTCAGGGTTACTTCAGATTGCCCTTTGATTGATTCTAGACTACTGGATAATATGATTGACTTTTATCTGAATAACCAATATAGTCTGGTTTCAAATGCAGGTACAGAGCCCGAAACTCGGAACTTTCCTAGAGGATTGGATATAGAGATATTTGCCTTTTCATTACTTGAGAGTGCATTCAAGAATGCACAAGAAATGTACCAAAGAGAACATGTCACCCCTTATATCTATGAAAATACAGAAGATGTTCACTATTATAAAGCAAACCATGACTTATCTGGTTATAGGTGGACGTTAGATACCGAAGAAGATCTGCAGTTAATTACTGAGATATACGAAAAACTTTATCATGGAGAACACGATTTTTACATGAATGATGTTGTTAACTTATACCATACACATCCTGAATTGTCGGAGATCAATTCTCATATAGAGCAAAAAAAATTAAATAAGTAGGATTGATTGAAATGAAAGTGAAAATTCTTACAGAAGGTGGCAAGTCTATTGGGTTAGGACATCTTTCACGCTGTTCTGCTCTCTATGAAGAATTGCTTCATAGAGAAGTTATAGTAGACTTTGTCGTTAATGGAGATGTTGATTCGGTAAATTTTATTAAAGAATATCCCATTATAAATGTAGACTGGCTAAATCATGATTATATAAACAATAATATCTCGTCAAATGATTATGTTATTGTTGATTCATATCTGGCCACTAATGAAGATTATCTAAAATTAAAAAGCAAATCTCGAGAATTGTTTGTCATAGATGATTTTGGTAGGTTACACTATCCTGAAGGAACTATAATCAATCCTTCTTTAAATACTGAAAGTATAGATTATTCTTGTGCGAATAAACATTCCTTGCTCTTAGGACCGAGGTATGTGATCGTTCGGTCTGCTTTCGTAAAAGAAGAGAACAGAACACTCCGAGATAGTGTTAAAAAGGTAATAATCATGATGGGTGGAACGGATATAAGAAATTTGACACCTGCTTTAATTGAAACCCTTGCTTCAAAAAATCCTTCTGTAGAATTTAATGTAGTAATCAATAAAGCTCAACATTCAGAATTGAATTTAGGAGTAAATCCCAAAAATGTCTCTTATCATTCTAATCTTACTGATATAGAAATGAGTCGATTGATGTCTGAAAATGATATTGCCATCACTGCTGCCGGACAATCTATTTATGAATTGATGGCTACACAAACGCCATTCCTCGCAATTCAAGTTATAGATAATCAAAAAAACAACTGTGATGCAATAATAAAGCATATTTCTCCTGAGATAGTATTTCATTATACTGATACTGATTTATTGACCAAGATAGAATCTGCATTTCACCAAATTGAGGATAGAACTGTACGAAAAGAACTCGTTAAGAAACAGCGACAGCTTATAGATGGAAAAGGATCACAGCGGATAGTAGATGCGCTAATTTATAAAAGCAAAAATAAGAATATCTGTATAAGAGAAGCTAAACTAAGTGATATTGAGAATGTTTATAATCTTTCCAACCAAGATTATGTGAGAAGACATTCTATAAATAAAGAGAAGATTGCTTGGAAAGATCATATTAAATGGTTTGAAGGGGTGATTTCGGATCCTGATGTCGTTTTTTATATTGTTACGAATAAAAATAACGATTTTCTAGGGCAAGTCCGTTATAGCCTTGAAGGAATCAATGCTACGATAAGCATAAGCCTCTCGAAAAAAATTCAAGCTCAGGGGTTAGCAAGTTTTATTTTAGAGGAAAGCATAAAAAAATTATTTAACGAAAAAAAGAATATTAAAATGATTACTGCTTTTGTATCTGTAAATAACGTAGCCTCTATCAAAATTTTTGAAAAGGTAAATTTTTGTAGAAAGACTAGCGATGCTGACCTATTAAACTATCAATTAAGGAGAGAGCAGATCAATGATAATTGAAAACTTCGATACCGACAATAAAGTATTTATTATTGCGGAACTATCCGCAAATCATGGGCATGATATCAACATTGCAAAAGAGAGTATAAAAGCAGCCAAAGAATCTGGAGCAGATGCTATCAAAATCCAAACGTATACAGCGGACACCCTAACGATAGACTGCGATAATGAATACTTTACACTAAGTAGTGGCACCATTTGGGATGGGCGCACGCTCTACGACCTTTATAGCGAAGCGTATACACCTTGGGAATGGCAAAAAGAACTCATGAATTATGCTAATAGTCTTGGACTTATCTTCTTTTCAACGCCATTCGATCATTCCTCAGTAGATTTCCTGGAAGACCTGGGTGTTCCTGTGTATAAGGTCGCTTCTTTTGAGATAATGGATATTCCACTAATCGAGTATATTGCCTCTAAAGATAAACCAATGATCATATCGACGGGGATTGCGGATTTGAGTGATATTGAAGAAGCTGTCAACGCCTGTAAACGGATGGGTAATGATCAAATAGTTCTCTTAAAGACGACGTCTTCTTATCCGGCAAAAATTGAAGATGCCAATTTAAATACGATACCTAACATGAAAGAAACCTTCGATGTGGAGGTCGGCTTATCTGATCACACGATTGGTTCCACTGTTCCAATCTTATCGGTAGCTTTAGGAGCTAGAGTAATCGAGAAACATTTTATTCTCAATAAGGAAATTGGTGGTCCTGATTCAGAATTTTCTATGGAGCCAGACGTTTTTAAAGAGATGGTAAAATTAGTCAGAGATGCTGAAAAAGCATTAGGGAAAATCGATTACAGTCTAACAGAAAAGAAAAAGAATAACAGAAAACTTGGACGTTCTTTATTTGTCGTTGAAGATATTAAAGCTGGAGAAGAGTTTACTTCAAATAATGTCAGATCTATTAGACCCGGAAATGGTATGGCACCTAAAAACTATCCAGAAGTCTTGAATAAAAAAGCAGTGACTGACATTAAACGTGGATCTCCATTACATTGGGAAATGATAAAATAAAGTTCCCATAAATTGTGGTTGTACAATTAAGGGCGTTGGTGAGACAGTATCTTACTTACGTCCTTTTGTTTATATTACAAGATAAGTGTGTTCGCCTGTTGTGTATCATGTTGACTACCGCCAGCGAAAAGCCCCTCCCATGGTAGCAAAAGAATGTACCAGTTTTTGCCATTTTAACGTACCACTTAATGAAATATCCCATAACTATTTTATTCGAGACAGCTATGGGATGCATTCATTTAATCCATAGGATCATATTGTTTTTATAGTAGTCAGATATAATAAGGAAAGGGATTTATGTATGAATTTATTCGTTATAGGCAACGGTTTTGACTTGGCCCATGGATTATATACGACATATATAGACTTCAGAGAATTTTTAGAGTTTGAAGATTGGAATTTTTTGAATCGCTTCGAAGCTACTTATGGAATAAATTCTGTTTGTAATCCTAATTATGCTAAAAGCTTTTTGTGGAAAGATTTAGAAAATAGTATTTCAAATATCGAAGAGGATAGAATAGCTGATGAAGGAATATATATAGAACTAGGGCTAGAAGTTGGAGATGAGTATGTAGAAGATACACTAGATGAACATTGGGAGACTACGTATGGATTTATAATTGAGTTCAAAGAATACTTAGAATCATGGGTCAACACAATAGAAGTAGATGCAGTAAGGAGAACTGAACTAATTAATCAAGAAGCAGAAGATTTATTCTTGACTTTTAACTATACATTGTTATTAGAAGAAATTTATGAGATTGAAAAAAGTAAGATTTTGCACATTCATGGTTCAGTTGAATTAGATGATTATGACTCCCTAGTATTGGGGCATGGTAATAAAAAGAAACTGCAGAATGCTAGAGAGAAAGCGAGATTAGCGACAGAAAGTTTTTCTGAAAAGGAGAGTAGTATTTATAATGCAATAGGAAACTATTATGAAAGAACCTTTAAGGATGTAAAAATGATTTGTTTTTCCCATACTGAATTCTTCAATAATCTAAATGAAGTAGAAAAGGTATTTATTATTGGACACTCGATTGGTGACGTTGATTTACCTTATTTTGAGAAAATAAAAATAAACGTTAGAAAAAATACTACTTGGTGTATTTATTATTATCATGAAGAAGAAAAATCTGATTTTCAAAATAAACTTCTATCAATAGGTGTTGAATTAGAGAAGATAGAACTATTACATTCAAATCTTTTTTTCAATTAGTTTAAATTTTTAAAGATATATCTAAAAAACTTGAGTGATCGAGTAAAAAGGATTATTAGTAAAAAAAATATTTCAGTTATAAAATTACGTCTATTAATAGAAAAACTAATTTCGTATGGGAAATATGGAAATAGTGAAAACATTCTGGTAACACTTTCCATTTTCATATCGTTATTAATAAGGGAGAGTCTATTTCCTAAATTATAACGAAGAAGAGAGTGTTTACTATGGCGCGTCCACTACAAATAGGTTTAAATTATTTCCCACTGGATGTTACGTTTGATCAGGATGATAAAATCGCATTGATCGAATCTGATTTTGGTATCGAAGGGTTTACGGTTATCGTCAAATTGTTAATGAAGATTTACTCCGAAGGGTACAGCTATCACTGGGGTGAAAAAGAAGTGAAGCTATTTAGCAGAAGGACTGGTGTTGCTGTTTCTACCGTTACTGACATTGTAGACGCAGGTCTCCATTGGGGCTTATTTAGTCTGCCTCTTTTTAATGACTACGGTATTTTGACCAGTCGTGGGATTCAAAAGCGCTACTTTGAAGCAGCGAGTCGTCGTAAAGATGTTCCTGTAATTAGAGAGCATGTCCTTTTAAGCGAACAGGAAATCGAGAAATACCCTAACTTGAGTATGGTCTCACTTTATCCTGAAGTAGCAGTTGAAAATAACCATGTTGACAGTGATGTGGACTCAACGGAATTAATGTCTACAATAACTACACAAAGTAAAGTAGAGGAAAGTATAGTAAAAGAAAGTAAATCATCATCACAAGTTGAAAAAGAACTAGATGATTCCGATGATGATTTATTACATATCCTTAAAGAATTTGAATCAAAGGTTCAAGTGCCTACACCCCAAATAGAAAAACAACTGAAAGACTGGCTAGCTGTCTTTGAACAGTCTGTTATTCTAGAAGCGATCAGACGAACGCACATGAGTGGTAAGTCGTTTGCTTATATGAATGCCATACTGACAGACTTCCAGAAGAAGGGCGTAAGGAGCTTTGAAGACATTTTGCCTTATGACCGATCCTTTAAGCATCGCCAGAAGTCATTTACTAACCATGTACCAAAGAGTGAATCTCTACCGGAATGGGCCAAAGATGATTACACTGATGTAGATGATCCGGTTGATGAAGATATGAATCAGAAAATCACGGAGTCACTTAACCGTATACGACAAAAACGGCAAAACTAAAACAGGACCGCCGAGGTTTCGGCAGTCCTGCTGAGGTTAGTGATCAGTCTTCGTCGTTGATCTCGTTGTCGTCATCTAATTTTTCCGGTGGGAGAAGATCCAGCAGTGGATCGCCTTCTTTGAGGAGATCCTGGACGATCCAGCGTCCCTGAAGGAAACTTAATGTCATTAGCCAAGTTGACAAAAGAGGCAGAGGCTGCGAGAAATGGCTGCTTACAGTACATCGGGTCACGACGTTAGGGCGGCTGCTGAACTCTTTTTGATGGTGCATGAGTGCCAGCCATTCCGTCGCCATCCGCTGCTGGGAATCAGACAAGATCTTAGTCTGCCTGACCAAACGGCTGGCCGTTTTATGCGAAACATTAAGTGTCAGTTCATGTTTGCCGTCGATATTGAAATACGTCGCCTTTTGGTGCGGCGTAATCGCCTGCACATGATGCAGACCGAGCCAGCTGACAGGTTTTCGGCTCGCTCCGTTAAGCGGTGTAAAGCAGAGTGTGCCACAGACGAAGGGACACTGACTGAAGATACCTAGTGACTTGCCCAGCTGCATCGTTGCTTTATAGTTTACACCTATGTAATTCATGTAGCGGGTGATGATGTGAGTCGTGGTCTCTTTTGACTTAAGCACGCTGCCATTGGTCTGAATGACTAGGGTATTATAAGGCGTAGTGGAAACCTTAGGCAGATCGCACACATAAAACGAGTTGTCATCCAGAAGCAAGTACGTTTGCTTAAGCGAAACATCTAAAAAGTCGAGCACACTGTCTTCTATGATTGACAAAACCCTAAAATCAGATCCTTTCTGTTCCGGTATCAGGGCATAAGGTCTTGCTTTTTGATCTTCTGAACATCTGACAAGGGCATCGAAACTGTCTATCATGCTGTCAATATATTCTTTATCATAATCCAATAAACATTCCTCCAGGAAAGTAATTAACCACTTTTGATAGCGATTTCACTATTATTATAATATATATTTATGACTTTGGAACATTATGAGAAAAATAATACTTTAGTTATATCGAACTGTAATATCTACCTGAAATCCGTAAGGATATCTGGACCAAACATCTTTGAAATGCTCCATTTGAAATTTTTCGCCAGGCGAAAAATCACATCATAAGATTATTTTCTTACTCACGAGTAGAAACGTCACAAGTGAGTGCGCTGTTTGGTCTCACTTATAACGATTAAGGCTTATCTTTACAAGTTACACAATTTAACCTGTCCACTAGTCACGTTTCGGAATAAACGTAACAAGTGAAGCACAAACAGTATCTCACTTGTTAGGATCTAGGCTTTAATTCCATCTGGAAGACAGACATGATACACTTTACCTAATAGGACATACGTAACAATTCATAAAGTGGAGGGTAAAGAATGCCAAAAACTCAAAAAGACATTAAACCCGTACGACTAAGGCTGGAACTGATGAGTGACTACTTGTCCAGTGACGAGAAGGTGATGCTGAAACGATACGGCGAGTCATCTTCGGGTGACCGTATCACAAGAGAGGTGCTGATCCCTTCTGACATGACCCTGCATGCGCTGCACTATGCGATGCAGAAACTGTTCGGCTGGCAGAATTCGCACTTAAGGCAGTTCAATTTACCGGAAGATGTCTATCAGGAGCTGACTCAGGGGACAGTTAAAGGCTGGTCAGATCTGGTCGGGGTGCTGTTTCAGCCGCCGTCAGAAGCGGAACATGATTTGTTCTGGGACGATGATTATGAATCCGGTAATTTTAACGCCTGGCTGCGAAGGAAATATACGGGCCCGTATCGATACGGTGGTTACTTTGAACAAGCTGACGTGGCAAGAGCAGATGTAAATGAACTACTAGACCGGTTCGAAGAGCTGGAGATACAGGAACCTTTCTCCGACTATCTAGAGCGCAGACAGACAGATCCGGCAGCTGAACCGAAAGTGTTAGGCAAGAAAGCACTGGTCGATATGACCCTGGACGAAATGAATGAGGCCGTCGTTATGGAAAGCGGGCCAAAAAGCTTGATGGAGAGTCTTCTGATCACAGACGTGTTAGGCTACGTTGACGAAGAGGTGAGTAGTTCCGGCTTGCCCGTGACACAAGCACTGTATTATGAGTATGACTACGGTGACAGCTGGATCGTGAAGGTGACCAAGCTGAAAAGTTGTGATGACCTAGTGGCTGATCATTCCGTCACACAAGAAGAAGTGGACGCTGCTAAGGAAATTGTGCTGACGAAGCATAAGCCGGTCTGTCTTTCAAGAGACGGGGTAGATGTCATGGACGACGTCGGTGGCTTGAGCGGCTTTGCGAACTTCTTAAAAGCGATCAATGAACCCGAAGACAAACAAGAAGCGGCAGACTTCAGACGCTGGGCCAGAAGTATGGACTGGAAACAAAAGAAAGTAGTTCCCCAGAAGGTCTTGTAATAAACAAAAAAGCGTTGAGCTGAAATTTGGCTCGACGCTTTTTTGCTTAGAAACGGCACACGAAAACGAAATAGTGACTGCCACCTGCGAGATGTACCAGCGGGGGCTGTCGTATGGCATTAATCAGTGAGTCCATCGCAATATTCACCTAGATGTATTTTATTATTTATTCCCAATCATAGCTATTCCATATAGTCCAGTAAGAACGCAACATACAGACAGACATAGTCATTTAATATCTTTGGATCGTATCCGGTGTATTGAGTGAGTTTATTTAATTTATACTGAAATGAGTTTTTATGTATATAGAGTTTATCTGCACTTTTATTGATACTTTTGCTCATTTCACCATATACTAAAAGGATTTCTTTCAATTCTTCATATTCTTTTGGCGGGATGAATTGAAGGATTTTTTTTTGTATAAGTGAGATACGGCTTTTGTCTATAGAAGTCAGTATTAATCCCAAATCCAACTCGTTAAAATGAAGATAAGGTTTTTCAGCATACAGTTTGTTCCAATGTAAAGCATTAGCGGCGTAGTCGAATGATTGATTGGCTGTCACCAACGAATCACTGACGGGTCCTATACCGAAATAATAAGGAACATTAAAGTAAGAAGTGATCTTGTCTGATAGGATTTTAAGCCATACATTTAATTGATCAAGTGATGTCTGTTGCACGAAAAGGTATAATTTATGCTCGATGATTATAAATATGACGTCATCTATAGTATGGGTATACCTGGTGATGATTCTATAAATCTCTTCGTATTGATAATTGAAGGTCGTTTTAAACTCACCAATGATACACAGATGAGGCAGTGTATAATCATAATTGAACACATTAGAAGATTCATTATTGGAATTTATCAAATGATGATTGAGTATCCTGTTAATGATATAACGTGAGCGATCATGTTTTTTTATATTAATGTCTTTAATCAAATCTTCTTTAATCAATATTTCGGTCATCTTTTTAATAATTATACCGTTTTTCTCTACTTTGCAGCGTTCACCTGTAATTCCAACGACTCCGATGACTTTATCTTCGAGTTCGATAGGCATATTGATCCCTTGTTTACTACCTTTGAAACTGCTGTCATCGTCTATGATTAGAGGTTTTTTGTTCTTTAATACAGTGTCAGCGCCGGCGTGGAAGTGGCCAATTCTACTTTTATCTGTACTGGCTATTATTATACTTTCACTATTCATAAAATTGATTTCTTGTGATAAGACATTTTTTAGTTGCAATACGATCTTTTGAGCAATAACTGAAGAAATTTCCATAAAGATCCGTCCTTAAGTCATAATAAACACTTTATATAATTATATTTGGTCTCTGTAACAAAAACAAGGTAAATATAATTGGCCTGTACGATATAGAAAGCGCATTCAAAAGTTAGTAGTATTAGAGTATCAAATACATTAGGAGGATACATATGGATATACAAGTATCAGCATTAGGTGCTGTTATAGGATTACTGATTGCAATAGGACTCATTTTCATCAAAACTCCGCCTATTTACGGGTTATTGATAGGAGCATTGGCCGGTGGCATGATCGGTGGAGCTAATCTTGCGGAAACAGTTCAACTAATGATTGGCGGAGCACAAGGTATGATGACCGCTATTTTAAGGATTTTAGCGGCGGGCATTTTGGCAGGTGTATTAATCGAATCCGGTGCTGCCGAGTCGATCGCCCGGACGATCATTGATAAGATAGGTGAAACACGTGCCTTGTTTGCCCTAGCTCTAGCTACTTTATTACTAACTGCAGTTGGGGTATTTGTTGATATTGCTGTTATTACTGTGGCACCGATAGCATTGATCATCGCTAAAAATGCATCGATTAGTAAATCATCTATTTTATTAGCAATGATCGGTGGCGGAAAGGCAGGGAACATCATGTCTCCTAACCCTAACACTATTGCTGTTTCGGAAGCTTTTGGAAGCCCTTTAACATCAGTTATGTTAGCAGGCGTTATTCCTGGGATTTTCGCCTTATTTGTGACTTACTTTGTTGCCAAACGTATATCAACAAAAGGAGTCACAGTCGCAGCTAGTGAATTAGATTCTAATGGTCCAGAAACAAAGGATCTCCCGTCTTTTTTGACAGCGATTTCTGGTCCAATCATAGCTGTTATACTCCTGTCACTAAGACCTGTTGCAGATATTGTAATCGATCCAATGATCGCCTTACCTTTAGGTGGTGTGGCTGGATCTCTTATAATGGGTAAATTCAAAGGCATTATCGATCAAGCTACTTTTGGATTGAGTAAAATGTCATCAGTGGCTATTCTATTGATCGGGACAGGTACCATCGCTGGAATCATTACGAACTCTACCTTAGGAGAGGTTTTGATCGACGGTGTAGCAAGTTTGGGATTACCGGTATACTTACTAGCGCCAATTTCGGGCATTGTTATGTCTGCAGCGACGGCTTCCACAACTTCGGGTTCCATCGTAGCCAGCTCAGTATTCAGTTCGCCATTACTTGAATCAGGTATTAGTGCATTAGGCGGTGCTGCAATGATCCATGCAGGTGCGACGGTGTTAGACCATCTGCCACATGGTAGTTTCTTTCATGCAACCGGCGGAAGTGTCTTAATGAGTTTTAAAGAACGTCTAAAATTGATACCTTATGAATCTCTGATCGGACTGACGATCACGATCGTATCAGTCATCATTTTTGGACTATTTAACCTAGGATGAAATAGAAAAACTGCGTAAAGGAATGAGAATATGAGAATAGTAATTGCACCTGATTCATTTAAAGAAAGTATGACGGCTTTAGAGGCAGCTAAAGCAATTGAAGAAGGTTTCAAACATATTCTGCCAGAGGCAGAATATGTTAAAGTCCCGATGGCAGATGGTGGTGAAGGAACAGTCCAGTCGATCATTGATGCAACTGGAGGGACACTGAAAGAACTGATGGTAACGGGACCTCTTGGAAAACCTGTAAAAGCTTTTTACGGTCTGTCTGGAGACAAGAAAATCGCTGTAATCGAAATGGCAGCTTCTTCCGGTCTGGATAAAGTAGATCCAAAAGACAGAAATCCACTATTAACAACAACATATGGATTTGGTGAATTGATCAAGGACGCCTTAAATGAAGGTGTCGAGGAGATCTTGCTTGGGATCGGGGGAAGTGCCACGAACGACGGTGGTGCAGGGATGATCATGAGTTTAGGTGGTAAACTGCTTGATGCCAATAAAGAACCTATTTCACCGACCGGTCAAGGATTGAAAGATTTATATTCTATTGATATAAGTGGGATACATCCGCGAGTTAGTGAAGTAAGTATTCGTGTGGCTTGCGATGTTGATAATCCACTAACAGGGAAGCAGGGAGCTTCACATATTTACGGACCTCAAAAAGGCGGAACATCAGAACAAATTAATACATTAGATGAAAATCTTTCGCATTTTGCTCAAGTGATAAGAGAATATATGGACAAAGATATCGAACATACCCCTGGAGCAGGAGCTGCAGGTGGTTTAGGCGGCGGAATTTTAGCTTTCTTAAACGGAAAGCTCGAACGTGGTGGAGACTTGCTCGTCGACATGCTGGACCTTGAAGAGAAAATAAAAGGGGCAGACTTAGTAATTACAGGAGAAGGTGGAATCAATCATCAAACGATTTTCGGGAAAACACCGATTGCTGTGTCACAAGTAGCCAAAAAATATGATGTCCCAACGATTGCTTTTGCAGGATGCTTAAATAAAGGTTATGACAACATTTTTGACGAAGGTATACACGCCGCCTTCAGTATTATCCCAGAGTTTTCTTCAATCGAAGAGGCACTTTCAAGCGGTTATGAAAACCTGAAAAACACATCAATGAATTGCGCAAAAGTTTTGAAAATTGGATTGAAATAATGAATAGAAACGACTGATACTGTAAATGGATCAGTCGTTTTTTAGGGAAATAAATTTTTGACTCGATAAAAGGTATAATTAGCAATATCCATTAAAAATTATGCGCTAGAAGAATAGATGCTAGGCTACTGATAAGTCAAATGTCAGTGGTTTTTCTTCCGACTTAAATGATTTTATGTCTCGTGTTTACTGGATCTAAACTCCGCACTTCAAGGCTTATTTCAGACTGGAATACTCCTCCGGCCGCGGGTATGTTTCACTGGTACAAATGTGTATCAGTAGTAGCAAAACCACAAAAAAGCGTTGAGCTGTATTTTCGGCTCAACGCTTTTTGCGTAGAAAAGACAAGCAGTCGTGTGCTTATCTTTTCTTCTTTTTCTTTTTGGCTTGTTTTTTGAGATACTTTAAGCGCATTTTCTTTTGACGCGCAATTCGCTCTTCCGGCGAAAGCGAGGGAGCTGAGGTTTGTTTGCGCTGTTTCTTAGGTTGTGCAGGCTGTGACTTCACTTCAGTTGCTTCGTCTTTTGAAGCTGTTTCTTCGTTAGGTTCACTTGAACCAGCTGGTTTTTCTGACACTGTATCTACTGTCTCAGCTACTGCTTCAAGTGCCCATAGCTGACCGTCAGCGTTAAAAACGAGTCCGTGTTCGATAAGACTTAAAACATTTTCCTGTTCTTTATCAGACAGGTCGTCGCTGATTTCAAGTGGCTGGTCTGCATCAACCACTGTATTTGAATAAAACGCGTTAAGCTCTTCGTCAGATTTCAGAAGTTCTTTCTGAGCTGATGCCATCCACTCGATCAACGCTTCGATGATCTCGGCCTTTTTCCAGCTTTTAGCAATGTCCAAGTCATGACGCTCGATAAAATGAGCCAGCTGCTTCTTTGTGTACTGGTTGAGTGCTGCTTCTAGGGACTGTTTCTCAGGCGCACTCTTGATTTCCATTTCCTTGATTGTATCGATTAACTTATCGTTCATAATTAATTTTCTCCTTTTACCCAGATATAGCTAGTGTACCATAAAACCACTGCATTCTAACAGTTTTTTCACCGATAAACCGTGAGATAGGGGCATTTGCAGGCTGAAAGGAAGGAAATTTTTCGCCCAGCGAAAAATAACAGCATTGAAAAGCTCGTGATCGTGACAAGTGAAGACGATTTTGTGGTCCACTTGTCACGATTAACCGGAAACTTAACAAGTGGGGGAAGAAAAGCACAGTCACTTGTCATGAATAATGATAAACGTTACAAGTGGACGATGATTTTCCTTTCACTTATAAAGTTCTGACTATAAAGAAAAGCTGGCAGGGCCAGCTTTAACATAATGATTTAATCACATAAAGTCATTTCGGCTCAAAAACTCGTCTTTCCAGCCGTCAAATCGGTAGGTCTCGTTTATGTCTTCGGCGATTTCTTTGCCGTTCGGATTCGTTAGATCGAGCTGGCCGGACATCAAATCCCGGCGGGCGCCTTCAAAAGGAGCGTCGTTTTTTGCCTTAGTACAGAGCGGGTACTGGGATTCGGGATCCGGATCTAGTTTCTTTTCTAAAAAGATCTCGTGCTCCCAGTCGTCTCTGAAATCATAAGTGTAAATCACCCGGTCTTTATCCTGCTTGAACCAGTCAGACAGCTTTTCTTTCTCACCAGCCAGATAGCGGGGCAGGTCATAGTCTTCTGGATTAGAAAGCCTTTGTCTAAGCATAAGCAGCAGCGGATCACTTTCTATCATCGGCGTACCTTCCTCAGGACCGATCCGCGTACCGTTCAACCTTTTACCGCCTGACTTTCTTAGATCAAACTCATACAAGGAGTATCCCATCCAGTCGAACGCCGCCATGAGTATGTAATGAAACTCTAGAAAGCTCGTCTCACCTTCCACCTGAAGCCTCCGCCACACCGGCATCTCCACGTCTTTTAATGTCACCTTGAATTGATAGATCATCTAAGCACCTTCTTTGATTTTTGTAGTTTTATGATACCAGAAGGTGCGGCGGATTCGCAGTTTTTGTAGTTTGAAACAGTCGAATCGTTACAAGTGAAAGCTAAGTTTGAACTCACTTGTAATGATTAGCCGAAAACTTAACAAGTGAGCTTATTAAAATAGGTCTACTTGTCAAGATCAAGCCGAAACGTGACAAGTGACGTCATATTTTTCGTTCACTTGTCACATTTAAAGCTTAAAAGAGGACATTTTTCGCTCGGCGAAAAATAACAACTTGATCACGCGTCAGTATAGTAGCTGCCTCGGCCACGGTTATGTGTTCGGTAGTGAGTCTCCAGCACTTTCCGTATCCGGGACTTCTTCCAGTCATTCCCGCACCAGGTATGCGCGACGTCTTTAGCAAGTGGTGTCTCTGGGAAAAGCAGTTTGAATTCTTCAATGCTGCGGTGGATCGCTTGCGCTGCCGGTTCTTTTTGTCTGCAGACATTGCAGTAAATATTCTGACGGCTTTTGTTATAAGAAAAAGAGTCACAGTTAAAGCAGCGAATCCCTTATCTCAGCTGATCGAAAGAGTAAGCAGGCAAGTTAGTCGGGCGATACATTGAGTTATGCCGAGCAATGAGCTGTTTGGCAAGAGCTAAGTTCTTATTAGACTGTTTCGGCAAGGTATCAGCCAGGTCTTTGAAGTAACCGGCAAGCTGTCCGGCAAATAGAATAGTGTCTTTCTTGGATAAATCGTAAATATAACATTCAGGGTTGATGAAAACGACGTGCACTTCGATATCTATCGAATAGCCCAGCTGTATCAGCAAGTTATAGAGATATGAACGTTTACGCTCAGCTTGAGCGACGGGGTCTTGGATCGCGTGTCCCGAGGTTGAATAAAGCCCATTGTCCTTGTATACGAATGTCCCGCTGAAGTTCTTTACTTCGTATAGATAAATCTTTTCATCAGTAATTACCAGTGAATCGATTTGATAGAAAGTGTCTCGCGTAATGAGTAGCAGGTCATTAATGAAAAGGGCATCAATGCCAGACTCGTTGAGTATATGGTCAAACATCTTCTCACCCTCAAACCCTTTGATCTGATTTGCGTACTGTACTAGCTCTCCACCGGACAACGTCATCCGGTTATTTAAAGCTTCAAGAATGCGGTGGCTGATCGACTTCGAACGTTCTTTAAGTATCATGTGTGCCTCCTTTAAGCATTTTTACTATACATACTATATAATCGCAAACGATTTAAAAACTCACGAAAATAAATAAGGAAATTTTTCGCTCGGCGAAAAATAACAACATATAAAGCTTTTCTTGTTACAAGTGACGAGAATAAGTGGAGTCACTTGTAACGATTGAGCAGAAACGTAACAAGTGGGAATGAAAAATCGGTTCACTTATAACGATTACCAAGAATCTTTACGAGTGACCAGAATTAATGCACTCACTTGTAAAGATTCTCAAAAATTACATTAGAATTCGCTGAAATATGTGCTTTCCAGCTGACGTTATGAGCAGATCCAAAACCAAATAACAAGATTAAGTCCTTTTCGTCCATAAATCCATCTTTTTCGTCACTTTGAATGAGAAAGCCTTCCAGCGTAAATTAAGGGTGTACACAGGAAATGTACGACTACATTTAGAAGATCTTCTGGAATAGGAAAACCGATGAAAACGCAGGAGAAGATTAGGATATTGACGGAAGAGATGGCGGCTGACTTTTTCTTTGTGCACGATGCCATCGTCTACGGGGCACTGAAGAAATGCCAGATCCCTTATAATCATCCGGACTACGAGGATTATGTCCAGATCGGACGGATGAAACTGGTGGAGGCTTATGAATGTTTCCCGAAAGACTTGACGGAAGAAGAGGCTTTTTATCAGTTCACGGGCTATGCCTTTCAGAAAGTGAAGTGGGGCGTTTTGGATGAGATCCGAGTCAGGGTCCGCCGGGCAGAGCAGGAAGTTTTTATGCCGGAAGACTTTGAACCGCTGGTCGTAGATGAGCGCTCTTTGGTGGATGCGGAGATAGTGATGCAGGACATGTATCAGTCGATGCTTGCGTGTCTCACAGAGGGGGAACAGACGTATTTGAACGATGCTGTGATCTTACAGCTGTCGGTGAAAGATATCGCAAAGAAGCGAGGCGTTAGCCGGAAAACCGTCTATGCCTGGCGACAACGGGTGGCTGAGAAGCTAGCGGAGTACAAGTCAGTACTAAAAAATTAAACGGAGAAAAGAGGAAACGACATGAGTAAATCAATTATATTAGACGCCGGACACGGCGGGAACGACCCGGGAGCGAGCGGCTTTGGGATCCTGGAAAAAGACTGGAATTTAAAGATGACCTTGTATCAGTACAAGCGCTTGAAAGAACTAAGGGCTGATGTCCACTTGACAAGAGACAAAGACGTGACGCTGGAACATGTGCAGCGGGTAGCTCGAGTCAAGAATCAGTACCATGTTTGTGTGTCCAATCACTGGAACGCCTTTAACGGACAGGCGCGGGGGGGCGAAGTGATCCACTCTGTCCATGCCAAGCCGGCCTTTGCGGAGGATCTGGCTGAACGTCTTTTGGGAGCGACACAACTTCCGTTACGTCGGGTGTTCTCACGGACCATGAAGCCGGGGGTGGATTACTACTATATGCATCGACTGACTGGCAAGACCGAGACCGTGATCATCGAGTACGGCTTTATCGATAATGTGACGGACCATAAGGCGTTTCTAAATGACGAGTTGTTCTACGCTGCCGCAGAAGCAGTGATCGAAGGGATATGCAATAAAATCGGGATCGGTTATCAGCGTCAGGAGAGAGAAGGTTCTAGTAAGGTAGAGACTGAAACACCGGTTAAGGCAGTCAAGTCTGAAAATTACAGTGGGAAGCGACTGGTGAGCCACCACGACGGTAAGCTACGCTTTTACACTAAGCCCAGCTGGGAGGACAAAGACGTGTTCGGCTACATCACCAAAGATCAGGGCTTCCCGACTGTCCTGGAAAAGGTGACTATCGGACGAGGATCACAATATAAAGTGAAGAACTCGAAAGGTAAGGTATTCTATATCACTGCCAGTCCAGTGTATGTGAGTGTGAAATAACGTGTTTAGTTAATTAGTAGAAAGAGTCTGCCTAAGAGTCATGACGGCAGATTCTTTTTTTGCAGAAATAAGGGTACTATAATTTAAAAATAGGTGCTGACATTAATCCCATTCCTTATTTAAACTGACTAAGTATCTTAGAAACTTATCACGACGGGTAAGTTAATTAGAATCCCTTTGAAAAAAATGATATAGTAAGCTGCAATAGATACAGTAGATAACGAGACATTAAATCAACTCTATTCAAATCTCACATAAGGAGCGTTTGTATTGTATGGAAATGGATAAATTTAAAAATGGTAACAAGTATGTAGACATCGTGCAGTCAGTCACCGCTGAGGAATTGACGAATGCTGAAGGGATCAATGAGGCCTATACAAATTTTAAATGTATGAAATTCATACCTGCCAGCGGAGCAGCGACGCGGATGTTCAAAGACTTATATACATATCTAGAAAACAGAGAAGAGACGCCTTTCGTCCGTCGATTTTTCGATGATCTTCACCATTTTGCCTTTTACAAGGATTTAGTCGAAGAAGGAAACAAGGTGGATGCCGGCGAACTTGATCAGGCAGACAAAGTGGAAATCATTGATCGTCTATTAACCAGTAAGCTGAAGTACGGGAACTTTCCAAAAGCACTGATCAAAATGCATGCCTATGAAGACACAACGGCAACGCCTATCGATGAGCATATCTTTGAAGGTGAGCAGTACCTTGATCCTGACGCTGTCGATCTGCATTTTACGATCGCTCCGGAGCATGAAGAACTATTCAACGACTATATCAGCGGACTCGTCGCGGACAAACCGCACGTAACTATTTCGTATTCTTTTCAAAAAGAGGAAACGAAGACCCCGGCAGCCGATATGGAAAATGAGCCGTTTTTACTTGAGGATGGGGAAGTGCTGTATCGTCCCGGTGGGCACGGCTCCTTGCTTGAAAACTTGAATGATCTGGACGCGGACATACTGTTCATTAAGAATGTAGATAATGTGTGTCACAGAAGCCAGGTAGAAGAGACGATCCAATCGAAGAAGGAATTGGCCTCTGTCGGACTAAAAGTCAAGACACAGATTGATGCGTATATAAAAGACTTAAAAGCAGACGACTTTGATTTGGATGAAATTGAAGCTGTCCTAAAGGATACGCTGAATATCTCACTCAAAAAAGAACTCACCAAAGAGTGGGCCCTGCATTTCCTGGACAGACCTCTGCGCGTGTGCGGGATGGTCAAAAACAGCGGGGAACCCGGCGGCGGACCGTTCGTGGTCGATAATGGCGATTATCTTGACCTGCAGATCTGTGAGAAGTCTGAAATCGACTTAAACGATCCACATAAGCTTGAGATTCTCAATTCGTCTCAGTTTTTTAATCCGGTAGACTTGGTGTGCTTTGTGAAAGATTATAAAGGACAGAAGTTCGACCTGATGGATTACCGAAAGGAAGACCGGTACTTTATCACCGAAAAATCCTATAAAGGGAGACCCTTAAAGGCGCTGGAACATCCAGGCCTGTGGAACGGATCGATGCATCACTGGAACACATTGTTTGTGGAAGTGCCTGAGTCGACCTTCAACCCAGTGAAAAATGTCAATGATCTATTAAGAGAAGGACATCGAGAAGCAACCATGTCAGTCTAACTAATCAATTCTTATTACAAAAAAGGTGTTCCTGGCATAGAAATCAGGGACACCTGTTAAATAAACTCATTGATTTTATAAAAGACCTTCAAGGACAGATTTTTTCTGTTCTCGAAGGTTTTTTTATCGTTTATTCAGCTGTTTTGAAACCATCACTGAAATAATGACTAAAATTCATGAAATAGTTCTTCAATAGAGGATCTTGCTTATTAGCTAAGTCTGAAGCGAAGGCTAGCATCCTTGAAATGTCCTCTGGAGTATCTTTGCATAAGAGAACATATGATGTGGCATGCTCACCTGTTGGAATGGTCACGGCTGCAGCACCTGCCATGTTGGCCACTCGGATAAGTCCTTTGTTTCCTTTATGCTGATGTTCTTTCGCCTGGGGCCCCATATGCCCGAGGACAGTATCGCCTAAACCCTGAAAGTCCACAGGCCCTTCTTTAGAGATGATGCAGTCGTGTTTACCCAAGTTCTCTTCAAGATATGGAATGAGTAGTTCTCTTGATTCATTTAAATCTACTTTGTCAGTAGTGCTGATGCTATCTGTTAGGTGCTCATTTTTCTCTAATGCTCCATTGATTTCCAGAAGATCAAAATGGTTATTCTGATTGTTTTGAGTAGGTACAGGTATAACCACTTCTATTGCTCTTATCAATGCGTCAAATTCACGAGTGATAAAACCGATCGAGGGCGTGAAGGCATGTGCATCGGTCGAATATTTCCTGAACTTGCTTGTGTGTTCTTTACAGATGGAAGGAGAGATGAAGCCGAATAAGTTAAGAGACATTGCCGGAGCCAGAACGGATCCGCCGCCATCCGTTCCGATGCCAAGGTCATTGATACCTGTCAGGACATTGATGGCTGTGCCGCTGGACGAGCCGGTCATAGGCCGTCCTGTGATCGGATTTCTCAGACGTGTATCTATGGCTCTACCACCTAGACTGAAAGCATCCACTGTGTGTAAGCCATAATGCTTTGTGGATTCAAATGTTGTTACTAAAGAATTTGGGATTTCCGGTCGGTCCTTTACACCGATATATGAGAAATGGTCATTTTTCACTTTGTCGATGATCTGAGGGTAGACCTTTACCACAGTCTGGTAAGGATCCTGCAAGGCAAGAAAAGTCTTCTTCGCTAGATGACGCATAATGTCTACGTTCACGTAAATTCATCCTTTTCGATTTATTTACTTAAGTTTAAATTAAACCTTGCAAAAAAGAAATAGGCGTACTATACTATGAGCAAGAAAGCGTTTCAATTTATTAAATCGTGTAAATTTGAGAGGAGGATAAATCGTCACTCTTTAGCTGGTTTTATAGTAAGACAGTAAGAAAGCCCATCTATTATCTCGACAGGTTGATAGATGATATTTTTAACTATAAATTTACAAAAAAATGTAAATTGAAATAAATCAAAAGGAGAATCACTATGATTAAAATTGTAGTCGGCGGACAGATCGATAAAAAAGAAGTTGCCAAAATGGTCGAAGAACACGCGGGTGATAAAGCAGAAGTGGTCGTAAAGAGCGACTTGGATGCAGCCATGTCACTGAAAAACAATGAAGCAGATTATTACCTGGGTGCCTGCAACACAGGCGGCGGTGGTGCACTAGCAATGGCGATTGCCATGATCGGCAGAAAGAATACCTCAACTGTTTCTATGCCGGGAAATATCATGTCAGATGAGAAAATTGCGGAAGAGGTCCAGGCAGGCAAGCGTGCCTTTGGTTTTACAGCTCAGCATAAAGACAAAGTCATTCCAGTTATTATCAGAGAAATCCTCAAAAAAGAAGAATAAAGGAGACTAAAAAATGGATGTATTACAGTTAGTTGTGATTGGTGCACTGGGTGCGATGGCTACCATCTTAACAAATAGAGGGATTGCCATTTTTAATGATGGTTTGAGACCCATCATGCCAGAATATTTTGATGATCATGCCATCAGCAGACAGGAACTTGCCGCGACCAGTTTCGCCGTCAGTTTTGGTCTGGTTATCGGCTTTGGTATTCCGGTATCCATCGGTGCAAGTATTTTACTTATTCATAGTGTCCTCTTGATGACAGACATCATCGGTACCTGGACACCCAACACTAAAATGGGGTTGGTCCTAGCCGGCGTCTTGGGTGCTGCATGGGGGATCGGGTTAACATTAGGTTTGCAATTCATCGTTGATTTATTTGCACTATTGCCTGTTAACTTCCTAGATGCATTGGGCGCTGTTGGGAATCCGATCGTCGTGGCATTCTCACTCTTCCCAGGTATTGCTGTTGCTTATCAGCACGGTTTCAATAAAGGTGCTTTAACAGCCGGAGTCGGTGCTTTCGTCCTGGTCCTCGTCAGACAGTTTGGTACATTCAACTTGCCGGGCGGACAAGCCGTGACGATCAGTGCTGAAGGAATGACGTTACTTACAGGTATGCTCTTCATGCTTTACTTCGCTGTTCGAGTCAAAGGCGAATCGACCGAGAACCAGAACTTAGTCAATATTTTTGCTGAACGTGTCAAGAAGATCAGAAAAAATATGATTTTACTGTCACTGACAGGCGGACTAGTCGCTGCCGCAACCAGCTTGACGCTGATTGCTGGTGACCCGATTTCATTGAGCTTGATGGATAGTGGACAATTCGGCGAAGCGGCACTAGCTGCCTTTGCCCGAGGGATTGGCTTTATTCCACTCGTCTTTTCAACGGCGATCGTTACAGGTGTATACAGTCCGGCTGGAGCGACTTTCGTCTTTACCGTTGGTATACTACTTCAAGGCAATCCGATCTTTGCCTTTATTTTAGGGGCTTTAGTCATGCTGATAGAGATTTCACTATTAAGTGGGGCAGCCAAAGGGCTTGACCGTTTCCCAGGTGTGAGAGAAATGGGTGAACACATCCGTTCAGCAATGAACCGTGTGCTGGAAGTGGCACTACTGATCGGCGGGGCTTTAGCCAGTGAACAGATCGCACCAGGTATCGGCTTCTTCTGGGTGATCGGTGTTTATCTGCTCAACCGTACAGCTAAAAAACCATTGGTCGATATGGCTGTCGGGCCAGTAGCCGCTATCGTCCTGGGAATAATCGTGAATATTCTATTCCTGTTGAACCTATGGACACCAGCTGCATAAAATAATTTAAGAGGCTAGGTTTAAAACCGGCCTCTTTACTATTACTTGAAACATAAAAAGGGGAATCATTATGTTAGTAGACGGTTATACCTATGCACATGAACACACGACGATCGATCTGTCGTCGCTGAAAAAAACAGAAGATACAAATTTGAATCTCTTCGACGAAACAGTGGAAGAGTATAAAAAGCTCTACGACAAAGGGGTACGCAATGTCATCGATGTGACCGTCAGAGGCATGAAGCGTAACCCGGATTATGTCAGGCAAGTCGCCGAAGCCAGTGGCATGAATATCCTGCAGTCCACCGGCTGGTATCAGGACAAGTTTCTACCCGATTATATCGAAACGAAATCGGTGAGCGAACTCGCTGACATGATGATCAAAGACATCAAAGAAGGGCTGGACGGTACGGAAGTCAAAGCTTCTTTGATCGGTGAGATCGGGACGAGTAAGAACGAAATGACCGGCCGTGAACGGAAAGTCTTCGAAGCCGCTGTCTTAGCGCACAAGGAGACGGGCGTGCCCATCACGACACATACCACTTTAGGCACATTCGGAAAAGAGCAGGTCGCCTTTTTCAAATCAAAAGATATGGATCTCAGCCGGGTGGTCATCGGGCATGTTGATTTGACCGGAGACGTCGATTATGTGCTGGACCTGTTAAAAGAAGGGGTCTTTGTTGAATTTGACACCGTCGGCAAGGAGAACTACATGCCTGACATGACCCGCGTGGAGATGCTGAAGCGCATCGAAAAAGAAGGCTACACTGACAAGGTGTTCCTCTCCATGGATATCACCCGCCGGTCCCATCTTGAAGCCAAGGGCGGCATGGGCTATGCCTATCTGCTTGACAGCTTTGTGCCACTGATGAAAGAGAACGGCATATCCGACCGGTTTATTGAAAAGATGCTCAAAGAGAATCCGAACACATTTTACAGCTAGAGGAGGGATACGATGCAGACATTTCCACTAGAAAGCATCAGTATAGAAGAAGCAACACACAAGCAATTCAGATTCGTTGACTGTATGACCAAAGTCTTTCCGGGAAACGCTATGCTTACCAGAGGTGACTTAGGCGTCGTGCCTGGATTGAATAAACCGGAGACGACAAGAAAAGTCGAACAGGTCATCGCTGATTTCTTTGAGGCAGAAGACGCTATGCTAGTCAGAGGTTCGGGAACGATGGCTATCCGCTACGCCTTGTATAAGACAGTCAAACCAGGCGGGACCCTGCTTGTACACGATGCACCGATCTATCCGACCACGAACGTGTCGCTTGATATGTTCGGCATCACAGTCGTCAAGGCGGACTTCAACGATTTAAACCAGTTGAGCGAAGTCTTGGAAAACAAAGAGATCGATGGCGCGCTGGTTCAGCTGACGCGTCAGAAGCCGGATGACCGCTATGATTCAGGAAAAGTTATTGGATCGATGAGAGAGCTGAGACCAGACTTACCCATCGTGACAGATGACAACTATGCGGTCATGAAGATCCCAAAAATCGGCGTGGAAATGGGTGCGACCTTATCTTGTTTTTCCACATTCAAACTACTCGGTCCTGAAGGTATTGGCTGTATCGTCGGAGACAAAGACATAATCGCCCAGCTGAAAAAGGATAATTATTCAGGCGGCTTGCAAGTCCAGGGGCACGAAGCGATGGATGTACTGAAAGGTTTGACCTATGCGCCGGTATCCTTGGCGATTTCTGCTGAAACGACGCAGCGGGTTTATGAAGACCTTAATAATCAGGCCGTAGAAGGCGTGAAGCAGGCAACAATCGCTAACGCTCAGTCGAAAGTGCTGCTGATAGAACTGGATAAGCCGATTGCTAAGAATGTGTTAAAGGCAGCGGAAAAACTGGGGGCTGCCCCGCATCCGGTCGGTGCCGAATCCAAATATGAGATCGTCCCGATGTTTTACCGGGTATCGGCTACCTTTTTAGAATCAGATCCGACTTTAGAAAAACGCATGATCCGGGTCAATCCGATGCGTTCAGGACCGGAAACAGTAATCAGAATACTCAGTGAAGCGATTCAAAGCGTCAAGAAAACAGATGGAGACGATCGCTCATGAGTGAATCATTTTTCAAGAAAAAGGGCATTGCGATCGAAAATATTGCATCAGAGATCTATTTACTGAACGTCAATGACCGTCTGCCCATCATGAATGAGCTCGAGCAGAAATATGACCTGTCTCGCGGGACCGTTCAGAATGCACTGGCTTTTTTAAAAAAAGAAGAAGCCATTAAAACGAAGAGCCGTGGGCACCTAGGGACCTTCCTCGAGGAGATCGACTACAAAAAACTGCAGAACTTTGCCAACGCCGATCGCTTGGTCGGGACCATGCCACTGCCTTACTCCAAGCTCTATGAAGGCTTGGCGACCGGGCTTTATACCCTGTTTAACGACCAGCAGATCAAACTGAACCTGGCCTTTTTGAGGGGAGCGAAAGAACGCATCGAAGCCTCAGAAAGCGGAACCTATGACTTTGCCGTCGTTTCACGCTTTGCGGCAGAAGAAGAAATCAATAATGGTAAAGAAATCGCTATCGCATTAGCCTTTGGACCGAATACTTACCTGTCCAAACATATCCTGATTTTTTCAGACAAAGACAAAACGGAAATCGAGGACGGTATGAAGATCGGTATCGATGAAGACTCGCTTGACCATTATCATCTGACGAAAGACCTGACAGAGGGTAAAAAAGTCACACTTGTCAATTATCCAGCCAACCAGCTGATCCATGCTATCCGGGAAAAAGAGATCGATGCCGGTGTCTGGAACTATGATGAAATTATTGAAAAAGGGTATACCGATCTAAACTATGTGGATATACCAGTGAAAGACTATCATGCAAGTATCAGCGAGGCGGTCATCGTCTGCTCAAAAGAACGACTGATGATCCAGTCCTTATTCAAAAAGAACATCTCGATCGAGCAGATGCATGACATCCAGCACAAAGTGAAGACGGGACAGCTGGTCCCACGATTTTAGAAAAAGGGGAACGACTATGATACAGGAAAAACTAGATCTATTAAAAGAAAATAAGGTGATCGATCAGGTTGCTTATGACTACTCACAGGAAGCTCTGGCTTATCTGAAAAAGAAAAAGATCATTGAGGAAGATGATGACGCAGATGTATTGATCACGCACTTGGCTATGGCGACCGCGCGTCAAAGCACCGATGAGAAAATCGAAGGTGTGGATGATGCGATCTTGGCCGAAATCCAGTCGGACAGTCATTACGGTCAGGCTAAAGAATTATGGGATGAACTCAAGGCATTCGCCCCAGCAGAATTTGAAACCAACGAAGAAGGCTATTTCCATCTTCACTTAGTGACGTTGTTACAAGAAAAGCAGTAGAGGAGACGATAACATGTTCTTGGAGATGGTAAAGAAGCGCAATCCGGAATTGATCGATTATGCTGTTTCTCTTCACCAGCAAGGCATCATATTACCTGATACGTATGTCATCGATCTGGATAAAATAAAAGAAAATGCGACAAAAATGGCTGCGAAAGCGAAGAGTCTTGACATCGAGCTATACTTTATGACGAAACAGATCGGCCGCAACCCAAAAATAGCGGAAACACTTATTGAAGCAGGTATAAAAAAAGCCGTCGTGGTCGATTATAGGGAAGCCGAAGTCATGATGAAACACAACATCCCCATCGGCAACGTTGGACATCTTGTCCAGCTTCCGACTCACTTTATCAAGAAAGTGATGGCCTATGGCGTGGATTACATCACCGTCTATTCAGTAGAGAAACTGAGACAGATCAATGCCGTCGCAGAAGAACTGAATATGAAACAAAAAATCATGCTTCGTGTGATCGATGAAGGGGATGCGTTGTATCCGGGACAGTACGGCGGATTTCAGCTAGATGAATTGAACGAAATAATGGATGTGCTTAAGTCTTTTGCGCATTGCGACATTACAGGTTTGACCTCTTTCCCGTGTATCTTATATGACAAAGAACTGAAAGACTTCAAGTTGACACAGAATGTAAAGACACTCAAAAAAGCAAAACAACGCATGCAGGCATCTGGATTTGACATCCAAGAGATGAATGTCCCATCTGCCACGTCTATTAAAACCTTGCCTCTATTCAAAGAAATGGAAGGTACCCAGGGCGAGCCGGGACATGCCCTGTCTGGCACATCACCCATGCACGCGGAAGTAGAACTGGAAGAAAAACCAGCCTATGTTTATGTCAGCGAGATCTCACACAATAGTCAAGACAGTGCATTTGTATACGGTGGCGGCTACTATGCACGAGGCAATCTTGAAAATGTATTGATCGATGACGAGGGCAAACGAACGGAAAGCAGTGTCGAACCTTTCCCGAGCGACAATATCGATTATTACCTAGAAATTGATGGGAAGCAGACGATCGGTGCCACGGCTATTATGGCCGCGCGTACGCAGATTTTTGTTACCCGAAGTCGGGTCGCTCTTGTTAAAGGATTGAATGACAATAAACCGGAACTTGTAGGTATCTATACCAGTCAAGGCAGCGAGGAGGAAAGGATTTAAAATGGGAAAATTTATAGTGATCGTACTGGACAGCTTTGGCGTCGGTGCCATGGATGACGTACCAAAAGTCAGGGCACAGGACATAGGAAGTAACACAGCGCTCCATATCATCAAAAATAAGCCCGATTTAAAGATCCCGCATCTACTAAAACTGGGATTGATGAATACTATCGGCGAAGAGTGGAAAGATTTCACATTTTCAAAAGGGGCGAACTGGGGAACCTCTAACCTGTCCCATCAGGGAGCCGATTCATTTCTAGGTCATCAAGAGATCATGGGGACGATCCCACCGATCCCTTTGAATGAGCCATTCAATGCATCGATCGATCGGGTCAAAGCACACTTAATTGAACAAGGTTATTCAGTCAGAGAAGTCGGAGAGAAAAACGAACCCAAAATTTTAGTCGTCAATGACTGCGTGACTGTCGGAGATAACCTGGAAACGGATCTGGGACAGGTCTATAATGTCTCAGGGTGTCTGGATATCATTTCTTTTGAAGACTTAACAAAAATCGGGAAAGCCGTCAGAGACGTCGTGAAAGTTTCGCGCGTCATCACATTCGGCGGTGAAAATGTTTCATTGGATGATCTACTCAACGCGCGGAAAGTGAAAGATGGGGGATTTGCAGGTGTGGATGCACCGGAGTCGGGTGTCTATGATGAAGGGTATCAGGTCGTACATTTAGGCTACGGGATCGATCCGAATGTCCAGATCCCGACCATTCTAGATAAAGAAAATATCGATGTCTCTCTCATCGGAAAAGTCGCTGATATCGTACAGACTAAAAGCGACCGTCTTTTCCCGGGGGTGGATTCACAGTATCTCTTTGACCAGCTGATGAAGCAAGTGGATGAAATCAGTCACGGCTTTATCTGTCTGAATATACAAGAAACTGACCTGGCCGGACACGGTGAAGATGTCGAGCGCTATGCTGACAGGCTGGAAGTCAGCGATAAAAACATCGGTCAGCTGCTTTCTAAACTTTCTAAAGATGATATTCTGATCGTCATGGCTGACCACGGCAACGACCCGACCATCGGCCACAGTCAGCACACCCGTGAACGCGTTCCTTTGCTGATCTATTCTAAAGGTATGCAGGACAAGCAGATCGGGAACCGCGAGACAATGTCTGATGTCGCCGCAACAGTCAGCGACTACTTTAAAGTCGCTAAACCGGCAAACGGCGAGTCGTTTTTGAGTAAGTTGAAATAAATCAGTAAGCCTTTTTGGAGGTGGTGCTTAGGGACAAAGGGTGGATACTGATTTTTTAGTTGTTGTCGATGAGTGATAGTCGTCTTAGAGATGTAGGAGGAAATAAGTTGAAAAAGAAATTTATTACAACAGCAGGTTTGCTCGTCAGTCTGATGTTCATGTCGCCAATTACTGCTTTGGGTGCGTCCGATAAACTGAGTCACGGCTCGCCTCAACAGGCAGATATGGATAAGGAAACTTTATCTGAAATCGATATTCTAGTGGAAGAAGCCATTGAAAATGACGTGACCCCCGGGGCTGTCGTTTTAGTGGCCAAAGACGGACGTATCGTCTTTGAAAATGCCTATGGCTATGCTCAGCGTTATGACATGGGGGAAGAACTGAAGAACCCTAAAAAAATGACAAACCAAACATTGTTTGACTTAGCATCAGTCACCAAAGTAATGGGGACCACGCAGGGGATCATGAAACTCGTTTCTGATGGGAAACTCGATGTCAACGAAACGGTCGCTACTTACATTCCGGAATTTGGACAAAATGGTAAAGAAGACGTCACGATCGCTGATTTGTTGACACATACGTCTGGGCTGACTCCTTGGGAACCAACCTACCTGTACGCAAGTAATACTTCAGAAGCGAAAGAGTATCTCTATGATCTTTCCCTTGAATATGAAACAGGAACAGACAGAAGATACAGTGATTTTAGTTTCATGGCATTAGGGTATGTGATTGAAGCAGTGACTAATGAAACCTTAGACGAATTCCTGGAAGGCGAGATTTATCAGCCGCTGAAAATGAATAATACATTCTTCAATGCAAGCGAGAAAACCAATCGTCCCATCGCAGCTACTTCGTGGGGAAATCCTTATGAATACAAAATGGTCGATGATCCAAACTTTGGTTATTACGTTGAAGAGGATGCCGATACCTTTGATGGCTGGAGAGACTACACATTAGTTGGCGAAGTGAATGACGGAAACAGTTTTTACTCGCATCAAGGCGTAGCCGGTCACGCAGGCGTGTTCTCAACAGCTCGAGACTTGGCTATATTAGGTCAAACGATGCTCAACGGGGGGTCTTACGGAAAAACGACTCTCTATTCAGCGGAAGTTGTCGATCAGTTTACTTCTGAGCAGCGTTATGGCCAGGGCTACGGATGGGAACTAAATAAATCTTGGTACATGGGGTATAGTCATCCCGAAGAAGCCTTTGGACATACAGGATTTACAGGCACTCAAGTCGTTTTCGACCCCGTCAATGACTTACAGATCATCGTGCTTGCCAATAAACAAAATAATGGGCAATTACCAAGTGGATCATATCGAAGCACCGGAACCTTGTCAAGAAATATAGCAGACACCGTATATGAATCATTAGAACAGTAAATTATCGAGAGAAAGATCTTTGACGCTTAATATTTAAGTGTCAAAGATCTTTTTTTGTCTAACTTGTGAAAAATATTGTAATCCTATTGAAAAAAAGGTATACTTTTGATTGGTAAGGTGAATACACTATTATTTGTAATTATTATCATTTAATACTTATATATAGTGTAATATTTGCCAGTAATTATAATGAATTAGAGATATTTATAAAATTGGTATTAGCAAAGAAAGGTGTGAACACATGAGTATTTTTGGTTTTCACAAAGAGAAAGCAAGCAATCAGATACCAATAGGAAGAGAGGGGATTCAAGGAGAAGCAGGAGCGAACGGCGTGAAACATCGGATATCCTTCCGGTAAAGAAATGGATCAAGCGCATGAAACCGAATGAATCAGACCTATACCCGCACGAAGTCCTTCTCCTGTCCTATGCCCCTACTTACTACATAGAAAAGAACAGCTTCCCTAAATTCTGGTGGTACCGTTACGGTGTGAAAAATGTCGATAAAGGCTTGAAGTCTCTGAAAAAGAGAGGGTTTCTTAAAGTGGGATCCGTTGAGTCGGCTAGCCGCAATGAAACGTTGGAAGATTTGAAAGATATCTTGCGCACGCATGGTCTTAAGGTATCAGGCAATAAAGATGAACTCGTGCATCGTCTGCTCGATGAGGTGCCGGAAGACGAACTGAGCACCTTGTTCCGTGACCGGACGTATGAACTCACAGATAAAGGGCAGGCCGTTCTCTCAGCGGAGGAGCACATTCCCTATATCCACCGCCGCAGCATCGAGGATCTGGATATCTGGACATTGAATGAGAAAGTAAAGGCGAGTCCGGGTTCTTCATACAGAGACATCGTCTGGGAATACATGAACAAGAAAAGCCTGAAATACTACAAGCACTCGGACTTTGGGATGTACCGCAACTGCCGACTGTCGATGGCCGAGTTCCTTGAAGAAGAAGGGAAAGACGATTCCGCCTTTATTTATCTGGCAGAAGTCGTGCGGATCGACCTGAGCGGACTATCTAATGGTTTTAATATGGATGAACTTGAGGCACAAACTGATCGCTTCTTCCCGTATAGTGAATCTCAAGCTAAGATGGCCCCTGGTATAACGAAGAAAATCCAGAAGTATCAAACAGAAAAAGACCTGTCTGATGACGAACTGAAGTCGAAACTCATCGACCTCATGAACCGCCTCCAGCTCCCATTCAGCCTCTTCACCGTCGAAGAAGCCGCCGAGATCGCAGTCATGGAGATACATGGGGATTGAGAAGGACTGGAGAGGATTTACCGGAAAGTGAAGGAGCGGTTTGAAGGGGAGTATGACAATTAATGTTGGTTCAATGCTGAAAATAGAAAGAAACTGATACTTATATGGAGGATTATAGTGAATTATAATGCTGAAAAACCAAAAGATTCATTCTTTAATTTTGATACCATGATCACACCGAAAATCATACAAATCATTTTTTACATTGGACTCGCTGTAAGTATAGTATCGGGATTGACGACGATAATTAGTGGCGACTCCGTTTTTTTAGGATTAGCTATTTTAATCATAGGTCCATTAGTGATCCGAGTGAATTGTGAACTCGTCATAGTGATTTTCAAAATCCATGAAGCACTGCAGGATATGCGGTATAGATAATAGGTTTGGAAAACTTCTAAAGACCATACAACTCTTTAGAAGTTTTTTTACGTGATGAAATCATTTTTTTTGTACTCGAATTTAAATAGAAAAAAGGAAGTGTAAGCGTTATACTTGTATCATGACTTTTCTTAAAAATCTTAAGTAGCTGGAGGGATAATATGAATCAAACTTTTACGCTCGGCATCGATGTGGGCGGGACGAATATCAAATATGCGCGGGTGTTTGCTGACGGGACACTGGATCAAAAACAGAAAGTCGATACACCGGACACGTTGGAAAGCTTTTTAGACCAGCTCGATAGGATCTATAAGCAGTTCGATCCAGAAATGGTCGAAGCGGTGGCGATCAGTCTGCCGGGGAAAGTCGATTCCAAGAAAGGCATTGTCTATTTCGGCGGTTCGGTGAAATACTTGCACGATTTCGACTTCCATAAGCATTTCAGAGAAACTTATGGCAAACGCTGCACGATCATCAATGACGGGAAGGCAGCGGCTTTATGCGAACTCTGGCTGGGGAACCTGCAAGGGATTAAAGACGGACTGGTCATTACTTTGGGGACTGGCGTCGGTGGCGGTATCATCATCGACGGCAAGCTGCACCAAGGCAATACGTTTCAGGCCGGGGAGCTGAGTTTTATCACCCAGGAGCCTTTTAATCCGGATAGAGAAAAGATTATCGGCTATCAGCTGTCGGCCGTCAATTTCATCGGAAAGTGCGGGGACATGCTGCAGCTTGAGAAGCCTTATGACGGCGAGAGGGTCTTTGAAGAGATTTGCAGGAAGGATAATCCTACGTTGAATGCCATGTTCTCTGCTTACATAAAACGACTCCTGAACCTCATAGTGAACCTGCAGGCGATCTTGAACATGGAAAAAGTCCTGATCGGCGGCGGGATCAGTGAGCGGCCGATCGTTCTGGATGAACTTAAGCGGCAGTACGGCGAGCTGAGAAAAGTATCGCCTATTTTCGGACAAGTTTTTGAAGAACTCGTTTTTGATACCTGCACCTTCAAGAATAATTCCAACATCCTGGGCGCCGTTTATGCCAGCATGCACGAAGATGTTTAAACTGTCTAAAAGAATGGAGTTTTAATGATGACACAAATGAACGACGCGTTTCCCAAAGACTTCTTATGGGGTGGAGCGGTGGCTGCTCACCAGATCGAAGGGGCGTATGATGTGGACGGAAAAGGTCTGTCGACAGCGGACGTTTTGACGGCGGGTACTCAGAAGACCCCAAGACAGATCACCCAAGGGGTTTTGCAGGGGCACTACTATCCGAACCATGAAGCGATCGACTTCTACCACCGCTACAAAGAAGACATCAAACTGTTCAAGGAACTGGGACTGAAAGCCTTCCGGACATCGATCAACTGGTCACGGATCTTTCCAAACGGGGACGACGCGGAACCCAATGAAGCGGGCCTCCAGTTTTATGACGACTTGTTTGATGAACTGCTGAAAAATGGCATCGAACCCGTAATCACTTTGTCCCACTTTGAGATCCCTTACGCGCTTTACGAGAACTACGGCGGCTTAAAGAACCGTAAGCTGATCGACTTCTTTGTCCGGTACGCGGAGACGGTCATGAACCGGTATAAGGATAAAGTCACCTACTGGATGACCTTCAACGAGATCAACAACCAGCTGGATACCTTTGACGAACTGCACACCTGGACGAATTCGGCGGTCTTATTTGAAGAAGGGGATAATAAAGAAAAAGTCACGTTGCAGGCCAGTCTGAACGAGCTGATCGCCAGTGCCAAGGCAGTTAAAATAGGAAAAGCCATCAATCCCGACTTTCAGATCGGTTGTATGATGGCCTACGTGCCGGTGTATCCCTATGCGTGCCACCCAAAAGACATGCTGGCTTCGAGCAAGATGATGGAGAGGCGCTTCTTTTACAATGACGTTCATGTGCGGGGCGAGATCCCAAGCTATGCCAAAAAGCGCTGGGAGAGAGAAGGTTTCGAGCTGGACTATACAAAAGAGGATCTTTTGAGCCTGAAAGAAGGGACGGTGGACTATATCGGCTTCAGCTATTATATGTCGACAGCCGTCACTACGCTGGATGATCTGGACGGTCAGCCGATCCGCGACTTCCCTGAGGCGAAAGTGGTCGGGAACCCGTATCTGGAAGCCAACGACTGGGGCTGGCAGATCGACCCGAACGGCTTAAGGTATACTTTGAATACCGTCTATCAGCGTTACAATAAGCCTTTATTTATAGTAGAAAACGGGATGGGCGCTTATGACAAGATAGAAGATGACGGCAAGATCCGTGACGACTACCGGGTCAAGTACCTAAAAGCGCACATCAAAGCCATGCACGAAGCGATCGCCATAGACGGCGTTGACGTGATGGGCTATACACCGTGGGGAGTCATCGACATCGTGAGTTTCGGCTCCGGTGAAATGGAGAAACGCTACGGCTTCATCTATGTGGACAAAGACAACCAGGGTAAAGGGACCTTGGAACGCCGCAAAAAAGAATCCTTTGCCTGGTATCAGAAGGTGATTGAAGATAATGGTCTTAAGGACTTGACGAGCTGTGCGGACGAGTAGATTTTAGGGATAGCTTGAAGAGACTTTTTGGAAAAAGGAGCGGGTTAGTTGATGGAAGGAAAAATCAAAGGGGTGAATCTGGGAGCGTGGCTGGTCTTGGAGAAGTGGATGACGCCGCGGCTGTTTGACCGGTCACCCTCAGACGACGAATATTACTTGGCGTATGACATGGATGCAGCGGCTTACGAAGAGAAAATCAAAACGCACCGATCGACATTTATTACCGAAGGCGATTTTGTCAAGATTGCTGCGGCCGGTTTCAACGTGGTGCGCATCCCGGTGCCGTACTTCATCTTCGGTGACCGCGAGCCCTTTATCGGCTGTCTGGACGAACTGGACCTAGCATTCAACTGGGCGCGGGCGTATGGCCTTGAAGTGCTGATCGATCTGCACACAGCGCCGTATAGCCAGAACGCCTTTGACAACGGTGGGATCTCTGGTGTCTGCAAGTGGGCTCAGCATCCCGAAGAAGTCGAGTTCGTCCTGGGAGTACTTACGCGGCTGGCGGAACGCTACAAAACGGATGATGCCCTTTTTGGCATCGAAGTGTTGAACGAACCGCTGACCCCTGAGATGTGGGACATCATCGATCCCCAGGACCAGTTCGAACCGAGAGACAAGGAACTCGCTGAAGGCAGTGGACCGATATCGTTTGCCTTTCTCTATGACTTTTACCAGGAAGCGTATGACCGGCTGCGTGCGATTCTGCCTTCCGACAAGACCATCGTGTTCCATGACGGCTTTGACCTGAAGAAGTGGGAAGGATTTTTCAAAGAGCGGTCTTTTGACAATGTCATGCTCGATACGCACCATTACTTAGTCTTCAACGGTAAGCCGGATCAAGAAAACCTGGAGAATTATACGGCTCACCTGAATCAGATCGGGACACAGATCGAAAAGGTCTCCCAGTATGTCCCCGTGGTGACTGGCGAGTGGTGCCTCTTTAACCAGCATATCGCCAAAAACAAGCCGAACATGACAGACGAAGAAGTCACTGCCTTTTACAACGAATTGTGGCAAGCTTCCGTCGACGCCTGGAAAAAAGGCGACGGCTACTTCTACTGGACCTACAAACTGTTGATCGATACCGTGAACACCCCAGACAAAATCGGCAAGGACGCCTGGGACGTCAGCCGCGCCATCGCTCGTGGGTGGGCGGAAGTTTAATAGCTTTTAGCGAATAAAGACTACATGGGGCGACTAAGAGATAGGAATAATAGTAATTAATAGTTACAGTATTGACCTGTCATTTGATTAGTAATATGGAATTGAAAATATGTAATAGGTGTGAAAAACACAGTTAATATTTGAATTTTTTTAATGAAGCTGTTTTAAGGAGGAAAAATAAATATGTCAGTTGAAATGTACATTAAAGAGAAAGTTAAAAAGATAAGTGAGAAAGTTTATATTGCACCTGATATACCTAAAAAAAAATTAAACGCAGCACTTAAATCAATGGCACCAGATTTGAATCCTAATTATGTTGTTGCTATTATCGATACGTCAATATTTGGAGGAGGCAAGGATGGAGGAGTGATAACGGGTGAGATGTTGTATTTACATCCTTTTGTTTCAGATACATTTGTCTTGCAGTTTTCAGATATTGTTAAAGCTACATATGAAACTAACGAAATTGTAAAAGACAATGGAAAAGTCAAATTAGAGGAAAGTTTGAAAGTTGAATATAAAAACGGAAAAATAAGGGATGTTACTCAATATACTATAGGAATGGAAAACGAACATTTGAAAGAACTTATTAATGGGATAATAGATGAAGCTGGTGAAGAAGGAGAGTTTGTTTCAACTTCACAAGCCACTCCCTTATCTATGATGGATGAATCAATAAAAATAGATTATATAAAAATTATGTGTAATTTTGCTTATGGAGATGACGAACTCATTGATGCTTCGGAATATGCAGAGATTTTATCTTTAATGGTTCGTATTGAGTTAGATGTACCTTCTAGATTATTCATTCGGAAATATATGCTGGAGTCTAAAGACCATGAAGTTAATCAAGATATTATAGAGCGTCTAAGAGAAAAAATTGATGAAGGAAGCTTCGAACTAGTAAAAAAATCATTGATGAAAGACATCATTTATTTATTGAGATCCAAAGACAGAAATTTAAGCTGGCAAGACAATGAATTTATAGTAAACCTCAAAGATAGATTGGACATAAGTACAGATCAAATTGAATATATATCAGAAACAATTATAAATGATGAAGAAATTTTAGAACTGCGTAAAAATGATTCAGAAATAAAAAAATCTATGAAGGAAATTGCTTCTAAAGCAACTGCAGTAGGTGTCCCTTTGGCAGCTATTTACTTATCAGGATCAGTTTTGGGTGTTAGTGCAGCTGGACTAACATCAGGGTTAGCTGCTTTAGGAATGGGAGGAATCCTTGGTTTTTCAAGCATGTTTACTGGTATTGAAATGGCTGTTTTATTGGGTGTCGGTGCCTATAAGGGTGTGAAGAAAGTAACTGGAATCAGTGAATTGGAAAACAATAAACAAAGGGAGTTAATGATTCAAGCGATAATAAAAAATTCGCAGAAGTCTCTGAACTATTTAATAGAAGATTTAAATGAAATTACAAAACAACTTACCGTAGAACTTACTAAAGGAAAAGAAGCTGAGATTAAAATAAAAAAATTATCTTCTTTATTATCTATGTTGTCTTTAGGAGCTAAAGAAACAGGAAATAAAATAAAACATGCTCAAAAAGAGAGTATCATAATTAAACTTCCTTTAGTACTTGATACTATGAGAATCAATGAATTGACTTCTGAAGCAACTAAGAAAAAATATAGAAAAGTCATTTTTGAATGCTATGTCGAGAAAGAAGTAACTAAAGAAGATGGAACTCGAAAACAAGTGTTTCAATTGGACGAAAATTTGAATGAAAACACATTAGAACAACTTTATTCTATATTAGATGCTATTGGATACTATAATATGAAGGATGCAGCTCTTGCTTCTGCTAAAGGAGTAATGAAAGGAATCCTAAATAATGGATAAAAATAAAATAGATGAATTAGGAAAAACTCAATTGATACAAAAACATCAAAGCAATAGTATTGAAGATCAAGTTGTAAAAGTTTCTAAGGCAATCAATGATTTGAAAAGTACTAATGAAGATAACATATCCGAATTAGATAAATTAATACATCATGCCGAAAGTTTATTTGAAGTGCAAGGTAATGACATTGATGAAGTTAGTATGGATGATGTTAAGATAGAGGAAGTTATAACAGAGTTAACCTCTGAAGAAAAGAAACGAATAGACCTTCCTCGATTTAGAGTTTTAAATATAATTGAAGTTAAAGATGATGAATCATGGGATAGCTACATGGAAGCAGTACATAGTTATGCTGCAGATAATCATGTGGATTTGACAAAAAATCCTTTTGATGAGTTATTAACACAAAGAGAAAAACTCGATTTAAAAATGAGAGTTAGAGAAGACTATACTATGAAAAAAGCTCATTGTGATAAGTATGATTACATGATAGCTAGTTTCAGTGGTATCGCAGCTGGTACAATAGACAGCTTTTTTGTTGGTATGCCAGAGGCTAGCAAGTTGGGTAAGTGGACTGATAAAAAGGCTGATGAATTTGTAGAAAATATGGCGCAAGGAATTTGGAAAGCAGATGGCAGAAGTAATCGAGAAGGAAAACCTAAAAAAATACCTGATGATTTACAAAAGTGTATCAGTTACTTAGAACAAAAGTTTCAAGTTAATTATGATGCAAGATATGCAAAAGATCTAAATGTTGAAGATGGGGTTTTAGAGGGGATGAGACCAGTAAATCACCATATAAAATCCCTGAGTCATTCTCCAAGTATTATTGGTCTATTTTTTTCTATTCTGGATCAGTTTACAGATAATGCAAGCTTCATAGATAAAGGAAAAATCATACGCGTTGATACCAGTGACGGAAATACAAAATTAGTAGGAACTACTTTTCAAGGCAAACTTTTTAGTGGCTTTTGCAACTGGATAGGTCACCTTATATCTGATTTGGTAGGTTCAAGTTCAACAAGAAATATTAAAAGAGGAAAGACAGGACGAGGAAGTGGTGTCGGAATACCATTCTATGAACTGTTGCAATTTTGTGAGTTTGGTGAATTTAAAGTTAAAGAGGAAACGATTAATCTAGCAGAATTATCAGTTAAAGTATTTGAAAGAGGATACGATATACGTTTTGGTGCAACGATGGCTATTCCAGTTGTGCTGAATGAATTATTAATTCGTATATTGTGGGCGGTTAAACAGAGATATTATCATGAAAAATCATGGAAAGAAAGTATTCCCTTTGGAAATAAACCTGAACTTAGACGGATGTTGCTTATTGGTCATGGATGCTTGTGTATAGTAGATGGCATAGATGCTGGACTACGTTCAAAGGGAGAGATTATTGAATTTTCACTACGACTAAACATTATTGGATGGTCTCGTTTTGCATTTTCTGGGTTAATTGAAGTTCGAGCACTATATAAAGAAAATACATTAGATTTAGTTGCCTTAGATCAAGATTTGGAAAAAGAATGGAAGGCACTATTATTATAAGAATTTCTAGAGTTATTAAAGTTGTGTAAAAAAATGTAAAGGAGAATGAAAATGAATGACAAGATAAATGTAAACGGATTCAAAGAGCTGATTAATAGTCAATCAACATTACTTGGTGAGGCTGGAGCAACACGGATGAATACAGAGCCTGATTATCGTGATAGAAATGATTTTCAAAAAGATTATGCTCGTATACTATATTCTAGCTCCTTTAGAAGACTACAAGGAAAGATGCAATTAATGGCTGTAAATCCTGATTCATTTGAAAGAAATAGATTGACTCATAGTATAGAAGTTGCACAGATTGCACGGAGTATAGCTGAGAATGTTCATAAATGGAGTATGGAATATTTAGATTCTAAAAATGAGATATCAATTTATGGAAATAGTAAAGATTTGTATATAGTAGAATTAGGTGGTCTAGCTCATGACATAGGGAATCCACCATTTGGACATCATGGGGAAAGACTGTTAAATGAGTTAATGAAAGATAGAGGAGGTTTTGAAGGAAATGCCCAGAGCATACGTAATTTAATGCAAGTAGAAAAGAAACATCCACATCTTGCTGGTCTTAACTTAACTATTAGATCACTATTAAGTATAATTAAATATAATGTGTCGTATGAACAAGGCAATGAGAAATTTCTATATGATGAGCAATTTCAAAGTATAAACAAATTTTTGCGAAGACTTGAATTGGAAAAAAGTACTCGAACTCTAGATGTTCAAATTGTAGATGCTGCTGATGAAATAGCATATTGCGCTCATGATTTAGAAGATGCATTAAGTAAACACTACTTTTCAATTAATGAATTTATTTATGATTTAAAATAGAATGCTGAACATAACGAATATCCTTATGAATCTCAAGTTGGTGAGTTTATAAAGTGGGTTGACCAAGCTAAAAAAGTAGCTGAAAAATCAAAAGTTTATCAGTCTTCTGAAGAGTATTCATTCATTTTTCGGAAAGAGTTAACATCAATAATTGTAAATGAATTGATAAATGATATTGATATAATTTCTGTGAAAGATTTAAAAAATAATTTTGCAGAAATAACTGGAACATCTAGGGAGAACGAATTAGGCTTTAGAAGTTGGAAGTTAGTAAGAGGGATTAAAAAGTGTACTTTTGCTGGTGTAAACAGATCAAATGAAATTCAATTATACGAAAGATTAGGAACAAAAGTAACCAACGGATTATTTGAAGCTTTAACAGATAACAAATTTAACAAAAATCTAATGTTGCTTCCGGTTGAATATCGCTTCAAAGAGGATAAAAGCAAATCTTCAGAGGAAAACGAAAATATCAAATTCAGAAAAGTGACAGACTATATATCAGGTATGATGGACACTTATGCAATAAAGAAATATCAACAGTTTTATGGTGATGAAGAAACCAATGCGTTATATAGAGAGATAAAGAATTTCAAAAAAATAGATTGAAATAAATAAGTGATTCGACAAAGAATTTCAGTTTAGAATTTTTACAGATATGTATCTATATTTCTTAGTTCTTATTTGAGGGCGAAAGTCTTGTTGCCTCACATTTTTTATGCTTAAGCAGTCAGTAATGATGAGCTGGTCATTGATGTAACCGCTCTGGAAAAAGAGTAGTTATGTAAGGCATATCGACTGACTTGTGCGACAAACATCAACGAACCGGAAGCCAACATGGACTGGATAATCAACTACAACTTTAATGCAAAACTGATGGATAGAGATAGCATGCTTCTTTGAGATATCTGATCCCCGGCTGGTTTATGACACTTAATCAAGAATCTCAGGTAGTATATGCTGTTTCAATCAAACAGAATAGACCTTCATCCCTTCCATATAGGAAGCATCCGTTGATGCCTGGAAAAAAGGCGACGGTCACTTCTACTGGACCTACAAACTGTTGATCGACACCGTGAACACCCCGGACAAAATAGGCAAGGACGCTTGGGACGTCAGCCGAGCCATCGCTCGTGGATGGGTGAAAGTATAGTAGAAACTTCAAAGAGTCAAGGACAACTGCAGAATCAGTTGTCCTTGACTTATTTTTTTGGTAAATGGACGGTTGCAGTACAAGTAGATAATGAAAAGAGGCTCACTTGTACCGAATACCGTTTTGCGAGACAAGTAGCATACTTTTATATCCGTCACTTGTTCCGCGACGGTCTATTCGGAACAAGTAGACAATAAAATTGAGTGTCACTTGTACCTAAAAAGCTCAAAAGATCCTCAAGAAGGCAGATTTTGTCAGCTGAGCTGCCAAAATCAACAGCAGTAGACTTCAAATCGGATGGAAATTCTTTGCTCAGCGAAAAATAACTGCATATCATTACGAACTGTTTAATCGTAATAACTGCTTCTACTACAGGAGTGTACCTGGTAATGTTTTCTCAAAACTCGTTTGATCCTGGACTCTGAGAAGTCATTCCCGCACCAGTTGAGCATAGCCTACTTAGTGACAAGTTTTTCTGGGAAAAGAAGACGAAACTCCTCGATACTTCTGTGAATGGCATCAGCTGATTTTTCTTTATGACCGCAGATAGTACAGGTACGGATTTGCCTTGATACCGTGTACCCAAACGAGAAGCACTCGCTGCACATAATTCCCTTAAATAAACTTTCCAGTGGATAGTCAGGTAAATTGAGCGGACGATAGGAATTATTGTGCATAACTAATAGTTTTTTAGCTAAAGTTAAATACTTATGGTCTTGAATGGAAGCCTGTCCTGATAACGATTCAAAATGACTCGTTAGCTGGCCGGCGAATAGAATAGCAGGAGATTTAGGTAATGAATAGATATAATAGTCTGGATTAATGTAGACCACGTAAGCGATGATATTGATCTGATAACCATTAATTAAGAGTAAGTTATGAAGATAGGCTCGTTTACGTTCTGCCTGGTTCATTGGATTATGGATCAAATGGCCAGAATCAGAGGAAATATCGCCCTCTTTGTAGTGGTATGACCCCGTGTAATTCTTGATCTCGTATAGATAAATGCATGTGTCGGTTATAAGTAGTGAGTCGATCTGATAAGAAGTGTCTCGCGTACTCAGCAGCAAGTCACTGATCAGTATCCCGGGTACTCCAGCTTCTTTCATCTTGTTATCAAATTGGAGTTCGCCAGCATACCCTTTGAACTGGTTATCATACTGAGTTTTTTCACTAAGGGATAAAGTAGTACGGTGATCCAGCGATTCTAAAATACGATGAGTGACAGACTTTGTGCGTTCTTTAAGTATCAATTCGTTTAGCTCCTTTAAAAGTCGTTACTATATATATATGCAAACGAATCAGAAACTCACGAAAAGCATTAAAAAGATTTTTAAGAAGGTAGATTTTGTCAGCTGAGCTGCCAAAATCACCAAGCTTATTTTTAGAAATTGCTATTTGACACAAGTGCTTCTCTAAATGAGGACTCACTTGTACCAAAAACGGGAATGCGGTACAAGTGGCGGTTATAATATTGGCTGTCTCGCACCGAAACTGCTTATTTGGAACAAGTAGTCAATAAATTGGGCACTACTTGTACTGGAAACCTTCCAAAAAAGCTATAACTCATTAATCGTCAATAACCCACGAGGGGAAAACTTTTGTAAGTTTTTAAGAACGTGGTATGATGATCCTATATACCCGCAATGAAAAACTAATGCGGATAACGAGGTGCAAAAGATGATTGATGAACAAAAAATTTACAATGAGTTCGAAAAGTATGGAGGAGTATTGAAAACTTCGGAGCTTAATGCACTTGGTCTTAACAGTCGGCAGATAAAGAAGCTTCTGGAAGAGGGAGTGCTTTCTAAAATCAAACAAGGTTACTACGAACTTGCGGATAGAGTGAATGCAGAAGAAGTTATTATTGCTAGACTTTTCCCTGAAGCTGTCATATTTCTCGAAAGTGCTCTTATGCATTATGGCTATACCGATAGAATTCCAACAGCTTGGCAGCTAGCTGTAGACCGTGACAGCGAAAAGAGTCAGTATGCTATTGATTATCCTCTGATAGAACCTTACTATCAAATGTCAAATTACCTAAAAGTTGGTGTATCCACATTTGAAGTTGATGGTGTTAAGGTTAGTATATTTGATCGAGATCGTACGATGTGTGATATCATGCGTTATGAAAACAAACTTGAAAAAGAAGTGTTTACGAATGCAGTTAAAAGGTATGTCAAAGATCCAAAAAAGAATATCAGACATCTTTTTGAATATGCAGAAGTTTTTAACATAACTAATAAAACGCAGTCGCAGATAGGAAAGTGGTTATGAGAGACGATCCAAGTGCCTCAATACTGGCTAGATTAAAAAACAAAGCAAAAGATGACGGCATTGCTTTTCAACAGATGTTAAACCTATTTTTCCAAGAAGAATTTGTTAGACGCTTGTCTAAAAGCGACTATAAGAATCAACTTATACTCAAAGGTGGATTTTTGTTATATACAATCAGCGATTTCACAACGAGACCAACAGTTGATGCAGATTATTTATTAGAAAATCATCCCAATGATTCAGATTCTGTAGAGAGACTTGTCCGCTCAGTTATCGAGCAAAAGAGTGATAATGAATTTATGATAATACAGATACGCAGCATAGAACCAATTAGTGTAATAAGTGAATATCATGGTATGCGAGTGAATCTTATGGGAGAGATAGGGAAGACTAGAACACCTTTTAGTATTGACTTTGGTGTGGGAGATTCAATTGTTCCCACACCTATTGTTAGAACACTGCCTGTCTTACTCAACGGTTTTGAAAACCCTACGATTCTTACTTATTCTTTGGAATCAACCCTATCAGAAAAGCTTGATGCTATGATACGTTTTATGGAAGCGACAGGACGCATGAAAGACTTTTACGATATTTATTATCTGGCAATAACTTTTCCATTTGATGGTAAAAACGTACAGGATGCTATATTCAATACTTTATCTAAAAGAAAAACCTCTTATGAGAAAGATTCTGTACAAGTCATTGAACGATTGATTACGAATGATGCGATCCAGACAAGATGGCTTGCCTTTTGTAGAAAAGTTTTAAAATATGAATTAACCTGAACAATTCATACTTTTCGTTGAAACATGTGCCAACTGCCTAACGGCAGCTTAAATTTACTTTTTCATTTTCACCTGTTAAGTGATGAAAAAAGAACCCCATTCTGATATGGTAAAGGTGTCTAAACCAACCATAAGAAAGGAGTTCTCTTCATGATTAGCTTACACAAAAACCAGGTAAAATTCAATTCAAACATCATCATTTCGCATACAGGTGGTCGTTTATCGAATGATTCGGGTTTAGTCTTAGTTAAAGAAGTAATGGATACCTTCAAGTTTTCTGATTTGGCAAAATCACTTCTGGACATTAAAGATAACCGTGCTTACTACACGCATAATAATTTAGCGATATTAGAACAGCTCATTATGCAACTGATTGCTAGTTATTCGGCAGACTCGTCAGCTAATCTGTTAAGACAGGATCCAGTCTTTCAAATGGTGTTAGGCAGAAAACAATTAGCCTCACAATCGTCAATTTCACGGTTTCTGGATCGTTTCACCACGGAAAATGTGGGTCAATTACAATCATTAAATCAGTCGCTCATTGATAAAACGCGTTTGATTCGCAATGACACCGAGTTAATCATTGATCTCGATTCCACTCATTCAGATACCTTTGGCCATCAAGAACAAACAGATTATAATGCACATTATCAAACCTACGGCTACCACCCATTAGTTGCCTTTGACGGACTGACTGGAGATTTCTTAAAAGCTGAACTGCGTTCAGGTAATCAGTACACATCTAAAGGGGTGAAAGCCTTTATCGACCCATTGTTACACCACTACAATGAATCCATACCGAATACTGACATATTGGTTCGTGGGGACAGCGGCTTCGCAACACCAGAGGTGTATGAGTCTTGTGAAGAAAATGAAAGTCAGTATGTGATCCGATTAAAGAACAATCGGAGGTTAAGTCAATTAGCTGAGCAATCCGTTCTTTACGGGGATAACCAAAAATGGGAAGATCGGGAAGTTCAGTATTTTTCAATGCCTTATCAAGCACAATCATGGTCGAAACCCCGTCGTGTCTGTATTCGATCAATCCGTGAAGCAGGAGAACTCCTCTTTCAACACGCATTCATTGTGACTAATCTATCCGATAATGTCTCACCTGAAGTCATATTCTCTCTTTACGGCAAGCGAGGGACAATGGAGAATTTCATCAAAGAAGCGAAAAGTGGCTTTTATTTCGATAAAACAGACAGTCCACGCTTCTTAGAAAATCATGTCAGAATGATGATTAGTCTGCTTGCATACAACCTCATCAACTGTCTAAAGACTATCGGCTTTGATAAAAAGAACCAAGGGATGACTATTCATTCCATCCGACTAACATTCCTTAAAGTCGCTGGCAAACTTGTGCAAACAGGCAGACGAGCCTATCTAAAATTGTCGAGTTATCATGTGTATCAAACTGAATTCTATAGGGTCTTCGAGCGCCTACGGCGATCCAGTCAATGGATTTAAATCAGTCATCACGTTAATTTTTTGAATCAATCGTCTACAAGGGAGAAGTATGCCTTCAAACAAACAAGAGAATCGTAAGAAGGTTCATTTAGTTAAAATCTACTTCGAGAACGCACTATTTTGTAGAAAAATTCCCAATTTTTCCAAGAACGATTAATTTATTCAAGAAACCAGCTTAAATTATAGAGCTATGAATTATTCAGGATTAAGCTTGAGTGAGGTCATTATGGTGATTATTTCATTTATCGATCCACCTTTTCAAGCGATGATAAATAAAGAGACATTCTCAAAAAAATGGAATGCTAAGAAAAGAAAGTATGAATAGCATGACTGCACTAGAATACCCGCATCCGCGTTTCAGAGCGGGTGTTTTAGTGCAGTCATTTGTTTTGATTGGAATGTATTATTGAGAAGGTTTTGGCAGCTGAGCTGACAAAATCATAAACTTTGTTACCAAAGAGGTCTTAATTGGAACAAGTGCCAAAAGAAAGTTAGCTCACTTATCTTGCAAAATGGTTTGCGGTACAAGTAGCTGTTTTAACTCAGGGTTACTTGTGCCGAGACTGCTTATTCGGAACAACTGGGCAGGTATTCTGATATCACTTGTACCTCAACTGAAATACCTTGATCCAGAATGTTCGTATGTAGCTTTATAATAATACTGTTGTATGATAATTGTATTAATCGAGACTGCTAAGTATAATTAAAGACGAGGAGTGATTGTTATGGGGACAGCTAAGCTGCGCAAGCAAGGAAGATCAGTTGTTGTGACGATACCATCTTCTGAAGCGAAAACTCTGGATTTGACTCCAGAGTACTTCGTCAAATTCAATGAACACGGGACCATCATGTTGATTCCTAAACTTGACAATCCATTTAAACATGCGAAACCTGGAGAATATTATGAAGAGGACATATGGACAGATATACAACCGACTGGAATTGAAGTATGGTGATGTCAGTTTAAAAGTGTTCCGAACAACGGTGCTATTATTTCGACTAAATCTACTGGATTGTTCTTGAGAGAAAGTAAATTTATTGAGAAGATATCTAAAAATAAATTGTATTTATAAAACGACTTTTAATCATATGAAAGGTAGGGCATCTATGACTTTCAACCGGGACTATTATGAGAAAAAAATCCAAGAACTGACTACTGAAAACAAAAAGTTAAAACGTAAGATTCATAAACTTGAAGAGGAACTCCAGTCTTCGCAGAGCAGTGACGTTATTGAAGAAACAGTAAGCGAACTCTCGGGTGAACCTTTGGAAATTAAACATAAACAAAAAGAGTCAAGTAGTAAGCAGGCATCAGGTATCGATAAATACGCTGCCCCAACCGAAAAAATAAAGCTCTATCATTCTTTATTCAAAGGCAGAACGGATGCCTATGCGGAAAAGTTTATTCATTCCAAAACCGGGAAGCCCGGCTATGCACCTAAAAAGTTACCTTTCTGGGAAAGAACGGATGACAATACCTATGCTCCGTATACACCTGAAGTCATCCGAGAGCATCTTCTAGGCAACCTGATTGCCGGAGTCTTTCCGATAACTACAGATGACACATGCTATTTTTTAGCCATTGACTTAGATGGTGAAAACTGGAATGAAGATGTGAAAGCATTACGAGAGGTCTGCAGCACATTTGGCATTCCGATGTCTGTTGAACGGTCACAGTCAGGAAACGGCGCGCATTGCTGGGTTTTCTTTCAGACAGAAGTGATGGCCTCTACTGCACGAAAACTTGGGTCGGAATTGATAAGGCAGGCGATGACGAAACGCCATGAGCTTGACTTTGCATCCTTTGATCGGTTGTTTCCCAATCAGGATACTGTACCCAAAGGAGGACTGGGGAATCTGATCGCCCTGCCTTTACAAAAGCAAGCCAGAGCAAATGGAAACAGTCTCTTTATAGATACACACTTTCAGCCGATTGAGGATCAGTGGGCTTATTTGTCTAGTATCGAAAAGGTTTCCAGTGAGCAACTGGCTGTATTTATTGAAAAGCTTAAAGAAGAGAACGGTGAGATTTCATTAAGTGATAGAAATGAATCACGACCGCCTATTGAAAGTAGGGATTTCCCAAAAACTGTACATATCAAATTAAGTAACATGGTATACATTAAAAAAGAAGGAATATCATCTAAAGGCCTAAGTCATTTGAAGTGGATGGCTGCATTTTTCAATCCTGAATTCTATCAGCTTCAGGCGATGCGACGGTCGACGTATCGGGTGCAGCGTGTTATTTCCTGCCATGAGGAAACGTCGGACCATTTACTTCTGCCTAGAGGACTTAAAGAAAAAGTCATTACTTTGTTAGAGTCTTTGAGAATCAATGTGATTGTGGAAGATGAAAGGAATCAAGGGAATCATATCCCAGTTAAATTTACAGGGATTTTACGTCCTCAGCAGCAAGAAGCGGTGACTCGTCTGCTTGAACATGACACCGGAATTTTATGCGGTTCAACTGCATTCGGAAAAACTGTTGCGGCCATTAATTTAATAGCTGAAAAAGAAGTGAATACACTGGTTTTAGTTAATAAAGTCTCTTTGGCCACTCAGTGGAGGAAACGTATCGATGAGTTTCTCGAATGGCCAGAATCAGAAAGTGCTAAGTCTTTTGTTGGCCAGTTGGGTGGAGGCAAGAAGACACTGACGAATAAAATCGATGTTGCATTGCTGCAGTCACTGTATCGCAAGGGAACAGTAAATGAGTGTGTGAAGAATTACGGTATGATCATTGTGGATGAATGTCATCATATTTCTGCCTTCAGTTTTGAAAGTGTTTTAAAGCAGGCGAATCCAAAGCATGTGTACGGCTTAACTGCAACGCCTCGCCGGAAAGACGGTCATCAGCCGATTATTTATATGCAATGTGGTGACATTCGGTATCAGGACGATGCCAAGAAACAAGCAGAAAAACGTCCATTCAGTCACACGTTAGTTACAAGGTTCACTCCTTTGGATCAATCGATAAAAGAGGGAGATAATCTTCAGGACCTCTATTCTGACTTGATCAATAACGATAACAGAAATCGATTGATAGTTGAAGATGTCCTCGAAAATGCAAAAGAAAAACGATATAGTCTGATTTTGACTGAGCGAATTGAGCATATCAAGATATTGAAAGCGCTCTTGGAAGAAGAACTGGATAATGTCTTTGTTTTAAGTGGGAATCAGGGTAAGAAGAAAAATAATGAAGTCATGGAAAAACTTGAAGCTCATGAATCTGATGTCCCATTTGTAATAATTTCGACGGGTAAGTACATCGGAGAAGGTTTTGATGACTCAAGGTTAGATTCACTGTTTCTTGCGATGCCTTTCTCCTGGAAAGGAAGACTTCAGCAGTATGCCGGCAGGTTGCATCGGTTACATGAAGGCAAGTCTGATGTGCGCGTTTATGACTATGCAGACATTCACTTACCGGTACTCGAACGAATGTATCAGAAACGGTTAAAAGGATATGCCAGTATGGGTTATGAGTTAAAAAGTGACAATCAGGAAAACTCGAGACAAGCAATTTACGGTACAGATGATTACTACGATGCGTTGCTGACAGACTTAAAGGGATCTAAAGAGAATGTTCTAGTCAGTAGTCCTTCTTTGTCTTACAAGCAGCTAAATAAAATGTTGAATAATCTAGTAGAGCTTGATACAGATGTTAACATAATGACTAAAAGTGCTTCTGAAATCAAGAGTACTAAACACCGTGAAAGTAAAGAACGGTTGATAGACGAGTTGGAAAAAACTAGGTTAACTGTGAAAGCTCAAGAGAATATTTTTCATCGCTTTGTCATCATTGATAGTTACATCATTTGGTACGGTAGTATTGATGTATTGGGAAGACAATCCAGTGAAGGAACCTTTATGCGTATCGAGAGTCCGGTTTTGGCAAAGGAAATGGAGGAGCTTGTTTAGTTATTTATATTATTTTAAAATGAGCCTGCCGATTATGGTGGGCTTTTTGAATAGGTCAAGTATAGAAAGGATGTTTTGCACTTAAAAGCTTGAGATGAGATTTTTCGCCCGGCGAAAAATAACTGCATCGATCTAAAAATAGACTGTATTTGGAACAAGTGACAAATTAAATGAAGCTCACTTGTATCGAATACTTGGTTGCGGTACAAGTGAACGCTAAAAACGGGGATCACTTGTATTAAATAATCATTTGCGGTACAAGTGGAGGTCCGACAACAGTAAGCGATGAATAGTTAGGCACCTGTGAGTCCTAGCGGCCTCTTGTAAAACTTGAGATATCTTAAGTACACAGGACGTTTTATTTTGGAAAAGAATAAACAGTCTATCATACCGGTAACCCTACATGACGATAAAACTGATCGCCGACGCATTTCGAAGGTCTATTCACAGAAAATGGTGGTACATTTAAAAAATAGTCAGACAGAGCTACTAGTTTATGAGGGGATCGAATCCTCGACATTGCGAGTTCTCCCCGCGGAGATGTCATTCAATGAAACTCGTTGACTTTACTCAAGTAGAATATATTTTTATTGTGAGTGGAAAGACGGATATGCGCCGTCAAATTGATGGATTACATCTGCGAATATATCTGGACTACCTCTTAACTTACCTTCCAAAAAAAAACACCTTTGGAGGCTTATTTGCCATGGAATCCAAAGGTGCAGGTGGAACGTCGCTAGACATTCAGTCTATTATACCCTTCGGACAGTTCTCATTATAGAGGTGTCCGATTTTAATTTGTAGGTACTCAGCTATTCATCGCTTACTTTTTTCTGATGTTTCTGACTGTATTATGCTGTATTTTGAAATAACTTCATTCTTAGAATTAGTAATGTCAGTGGACACTTCCTCAGCCGTTTCGGCAGCTTCTGCTAGTACCAGACTGTACCATCGACGTTTTAAAAGAGTACGTATTCGATTAATGATAGAAGTTTTTCGAGATAAGTTTCTGACAAGTTGTCTTCGCAAAGAATTTTTTCCTTCGTCGAAATCCAGTACTTATTTTGTAATTTGTAAGAAATTCTGAATCGTTGGATAATACTTCTTTTTGTGCTTCATTCATCTAAACAGATAGTGGGAAACGACCTCTTCTATTAACCATCTCTTTGCAATCGATATATTGTGGCGTTCGATAAAGTAAGCGAATTGCTTTTAGGCGTAACATTCGTTTGTGGCTTCTAAGGTTTGTTTCTCAAAAGTGTTTTAATTTCAAACTCTGTTATTTTTTGTATTAACTTTGCATTCATTATATATTTTCCCCTCTTACACTGAATCTATATAGAGTAACATAAAAAATGCACGCTGTAACAGTTTGAAGGCGAAATTTCAGTAGAAATTGATGTCAGTCAGCTGGTTTTATCACTTAATTGTCATTAAATGGTGAGTGTTTTCATGTTATGATAATGAAAGTTATTTAACAGATTATTCTGTGTGGTTATGTTAATTTTTGAGCAATAAATAAGGGAGTAGACATGTGATGGTTCAGGAACAATTATATTTTACGGCAAATAGAAAAAACAGAATGGCACTCAACAGACGCCACTTATTAACTGCAATCGCTGCGGGTCTTTTGGGCATTGGGAGGATTTTCTTCTCATTCCAGATCGCTATCGATACGGTCTCTATAAACTTTGTCTGGAGTATTCTATTTCCACTACTCATTTCGTTGAGCTATGGGAAAGTCTACGGTTTGATCAGTATTACTTTTGGGGGATTGTTTTTATATCCGTATATTATGGGGCCAACGAACGGCTGGGCTTCGCTTGTGCCAATGCTGAGTCTGTATTTACTGATTTTCCTGCATGGATACGGTCAGGAGAGTAGGAATAAAGAGAAACAGTGGTTCAATCATCCGGTCGTTATTCAAAGTGCTTATTCCGTTCTTAGACTGCTTTTTTATGCTGTTTTGTTTCAACCTTTGATCCAGTTGAACGGCTCGTATTGGCCAGGGGAGGCGTTGACTTCGATCGATGCTTCAGTTGTTCGAGTGTTTTTGATCCGCGGATTGATCATGGAATGGCTTTTACTTGCAGTGACGTTTGTTTTGTTGCATTTACCCTTTGTCAAAAAGGCTTTGGGTCTCGCTGTCAAAACGAGTCAGCGCTTCAATACGCGTGTCTTTGCTTCAATGGTCACTTTTGGCTTAGTGTTTATGCTGGTATCGATCCAGATCCAAGCTCACTTGTTTCACGATGCTCCGATCACGATAATTGACTATCGTTTTACGAAAGAGCTAGGGTTTCTTCTGTTTTTCAGTGGGATTTTATTTACATTACTGAGTGGGGTGACGATTCACTTTCTGGAGCGTCATCTTGAGTCTGAAAGCCGGTTATTTAAATCTGCTCGCCGGTATCAGACGCTATTTGAATCCATGGATGATTTGGTCTTTGAGTGTGATGAACAAGGGACGATTTTAGAAGTTTCCGCTTCTGTTTTAAAAACGTTGAAATACGAACAGGTAGAAGTTCTGGGAAAGTCTTTCTTTAGTTTTATCAATAAAAAAAATGAAAAAGAGAACTGGCTGGAGGACATTAAAACGAACGAGACTGTAAAAGATGAAGCAATCGAGATCAAGACGTACGATGGAGACAAACGGTACTGGTCAATGCGCTTAAAAAAGGTTGCCTTATCTGACCAAGAAACCCGTCTCGTCAGCGTGGTCCGTGACTTTACCGACTACCAGTATGCGTTGAATCAGATTCAAAAACTTAACCAGACATTGGAAGATAAAGTTGATGAGCGTACTGAACGTTTGCACGAGACGCTTCTAAGCTTGGAGCGGTTTGTACAGATGGTGTCACACGACTTAAAAACACCTGCCCGGGCGATCAGTGCGTATGCTGAGGTTTTATTAGAAGATGAAAGAGACAGTTTGAATGCAAAGAGTCTCGCTTATTTGAAGCAGATTCAGGGCGTGACTGACGACATGATCCAGCTGATCGAGTCTCTGCTTAGTTACGCCATGCTTGGGACCAGGGAGGCAGACGCAGAGTGGATTGAACCAACGCCGATCATTGAAACCGTTCTGAGCCGATTGGAGCTGGCGTATCCTGAAACGATCTGCATGGTCGACTATCTCGGGGAGTTAGATAGAGTTTATGCTGATCGTATTTTGTTCCAGCAAGCCATCACTAATATTTTAGAAAATGCATATAAATATAAAAACCTGATCAATCTTTAAAGTTGACGTTTTCTTCTGATCCAGCTCAGCCCGGGTCTGTTACTATCCAGGATAATGGGATCGGGATCGATTCAAAAAACAAAGAACGAGTATTTGAGTTGTTTCAAACGGGCGATAATCAGTCATCAGGAATCGGGCTGGCAACGGTGAAAAAGATTATGGAAATGCAAAAGGTGAGGTTTATCTAGAAGGCGATCGTGGCGTTGGGACAAAAGTGACTTTAGAGTTAGACATGCCTAAAATAAATGAAGAAGGGAAGGGTTATGATGTATAAAGTCATGCTGGTGGATGACTGGGAGATTTTTCGGATCCAATTCAATCGAAAAGCGCACTTGGATGTGCAGAAAGATTTTGAGCTGGTTTACGAAGCGAAAAATGGATTAGAGGCACTGAACTATTTAAAAATGCACGACGTCGATTGTGTGGTCACTGATATTCGCATGCCGGTGATGGATGGGGTGGAATTTTTAAAAGAGACCCGACTGATCGATGAAGAACTGCCGGTCGTTTTCCTGAGTGAGTATGAGGACTTTCATTATGCCAAGGCAGCGATCACACACCGCATAGTTGACTATGTTGTGAAACCAGTCAGCGAGCGTGATATCGATCAGCTTTTCAGTAAGCTGAAAAAAGAATTGGACCAAAAGGTTGTTGAAAAAAGAGAAACAGGAGCTCCTTATGATGATTTGATCCCACAAATGGTCGAGACGATTACAGATATAGATAAGTTGAAACAGCTTATTGATACGTATATAAAGCGAGTTGACGCATTCGATCAGTTAGAGCCGGTGGTTCAATATGTGTCTTGTTTGAAGGTTCTGGACGAAGCCTTATGCCAACGTTACCCGTGGCTCAAACATTATCGACTGAAAGCACCGGCTGACTTTATGCATCAAAATTATCTAGAAGAAAAGAATAGCGGTCAACTTTTTAAAATAGCAGTGACGGGTCTGAGCCAAATAGTTTCATATTTATATTGCTATAGTGAAAAGCAGCCATTGATTGCTAAAGTGAGCGAATTGATCCTGAGTGATCCGAGGCAGCGGACGATAAAGTCACTTGCGGAAAGATTGTTTATGAATAAAAATTATTTGTCTGATGTGTTTAAAAAGGAAACGGGTGAAACGTTGAATGAATATATGAAAAGTGTCACAATAACGCGAGTCACGGTGCTGGCGCATACGACCGATTTGAAAAATTATGAGATTGCAGAAACGCTGGGATTTCAGCATGCGGATTATTTTAGCCGTTTGTTTAAAATAGTGACAGGGGAAACTTTGTCTGAACACCGAAAAAAAGAGAATCTGGATTTTGTGTAGGAAACATCTGTGTATCGTTCATTTACTCACAATCAAAACTTCTTTATACTTAGTTTAACAAATAGATTGTGTTAAACATCACATAAAGGGGTTTTTAATATGTCAAGATTTTTGAAAAAGTTCATGGTATTATCATCAGTATTTTTACTGGCAGCTTGTCAGGACAGTGCGGACGCAGAGAGCGAGAAGCCTGAAGAGGAAGTAGCCACTGAAGATGATACAGAGAAAAAGGATGAAACAGTGGATGCCACAACTGAGGCAACGACTGAAGGTGCCTACATACGCAATACAGAGCTTGAGTGGAGCGCTCAGCCTGAGTTGGGATTAGTTAAAGGGGATTACTATAGCACCAAAGAGCGTTTCAGACAGGGTCATGAGGGAACATTCGAATTGGTTCAATCTGATAACGAGATCGTGCATGTTCAATTCGATGAACAAACACGACCAAATTATTATAACCGTTTCTATCAGGACGTTCCTAAGCGCTTGTCAGAATACAACTTTGATATGGGAGACAAGAAAGGCGCAGCTTGGATCGAGAGTGTTGTCCTGGTTGAAGATCAGATGCTTGAAGAGCAGCGTGTGACCGGTGACTTTGATGTTGTGTCAGGTGCTTCAAATAGTATTGAACAATCCATGTTGCCGCTTGCTGAAAAAATCGATGAAATGAGAAGTCAGCCAACGAGCGAATCTTACTACGGGATCGCAGAAGACTTAGGAAACGGCTTGACTGCATATTTGAAAGTCATTCTTGATGGCGACACGATAACAGAAGTACGTTATGACGAGATTTTTGCGGATGATCCAAAAGATATCGAGGATCCAAAACTTAAACCATTCTACCGTCAGTCAAAATATGAAAGTGTGTCTTATGATGAACCTTATCGTATCGGGTTCAATGTCCAAATGGATGCGCTGAATGAAAAGGTAGTTGAAACTCAAGATTTACTAGACTTGTCAGAACTGCCAGCAATCGACGAGACAGGTGACTACAAATCTGCCGGCTTTACTGTCCGAAATGACTCATGCGATAACTATCTTGCTTTAGCTGAAAAAATTCAAGATGAGTTAAAAGCAGACGGCCATTTATAAGAAGTGAATTGAAAGAGTAAACAGTGAGCTGCCATTGATTTGATAGCTCACTGTTTTTTGGGTGTGTATAGTGGTGCCCTATCGGTAGGAGTTTTGGTAGATTGTTGCTAAAATCCTCTCGAATAGCTCTAATCGAAAGGATTCGCGATAGAATTCTGACATACTTCTACCGAATAGCCGTATTCGACAGGAATTTTAATAAATTTCATGTTTACTCCTCTCGAATAACTCAAAACCAGAGCTTTTTAAGGATGAAATTTTTCGCCGGGCGAAAAATAACAGCATTGGAAAAACTGATCAAGCGAAAATCACTTATAGTAACTGCTTCGACCAGCAGGATACAATCGATAATTTTCTTTCAAGACTGTTTTGATTTGGTACAAGGTAAATGCTTCATCACACCAGTCGTATACAAGGCGTTTGGTCAACGGACGTTCTGGAAATAATAGTTGTAATTCTTCTACAAGTCGATTGATTGCATCTACAGCTTTTTCTTTGTGTCCACATACCGAACATATTTGTGTTTGTCGAGTAGCTTTTACAGAAAGAGAGAGACAATTTGGACAAAAAACACCTTTTTTCAGTTTTTCATAATGGTATTCTGGTAAGTTTCCTGGACGATATGTCAGATCATGCATACGTACTAATTTCTTTGCCAATGATGCATTCGTTTTCTTCTGGTCAGGGGTGGACTCAATAATCGATTCAAAGTGTTTTGCCAATTGTCCAGCAAATAGAATTCCTGGAATCTTAGGCAAATCATAAATATAAAAGTCAGGATTGATAAAGACTACATGATTAGAAATGTCTAATCGATAACCGATACTTATTAGTAGATTTTGTAAATAAATACGTTTACGTTCCGCCTGAGCTACAGGATTTTGGAGAGAATAACCAGTCTCGTTATGAAGCGTTCCATTAGTATAGTGGTACTGTCCATAGTAATTTTTGATTTCATATAAATAAATGTGATCATCGGTAACCAGTAGAGAGTCGATCTGATAATATGTATCGCGGGTACTCAGTAATAAATCGTTGATCATTAAGCCCGGTAAGTTTGTTTTTGCGGCTTTTAAATCAAACGCTTTTTCGCCACTGTAACCTTTCACCTGATTATCGTATTGAGTTTTTTCTAAAGAAGTTAATCGTGACCGCTTATTCAGGGATTCCAGGATAAGATGGCTGATTGATTTGCTTCGTTCTTTAATTATCATGATGATTTCGCTCCTTAAATTTTGTGTCTACTATATATATATGCAAAAGAATCAAAAACTCACGAAAATAAATTATTAGATTTTTATAATGTTTTGTTTACAGAAAAAAAGGCTTGTTCAGTCAATTTTGTCAGCTGCCTGACAAAATCACCGATCTGAAAAAAACTACTTAAAAGTGTTAGCTAATCGACGGAAGTTAGGGCAAGGTAATATAAAAAACCTCTCGAATAGCCGTAATCGAAAGGATTCTGAAACGCAATCCTTTTGATTCCTGTCGAATAACGCTAATCGAGAGGAATTCGGACAAAAATCCTCATAATACCTTTCGAATAATCCACTTAAAGAGCTTATGTAGTCAATTTTGTCAGCTGCCTGACAAAATCACCGATCTGAAAAAAACTACTTAAAAGTGTTAGCTAATCGACGGAAGTTAGGGCAAGGTAATATAAAAAACCTCTCGAATAGCCGTAATCGAAAGGATTCTGAAACGCAATCCTTTTGATTCCTGTCGAATAGCGCTAATCGATAGGAATTCGGACAAAAATCCTCACAATACCTTTCGAATAATCCATTTCCTCTTCAAAAAACAACTTCATTACAATAAAACGTGCAGACCATTATTTTAAAAACTAACAATCTGCACGGTTATTGAATTACTTACAAGACACTGATCCTGAAACTTTTAACTTAAACTAAAATTTCACTTTAATAATCCTGATAGTCCAATTCATCTTCATCAGCCAGTAAATTCTTTTTATGGCGCTTTTTAATGTCGTCGATCAGTGGGTCGCCTTCTTCCAGGGACTGTGAAATCAGATCGAGTGACTGTAAATAAATGATCGTCATCATCCAGGACGAAAGCGGGGGTGTGTTCATAGTGAAAACGGAGGACGTTGACAGTCGGTCAATGATGTTATCCTCAGTGTATGTCCCTTTTTGTTTTTCACGCAGTTCAAGCCATTCGCGAACAACTTTATTCTGTGATTCCGCCATAAGACGCGTTTGGTGAGCGAGGTGTTTCATATGTTTGAATGACTGATTCGTCAGCAACTGATGCCCCTTGGTGATACTGAAAAGAGTGCCCTCAGCGTGTGGATGCATGTCACGCACATGATGAAAGGCGATCCAGTTACCTGGACGTTTGACTACGCCACGGTCGGGAGTGAAATAATAAGACCCCAAAACGAAAGGACAACATGTTTTTATTCTTAAAGCCAATCCGAACTGACGCACCCAGCGGTAATCTATGTTCAAATGTTTAAAGTAGCGCGACATGACTACTGCGGTGGTTTCCAGCGATTTTAGTGGTGAACCAGTCAGCTGGAAAACCAATGTGTTGTAAGGTGTGCTTTTTTCTTTGGATAAGTCATAAATATAAAAGGTCTCATGATTCAGTAGCAAGTATTTCTGTTCGATCGCTAAATCTATGTGTTCAAGCATATTGCCCGGTGTTAAATCAAGTAAATAAGTATAAGCGGGTGGGGGGCTCATCTCAAGATAATTCGATGCCTCTTTCTGTGAATCGTTCACGTAAAGGTTAAACCGATCAAAGACTTCTTTCTTATAGCTTTCGTCATAGTTCAATAACCATTCCTCCTTAGATACTGACAATATATGTAAACGTTTACTTTTAAATTATACACTAAGTTATGTATAAGGTATACACTTTTAAGATTATGAGAGAAATTTTATTTTAATGACTCGGTTATTGAATCGAAACAATAGTCCCAAGTGCTTTTTTATGACCAATTGTAGAAAACAGTCAATTGCCCTGCTTTTATTATAAAGATTTGATAATAAATGACATTATTTTCATACCTTTTAAAATGTCTTATTTGCCAAAATTAATGGACCGGCTCAAACCGGCAATGAAATCAGAGGAATCGGTCTTTTGAACAAAAGTATAGAACGCCGTAAAGTAGAGTCATACAAGGCCTTGTATAAATTAACCGAGAAGATCTTCGGATTAGAGGATAAAATGAAGCGACAGTTAACAGATGAGTTGGCAACAGATTTTCTATTCGTGCATGAGTCACTCGTTTATGGCGTGTTGAAAGCCTGCCACGTGGGATACACACAAGCTTACTACGATGATTATGTACAAATTGGAAGACTAAATTTGATCCAGGCGTATGAAGTTTTTCCTGAAGATTTGCGAGAAGAACAGAATTATTACCGTTTTACAGGGTTTGCCTACCAACGCGTGCGCTGGGCTATTTTGGATGAGTTGAGAAAAGCTGCCAAAGAACGAGAGCGTGAATCTGGTGTGATCGATACCAGTGTTTTTGAAGCTCCCATGTCAAATGATAGAAGTGAAGAATCGGTGGTCTACTGGGAGCTGTTTCAGTCAATGTTTGCTTGTTTGAATGAACAGGAAAAAGAATACCTTGAAGACGCCGTGATACTACGCTTGAATGTGTCGGCAATGGCCAAAAAGTACGGTGTTTCTAGGAAGACTGTGTATCAGTGGAAACAACGCGTCGGTAAGAAGCTGGCTCATTTTAGAAAAGATTTAGACGTGAATTAAAACGTAATTTATTTTGATCAGAAAAGAGGAATTTACATGACAAAAACAGTGAATATTGATGCCGGACACGGTGGAAAAGACACTGGAGCCAGAGCTTTTGGTTTAAATGAAAAAGACTGGACACTGAAAATGAGTTTGTATCAGTACAAGCGAATGAAAGTACTGGGCGTTGATGTGGCGCTGACTCGAACAGGCGATACGACACTCGAGCCTTTTCAGCGCGTAGCCCGGATCAAAAACCAGTATGATTTATGTCTCTCCAATCACTTCAATGCCTTTAACGGCGAAGCACGGGGAGTCGAGGGGATTTCTTCCATCCACAGCCGGTCACGATTAGCAGCGGATCTTGTCGACCGAGTTGTGAAAAAAACAGGTTTGCCTAAACGCCGTGTCTTTCAGCGTGAAATGAAAAAAGGCGTGGACTATTATTACATGCACCGTTTGACTGGGCGAACGGAAACGATCATTTTGGAATACGGTTTTATCGATAACAGGCAAGACGCTGAGTTTTATAAAGAAGATGCTAACTTTTTTGCAGCAGCAGAAGCAGTAATTGAAGGGATCTGCGTTGCTGCAGGACATAAATATCGACGACCCGGATCAGTTTCGAATGCTCAAACTAACCCTGAGAGAGACAAGAATGAGAAGGCAGCAGGAAAGCCGCTCTTTAAAAACAAGAGATTGACCAGTCACTATCCCGGCAAACTGCGCTTTTATAAAAAGCCAAGCTGGAAGGACGCTGACGTTTTCGGATACTTGACTATGGGACAACACTTTCCGACAGTTGTCAAAAAATTAAAAGTTGGGCGCAGTGAGCAATATCAGGTTGGAAATTCTAAAGGCGAAACTTACTACATCACCGCAAGTCCAGTATATGTACACATAAGTTGAATTTGTGGTCCCTTACTTTATTTTTCAGTAAGGGACTTTTTGATTGGACATTTTTCGCCGAGGCGAAAAAGTTCATCATTGGATGGGTTGAATTTCGGGGTTTTCTTAAGAAGTTTGGGTTAGACTGCTTAGAACTGCTTAAGCAAAATCAGTAGCATAAGCAGTTAGCCGTGCGAAACACGAAACTCCTGAAGCTAATCCATTATCTTAGGAAGTTTTAGTTGGATTGTGTAAAACTGCTAAGCAAATCAGTATCTTAAGAAGTTCCACTTTCAAAACAGGAAACTGCTGAAGATAAACCCGTAGCTTAAGCAGTTAGCTGCATGAAACAGGAGACTTCTTAATATAATTCGTTATCTTAAGAAGTTTACACAAAAATTTATTCAACTGCTCAAGCAAACAGAAAATAGATCTTTTGTAAAGGTTGATTTTGTCAAAGCCTTGACAAAATCGTCTACTAAATAATTCAGTGTTTTAAAAAGTGGATAAAAAAACGTCAAACTTCACAAAGCTAATCATACTATATAAACATTTCGACAATGAAACAGTTAGGCACTTATTAAAAAACAGAGCAGTCGTTAAATGACAGGATGAATAGCGGTGTCTCAATTGTCTTAGTGCATGGGATATGCTATATTTAAGGAGTAGAGAAAGATTAAAAAGATACACTTATAACGAGCTGTTGTCTATTTATTCCTTTTACCTGTGCATAAAATCGGTCCAATTTTTCATATAATTTATAAAGAAACGGGAGAGTGGCAGATACATGTCGATAGAAAAATTTAAAAAAGGGACACCGTCAGTAGATATTACCCGGGCGGTCACCAAAGAAGACTTCGAGCAGCCAAGCGAAGTCTCAAAAGAATACCTGAAACAGAAATGTGTTAAATTTATACCAGCAAGTGGTGCGGCGACACGTATGTTTAAAGCGCTGTACACATTTTTAGAAGATGAAAAAGAGACAGACTTTGTCATGCGGTTCATCGATCATTTAGAAGAGTTTGCATTTTACGAAGAAATCGAAAAAGCGATGGCACCAGAAACGATCGATAAAGAAACACATGAAGGACGCTTAGCTATCGTTCGCGCCTTACTTGAAGGAGAACTGAATTACGGCTTCTACCCGAAAGCGTTGATTGAGATGCATCGCTATGATTGGGGAACAACGACACCGATCGACGAACATATTTATGAAGGCGAGCAGTACTTAAATGAAGATAATGTTGAACTTCATTTCACAATAGCTAAAGAACATGAAAAGATGTTTAATGATTACGTTGATCCATTGATGGAAAAAAACGAACATTTGAATATTAGCTACTCATTCCAGAGTCCAGAAACCGATACGATTGCTGTTGATATGGATAATGAGCCTTTCAAACTGGAAAATGGCGAAACGCTTTATCGTCCAGGCGGGCATGGTGCCTTGCTACAGAATTTGAATGCGCTTGATGCGGACATCATTTTCATTAAAAATATCGATAATGTCTGTCACCGCAGTCAAATAGAAGATACGATCCATTCGAAAAAAGAACTGGCTTCACTCGGTGTTGAAGTGAAGAAAAAAATCGATCAGTACATTGAAGATCTGATGTCCGATGATTATGATTTAAAAGAGATCAACGACTTTATAAACGATACCCTGACGATTCATTTCAAAGATGAACTGACAAAAGAAAAGGCGCTGGCTTTTTTAAACCGTCCTTTAAGAGTGTGTGGCATGGTCCAGAATCAAGGCGAACCCGGCGGCGGACCGTTTGTTGTCGATAACGGCAGATTTACTGACTTGCAAATTTGTGAAAAGTCAGAAATCGATTTAAATGATGAAGAAAAAGTAGAAATTTTAAATAACTCAGAATTCTTTAATCCTGTCGATTTGGTCTGTTTTGTCAGAGATTACAAGGGAGACAAGTTTGATTTAAGCAAATATGCGAACGAAGACCGCTACTTTATCAGTGAAAAAACACATGAAGGCCGACCTTTGAAAGCGCTGGAACATCCAGGACTTTGGAACGGCTCGATGGATAACTGGAATACACTATTTGTGGAAGTGCCTATCACGACTTTCAACCCAGTTAAAAACGTGAATGACCTATTAAGAAAAGGCCACCGTAAAAGCAAATAAATCATAAATTTTAAAAACCGTCTACTAGCCATAACTAGTCAGACGGTTTTTTTGAACGAAAGAATTTAAAAATGAACTTTTTCGCCGCAGCGAAAAAGTCTTTCTTAGCTTAAGCATTGAGTGAAAGATAACGATAAACTGCTGAAGAAACCTCCGTAGCTTAAGCAGTTTAATCTAAGTTTTTATAAAGTACTAAAGGAGAACCGTTTTCTTAAGTAGTTGAAGAAAAAACAAGTAAAACTTCTGAAGCTGACTCAAAATTTACTTCTTAACACAACCACCGATTAAGAAGCAAAATAAATTAATGTAAACGCCTAAGTAAGCGGTTGCATATCTTATAGT